>NZ_JBDVDQ010000006.1:0-67036 GCF_039941875.1 Nonlabens sp. | reverse complement strand
TCCTGATTCAATTTCTTCTACTACTTGAAGCTTAAAAGAAAGCGAGTAGTCTTTTTGGGTACGTTTCACATAACCAATGTTTATAGGTGTTTTCATTACACTAAGATTTTAGTGTATCGCTATTCTAGGACGGGACAAATTTTAAAATTAAAAAGCCCAAGATTTCCATCTTGGGCTTTAAAACAAAAGTTTTAGATATTGAATATTGTAATCTATTAGATACTAGTTAAGGTACCTTGATAAGAACCTATGATATTAGTAGTACCATCACCACCTAAGATATCATACATAATTGTGTAAACACCACCTTCAATAGTTAATTCTACAACGCTACCAGTTGTTGCTACTACACCAGCATCTGCAGTTCCTGCAGCTGTATCAAAATTTACAGCACCAAATGAGTTATCCATAACTGTGAATGCATTTCTATCAGGGAAATTACCTGTATCTACTGCAAACACATAAGTACCATCTGAAAGTGACGTAGCATTATCTGAATTAAGATCTAAATAAACAACCTCACCAGCTCCAGAAAAACCTGTCGTAGGATCAAAAGTGATAGTATCACTAAATAAGGTTATGTCAAAATCAAAGGAAGTTCCATTTCCATTGTCTCCGAAACTTTGAACTATACCCTGAGCAACTGGGTAGGTTACGCCGTTCAATACAAATTCACTGTCTACTGCTACTACTACAGTATCATCAGTGTTTCCAGAGTCATCAGCAACACCAGAATCATCATCGCTACTACAAGATGTTGTGAAGGTGAATACCGCTAAAAAAGCTAAGGTAATTAATTTAAAATTTTTCATAATTGTTAAGTATTTTGCCCAAAAATAACTTAAATACAACATTTTGCAAACAATTATTTAACTATTTCCACTTTAAAGTTTCCATCATTTTTATCATGTCGGTTTTTACATAATCTACAGCTGGTAAAATAGAATCATAATTAGGCTGCGTGTAGAAATATAAAGATGCCGTAAGAAAATGTTTTGTGCTGTCTGTTACATAAAATTGCGCATTAGAAGCAGCATTGCCTTCTATCTCATACATCATACCGTAGGTCTTATTCATTTTATTCACAAATGGGTAATCACCAATAACGTCTGCTTTTTGATTATGGTCATAAGACAGTTTCTGACCATCGATAAGTAACTTTCTTAAATTATCTTGTACCGGTCTATAATTTAAATACAACGTAGCATCCATACCTGGATATTCTATTTTCATAGAACAGTCAGATTTAGCCAGTACTCGAGCATATTCATTTACCTCAAAAGAAAAAGGACAGTTCAAATTATTAGACTGTACATAGTCCCCTTTAGGAAAATCTAGGGCTAGCTGTGCGCTAGGTTTAGGCAACACTTCTTTATCATTACAGCTAGAGACTGTGATAATAAGAGTTAATACAAGTAGTATTCTTAAGCTAGCGTACATTTGATTTGTTTAATGCGTTTATTATCCATCACCTCTATTAAAAAGGTGATATTATGAAAAGTAATTTTATCTAATTTTCTAGGAAAATGACCTGTCTGCTCTAATATAAAACCAGCCAGAGTTTCTGACTCACCTTTACTACCATCAAAGATTGCAGCGTCTTCCTCTTCAAGATCTAGAACTCTATAAAAATCTTTTAATTGCGTTTTTCCCTCAAAAACATAATTCTTATCATCTAGCTTTGAATAGACTAGGTCTTCCTCGTCAAACTCATCGCTAATATCTCCTACTATCTCTTCAATAATGTCTTCTAGAGATATTAAACCACTAGTCCCACCGTATTCATCTACTACTATAGCTATGTGCTTTTTCTTCTCTTGAAATTCTTGTAATAAATCGTCTAGCTTTTTATTTTCTGGCACAAAATAGACTTCTCTAAGCAGTTTAGTCCATTCATAATTCTTACGCTCTATATAAGGAAGTAAATCTTTTACATAAAGAACACCTGTAATATGATCTATACTTTCTTTATAACATGGTATACGTGAATATCCATGTTCAATTACTTGCGGTATAATATCTTTAAAAGGCAAAGTGTCGTCTAGAGCAAAAACATCAGTACGGTTGCGCATCACGTTCTTAGTATGCGTATTACCAAAACTCACAATACCTTGCAATAGCTGCTGCTCTTCATCTGTCGTATCGTTCTCATCTGTCAGTTCTAGAGCTTGAGACAATTGAGATATGGTAATATTAGATTTCTTACTACCTAAACGGTCCTGTATCAACAAAGTCACATATCGCATAGGCAAACTGATAAAACTGAATATTTTATCAAGGATATTAAGCGGTATCGCCATGAAGCTAGCAAAACCTTTAGGGTTACGATTTGCATATACTTTAGGGAATATCTCACCGAATAGTAATATCAAAAAAGTAATAACCACTACCTCTAGAACAAACCTAATGTCTAGATCAAATTGAAACCCAAAATCTACAGCTACAGGCTCAATATTTGCAAACCACGATTCACTAAGGATACCAAATATTAAAACCGATGTTATATTGATCGCATTATTTGCTATCAATATAGTAGCTAGCAATTTCTTAGGCCTATCTAATAGTTTCTTTACTATACTACGTCTAGGAAAATCTTCATTTTCGTCATCTAACTCTGTGCTAGATAGCGTAAAAAAAGCTACTTCGGCACCACTTATAAGTGCGCTACCTATTAATAGCAATATAAAAACAGCTAGATATATAAATTGATCTCCACTAGAAATCATTGAAACATTAAGTAAAAGCGCTGGGTCAGGATCCAATTAGTATGAATTAATTCTTTTAAATTAAAATGGTAAATCATCGTCATCACTAACACTACTATCGCTAGCTACAGGCTGGCTGTAAGTATTGCTAGATGGTGATTGCGCCTGTTGTGGCGCTGCAGCCTGAGGTTGCTGCTGTGTTTGAGGACGAGCAGGAGCACTTTGTTGTGGCCTACTAGGTGCAGCAGCTTCATTTTTAGGTGTTAAGAAAGTAAATTCTTGCACTTGAATTTCGGTCGTGTAGCGTTGCTGTCCATCTTCTCCAGTCCACTGACGGTTTTTAATACGCCCTTCTACATATACCTTGTCTCCTTTTTTCAAGTATTTTTCACATACTTCGGCAGCTTTATTACGTACAACACAATTGTGCCATTCTGTATTTGAAACACGCTCACCAGTACTACGGTTTACATATTCTTCATTTGTCGCCAGTGGGAATCTACCTATGCAATTTCCACCTTCAAAGTACTTCATCTTCACTTCGTCTCCCGTGTGACCTATAAGTATCACTTTATTTACTGTACCTGCCATAATTAGTCTGTATTGAATTTATAAATATATTGTCTTGTATGGTTGTTTAATAAAGTTGTCAAAGATATGGAAAAACGCCCACGTCGTGAGATTGTTAGCCCATGTAAATTACAAAATTGTTTTATTTCAATTGCCAAAAATCTTTCATAAAACGCTCCATCAATACATGTACCGGTCTTTCTTGAGCTTCTTTAATAGTAATAGCACCGTTTATCTCATCTTCTACTTCCACAATCCAGAAATAGGCATGTATTTTTCTATGAGATAATTTATGGATAATAGGCTCTTGGTTGTATACGCTTTCGCGAAAGCGAGACCCACCAACAACATCTTTAAACACTTCATGCTCTGTAAACTCAACAGGTAATAGTGCGCCACTAGCATCTATATAAGGAAACTCAAATAATCCAGCCCATATACTACTGTTATCACGCTGGTTGAATAGAAGTTTTTTAGAAGGTGTCTGTACGACTATATAATGATGGAAAAGGCTCTTAACCTTAGTCTTCTTAATCTTTACTGGTAAATCTGTAATTCTACCTTCATTAAATGCGACACAATCTTTTTGAAAAGGACAGGTGTCACAATCAGGGTTTTTGGGTGAGCACTGCATCGCGCCGAATTCCATTATCGCCTGATTATGCGTAGCAGGATCTTTCTTATTAAGCAATTTGCTAGCTAGTTCCTTAAATTCCCTAACGCCAGCCGGCACATTAATAGGTGTTGCGATACCATATATACGTGACAGAACACGATACACATTACCGTCCACAACAGCAACCGCTTCATTAAAGGCAAAACTAGCGATCGCAGCAGCGGTATAATCACCTACTCCTTTTAAAGTAAGGAGTTCTTTATAGGTATCCGGAAATTTAAGATCATTATCGACTATTTGCACAGCGGCAGCCTGTAAATTTCGAGCGCGGGAATAATAGCCTAATCCCTGCCATAATTTAAGTACATCATCTTGGGGTGCAGCGGCTAGTTCTTGAACTGTAGGGTAGTTTTTAACAAAACTTTTATAGTAAGGTAACCCTTGTTTAACGCGAGTTTGCTGTAATATGACCTCGCTAAGCCAAATAAAATATGGGTTTTGAGTATCGCGCCACGGCAGCTCTCTCTTGTTAACTACATACCAATCAATAAGTTGCCTAGAAAAGTCCATAAAAAGCGTTAAATTGCAGCTCGCAATATATATCTTCTTAAATTTTAATTGATTAGAGATTTCATATTTACTTTTTTAGGGTATATTTGCGCCCTGTTTAATAAACCCTAATTAAATTAAAATTTAAAAATGACTAAAGCAGATATCGTATCTAAGATTTCAGACAAACTGGGAATGGAGAAGACTGATGTACAGGCAACTGTTGAGTCTTTCATGAATGAGGTGAAGGATTCTCTTGAAACTGGAGAGAACGTATATTTACGTGGTTTTGGTAGCTTTATTGTAAAAACTAGAGCTGAAAAGACTGGACGTAACATTTCTAAGAACACAACAATTAAAATTCCTGCTCACAATATACCTGCTTTTAAACCAGCTAAGGTTTTTGTAGACGGAGTAAAATCAAACGTAAAAGTTAAGTAAAAAAATAAGAGATATGCCAAGCGGTAAAAAAAGAAAGAGACATAAGGTAGCAACGCACAAACGTAAAAAACGTAGACGTGCTAATCGTCACAAGAAGAAAAAGTAGTCTCAGACTACTTTTTTTTTATTTTTAAGAGTTCTTTGAAATAGGGTTGCAACTGACAACTCGTTGATTATACAAGTAGTAACAAACTTGTATTAAAAACATATAAACATACTTTACTTGCTACTAATCGTTAGAGCATGTAAGGTTATAAACATTACAGGAATTATGGATAAAGAAATTATTATCCGTTCCAGTGCTACAAAAATCGATTATGCTCTTACTAAAAATGGAAGACTAGTCGAATTACACAAAGATGAAGAAGAAAATAAGTTTGCGGTAAGTGATATATTCATTGCAAAATCACGCAAGGTACTTTCTGGTCTTAACGCTACATTTGTAGACGTAGGCTATGAAAAAGATGGTTTTTTACACTATCACGACCTAGGTGTTAAATACCTTACCCAACTTAAATTTACCAAACAAGTTTTAAGTGGTAGACGTAAAAATTTTACGCTTAAGGACATAAAATTTGAAAAAGATTTAGAAAAGCACGGTGCAATTGAAAATGCAATCACACCTACACAACCTATTCTTGTTCAAGTAGTTAAAGAACCCATTTCTACTAAAGGACCTCGCCTAAGTGCAGAGCTTTCTTTACCAGGTAGGTATGTTGTTCTAGTTCCTTTTTCTGATCGCATCTCTATATCTCAAAAGATAGAAGATAAAGAAGAAAAAAGCCGTTTAAAAAGACTTGTAAAAAGCATTAAACCTGAAGGATTTGGCGTCATAGTACGTACAGTCGCAAAAGGTAAACTCGTAGCAGATCTGGACCAAGATTTACAAAATCTTGTAGCAAAATGGGAAACCATGTGTAGCAAAATACACAAGGCACAATTCCCAACTAAGGTTATGACTGAAGTAAGTCGTACCAATTCCCTTATGAGAGATGTTTTTAATGACACATATACTTCGATAGTCGTAGACGACCAAGAGGTACTTGAAGAAATTAAAAACTATTTAAAAACTATTGCCCCACATAAAGAGTCTATCGTAAAATACCACAATCCGAAAACGTCAGTTTTTGAGAAATTTGGTATAGAACGTCAGATCAAAACATCATTTGGCCGCACAGTATCAATGAGCAAAGGTGCATACCTTGTCATAGAACATACGGAGGCTATGCATGTTATAGATGTAAACTCTGGGAATAGATCTAATAAAGCAGACAGTCAGGAAGACACTGCACTAGAAACCAACATGATATCTGCAACTGAGATTGCGCGCCAGTTAAGGCTTAGAGACATGGGTGGTATTATAGTAGTAGATTTTATCGACATGCGTAAAGCAGAGAATCGCAAGAAACTCTATGAACACATGAGAGATGAAATGTCCGAAGACCGTGCAAAACACAAGATCCTTCCACCTAGTAAATTTGGTCTTATCCAGATTACTAGACAGCGTGTAAGACAAGAAGTAAACATTAAAACTCGTGAGGAAAACCCTGATGGAAATGGAAAGGAAATACAAGCTCCTATTCTAGTCATACAGGAAATTACCGAAACATTAGAACGACACCTTAAAGCTGGTGTAAAAAAGATAACGCTCAATGCGCATCCTTTTATCGCTGCTTTTATAACAAAAGGATATCCTTCTGTACGATCTAAATGGTTTATGAACCATAAAAAATGGGTCAAGGTAGTACCTAGAGATGCCTATACTTATCTAGAATATAAATTTAAAGATAAGGACGGTAAAGAACTTAAATAATTATAAACGCCTGCAGGTAAATACTTGCAGGCGTTTTTTTGTGCTCTATTTTTGAGGATTTCGCTTTCGCGAAAGAGACACTACAGCAGTGTAAACTACTCTAAAACATAAAAAAAAGGGAAACCAATACTAGCTTCTCTATTTATCACGTTTTTAATCGTTACTAGTTAAAAACTAGCACTAGCTACTTTGTAGAATAGAGCTAGCAAGGGGAATGTTTAATGGTTAATAAAATGAGTGTTGATTGTTAAATGTTTATAGACTGCCGTTGGCGCGGCAGTCTATTTAACTAATTATAAGAGGTGTTTTGTAAGGTAAAAGCTTCTAGGTCAAATCTTCCAAGTACGATATTAATTGTATCATTAACATTTTGAGTGTTTATTAATTTCATATCAAATGTTGCATTATGAAAATTTGTAACTCCCGTATTAATTTGATTCGATATTTCGATTTGTCCAGAATTTGGAAAAGTAATATATCTTTGATATCCTAATTGATCATTCTTCCATATTCTACAATGTGCATATGTATTGTTTAAACCATCTAAACTGCTCAATCCATTAGAGTCTTGCATTAGATAAATTTCAGATGAATTATATCGGAAATTTTCAATATGAATAAGTAAGCTAGAAGTTTTATTGCTCTTGAAATCATCAATCTTATACTCGACATTAGTTGATTCTGTTGTGATTATTCTAAGACCTTTATTATCACTATTAACAGTAATCCTACCATCTCTAGGTTTAAAGAACTTACCATCAATCAAACAACCAAAGGTATTTTCTCCTGTCATGGTAATGGGTGGTAATAAACTTTCTTGAGATGGAGCGTCGTCACTGTCGCAAGTAGTTATTAGTAATGCTACGAGTAGAATATAAATAGTTTTCATGGTATAAAGATTAAAGTTATCTATAAAATAGATATAATAATATTATTATGGTTGCGTAAAATTGATCAATAAATGATAACAAGATTTACATATTCTTTTAAAAAACATGAAGTCTAACAGCTCATCAGGAGGGAAAAAATCTTGCTGTATCGACATTTCTAATTTATCATGATCTAAAGAATAAAATGTTAAATATTTACTAAAAAAAAAACAAGAGCGCTTATAGAGTTATAGATAAGTTCCTGACTAACAGCTACTAAATACTTGAAAAGAATTTCATTTAATGATTTAATAACACTACTTAACTCTACCAAATACTGCTTTTAAATCTTTTAGGAATCAACTACAATTTCTCAATATTTTCTAAAATTATTCCTTACCACATTAATTACCGAGTACCTTTGCAAAAAATTTGAGTACTATGCAAGCTAAAACACCTTCACAATCATTTACTACCGTTACTGATATGGTATTACCTAGTGAGACTAATCCGCTTAATAATCTTTTTGGTGGTGAATTACTAGCTCGTATGGATCGCGCGGCGAGTATTGCTGCCAGACGTCATTCTAGACGTATAGTAGTAACAGCTTCTGTAAATAATGTAGGTTTTAATAGAATGGTGCCATTGGGAAGTGTTGTAACCATAGAAGCACAAGTAACAAGAGCTTTTAAGACCTCTATGGAGGTTTATATGGACGTTTGGGTAGAGGATCGTGAAAGCGGTGAGCGTACTAAGGCAAATGAGGCCATTTACTCCTTTGTCGCTGTAGATGACACTGGAAGACCTATCGCAGTTGCACCTATAAGTCCAGAAAGCGAACTTGAAAAGCAACGTTATGATGCAGCTTTAAGACGTAAGCAATTAAGTCTTGTTCTTGCTGGAAAAATGAAAGCAAAAGACGCGACAGAATTAAAAGCACTATTTGCTGAATAAAGTATACAAACTACCAGCATTAAAAAACCGCTATATACCTAATCATAGGTAAATAGCGGTTTTTTATGTTTAACCAAGACTTGCTCGTTACAAAAAAAGTGAAAAATCAAAAAGTCAACCTCATTAACCCTAAATCCTGAATCTCTTTCTAGGCAAGGAGTTTTAAACTCATGTGTCGTTGTGAAAAAACACAATTACAACTTATCATATCGCCTTTGATGCGCAATCTGCTAGAATCGCTATCAATCTATAACTTTTGTAATTTCCAATAAGAGTGAAAAATCAAAAATCTGATATCGTTGATCTCCAATCATTAATCAAAATAGCTCCTTACTGTAAACTTATTTGTTGAATTCAAAATAGGTTTCGACTATCGCTCAACCAAGCATCGTTTTGTGAAAAATCAAAAATCTAATATCTTTAATCTCCAATCGTTAATCATTTCCTCGCAATCCACTGTGCAGGATCTACAGTATCATTATCCTGCATGAGGACAAATTTAAGTTCTGTTTCTCCAGAATTAGAGGTAAAAATTTCTCCTATGATATCTTTTGTATTTACCATATCTCCTTTTTCGACACTTACAGACTTGAGATTATCATATATAGAAGTGTAGTTACCATGTCTTATGTGTACCGCGAGTATACCATATTTACTTTTTGTAATACGTATCACTTCGCCTTCAAAAATAGCGCGCACTTTTGCACCGCCTGGACTTTGTAATCTAAGACCATTTGAATCTATAGTAAGCGATCTTACTATTGGGTGTGGTTGCGTACCATAACGTCTAGAAACAAAACCTTCTTCTACCGGCCATGGTAATTTTCCTTTGTTACTTTTAAAATTATTAGCTAGAATTTTTGCTTCTGGTGTTAAGAAGAATTTATTTGCTACCGCACCTGTTTTACCTTTATTAGACGCTTTAATATCGGCTGCAATAAGCGCTTTAAGTTCTCGATCTATTTTGTTGCGCTCTTTTGCTTTTACCTTTATATCTGCGGCATACTTTTTTTCGTTTTCTTTAACCACCGCCAGCAGGTTCTCTTGTTCTACTTTATCAACTTTAAGTGCTGCCCTTTGTTTTTTATTGAGTGCTAGAACTTTATTCTTTTCTTTTTTCTCTTCTTCTAGCGCTACATTTTTTGCAGCAATAGCTTCCGATTTTATCGTTATTTCTTCTGCTTGTTTCTTACGATAGTCTGCATAGGATTTTAAATATTGTACTCTTTTATAAGCCTGTAAAAAATCTTCAGAACTCAGTAAAAACATCAGTCTACTTTGATCATTTTGTGATTTATACGACTTTACAATCATCTCTGCATACTCTGCTTTTAGAGCTTTTACCTCTGTATTTAATTTTTTAATCTCAGCAGCATTTGCTTTAATATTTCTAGTCAGGTTATTTGCTTGCTTATTAGTAATATTAATAATCTCTTGAGTACGCAATATCTTTTTATCAATGGTTTCTACCAGCAGCACCATTGTTTTCTCTTCTTTACGGACGTTTTTGAGTAACCTATCAAATTGATTGATCTCTCTTTGAATCTCTGCTTTACGTTGTTCTAGAGCTGCTTTTTCTGATTGCGCTTCCGCGAAAGCGAAACACAACAAAAACAATATCGATAAGTAAAAGTGCTTTTTCATCTACAATTTAAACTCACTGTAACCAGATGGCATGCTAAAAGGAAACGTCATCGATTGATTAAATTCTACATTTTTAAACTCCATCTCTACCTTAGAAACTCGGTCGCGCTGGTTAGCATCTATCTTTACTTCAGTTGGGATTATTCTCCCATCTACCACTTGATACTCGGTATAATTAACTTTCAAGAAGCTATTTTCTGATGGTTTAGCAATAGATTGCTCAGAAACCTTAAAGTCAGACGGACGTAGGCTGAAAAGCTTCGTCACGATGCCTTCTTGTTTGAACTGATACTCGTTATTTACAATTTTAAAATCTTTATTATCCAGAGGCTCTACTGCCTGACCTAATAACAAATCTTCTAACTGCTCAAAGGTAATTTCTTCTCCTAAAAAATCACTTATAAGGCTGAAATCGCCATCAAAAGATCTTCTATTGAGCTTTTCATAAAACTGTACACGGTCTGGAGTGATGTAAACCTTTGCACCTGTAAAACCCAATACGGTCACACTCATCCATATTTTTTTACCTTTTTCCATGCGCAAATTAACCGTAAAAGATCTCGTGTTTTTTGAGTTATCATAACTCATAGAAAGACGGGCTTTCATAGTTTCAAAATCGATACGGGCAGCGTTGTGGGACTTCACTACTTTAGATCTTTTTGCAGCAGCGGTAGCATCATTTGCAGCACGTTGTGTACCACCACAACTGGCTAGCAATATAAAAAGGACTATAGAAGTGTATTTTAAGTATTTCATTATTAATTTTTAGACAGCGTCTTTACTTTAGAACGCATTTTTGCGGCATTAGTTGTATCACCTTTTTGATCATAACTTATAGCTAGTTGTTGATAGATATCACTTTCTAACTTAGGCTCGTCAAGTAAAAAACTCAATCCAGATTCTAGCTGATCTATCGCCTTATCTGGTTCATTTAATTTATTATGTGCAACACCATTTAACAAATAGAGCAATGCCTGTGCAGGAAAAACGTCCAGCGCCTCCTCAGTAATCTCTACTGTTTTATTATAATCTTTTATATCGATACTTAAGAGCGCTACCTTTTTAATAAGATCGTAATTCTTGTTATCGATATCCAGTCCTTTTTGATAAAAAGCTATAGAATTACCTACATCTTTTCTTTTAAGGTAATAATCACCCAGTGCATTAAATGCTTTTACATCTTCCACTTGGTCTGCAAAATCGTTTATAGCGTTATCAATATCATTATCTTCTATGTCTGTAGCGTCAGACTGTATAAAATCGTTGAGTACGTTGATTTTAGTCTCTGTATCGAACTGTGTAGATTCAAAAACCTTTTGCATGCTCCTGATTCCTTTGCGTGTTTTACCTGCT
Organism: Nonlabens sp.; assembly: GCF_039941875.1. Lineage (GTDB taxonomy): Bacteria > Bacteroidota > Bacteroidia > Flavobacteriales > Flavobacteriaceae > Nonlabens. Next base: position 55,522 of record NZ_JBDVDQ010000006.1, on the reverse strand, counting down.
TCTAGATAGATTTTATAAAGGGCCAGTTGCGCTTTATCACTTTTAGGTAAGTTTTTATCCAGCGCCTCAGCTATTTCTTGAACCTTATCTGTATTATTCTTTTTACTGTAGAGATAAATCAGGTTGATATAAGATTTTTCGTCTTTAGGATTTGCCGCGATGGCAGCTTCTAGATCTTCAATATTGCCATCTCTAGCCTCATTTGCTCCTAATCTTGCTTGCGCCTGTCTTTTAACTAAGATACGACGGTCGTCCTCTCCTAGTCGTTTATCTAGCTTTTCTATAATCGCTAGCGCTTCTTCATTTTTATTTGCTCTCAAGTATTGAAAGGGCAGCAGTTCCTCATAATTCTCATTCATTTCTGCCAGTTTCTCAAGTACGGTTAATGATTTTTCATATTCCGTTTGTTTGTTATAAACGTCATATAAAGTTTCTAATAACCATTCTGATTCTCCAGATAGTTCTATGGCACGAGTTATTTTCTGTTCCGCTTTCGCGAAAGCGTTACTCATCAAATAATTCTTACCCATTTCAAACTGAACGACTCCAGTATCTGGCTGTATTTTTTCACAAGCCTCTAGAAATAAAATAGCCTTATCGTGATTACCGATAGCCTTTGCAGAGAGTGCGTTGAAAAAATTATCCTTAAAACCGTCAGAGACATCACCTAGATCATCCACATTCACATCTTCTGACGGTACTTGTTCCTGAGCAACGACAAGGTTACTCAAGAAAAATAGAGCGATAAACGAGAGAATGTGGAGTGACTTGATCATAACTTGTTGTTTTCAATAATTATTCCATAGTAGAATAATCACCGATGCTTATTTTAGTAAAATTAGCATCGTATTTTACGTGACTACCTATCATAGCCTCATCTAATGTAGCATTTTTTATACTAGAGTTTTTCTGTATCAATGAGTTAGTAATGGTACAGTTATCTATGACTGTTCCTGCGCCTATAGAAACGTGCGGTCCTACAGTACTATTTTTGAGAACTACACTGCTATCGATAACACATGGTTGTATAATAGTGGAGTTTTCTAGAGTAGGTAGCGAGTTGATTTCTTCACTTCCATCTTTTTCCATAAAGGTCATGATGCGCTGGTTGGTCTCTATAGCAACATTCTTATTACCGCAGTCCATCCACTCGTCTACTGTACCTGTTTTAAAAACATTTCCAGCAGCCATCATTCTTTTTATACCGTCGTTAATCTGATACTCGCCACCATTAATGATCTCATTATCGATCACAAATTGCAGTTCTTTTTTAAGGTTTTCTATTTCTTTAAAGTAATAGATACCTATAACTGCCTGGTCGCTTACAAATTGTTCTGGCTTTTCTACTAGCTCTACGATTTCTTCTTGGTCGTTTAATTTTACCACACCATAAGCTTCTGGGCGGTCTACTTGCTTGGTCCATATAACAGCGTCTGCTGCAGGATCAAGTTCAAAACTGGCTCTTATTAACGTGTCTGCATAAGCAACTACCGCTGGACCAGAAAGAGAAGGCTCTGCACACATAATAGCATGCCCAGTTCCTAGAGGTTCTAACTGACGGTAAATGCTAGCTTTGGCACCTAGACCTTCAGCAAGTTTTTCTAAACTTTTAACCACTTCTTCTCCAAAGAAAGATGGATCACCTAGAATAAAGGCGATCTCTTCTACTGGCTCTGAAAGTATGCGTGCTATATCCTTAACTAGTCTATGTACGATAGGCTGGTTTGCGATAGGGATTAATGGTTTAGGAACGGTAAGTGAATGTGGTCTAAGTCGTGAGCCACGACCTGCCATAGGTACGATTATTTTCATAGGCGTTATTCCTATTCAGGTAGGAATTTATATTTTATGGAGATGGGAATAGAAATAGTCTATAACATCTCTTAGTTAGTCTAGTTTAATATTTAAATTATTATCAGTACAAATCTTATTAAAAAGATCTTCTTTATTCTCTTTTACAAACATACGATATAAGAAGCCTATCATCTTTTCAGCATCTGCAGAATAAGGTGAGTTGGACTCCAAATACAATTGCCTAGCGTCGATAGCTTTTTTTAAAGAATCTTCTATCAATTGTTGATTCATATAAGTGAGTGCAAGCCCATAATGACCTTCAGGATCTTTAGGGTTAACTTCAATTAGTTTTTCATACCAAAATGCAGCACTTTTAAAATCATTTTTATAATTATAAGCTACCGCCATATTCATTATCGACGTAGGATTTAAAGAATCTACCTCATAAGATTTTTCATATGCCTTAATAGCTTTGTCAAATTTATTAATCTGCCTGTAAGATCTACCCAAATTATCCCATGCAAAAACAAACTTAGGGTCTAATTTAACTGCTTTTTCATACAGCTTAATGGCCTTACTATATTTTTCAGCCTCCATATAATCTATCCCATCTAAATAGAATTCCATGGCTTTCTCATTTGTGGAATATGAGTTCAACTTTTCTTCGTCGTTAGAAAAAACCAGTCTCTCTACTGCGGGACAATTTTCAACTAAATTATCTGAAACCAATTTCAAAAAAGATCTCATTTTTTCTACTGTACCTAGTTTTAATTCTTGAATAGAATTGCTACTAACTATAGCCTCAGTAGTACATTGCTTTATAGCATTATTTTTATCTGCTTGAGAAATATTAGTAGAAACCTCACCTATACAGTCACAAGCAATATCGGTAACGCCTGGCAGCATATTTTCTACAGAAACAGCTGCTGAATTATATTTATTGTAAAGATCACAATCATTAGAAAGTAATTCTAACGTTGCCTCCATATCTGATTGATCTATGGTATCTAGAGAAGCGTTGGGATTAAGTGTTAGCGTAGTGTCTCTATCTTTTGTAATTTGAGATAAGGCACCAGCAAAAACAGCTCCTTTCTGACATTCCTTATATGTTTTTTCAAAATTATCTTTTAGAGTACCTTCCTTTTCTGCATTCTCTAGGCATTCACAAATAACCTTAGACATAACAGTATTTTTATTCTCGATTTGAGAAAAACTAAAAGTTGAGAAAAAGAAACAACTTACTAAAATCAAATTTTTCATAGATCTAACATTATTAAATGAGTTAAAATTATTGCTCTACGCAGGAATTAGAGGCTTACTTCACTCCAGTACTCCCAAAACCGCCTTCTCCACGTTCTGTAGAACTTAATTCTTCTACTTGTTGCCAGTCGGCACGCTCATGCTTTGCGATGACTAGTTGTGCGATGCGCTCTCCGTTTTCTACGGTGAAGGGCTCGTTAGATAAATTTACCAGTATGACGCCTATCTCGCCACGATAATCTGCATCTATCGTTCCTGGCGCATTAAGGACAGTGATTCCCTTTTTTGCAGCTAGACCACTTCTAGGTCTTACTTGTGCTTCAGTTCCTATAGGCAGTTCAATAAACAATCCTGTTTTTATGATCGCTCTTTCTAGTGGTTGCAAGGTTACTGCTTCTTCTAGATTTGCTCTTAAATCCATTCCTGCACTTGCTTCAGTTTCATAATGAGGTAATGCGTGCGATGATTTATTTATAATCTTGATGGTCATTTTCTACTGAGGATTTTATTGATAATTTCTTTTTCGCGCAAGCAAACTACACCTAATATAATAAGAGTCATTAATGCTCCTGCCAAGTACGTTTGCCAAGTTTCTATACCCAATTCACTTCTTACATAGTAAAAGAAAACTAATGATAATGAGATAGAAAGGCATAAATATAGCAGAATATTTTTGAGATCGTAAGGAACAGCGAGGTGTTTTCTACCTATTAAGTAAGAGACCACCATCATTAATCCATAAGCTGCGCAAGTAGCATAAGCACTTGCCATATAACCTATTTGCGGAATCAAGAGTACGTTAACGATAATAGTTAGAACTGCTGCTGTGATTGATATGTAAGCGCCATATCTAGTTTTATCTTGAATTTTATACCAAACCGATAGCGTCTGATACACCCCTGAGAAGAAGTAAGCGATTAAAATTAATGGCACTACTTCCATGGCAGTTTCAAAACCTTTATCCACTATAAATGGACGTATAAAATCTACCAGAACTACATAGGCAACTAGAGCTACCGACCCTAGGGCTACAAATGCTTTAGTTATCAAAGCATACTGTTGTGTTGCATTTTTATCGTCAGACTGACTAAAAAAGAAAGGCTCTACTCCTAGCCTAAATGCTTGTGCATATAAGGTCATTCCTACTGCAAGTCGATAACCAGCGGTGTAAACACCTACTATACCTTCGGCTTCTTCTTCATTTACAGGTAGTAGTTTTTGTAATAAAATTTTATCTACCGTTTCATTAATAGCAAAAGCAAAACCTGCAAGTAATATAGGCCAACCGTAAGAAAGCATCGATTTCCACAGTTTTTTGTCAAATTCCAATTTTGAGAAATAAGGTTTAGTTACAATTAAAAATGTCCCAACACTAGCAGAGAGAAAAGCTATAAAGAATAGTTCTATTTTATCTGTAGGTAAAACGTTTTGAATTGCTGGGAAATCCTTTAAAACAGTAAAGAAAAGTAAAGTCATCCCTACTGAAATCACCACGTTAAACAGCTTAATCAGAGCATAATTTGTAGACTTTCCTTGAGCACGCATATAAGCAAACGGAATCACCATTAAAGTGTCAAAAACAATTACAGCTATCACCCATTTCCAGTATTGAGCCGAGAGCTCTGTAACAGCTGCAATGTGATCAATGAATAAATAAGCCGCACCTCCAAAAATTAATGTCGTTATTAATAAAGAAATAAGAGCCGTACTCAAGGTTTTTGCCTTAGTAGACGCGTCATTATAGAATCTAAAAAATGCTGTTTCCATACCATAAGTAAGGATCACATTTGCAAAAATTATATAGGAGAATATTATTGAGACCTCACCAAATTCTACTTTACCAGGCAAATATTCTGTAAGCAACTTAGTCAACAACACAGTAAGCAATCTCGGTAAAACCGTCGCCAGACCGTAAATAAAGGTATTCTTAAAAAGGTTTTTTATGGAACTCAAAAACGTAGATTATTTGAATTTCAAAGGTAGGATTATTTTCTATTCCCAAAAGGCATAATTAATTCTGCATTTTAGAGATATTTGATACTGTAAAAGCATTTAAGACTTGACCTACTTACTTTTTATTTGTGCCGACATTGTCCAGATTTGATCGTGTCATTTTTCTTAAACAACCGTAGTCGTTTTAACATTAGGCATAACAGATAAACTTTAAAATATCGATAACAACCAAACATGCCAAGACACAAACTTGGCATGTTGGTCTTTAATAGGTTTTATCAAGTTTATGGAAAAAAATTAATTAACCAGCACAAACTACATCATGATTATGCACATGTCGTTTATTACAGTTAGTACCGCTGTAGTCTGTATAACCACCTGGCCATGTGATGCTCCCTTTGGTCATTTGAGCAAGTTTAATATAATCGTCAGTTACATAATCACATATAATAATGTGTACTGGTCTTTTAATCTGACTAGCAAGAGAAATATCTCTTATACCGCTAGAGTCTGCTATGAGAACAAAATCTTTCTGGGCGTTACACAATTCCTGACTCGTAAGAATAGCCTCGATATCATTTTCTGGTCCATCGCCGCCATTTCCATTATCTACCGCAGTAGCTACAGTTTTTAAAAATGCATCTATGTCAGAATGATCTGGATGGTAAATACCACCTGTAGCACCTATAGTTTTTGCACCAGAGTTTGCGTTGCGGTTTCTATCATCTCCATCATTAAACAATACCATATTATGTATTAATTGCTTGTCCTTATTTACATGGTGCCATCTCACCACCTGCCCTACATAACTATACATACTACCAGTCCAGTCTACAATGACTGACATATCTTGCCATTCTGGATGTGCATTGAATGCATCAAAAACAACGGTATTGTTAGAAGTACTTGTCCCACCTATATGATGTTCTGTCTTAGCTTTGGCACTTTTTACGTAATGTGTTTTTCCTGATTTATCTTTTACCTCAATCATTTCCTCAGACACATCTGCATTGATGTAGCCTCTTAATTCCTTTGCAATTTGTTCTCCTTGCGCTTTCGCGAAAGCGGAACTTAAAACAAGAACCGCAACTATAACTAGATTTTTCATAATTTAAATATTTTGATAAACCTATAAAAAGAAAGGACTCACACATAGTTACAATGAGTGAGTCCTTAATATGAATGAGGGAAAGGTCTTATACTTCTATTTTTAATTCCTGTTGCCTTGTTGAGGTGGCGCACTAGGATAAGCGATGGTTTCTTTTTGAACCATCTTATCTAGTTTTACATAAATTGTTTTTCCATCTTTTAAGAAAGCAACAATTGCCTGATCATTATTTAACTGAAAAGGTAAATTTTCTAAAGATGGAGACTCGTTACCATATTCTTTTTTAGGATCTAGTGACATTTCTCTATCACGCTGTGGGTAATCAAAACGTGTGACCAACATTTTTTTATTGTTAGAGGTAAAACTCGCAATTTTCTTCTCCATACCACGGAAGTAAACCGCTAGAAACTGATTACCTTCTAAAATGGACGCAGGGAAATAAAGCGAGACACCGTTGTTAGCTCCTGGTGCTCCACCTGACCAAGATTGATAATAAGGTTCTAGCCCTGTTTGAAAATCTGATGGAGTCAAAGTTTGATTTATTTTTTGAGAACTGCAAGAGCTTAAAACAAGCGCTATGCATATAAAAAGGTATTTCATAATATTAAGAATTTAATAAACTCAGGTATTTCAATAAAATGATTTCTTATAAGCTGTTCAAGATTTTTGCAGCAGCTATTATATCTTCATCTTTCTTTGCAAAACAAAATCGCAACATTTTAGGATCCGCACCATTCATAAAAACAGAGATAGGAATACTTGCAATTTTATGTTCTATGGTAAGTCTTCTTGCAAAATCAAAATCACCTTCATCACTTATCGAACTATAATCTAACAATTGAAAAAAAGAACCTTGTGTAGGTTTAAAGGTGAACTTACTTTCTTTAATCAAGTTAAGAAATAGATCTCGCTTACTTTGATAAAACTTTCCCAAATCTAAATAGCGTTCTGGTTTTTGGAGATAATGAGCAATTGCATCTTGAACAGGATGACTCACACAAAAAACCATGTATTGATGTACTTTATAAAACTCCTCCATAAGATGTCGTGGCGCGAGGCAATATCCCATTTTCCATCCCGTAACATGAAAAGTCTTACCAAAACTACCAGTTATAAAACTACGTTCTCTCAAACCTTGGTATCTGACAGCACTACGGTGCTCTATACCGTCATAAATAATATGTTCATAAACTTCATCACTGAGAAGAACTAGGTTGTTTGCTACTACTATTTCTTCTAAAATCAACATATCTTGATGACTTAACACATTACCACTAGGATTATGTGGCGTGTTGATCATGATCATTTTTGTACGTGAGGTTATTTTATCTTTTACTTGTTGCCAGTCTATGGTAAAGTCAGGTAAAGTCATTGGGATACTTATCGTTTTACCACCAGCTAGTTGAATAGCTGGCTCATAACAATCATAAGCAGGAGTGAAGATTATCACTTCATCACCAGGGTGCACCACTGTCTGTATTGCACAATAAATAGCTTGCGTAGCACCTGCAGTCAGGCAAATTTCATTTTCTGGATTGTAAAACGCTTTATGCTGTTGTTGGGTCATATTAGAAATAGCAGCTCGCAAGGAAAGTAATCCTGCCATAGGCGCATACTGGTTCCTATCTTCTTGTATAGCTTTAATATGTAGGTCTTTTAATATAGGATCTACAGAAAAGTTAGGAAATCCTTGAGCAAGATTAATAGCATTATGTTCTTGCGACAGTCTACTCATTATGGTAAAGATGGAGTCTGTAACGTTGGGGAGTTTTGAATTCATGAAGGGAAATTACAACATAGGATTATAAAACCGTAATAAATAAGTAGTATAAAATTAATCCCATATTCCACATGACAGATTGTTTTTACAATACCATCAAATCAAAAATAAAAAAGGTTTCTATTGAACCTGTTATCTTCATAAATTCATGTTAATAAATTAACTTCTGTTAATTAAAATTCTTTTTAAGATTGTTTTTATTAGTTAAAAGGTCAGTTTATAAAAATTGAAAAACACTTAACTACATGTATATCCACGCATTATAACAATATCAAAATTTACAAATGTCAATAAAATCGATGAAATACATTTTTAATTAAAATTTAGGCCAAAAAGACACAATAAAAACATCTAAACTCTAAGATATTGATTTATAGTGTTTTAATATTTTAAATCAAGTTTAAAAAGATCGTTGTAATGCAATTATATCGGTTTTATGTAAAATATTATAAACTTAAATAGCATTATTTAACTGATAAACCTGATATTTGAACATATAAACGAATAAACCGAAGATTATGAAAAATATTTACTTCTTACGTAGCTTACTTTTAATGTGCTTTTTATCAGTTGTTGTTTCTTGTGAACAGGACGAATTATCAAATGAGGATCTATATGTAAATCCAGCAGGAGGCACTATTTCTACCTACATCAAATCTCAAAACAATCTTACTACGCTAGCAACAGCATTAGAACAAGTAAATCTTTTGGGTTCATTAGATGCAGAAGGCACTGCTTATGCCTTTCTACCAGACAACAATGCATTTGATACTTTCCTACAAGAAAACGACTACCAATCAATTGAAGAAATTCCAAATAGTTATCTAAAGCAAATATTACTTAACCATGTAATAGATAATACTATTGATATTAAATCACAGAATATTGCACCAGAATTAATCATAACTACTAAAGCAACTCAGTTATTTAACAGCGATATTAATATTGCTGCAGTAGTACAACACCAAGGCAACAGTACAACCTTAAATGGGGTAGATATAATGAATGATACTATGTCATTTACTAATGGTAGCGCAACAATAGTTAATAAAATAATAGAACCTTCTACTTTACAATCCTTAATCACATCTTGTGAATCTTTCAATATAATGAACGACATTATATCTCAGAGTTCATCTAGTGAAGAAATTATCGCTTTGTGTAATCAAAAAGTTTTGAGAAGTTCTGACACACCTTTTACTGTGTTTTTACCAAGACTAGATGTACTTACAGCTGCTCTTGTATTAGATGCTGACTCTAATAACGCACCAGTTGGTGATAGATTAGGAGACTTTATCAACTCTCACATATCTGTAACAGGAAGTCACTACATAGGACAGTTACGAGATAATCAAGAAGTAGCAACTAGATTAGCTACTGCAACGACTAACGTAAATACTGATGGTAGCGTTTCTTTGACAATTAATAACGGCTTTATACCTCACACTGTAAATCTTGTGGGAGATCAAGAAGCTATTATTCATGTAGCAAACGGTACTGTTCAAAAAATAGCCGGCTCTCTATACACTAGATAATTTTAGATTACACTTATCTAAATTCGGTTTATTAAAAAGCTCCTGTGCATTTATGCACAGGAGCTTTTTATTTTTACAATGCCCAAGAACATTAATTAGTCACCATCTACCACCATCCAATAGCAAATCAAACAATTCTTTCCTGAGACACATCATCGAATTAATAGCATCGTTACCCATATCTAAGCTAATCTCTAAACTAATAAGATCAACTTATACATCTAAAGAAAAAAGCTAGCTAGTGCACTTTAAAAACCTAATAGAAGTATGATAAGATTAATAAGCTAAACGCCACGCACAGTAATTAAATTAATACCTAACAGACTTTTATATATGAGATGTTAATAACGACACTTATTAAAGTGTATTCTATTTATAAATATATGAAGCAATAAAAAAAGGCTCAAGAACATAAAGTCTTGAGCCTTTTTATAATTATGTAGCTGTAATTACAACCCAATATCTATCCTAAAGCTTCTGCTTTAAGATACTCACGATTCATTCTAGCAATGTTTTCTAATTTAATTCCTTTAGGACACTCGATCATACATGCTCCAGTGTTCGTACAGTTACCAAAACCTTCCATATCCATCTGACGTACCATGTTCATAACACGATCTGTAGCCTCTACCTCACCTTGTGGTAATAAAGCATACTGAGATACTTTTGCACTAGTAAACAACATAGCACTTGCATTTTTACATGCTGCAACACACGCTCCACAACCTATACAAGTTGCTGAGTGGAATGCCTCATCTGCCTTTGCTTTTTCTACTGGAATAGAGTTAGCATCTTGTGTATTACCAGAGGTATTCACAGATACATATGCACCAGCTTGTTGTATTCTATCAAAAGAAGAACGGTCAACAATTAAATCCTTAATAACTGGAAAACCAGCTGCTCTCCAAGGCTCGATGGTAATTGTGTCACCATCATTAAATTTTCTCATGTGTAGCTGACATGTAGTTGTCAACCTTTGTGGACCATGAGGCTGTCCATTAATCATCATAGAACAAGCTCCACAAATTCCCTCACGACAGTCGTGATCAAATTCTACAGGCTCTTCTCCTTTATTAATTAATCCTTCATTAACGATATCCATCATTTCAAGAAAAGACATATCTCCATCTACACCATCGATAGGGTAAGTGATCATGTTTCCTTTAGCTTCAGAATCGGCTTGACGCCATATTTTTAAAGTAAGTTTCATACTTCTATGTATTTAGTTTGTTCCGCTTTCGCGAAAGCGAGACAATTAAAATTCTATTATTTATAACTACGAGTTTTCAATTCCACATTTTCAAAGACTAGGTCTTCTTTGTGTAATTTAGCATCGCGAGGATTCTCGTTATATTCCCATGCGCTTACATAAGCAAAGTTTACATCATCACGTAATGCCTCACCTTCTTCAGTCTGGTACTCTTCTCTAAAGTGACCACCACAACTCTCATTTCTATCAAGAGCATCCTTTGCAAACAACTCACCTAATTCAAGGAAGTCTGCAACGCGGCCTGCTTTTTCTAGCTCTTGATTCTTAGTATCTGCGCTTCCTGGAACTTTTACGTTCTTCCAGAAATCAGCTCTCAGTTCAGCTATTTCATTCATTGCAGACTTAAGGTCAGCCTCATTACGAGACATACCACATTTGTTCCACATTATTAAACCTAACTTTTTGTGATAATAATCTACAGAATGTACACCAGCACCATTCATCAATTTCTCGATGCGTGCACGAGTATCCTTTTCTGCTTGATCAAACTCTGCTGTTTCAGTAGAAATAGCTCCAGTTCTAATCTCGTTTGCAAGATAATCACCTATAGTATATGGCAACACGAAGTAACCATCTGCCAGACCTTGCATTAATGCACTTGCTCCTAAACGGTTTGCACCGTGGTCAGAGAAGTTAGCCTCACCAGCTGCAAAACATCCTGGCACTGTAGTCTGTAAGTTATAATCTACCCATAGTCCACCCATTGTATAGTGTACTGCCGGATATATTTTCATAGGCATCTCATACGGATTCTCATCTGTAATGTTACGGTACATATCAAATAAGTTACCATACTTATTTTCAATTACCTTTTTACCTAAAGCAATAATTTCTGCCTCACTAGCATCTTTATGACCACTAGTTAACGCTTCTATTTTACCATATCTTAAGAAAGAAGCAGCAAAGTCTAAATAAACCGCCTGACCTGTTTTATTCACACCGTAACCTGCGTCACAACGCTCTTTTGCAGCACGAGATGCAACATCACGAGGTACAAGGTTACCAAATGCAGGATATCTTCTTTCTAGATAATAATCTCTATCTTCTTCTTTAAGATCTACACCTTTAAGTCTACCTTCTTGTATAGCTTTAGCATCTTCTATGTTCTTAGGAACCCAGATACGACCATCATTACGTAAAGACTCTGACATTAATGTCAGTTTAGACTGGTGTTCACCACTTACAGGAATACAAGTAGGGTGAATTTGTGTGTAACATGGGTTTGCAAAGTGTGCACCACGACGGTGTGTTCTCCACGCTGCCATTACGTTACTTCCCATTGCATTTGTAGAAAGGAAAAATACATTTCCATAACCACCAGAAGCAATTACTACCGCATGCGCTCCATGTCTTTCTATCTCTCCAGTAACTAAGTTACGAGCAATAATACCACGAGCTTTACCATCTACCTTTACAAGATCTAACATCTCATGTCGGTTAAACGGCGTTACTTTACCACGGTTAATCTGTCTGTTTAAGGCAGAATATGCTCCTAATAATAACTGTTGTCCAGTCTGTCCAGCTGCATAAAATGTTCTAGAAACTAGTACACCACCGAAAGAACGGTTATCTAATAGTCCACCATACTCACGTGCAAAAGGAACTCCTTGTGCCACACACTGGTCGATAATATTTCCAGAAACCTCTGCTAGTCTATGTACGTTTGCTTCACGAGACCTATAATCACCACCTTTAATAGTATCATAGAATAAACGGAAATTTGAATCTCCATCACCTTGATAATTCTTTGCAGCGTTAATACCACCTTGCGCAGCAATAGAGTGCGCACGACGTGGTGAATCGTTATAACAAAATGTCTTTACATTATACCCAAGCTCTGCTAGAGTTGCAGCCGCAGCTCCACCTGCTAGTCCAGTTCCTACAACGATAACATCTATGTTACGCTTATTTGCAGGGTTAACTAGGTTAATGTTATTTTTATGATTTACCCACTTTTCAGCAAGTGGTCCTTTAGGTACTTTAGAATCTAATACTGACATAACTTCTTATTAGGAGTGAGAAAAATGGTGAAACAATGCGATAAAGATAAATCCAGCAGGAATTATCACAGACCATGCATAAGTGAACTTTCTTAATCCATCACCTTTATTAATAGCCTTTGCTCCCATAGATTGGAACGAACTATTAAATCCGTGCCATAAGTGCATTGCAAGAAGAACGTTTGCGATCACGTAGATGATTGTTCTCCAGAATGGCACAAATTTATGAACCAACTCTTCATAATATCTAGTAGGATCTTCTGGATTTGCACTGATATACTTGTAACCTATCTCTTCTGCCCAGAAATCGTACATGTGCAATCCTAAGAAGGCAAGTACAACTAGTCCAGTAATGATCATGTTACGAGATACCCATTGAGAGTTTGAGTTACCTGAAAACTTTGCATACTTAATAGGACGAGCACTTCTGTTCTTAAGTTCTAACACGATACCCATGATAAAGTGAACTATAAGTCCAATTATTAAGATAGGCTGTGCAATAAACTGTACCATAGGGTTGTATCCCATAAAATGAGAAATCTCATTAAAGGTATCTGGTGCAAAGACAGATGTGATGTTGATGACAAAGTGTTGTGTAAGGAAGACAACAAGGAATAATCCTGAAAGTGCCATTACCCACTTTCTGGCAAGCGATGATTTTACTAATGCGCTCATGTGTAATTTTTTAGTTTGACGCAAAGATAACTTTCCGATCTATCAATTTCAATCGTAATAGCTAAAAGCCGTTTAACTTTACCTTATTTGGATTGAATCTTAATAGCTCACTAGCCTCAATGCTCCTAATAAGTAGGATGTTTCTTATTTTCCTTTCATAAAAATGGTTAATTAAATGTTGTTGTTTTGTTTCGCTTTCGCGAAAGCGGAATTACCACTAATATCAAATCAAAAAACGTATTACGGTCACAGCAAAAAGTAAATTACATTAAAAATAAATTTTTAAATCTGGGTCAGTAATAATATATAAACAATATATGGTTTATTATAATAATACTGAGTATTCTATTAAATTGCACCCAATAAAACGCGAGTAAAAAGCGTTCCATTTTCACATGCTTTTTAAGGATCAAAAACAATTTTTCTACGCTTTCTTTATTATAGCCATAGGTGCGCTCTTATTCTATTTTATAAAACCTTATTTACCTAGCAAGATTTTTACAGAAAACTCCAACTCTACTAACATAGTCGTAGACAGTTTGATGTTAAAAGCAATGGAAGACGGAGAACAAGAACCTTTGACACTTGACCAAGACTCCATTAACTTAACTAGTCCTAAGATTGCAACTGATACTGTTTCCATACCGGTAATAGTAAAAGACTCTATCATAACACCTAAGAAAAAGATCTCGTATGCCAGCCTTTTTAGAATTACAGATTTTAATTACAACCTAGAACATCCTGTAGACTCTGCCGGTATTGCACTTATTCCTGGCTCGATTTCATACACTAGCTATCAGGGTAATGAAAATCTCACAAGGTTTTTTGAAAAATTATACGAGCTAGAACAATCTAAAAAAGGAAAAGTACGCATTGCATATTATGGAGATTCCATGATAGATGGTGATTTAATCGTACAAGATTTTAGAAGCGCATTACAGACTCGTTTTGGCGGTCGTGGTGTAGGTTTTGTTTCTATGAAATCAGAAAGTGCTCGCTCGCGATATTCTGTTAAACATTATGTTAGCGGTAACTGGACGCAACGCAATTATATGAAAGGAAAAGCAGACAGCCTGCCATATGGTGTAAACGGAGCTATTTTTTTTCCAGCAGACTCTACTGCAAGTGTAAAATATCTAGCTAGTGGTATAAAGAACTCTTACCGACTCAATTCTCCACGTCTTTTTTATGGTCCAGCAACAGATAATTCACTTTTAAAAGTCACCGAAGAAAAAGATACCACGTTTACCTCAATAGCTTTAAAAGGTAAGAACGGATTAAACACCGTAAACCTATCGAGTAAGAACCTTAAAAAAATAGAGTTAGACTTTTCTGGTGCACAAAACACACCTATTTATGGAATAGACTTTTCTGACGCGACAGGTGTTGCCGTGGATGGATTTTCTAATCGTGGTAATTCTGGATTGCCTTTGAGTATTTTAAACATCGGCCAGATGAGAAAATTTGATCAGGTATTGAGTTATGACCTCATCATTTTACAATTCGGTGCTAACGTATTAACTCATAAATCCAAAAGTTACAACTGGTACTCTAGTAGAATGACTAAGGTTGTTAATCATTTACAACAGGCTTTTCCAGATGCAGACATTCTTATATTAGGTACCGCAGATAAAGGAACTAAGTTTGAAAACATCGTGAAAACAGATACTAGTGTGGTGAAATTGTTACGCGCGCAGCAACATTATGCGGCAAAAACCGAATCTGGTTTCATGAGTCTTTTTCACCTTATGGGCGGCGTGAATACCATGCCAATATGGACCGATCAGAAATTAGCTAATAATGATTTCACACATTTCAGTCCTAAGGGTTCTCGTAAAATAGGTCGCATGATTTATGGAACATTGATGGAAGATTATTCTGCTTTCGCGAAAGCGAGAACAAAACAATTACAGTTACAAATAGAACAACATAAAGCAGATAGTCTGGCAACGAGCACCTTAAATGACACCCTGCAAAACACACCTTTACATGATTAAACAGTTGCTTTTCTTATGGTTAGGAATTCTAGCCCTACCAGTAATTGCGCAAGATATGGAAGATTTACAAATCAATCCATTATTAATAGACCGCAGTTTTCAAGAAATCAAGAATCCGCTGGTGTTGAATGATTTCTTTAAAAAGGTAAAGGAATTAGAAAACGGAAAACGTAGTCAAGTCACCGTTGTGCAAATAGGAGATTCTCATGTCCAAGGACCTTATTTTCCACAGTTTATAAGACAAGGGTTACAAGAAAAACTAGGTAATGCCGGTCGTGGTTTTGTTTTTCCATATCGCGTAGCAGGAACTAATGGCGCCATAGACGTTAAGTTTAAAGCAAATGGTGACTGGACTGCTGTACGCAATGTAAAAAGTAAAGGAAATGATAATGTAGGCCTGAGTGGAATAAATCTAGAAACTACGGACAGTAATTTTATTATGGAAGTAGATCTAGATAATTCTCTAGAAACAGTTACAGAGGTTACTATAGCGTCACCACATGCTGAGCGATTTAAACTAAGTGTAAGTGATCAAAGCAATCTTGTTAAACGAGTAAGTAGCACAAAAACGTACAAGGTAAAATCTGGCGATTACTTGGGTAAAATTGCCGCAAAGTTCCATACATCAGTAAAAAAAATACAGCGAGCAAATGGGATGAAAAATGTGAATTTGCGCGCAGGGCAATCACTTAAAATACCTGGTGCTACGTCTACAAATAAGGTAAGTGCTAATGCTAATTTTAAGGACCTAATGTCCATAGATGGTATTACTTATCAAATACCTGCAGGAACACAGCAACTTTATTTGCGAGCTGCAAGCAAAGAATCTAAATACGTTCTAGATGGGCTTTTACTGAGTACAGGAAAGAGTGGTGTTAATTTTCACGGAATAGGCGTTAACGGCACAAAATTTAGTGATTATAACAAGTTTCCTAGGTTTTTTGATCAACTAGCATCGTTGAACCCAGATTTGATCATTATTTCTCTAGGGACTAATGAGAGTTTTTATGACACTTATACCGAAGAAAAACTCAAATCTGACATGGATATTTTTAATCGTGAGATGATTAAAAGAGGTATGACTGGTAGTGTGTTATTAACTAGCCCGCCACCGTCCATGAAGAAACGCAAATACATCAATTCTACCGCAACGGTGTATGCTTATGAAATGGGAGTTTTTGCAAACTTAAACTCCTGGGCGTTTTATGATTTACACTCTGTTTCTAGAACGAGTGCAGCAATGCCTGACTGGCATGCTGCAAAATTAACTTCTGGCGATAGAATTCATTTTATAAAACCAGGCTATCAACTACAAGCACAACTGCTAGTAGAATCTATTTTTAACTCTTATGATAGTTATAAAAAATGAGTGAATTAGAAAGCATATGGAACTGGCTCAGTTATGATCCACAAAAACCTTTACTGTTTAACAGTGAAGCGTTTTTATACCTATTTCTAGGATTCTACTTGCTTTATATCTTAATGACTAATGTACGTAGAACACGTATTTTATATGTTATTGCCTTCTCGCTTTTCTTCTATTATAAATGTAGTGGGATTTACTTCTTACTACTCATATTTTCTTCTTTTGTAGATTATTATATATCTGATCTTATCTACAAGAGCAATAATGCAAGTAAACGGAAGTGGTTACTTATCACCTCATGTGTTATCAACCTAGGCTTACTAGCTTACTTTAAATACACCGGCTTTCTTGCCGAAAATTTCAATGCATTGTTTTCTGGAGACTTGAGTTTTGGGAATATTTTTCTACCTATAGGGATATCATTCTACACCTTCCAGACCATGTCTTATACTATAGATATATATAGAAGAGAATTAGAACCAGCGAGAAATGTATGGGATTTTATGTTTTTTGTTTCTTTCTTCCCACAACTAGTTGCTGGACCTATAGTAAGAGCCAAAGATTTTATACCGCAGATATATGAGAAACTAGCTCTTTCCACAAAAGAGCTGAGCTATGCTCTATTTCTTATTATAGGAGGACTGCTCAAAAAAGCAGTAATCTCTGACTATATAAGTGTAAATTTTGTAGATCGTGTATTCAATTTTCCAGATAATTATAGCGCATTTGAAAACCTGCTAGCCGTTTATGGTTATACGTTACAAATTTATTGTGACTTCTCTGGTTATTCTGACATTGCAATAGGACTGGCTCTATTAATGGGATTTGAATTACCTGCTAACTTTAGAACACCGTATCAAAGTACTAGCGTGACCGAGTTCTGGCGCAGGTGGCACATATCGCTTTCTGGCTGGCTACGTGACTATCTATACATATCTATGGGTGGTAATCGCAAAGGAAAACTACGTACTTACTTTAATCTTTTCATGACCATGCTTTTAGGTGGTTTATGGCACGGTGCATCGTGGAAATTTGTTCTTTGGGGTGCGATGCATGGAACTGTCCTTGCCGTAGAAAAAGCGTTTAACATTCCAAAATTCACTAGCAAATACTTTACCCTAAAAATTATAGCAGGAATAGTTACGTTTCATTTTGTAGCGTTTTGCTGGATATTCTTCAGGGCATCAGATTTTGATAATGCTTTAAACGTAATTGGTAATATAGGGATGATGGAATGGAATCCACAAAACTGGTGGACTGTTTTAACAGGGTATCAAAATGTGGCTATTGTTTTATTAATCGGTTTCTTATGGCACTTTGTACCTCAACAATGGCAAGATAAACAACTAGCCCTTTTTCATAGAATACCGGTTGTAGGTAAAATGGTATTATTTGCCGCCGTAATTTGGGTGATAAACGCTACTGCTAGCAGTGAAGTACAACCTTTTATTTACTTTCAGTTTTAGAATATTACTATTGTTCTTGAGCGACGTTAAACTCTAAGTCCCAAAAAACAACATATTCAGAAAGTGGCCCCAAGCCCATAATCGCTCTTCTAGAATCGACTTTACTAGGCTCTTTTAAATCATAAAGTTCATAACTACCGTCTTCATTCATAGTGATTTGAGAACCGTATAATTGTTCCTTTCCAGAGTCCATAAGCATTCTATCTTGCATTAAAGCAATATCCTGGCGTTCTAAATCTCCTTTTTTTGCAGCTTCTAATAATTGTGGGAAATATTTAGTCCTTTTATCTGCACTAGCGTGTTGTATCACTAACCATATAGCACTCATTCCTTTATCACCTGCAGTATTTACATTAGGCATACCACATTTTGCAAGAATTTGCTCTACAGACTTTAAGTTGTTTAAATCCAACTCTGCATCCATTAGGTTATCAGTTCTATTTTCCTGATCTCTATCGTAAATACGTTCTAGAATTCTATTTAAATTACTACAGTCTACCTTATTTATATCTTTAAAGACAGGTTCTTTTTTAAGCGCTATACGTGCAAATTCAGGATCTTGAAACTCTACTTTTCTAAGTACGTTTTGATCGTTTATAAACCAGTTAGCATAAGGTAAATCTTCAGACAGAGCATCTTTCTCTGTATTGGTGAGCAGCTTTCCCTCTTTATCATAATAAGCAACATCGTCTGGCATAGTAAAATCATTTACTAATATCAGGTCTGTCATCTCCTCATAATTAATACGAGTAAGTTTTTCTTCTTCTTTCTCTTTACAAGAAATAAGTAACAAGAAAAAAAATAATAAAAGGAAGCGTTTATGCATGACGTCGTGCTTTGTAATCTTGATAACTAATGTAATGGAATCTACAAACATTGCAAGTTATAAGGAAGAAATAACTCATAAATATAGATCCAACTAGCGATAATCCTACTAATGAAAAATATTCTAGCAGATCCCGCACAAATTTAGATATAACTTTCTTCCTTCGCTTAGATTCTTTTCTGCCAAATTTTGCGGGAAGACGATTAGAGTTTTAATTCCACCTTTTCTCATTTACCTAAGAGCTTAACAAGCTCATTAATTAAGACAGGTTAACCATAAATAATGTGCTAGCAATACCGTCACTTAAAAACTTACCTTTTCTAGTTACTAAAAGCGTATCACCATCTATATATAGTAGGTGATCTTTAAGATATTCGGCAGCTTGCTTTAAAAGGTATTCTTTAAAATTAGGTCCAAAATCAGTTTCTATCTTATGTAGTGAAACACCATAAATAGTGCGTAAACCAGTCATTATATACTCATTATATCTATCTACTACAGTAAGCTCTTCTATTTCCATAGGTAACTCTCCAGCCTGAATAGCTTTTAGATATTTGACGTTATTATTAATATTCCAGCCGCGTTTTTTACCATCAAAACTATGTGCACTAGGACCTATACCTAGATAGCTTTTACCTGTCCAGTACGCTGTATTATTTTGCGAGAAGAAACCTGGTTTACTAAAATTAGAAAATTCATAATTCTCAAAGCCATGCAATTGCATGACATCTAGCAAGATTTGAAAATGCTCTTGTGCCACCTCATCATCTACATTTTTAATTATTCCTTTATCAATAAATGATTTAAGTGCTGTATTATCCTCTACGGTTAGTGCGTAACTAGAAATATGAGGCACTTTTAAATCTATAGCTTTATGCAAGTTTTCTCTCCATCGATCATTACTCATTCCCGGAATTCCATAAATGAGATCTATAGAAATATTAGGAAAATAAGGCACGGCAAATTCTATACATTCATGCGCTTCCATAGCATTGTGTGCTCGATTCATGAGTTTAAGATCTTCTTCAAAAAAACTTTGAACACCTATAGAAAGTCTATTGATACGTGTGTTGGAGAAAGCGACTATCTTTTCCTTAGTTAAATCGTCTGGATTTGCCTCAAGAGTAATCTCTGGATTTGAACTAACCGTATAAAAATCGTAGACAGTTTGTATAATTCTCTTCACCTCTGCCACTTCTAGTACACTAGGTGTCCCACCACCAAAATATATAGTTTGCACGGTGGTGTTTTTAAATTCGCTTTCGCGAAAGCGTAACTCATCACATATAGCATCGATAATATCCTTTTTGTACTTTAAATTAGTGCTAAAATGGAAGTCGCAATAGTGACAAGCCTGCTTACAAAATGGAATATGTATATAAATACCGCTCATAATGGCAAAAGTACTAGTTAAAACACTAGCAAAATCAAGCCATTCGACAAAATATCTTTATTTTGACTTAAAAGTGTTAAATGTTGGTTTTTAAGGTGTTAAATGGTACAATAAATTTATATTCGGCCTCGTTTCTGTGTAAATTACATTAACTCAAATCCCTAAAGTATTTATGTTACAAAAAATAATGTTTCTCTTCAGTTTACTGGTGATTAACTTAGCTCTGGCAGATGATAAATCTCCTTTAATAACTTCTCAAAACCCTCAATTTGAGGTCGTCAATTATCAAGATGCTGGTTTACAGCTAGCTCTACAAGATCAAATTAACGCAAACGCTCACTGGAGAAATCTTATCCAGCAAAAAATGATGTCCATAAGCCTAGTTGATATGTCTGATGAAGATAATATTAAGTATGCAAATATTAATGGTGATAACATGATGTATGCTGCAAGTATGCCTAAAATCGCCGTTTTATATGCCGCGATGGACGCTATAGAAGAAGGTGACCTGAGACTTACAAAGAAAGTTCAAAACGATATGTGGTTAATGATTAGTAAATCTAATAATGCTGCATCCACGAGAATGATAGATCGTGTAGGTTTTCAAAGAATAGAAGATCTTATGTGTAATCCTGAAAATCCTTTTTATGATAAAGAAGGAAACGGTGGTTTATGGGTAGGTAAAAGATATGCTGCACAAGGAAAACGTAATCCAGAACCTATAAGAGGTCTAAGTCATGCTGCTACCACTGATGCTGTTGCAAAATTTTATTACCAACTTGCTACAGGACAATTAATTAATGAAAGCCGTAGCGCGCAAATGCTCAAGTATCTTAAAAACCCAGGTTTACATCACAAATTTGTAAATACTCTGGATGTAATCGCACCAGAAGCTACTCTTTATAGAAAAAGTGGTTCTTGGAAAAACTGGCATTGCGATTCTATAATGGTTATAGACGAAGCCAGAGACAAAAAATACATTCTAGTAGCGATGGTACAAGATACAAATGGAGAGCAAATTATAAGAAGTTTAGTAAAACCTGCAGAGGTTGCACTAGATCAAAGCAGTATTTTAGCCCCAGATTTACAAAAGGATGAAATCATTATTACAGCAGGTTCATAAATTTTTTGACATTAGGGATGGAGAAGAATCCATTTCCTTAATGATGCAGCTGTATATATTTTTAATTATATGCGCACTACTGATAGTTAAACCTACAGTGAGTGCGCTTTTTTTATCTCAATTAGGTGCAGAAAATTTATCTGTTGCTTTTATAATTATCGCAGTAACTGCGGTGGTAGTTTCTTTTATTTATAACAAGTCTTTAGAAAAATTTGCTCTACGCTACATTATAAGAACTACACTCATCTTATTTTCTGTAGGATTTATTGCGATGGGTTGCATAGTTGCATTAGGATGGGTAACACCGTTTTTCTCTTATCTTTTTTACACCATGGTAGGTATGTTTGCTCTTTTAGCGACGTCTCAATTTTGGGTTTTGGCAAATGTTGTATTCAATGTTAGAGAAGCAAAAAGGCTTTTTGGATTTATAGGTGCTGGTGGTATTGCTGGTGGGATTATAGGTGGTTATCTTACTTCTATTCTCGCAGGTTATGTAGGTAATGGTATATTAATGATACTTGCAGGACTATTAATAGCGACCTGCACGCTGGTTTTTAAACGCATCTGGAAAACTCGTGTACAAACCTTGAGTAAATTTAAAAGGAAAGAACGCGCTACCGTATCTACAGAGTCTTCTATAAAGCTTATTTACAAATCAAAACACCTTACTTACCTTGCTGCTGTTATAGGACTAGGCGTTCTTGTTGCAAAGCTAGTAGATTACCAATTCAGTTACATAGCGGCTGCAAAAATTCCTGACCCACAAGACCTAGCGTCTTTCTTTGGGTTCTGGTTCAGTACATTCAACATAGTTTCTTTATTAATTCAGCTTTTTATAACGAATAAGATTCTAGAAAATACAGACATAAGTGTTAGTCTTATTACATTACCTATAGGAATAGTGTTGCTTTGTCTTGCTCTACTTGTTTTTCCAGAGCTATGGATAGTTATTATCATTAAAGGTCTCGATGGTAGTTTAAAGCAATCTTTACATAAGAGTGCTGTAGAATTGCTGGCGTTACCTATACCGTCTAGCATTAAGAATAAAACTAAAACCTTTATAGATGTAGTTGTGGATAGTCTTGCCACAGGTCTAGCTGGTTTTCTATTGATTTTTGTAATTAAAGGTTTAGAATTATCTACCACCTACATTACTTTAATTACTATTGCTATAGTTCTCGTGTGGATACTGGTAGTCTTTAAAGTAAGAGATGCCTATTTAGGTACTTTTAAAGAAAGTATTATGATGCGAGAAAACATGGGCATCACTAAGAAGTCAATAGGTCGCATAAGACAAAATATGCGTGTGATTTTTGAATCAGGATCAGAAAAAGATATTCTAGAAATAATTAAGCGTTTACCAGAAATAACGCATCCTTCTCTTAAAAACGATGTCCTCAAATTACTTAATCATGAGAGTCATAAAGTTAAAGCAGCTGTAGTTGATAGTCTTAGATATATTACTAAAGAGCCACAAACTAAGGTTCAAGACTTCATCTATATAGAAGATGACGCACTTATCGTGGCTACTATGAGTTATCTAATGTCACAAGATAAAGTCTCCTATCAGTTCTTTGAACAGTACTTAGATTATGAAAATGAATTTATAGCAACTGCTGCATTATTAGCACTAGCAAGGGAGTCTGAGGATAACCCTACTCTAGCTGCAAAATACAACCTCCACCTGAGAATAAAGATGTTTATCGACGAGCTAGAAAGTGTAGATAGCGACCTTAAAGTATCTGAAATAGCTAGACTTATAGAAACTCTAGGATACGTAAAAAGAACTAAGTACCATGATATTATACAGACGTACTTAAAACACCCTAATCCCATTCTTAAAAATGCTGCTCTACTTGCAGCTGGTGAGACCGCAAGAGAAAAGTTTTTACCTGTGCTTTACAGTGAATTAGAGAATATCGCTTATCGCGAAAGCAGTATTAAAGCCATCTCTAGTTTTGGTAATGCTATCATACCTACTTTATACAAAAAGTACTTAAATGTAAATCTAAACGTCCAACAAAAATCACAGATACCGACTATTATCAGTAACATTCATACAGAAAAAGCTTATCGTGCTCTTTTTAAAATGAGTCAACGAGGCGATTTTAAATTAAGAACTAAAGTATCTAACTTACTTTATACCTGGCGTAAAGAAGGAATTGATTACTCTATAAATCAGCGTACATTAAGATTGATGATAGCTAAAGAGTCTAAATTGTATAGACAATTATTGGGTTGTTACTTTTCCATGCGTATCATAGAACGGTCAAAATTACAGCCTCAAAAAATTATTTCATTACCTGAAAAAACAGAAAGGTCGCATTTAATACAACAGTTAAAAACCTCTCTAGAACTTAACTTAAAAAGAGTTTTCAACCTACTGGCTTTATACTATAACCCAGAAGATGTATTTGTTGCTTACAGAGGTCTAAAAAGCGACACTAAGGAGTCTCAGCTACATGCCATGGAATACTTAGACGGTTTATTAAGTAGAAACCTTAAAACGCTTCTATTACCGATACTTGAGAGCGGCATGTCTTCTCCTAATCAAGAAATGAGTGACTACCATAAACATGTCTCTTTACTTAATCAAGAAGATTGCCTTAAAACGATTATGTATATAGAAGATGAATCCTTACAAATCAAAGCCATCGCCCTATTAAAAATAATAGAAGATAACTATTCTTATAAATTACTAATAGACGCCTCTGATTTAGTATCTAATAAAGTAGCAGACGCTGCCTTAGAAGCATTAAAATTTAAGAATGGTAAACAACGCAGTGCCTAGATAATTCAAATAAAAAAGCTGACCACTTAAAGAAGTCAGCTTTTATTTTGAGATTTCAGAAGTATTACTTCTCTTCTACCTCATATTTTTTTCTAATAGCTTTGTCAATAGCACTTGCTAGATATAGATGCGCACCAGCACTATTTTCACTCAATACATTACTTTCTAGACATACTATATAATTAACACCACTAGGATGCTCTACTATACAAACACTGTTCATGTAATTGTATACATTTCCTTTATACTCTCCATATGGAGTACCTAGCGATTTATTATTACTATAAAAACTACCAGATTTAAAATACACTGCAGCATCATTTAATTGTGGGCTTGCTCCATAGCGTATTCTACGATCTGTCATGTAGAGTAAACGTTTAATCTCTAGACTAGATTCCTCATCTACCACAAGACCTTGTTCTAGTTTAATAAAGTACTTCATTAAACCTTTGGGTGTTCCTATAGAACCGCCCTTGCTACCTACATAACGATCAGGACCATTTGTAAATAAACTACCCAATCTCCACTCATTATTAGCAATGCCCAGATTTCTTAAAGGATCATTTACCACACTTATTGCTATATTAGTAATTTCACTCTTATCTACCTGATCAAAATAAGCGTCTCCTTGTTCTTGAGTTAAATTAAAATACTCATCACCAAAAACACGCATCAACATCGCTTCTCTCCATACTATACTCGCTGCGCCGTTATTACTAACACTAAGCATGTGATCCACCCATTCATAAAGAGTAAACTCGTCACTAGCGATAACAGTACGTTTTACATAACTATCCTTTTCTATATTATAAACAGGAATAGTATGATGGTCATAAAGACCCCAATTACCAGATTTCACCACCTTATTGCGCATTAAATTAGTACGCACATTAAAATCCTCAGGACACAAGTTTTTTAACTCCGTAAAAAATGCAGTGGCTACTGCTATTTTACCTACACTACCAGGCTGGAAACCTTTATTCTCATTCATCTCTGCATAGCGAGTATTATTGACATCTGTAATATCTAACACCGTTATACCATACCCAGAACGACTAGGGAAAAGTCGCAACATCTCTTTCTGGAAATCGCCATCTACCGTCATCACCTTATCTATGGAATCTGTTTTTTCACACATCCATAGATTTATCTCGTCATACTTTTTAAAAGACCCTTTTCTAAGATAGTATTCATTAAGTGTGCTGTCTAGAGTCTTTTCCAGTCTTTTAAGTCGTTTAATTCCAGTCTTATCAAATCCATCTATAGGATAAAAAGCTAGCAAGAATACCGCTGTAAATAAGACTGCTACTATTTTAGTTATATTTTTCAAATTGCAATAGGTTTATGTAAAAATAAGGCAGTGTTTACATCGACATCTGCATCGATAGAATTTAGGTATTCAGAATTTACAGCTTGTGTATTTTCTACAAATGGTCTTATCTGGAATAAGTACATTTTACCATCCTTAAAACCTAGCTCAATATCCCATGCACCAGTATAACTACCGTCTTTAGAACCTGGCATGATCTCGTGCACCGTTTTAGCAAACTCTCTAATGCTCTTTAAATTTTGCGGTGTTAATATACTTGTGTCAAAATCTACATGCTCCATCACAGACCCACCAGTTACAGGTAACTTGCGTTGCTTGTTTTCCCTAGCTGGAGAAATTAATAGACTTTTGCCATCTTGATCTATTAAATACGTTTCGGCATTCTGTCCATCTACGGCACCACCAGCACCACGACTCATAGCAACCGTAATCGAGTTCTCATTATCATTAATAAAATCTTTAGTAATTAACACACCACTATAATCTACATCTACCGTAGGAATAATTAATATAGATGGATAAACGTTCTCAGGATTTTCTAAATAAACCTGTCTCCATTTAAAACTACGTTCTGTGTAAGGACTAGCCCATACCTCTCGTATTCCATTAATTACTTTTTCTCTTGCCACTGCATTAAAAACAGTAAGATTTAAACCAGCTCCAGTAAATTCTTCAAGATCTTCCATATTAGTATCACTACGCAAGAACACAGGCACGCTACCTAGTCTATCTCCTAGAATAGATTTAAAATCAGCCTCTAGAGCATTGATAAAACTTGGTTTAAATTTCATTATAGAAATTGCATCTCTAAGAATAGCCAACTCGCCTAGCTGGTAATCTATAATTTCTTGTTCTGATTTTCCATCTGCTTTTAACTGTTTCGCTTTAGCGAAAGCGGACATCAAAAAATCCCAGTAACTACCACTAGTTTCTGGCATATCTTGATTCATATGATCTTTAAAAACCCCAAACGGTATCACTATTCCATTCACTACTTTGTCAGGGAAAAGCTGTTTTAATTGACCTAGATTTGCTGCTTTAGGTCCACAAAGAATACCACTGTCCGAACTACCGACAGCCGCCATATCTAGCGGTAAAACACCATCTAGTTTAAGCTTACCTTCTGGAATTCTGATGGTTTTCTTTTCTTTCTTGCTAGCGGTGTTGAAAAGAGCATTTTCTTTATCATTCATGTCGCTAGCCGTCTTAATAACCACTGTACCACGGTTACTCACAGCATAGAAAATCTCTTCTCCATCGAGTTCTTTTAAATCATTTAAGTTATCTATAGAGATCGCAGCGTTAGGAATACCTAGATTACGAGCCAGTAATTGCACGTGAGAAACTAGATTACCTTCTGACACTGTTGCTATACCAGCGACAGGTTTTAAATCACTAGGTGGATGATCAAAAATGTAGATTTTATTAGGGTCTACCTGCATACCTTCGGCGTTACCGCTTACTACTACCAGTTCTCCTTTTGTATATCCAGGATTAAGACCTCGTATGGTACTCACATTATTTACACTTGCTATCTGACTAGTAAGACCTATCTGTCTAGAGACCAGACCGCCTAAAGTACCTATCGCATCACCTAGAGGCAAAAGCAAAGAACTTCTTATACGGTCGTCATAGAAACCATATGCCTTAGGCTCAAACTGAGAATATTGTTCTACAACCTCGCCATAAATAGCGTTTACCATACCTGTTCCCCATTCTACCTGACTACGACCAGTGTTGATAAAATCGAGTAATTCATGTGCTTTTATAGTCTCACCATTGGCTAGAAATAATTCGCTTTCTATAGCGTCCCATTCCCACATTTCTACATAACCAGCACTTGCTAGCGCCTCACTAAGGGAATATATTTTATCTAAATGTTCTTGAAGGTCTACCGGTTGCCAGCTACCTGCCTGCTGAAAGATTAATTCTTCTAATCTAATACTTAGTTCTAGTGCATTAGTACGTCGTGTACCTCTTTTATCGTCCTTAATATTGGTTTTAATATCACACATTAAATTTGCAGCTGCAGGTACTAAAATTGCAGGGTCAGTTTCAGTTGCATAAAATTGAGAGAACCATTCTGTTTGTGTTCTTATATAAGCATCTTCATTCCAGTCTGCCACCATTTTGCTTAGGTCTTTTACAGATACTGGTTCAAAAAACTCTTGCATATCATTCATGAGTTTATTGAAGTCTTTTTTAGACTGCTCGCTTATATCGCCTTCGTTTTTATCTAACCATTTTTTTACAGATTCAATATCCGCAGCTTGTGGATTACCATGAATTTTAATTCTGATATCCATAAATTTTGAATGACGCTCTGCAAGTACTTTACTTAGACTTCTAATATCTTGAGCCAGGTTAGTATCTCCATCATGTGGTATATCGCGCAAACTCTCTCTTATTAAAAAGAAATCGCGCTCTACTAGATCGTTATCTGACAGTATGGTATAGTAGAATTTACGTCCCCATTCTTCTTCGTCCTCGATTTGTTTTGCACCGCGATAAAATTTAGAACGTTCTTGTATCCATCCATTATCAACAGATTCTAGGTATTTACCTAATTGGTATTGTTTTACACGGCTGTGATTATTCTTACCATCCCAGAAACTCCACACTTTATTGGAGGCAAGGATTTCGGCAAAATAAATATTACGTTCTTTAGCCAGTTCTTCAACATCCTTCTTATAACTAGCATGTTGTATTCCTTCACCTATAGCCTCTGGACAGGGGTCTTTTGCATCTCTAATGGTACCGTCTGGACAAAACCAGTTGATACTCTTGTATGGTCCACGATCGAGCTGTCGGTATTCTTCGATCATCTCCCTAATACGAGTATCTGTAAATTCTTGTGCAGTAGAAACACTACTCGTAATAATTACTAATAGCAATAAAATTCTTTTCATAGTGCCAAAAATATAAGGAATTAACATAATTCACCCCTACTTAAGAGCAGTTTAACTGATCTACACGTAATAACTTAATTTTGCATCACTCTTAAATTAAAGTAGGGTTTAAATACATTGATTTTAATTCATTTTTAGAAATATCGATTATTCTCTTTTTTCTTATAGAACCCATCCCAGAATCTAGGTTTATGAATAGTTCCGCTTTTGCGAAAGCGAGACCACAAAACATCTTTAAAACAAAAAAGCAGCTCTTAATTAACAAAGAGCTGCTTTTTAAATTTAAATAATCATGATCTACAAATCGTACTTTAACTGTAGGTATACATATCTAGGTTGTACGGTATAGAAACTTGTGCTGGTTGCTACCTGTCCAAAAGTGTTTCTATTCAATGCCTCTGTGTTTAACAAGTTACTTGCTGCAAGCTTATATTCCCATCTAGAATCTGGTTTATTGTAATATAAAGCTGCTTCTAAAAAGTCATAATTATTATCTACATCTGCTGAAGTATCAAATAAATTTAGGTCATAATCTACATCAAAAAACCAAGCTTTATTAATTTGCCAGTCTGCGTTTAGTGTAATAGTTTGTGTGGTTGCATCGTTCACCTGACCACCATTATCAGAGTTGTTAAAAGCAATGTTATACCCTACATCAAAATTAACACCGTCTTTATAATTACTTCTAAAACTTGCTCCATAACTATGTGTTATATTTTCAGACTCTGTTGCGTTACCATTAAAAACATTATTAAAAGTACTCCAACTTAGATTTGCATTTACACTAGCTCTAATTTTACCGAATTCTCTAGAGAAACGACCAAAACCTGTTGCAGACTCATTTGCAAAAGGCGAATTAATCAACATACTTTCTTGATTAATACCATCGATAAAAACACTGTTTTGAATAGCATCTGTCTGACGTGAATAAGTTACTCCTGCATTGATGTTAGTATAATTAAACATATTAAAGTTAAAATAGTTTAGGCTAAAACTATCATTTGTAACACCTGTAAGTTGATTATTACCATTGAATAACGAATTATAATTATTAAATATGGTACCTAATGCATAGTTTTCTACGTCCGTAAAACTTACCGTCCTGCGGTAATCAAAATTGATGTTCTCACTTGATCTTAATGCAAAACGAACATTGAAATCTGGAAGGATTTCTTCAAAGTCAAGCTCATTAGTATTACCTAACTGAGTATCTTCTATTTTATAAGAATGTGCTGTAACACCTGGTGTGATTGTAAATTTACCAGTAATAAATTTATAATGAATCGCACCGTATAAATCTCTAAACTTATAGTTCACGTCGTTACCAAATTCTGCATCAGTAAGATCATTGCGACTACCGTCATCTAGTATCTGAAAGATACTTGTATTATAGTCTTGATTTACAATCGAGGTACCTACTGTAAAGTTAATATTACTCTTTTTATTTAAGACTCTCCAGAAATCTGCCTTAGCATCTAGCTTTGTACTTTCTACCAGCTTCTCTTGGTTAATATCATAAGGATTTGCTGCATCTAGACCCAGTGTTCCAGTAAACGGCTCGATATCGTTACCAGCATTATCTACCTCGGGATCTAATATTGCATTATAAAACGGATCTTCTTCTGCATCTACATATCTACCTTCAAAAGCGAATATGTTTTTCTCGCTTTGAGTGTAATATAAATTAATAGATTGATCTATGGTAATAGGTTTTTGAGATTCATTTTGATCAATATCTCTAACAACACCTTCTTGTGCAGATGTGAAGTCATTAAACTGACTCACATCACTTAAATTAATCTGTCCATCATACTCTAAAGAAAAGTCTGCATTAGGCTTATAGTCTGCACCTAATTTAAAAAGACCTATTTGATTGCGTTGGAAAGAGCGGTCTTCGGTGTTTTCTTGAACGCCACTTTCTGTGAACGTCCTACTAGCAATAGTTTCTTGCTCTGTATCCACACTAGATAAGATGGCAAATGCTTCTATATTCAACTTTTTATTTACAGCCCATGATCCATTAAAAGCGCCAAATTTGCTTTCTATTTCTTTGGCTCTATTTGCCTGTAAATTTAATAAACCACCAGCACCAGCACCTATATCAATAGAAGATCCTGAACTACGAGTGTTACCTCTATTAAAACCTACAAAACGCCTATACTCTTGAAATGTAAATGATTGTAGTCCTAGGTTATTAAAATCTGTAAGTATGTTAAGCGATACATCTTCACTATAGTAAAAAGCTTTGGGCTTAGCCTGGTATCTTAACTCGTCATCACCTTCTCCTAGAGCACCAGTAATTTCTCCAAACCAGAAATTCTTCTTTCCTTCTTTTAATCTAATATTAATCGCAATACGATCTTCATCATTTCCTAAACCTTTTAATTGACTAACATTATTATAATTTTTAAGAACCTCTACCTTTCCTACCGCGTCTGCAGGAATGTTTTTTGTAGCTAGTCTAGAATCTCCTGCAAAGAACTCTTTACCGTCTACCATTACTTTTTCTACTGTCTTACCTTCTACTTGAATATCTCCATCTTCATTAACCTCTACACCAGGTAATTTTTCAAGTACGTCACCTAATTTACGTTCTGTTCCATTTGTAAAACTATCGCTGTTATAAACTATGGTATCTCCTTTTATAGAGACCGGCATATCATAAACAATATTTACGGCGTCTAAAGTATTTTCATCTTCATACATTACATAATTTCTGACTAGATCACCTTGAACATTTCTCACGGTGTCTTCAATAGTTTTTAATCCTAAAAAAGATACTTTTAGTACATAAGTACTATCTTTTTTGAGGCCTTGTAACTGGTATTTACCTAAGTCATTTGTAATACCGAATCCACCTAAGTTTTTGTCCTTTTGGTAGGCGATCACATTTGCCATTTGCAGTGGAGTACCTGTACTATCCACAACCACACCTGATATTTTAATGGATTGTGCACCTGCTAGAGAAAGCAGGAAGCAAGCCATAAGCGTTAAGAGTAATGTCTTTTTCATGTTAAGTTTATTGATTAAAAAAGCGAGAATAATGGTTAGGTTACTCTCGCAAAAGTTTTGATATAAGTGTTATTTATCCTCTTCCACGACCGCCACCGCCGCCACGACCACCGCGACCGAAACGCTCTGACATCTCTTTCATCTTTTCATTAAAAAGAACGTTGTATTCTTCTTCATTAGTTTCCTTACCTTTTGTAGCAGGTTTAATCTCTTCCTTATCTTCTGGGTTCACTACTATTTTACTACATAGTAACGTAGTTTTACCTGAATTAACTTCTAATATTAAACCAGGTAAGCCAGCATACTCTGCAGGACCATGTTGCACAGGAATTTGAGGTGTAAACCAGGCTACTACCTCTATTTGACTAGCTTTCTCAGCTACTTTTTCCTCTTTTTTATCGTCACTAGAATTGTTACGTCCACGTCTTCTAAAAGCAGAAAAATCTAATTCATTGTTATTTTTAACAGCAGTTGCTTTGATGGCCTGATACTGACCTATCATTCTAGTCTCTCCAGTAATTTTCCACTCTAGATTAGGGATACTATCTTTTATCAAGAAAGTTTTACCCATCATATCGCGTTGCTCTATCCACTCACCATCTTTAAGATTCTTGTATTTTTCACCAGCCATAGCTGTTCCTAAAAAATTACCAGGGCCACGACCGCCACCTTGTCCAGGAGCAGAAAGTTCTTTTTCTTCTTTATAAGTAGACTCATTACGATTAAATTTAAGTACAAAAGTCTTTTCATTAAAAGCCTTCATTCTTTCCTCAAAACGCTTTTTCTGTTGTGGAGATGCGTCTTCTGGTAAGAAACTAGTGTCTGTTTTAGTCTTAGACATATAAGTTGCTTCACCATAAAAATCTTGTGCGCTCAGCACACCAGTGAAGATTATAGCAATGATTAATAGTATCTTTTTTTTCATGATCGTATAATTTGATTATTAGCTTATAAACAATTGGCCAAATCTTAGACGACATAAAAAACGAATAGTTTCATCTTAAGATAAGTTTAACAAACCTATCCACGAGTTTCAATGAAAATAGCACCGTTACCGCCTTTACTATTCTTAAAACGTTCTTGCATTTCTTTTTGCTTCTTTTCTTGGAGTTCGTTAAAATCCTGATTAGATATTTTCTTTCCCTTTTTAGGTTTTTTAATTTCAAAGTCTTCTGGATTCATTTCTATTTTATTGCATAAAATAGTCACTTCTCCTTCATTGAGTTCTAAGATTAAACCTGGTAGACCTTGATAGATACCTGGACCATTACTTATGGGAATATCCATGGTAAACCAAGCCGTTACTATGTGTTCCTTGTCATCTACCATATTTAATAAGCTTGTAGATTCTTCTTCACTTTCTTCCTTCTCTTCTTTAGGAAAAGTATAGGTTGCTTTCATCGCGGTATATTTACCTATCATTTTAGTCTCTCCAGTTACTTTCCAGTCTAGTTTTTCAATTTTATCCGTTATTAGAAAATCTTTTCCTTGGATATTATCTTCTCTTAGAAAGGTTTGTGAAGCAAGATCTTTATATGTCGTACCGTAAGTATCGCCATTACCACTCATTTCAATGGTCATACTCATACCATTTACTGGCTTTTTAGGTGCGGCAAGTTTTTGTACTTTTTCATAAAGCGACTCTGTACGGTTAAATTTGAGTGTAAACTCTGCCTCGCCGGCTTTTTTCATTGCTTCTTCTATCATCTCTCGCATGGCAGGATCTAATTTTGCCATTTGTGTACTATCTTCAGATTGTTTTAATGTCATTTTACTTTGGTAATGGGCGATACCTGTAAAATCTTGCTGTGCTTGTGTTGTGTACGCTTTCGCGAAAGCGAGAACAACAAAAAGCAACATACCTTTATTAAATCGTTTCATGTAGTTGGTTTTTAATTAGTTATTCAAATATCAACTATTTTTATAGTTGTCAGAGTTAAGTTGCGTTAATATATGTTAACCTTACTTTAAACTAAGCTAGGAATGACGCACCTTTGAATTATGGATGATAGAAAATATCAATTTCTTTTAGTTTTAATAAGTGTGGTAATCGCAGCTACTCTTGCAATACAATTGTACTGGAATTATAATAATTTTCAGGAATCTAAACGTGAAATTGTTGCTGACCTTCAAATGGGCCTGGATGAAAGCGTAGAGGTGTATTACCAGCAACTTGTTAAGGATAATAACATAGGTATTATAGTAAAGGAAACTACTAATCGTAGTGAAGTATTGAATCGCATTTTTAAAAGTCGTGGGGAGCAAGGTTTTAATTTTGAAAATATTAATGTCTCGGACATATCAGAATTAAGGATATACAGAGGTTCTGATTTTGAAGATCTTAATGAAGTAGAACCCATAGAGGGTTTATGGAGCTTTCCAACTTATGATATAGAGCAACCTAATGGTGATTATACGGATTTAAAAGCAGAAACTTATTTTGCTGATGCGGCAAACATAAATAATGTGGTCGCATCGCTCACCAGTAAACTTGTAGTAAGTTTAAGAGAGGATCAAATGGATCTCGTACGTCTAGATAGTTTAGTCTCTGCCCGTATTAAAAAACAAGGTCTCGAGATAGATTTTAAACTAAAGTTAGAACCTATAGATAGAGAGGATTTTCTAATTACAACATTAGGTAAAAATGCCTTACGAGCAAATTCTGAACTTTTAAAACCAGGAGATGCTTTACTAATGACTTATTCTGGTTTATCTCCTAACGTTTACAGACTCAACCTTACTGGAATTATTCTCAGTGCTTTGTTGATCGCAGCTGTTGTTCTTTGTCTTTTCTATCTCCTACAGATTATAAGAAAACAAAAAGCTCTAGGCGAGATGAAAAATGATTTAATCTCTAATATTACACATGAATTTAAAACACCTATTGCTACTGCTAGCGCGGCACTAGAAGGTGTACAGAGCTTTACAAATAGTGGAGATCTCGATAAAACCGATCGGTATTTAAGTATGGGTCGCGACCAGTTAGTAAAATTAAATGGCATGGTAGAGCGCATACTAGAAACTGCCACACTGGATAGTAAAGATCTTATGCTACAAAAAAGTGTATTTGAAATTAATGAATTGATAGATGTAATTATTAAAAAACATCAAAATCAAACTTCTAAAGAAATAAACTTTAATGAGTTAGATAAAAACATTACCATTACTGCCGATGCTTTTCACCTAGAAAACGCCATTAATAACCTTATAGATAACGCCATAAAATATGGTGGTGACCAGATAACGGTAGATCTAAAAAACAACGATAATTCTACGGTTATTACTGTTAGCGATAATGGACAGAATTTAAGTAATAAGGACGTAAAACTTATTTTTGACAAGTTTTATCGAGTAGCAAAAGGAAACAGACACGATGTGAAAGGATTCGGTATCGGTTTATTTTATACTAAATCTATTATTGAAAAACACAACGGTACAATTACTGCTGCTGCACAACCACAAACCACTTTTAAAATCACGATGCCTCATGAATAAAAATACCAACATAGACATTATCCTAGCCGAAGATGAACCAGCTCTAGGAATGATCGTAAAAGAAAGTCTTGAAACTAGAGGTTTTAGTGTAAGACTTAAAGAAAACGGTGCACTAGCACTAGATGCTTTTCATGAAAAGCAACCAGATATACTGGTTCTAGATGTAATGATGCCTCAACTGGATGGTTTTGAACTCGCTAAGAAAATACGTGTAGAAAATGAAGAAATTCCTATCATTTTTCTAACTGCAAAATCGCAAACTGAAGACGTTCTAGAAGGTTTTCATGTAGGTGGTAATGATTACCTTAAAAAGCCTTTTTCTATGGAAGAGCTTATCGTACGCATTGAAAATTTATTGAGTAGACAGACGGTTCAAAAAACAGCTGCTATTTATGAACTGGGCGACTATTCTTTTAATTTCCCAAAACAACAACTTATTTATAAAGAAGAGGTTACTAAATTGACCCATAGAGAATCTCACTTGCTATATCATCTAGTTTTAAAGAAAAACAAAGTACTAGACCGTACTTTTATTCTTAAAAAATTATGGGGTAATGACGACTTTTTCTCTGGTCGTAGTATGGATGTATTTATTACCAAGTTGAGAAAAAAACTAGCACAAGACGACCAATTAGAAATAGTTAATGTGCGTGGTTATGGTTATAAATTAATGGCGCCTTAAAATAGTCATTAGTTAAGATCACTAGTTCTTAAAGTAAATAAAATCATATTATAAAAGTCCTTAGTTAATTGTAATTTGCTTTTATGAAATGGATATTCTTTTTACTTTTTATAAATTCCCTTTCTTGGGCCCAAAAAACAGATCAAGGTTTTGATCTCACGGCAGACTCTTTCTACGGTCTGGATGATTTTGGCGCTGTTTATTATGGTAAAAACGATGCCTTTTTTAAGAAAAACGGTAAAGAGATCACACAATTCTATGACCTACAACTAGGCGATTTAACTGAGGTAGATCTTATAAACCCTTTGAGTATTCTATTATTCTATAAAGACACTCAAACCATAGTTTTACTAGATAATAGACTTAATGAAAAGCAGCGCATTCTTTTAAATCGACTAACACCTAGCAGGTTTATAGAACACGCTAGACTAGCCGGCGAGCGACGTTTATGGCTGCACGATCTGGATCAAAACCGTCTAGAGTTATACGACTACATTAATAACCAGACTCTAATAAGTACGGCTGTTTTAGAAGAAACCTCATCTCAATTACTCAGTGATTATAATTTTTGTCACGTGGTGAGTAATCATTTTATAGAAACATTTAATTCTTACGGTAGTAAAACCTCTTCCTTAACTCTAGAAAATGCAACGCTTTTAGATTATGATTTTGAAAATCTAGTTATACTAAAAGAAGGAATAATTAAGATTTATAAGTTAGATAAAACGTTCCGCTTTCGCGAAAGCGAGATCGCAACCATCACCGTCTTAGAAAAGGATATTAAAACCCTTTATCTAAAGGGCGGAAAACTTTATCTTTGGCATGATAAACGTGTGGACGTTTATGAGATCAATCCTGTTAAGAAATAAAGATGCATATAGCCGTTGCCGGAAATATAGGTGCTGGTAAAACTACCCTAACTAACTTACTTGCAAAACATTATAAATGGACACCTCAATTTGAGGACGTTCTAGAAAACCCATATCTAGAAGATTTTTATCAGGATATGGAAAGATGGTCCTTTAATTTACAAGTCTATTTCTTAAACAGCCGTTTCCGTCAGGTGTTAGAAATACGCGAGAGTGGAAATAAAATTATCCAAGATCGTACTATATATGAAGATGCAAGCATTTTTGCACCTAATCTACATGCGATGGGATTGTTATCTCAACGAGATTTTGATAATTACAGTTCATTATTTGACCTTATGGAAAAGGTAGTTGCTGCTCCAGATTTATTGATCTATTTGCGCAGTTCTATACCTAATCTAGTGAACCAAATTCATAAACGTGGTCGTGATTATGAAAACACGATTTCTATAGATTACCTAAGCCGTTTAAATGAGCGCTATGAGGCATGGATTCATGGTTATGATAAAGGGAACTTATTAATAATCGATGTAGATGATATCGATTTTGTAAATAATCCTGAAGATCTAGGTGGTATTATCAATAAAATTGATGCCGAGTTGACTGGGCTTTTTGCTTAGATAACAACTCTATAATAGTAGAAAATAATAAAGCCTGTTCTAAACATTAGAACAGGCTTTATTGTAAATAAGTATTCAAGTTTTATTAATACCCAACCTTAGAACGCACACGTTTTAATACATCATTTGCAATATGACGTGCTTTAAAAGCACCTTCTTCTAGTGCCTCGTCTATTTCATGTCTATTATCCATAAGATAGTTATAACGTTCTCTAGCATCTTTAAATCGGTCACAAAGTACCTCAAAAAGCGCTTGCTTTGCATGTCCATAGCCATAGTTACCAGCCTCATAGTTATTGCGCAATTCCTGTATCTTTTGCTCTGGTGCAATTAACTTATATAATGCAAAAACATTACAAGTTTCTGGATTTTTAGGTTCTTCTAACGGTGTACTATCTGTCTCTATAGACATACACTGTTTGCGCAACTTCTTATCCGTCTGGAAAATATCGATGTAATTACCTCTAGACTTACTCATCTTTTCTCCATCAGTTCCTGGAATAAGCATTCCGTTCTTTTGAATCTTAGCTTGAGGTTCAATAAAAGTTTCTCCCATCTTATTATTAAATCTACCAGCAACATCACGAGTGATTTCAAGATGTTGTAATTGATCTTTTCCTACAGGAACGATCTCGGCATCATATAATAATATATCTGCAGCCATTAACATAGGATAAGTAAAAAGACCAGCATTTACGTCTTCTAGACGGTCTGCTTTATCTTTGAAACTATGTGCTAGAGTTAGCCTTTGAAATGGGTAGAAACAAGCAAGATACCAGTTTAATTCTGTTACTTGCGGTATATCACTTTGTCTATAAAAAACGGTTTTATTGATATCTAGACCACATGCCAGCCATGCCGCTGCAGTAGAATAGGTGTTTTCTCTTAATAAATTTCCGTCCTTAATCTGTGTCAAGGAATGCATGTCTGCAATAAAAAGAAAAGAATCGTTTTCTTCATTTGTAGACATTTCGATCGCTGGTAAAATTGCTCCTAGAAGATTTCCTAGGTGCGGTGTTCCAGTAGATTGAACGCCAGTAAGTATTCTTGCCATTGTTTTTAATTGAGGATCAAAGATAATTAGTAAAAAGCGATCAACACAATGCAAAGGACGTTAAAGCTTTATAAAATATCATGTGAGCAATTATTTTAAGTAGATCCAAAGAAATACATGTCCATAAAATCATAATTTCTTCTATTTTTGATGTCTTGAAATGGATGCGCTACATATTGATGCCTTTGTACCGAGTATGGTTTTACATTTTAATGGGTGTACCTATTATTATAATGTTTCCATTACTGGTATTGCTCACTATTTCAGAAAAAACGTATCATTTATTCTTTAAGGTAGCTCGATTTTGGTCGGCTATTATAATTTATGGAATGGGTTTCTGGCCAGTTATTAAGCGCGCTCAACCCATGAAAAAGAATCAAAGTTATATGCTGGTTGCCAACCATACCAGTATGACTGATATCATGATGATGTTGCTGATCTCTAAAAACCCCTTTGTTTTTGTTGGTAAAAAAGAGCTTTCTAAGATTCCAGTTTTTGGTTTTTTCTATAAACGTACTTGCATTCTAGTAGACAGAAAAAATCCTAGAAGTAGAAAAGAGGTTTTTGATCGTGCTAGACAGCGCATGCAAGATGGTGTTGGGATTTGTATTTTTCCTGAAGGCGGCGTTTCTGACGATTTAAATGTGGTTTTAGATCCTTTTAAGGATGGTGCTTTTAGACTAGCCATAGAGCATCAAATACCTTTATTACCTGTTACTTTATACGATAATAAAAAAAGGTTTCCCTTTCATTTTTGGAACGGTAGCCCTGGAATTATGAGAGCAGAAACTCATCTCCCTATTGAGACGGTAGGTATGAAGGTGGT
This sequence comes from Nonlabens sp., assembly GCF_039941875.1. Taxonomy (GTDB): domain Bacteria; phylum Bacteroidota; class Bacteroidia; order Flavobacteriales; family Flavobacteriaceae; genus Nonlabens. The sequence continues at coordinate 16,388 of NZ_JBDVDQ010000006.1, read as the reverse complement.
GGAGGATAAAGCACGCTTTCGCGAAAGCGTAAGAAACATCATTCTTCACTCTCTAGAAAAGGCTTAAAATAGAAAAACCGCTCCATGGCACGGAAACGGTTTTTCATCATCATTGCAAAAATTGAGTTTCAATAACTAACCTCAAAATTCTTCTTTTTCTTTTTCACTGAAATCTTAACTAGCTCACAATGACTGCTAGTGATTTAAAATTTTAATGCTACACCACTTTGCACCCCAATAGTATAGGGTTTAAAATCTGCAACGTTATTACTTAATGTACTTAATTGATATTTAAATGTAGGTTCTATAAACACACCTAACTTAGATGTAAAGTCATAGCTAATTCCTAATCCAAAGTTTGCACTCTGGTTAAATTCATTAAAATTAGCATCCTCACCTAGTTCTAATCGCTGATTATCGTTTTGAACAGTAACCATATTATCGGTTAGAAATAAAGCGCTCATACCACCTAATACATTTACCTTAAACTTATTGTTTATTAAACTATATCTAAGTTCTAGTGGTACTTCTATGTAACCTAATCGTTGAGAAAGCTCTCCTTTAAATCCTTGTAACTGGCTTTCTACTAACTCTTGCGCTGCAAAACCAGTGTTTAAAGCATCATTAGAAAGTGGACTAGCACCAGTCACCACTGCACTGGTAATCGAGCTAGAAGAATAAGTCTGAGGAAGAAACTGACCACGACTGGCTATATCTACATTTACTTGATAATTAATATCCTGTGTACTATAAGTCATATTTACTTGATTAACACCGGTTCTCACACTCCATCGAGGAGAGATCTCATAGCTTAATCCTATACCATAACTCAGATTGAGTCCTGCATCGCGATTATTATTGATTACCTCACTATTAATAGCGCTACCACTCAGGCTATTTGAATATACTGGACCTACCTTCGTACTTGCTGCCCATCTTCCTTTAAACACCGTGCTATTTAAACTATCTTCTTTTTCTTCTTGTGCCGCTATCTCTTCTAGAGTAGGTAGTTTTTTCTTTATAGAATCAACCGCTGTAACCGCATTGTTTAAAATATCCTTTTTATAAATGTCTTCTGTTTTATTTATGGAACTGTCTTCAAAATCTGTTTTATCAACACCGGTATTCATTGCCGTAGAATTATTATCTGTGATCGCATTTACCTTCTTAGAAGTTTCATTTAAAACACCTGTATTATCATTAGGTGTGTTTAAAACAGACTGATTACTATTTTGAGCAATAGAAGTTTTATATGCATCCTTAGCCCTAGTGGTCGACGGACTGGCATATGTAGTTGTTACCGTTTTCTCAGCGTTCGCAACCTTATTATCAGTAGAATAATTTCTATTTTTAGATAAATTACTCGGTTTTTGATGAGTATTTGTTATCTTAAGTCTAGATGTAGATGGCTTACTTCTTAAATTATTTACATCGTTATTCTCAGAATCTAGATCTCTAGTTACTAATTGTACATCATTAATTGATTCTTTGCTATCAGGTGTTGTGTCTAGACTATTATTGACATCTTTGACATCTGTCTCTCCTTCAGTTTTTTTGTTGTTGTCAATTAATGCAGGCATATTAACTATAGGTAGCTTATCATCTACAGTAACGTTGCTGTATGCACTTATATAAACAGATAATAAAATAGCCAGTCCAGCTGCTACACCGCCTAAAATCCACCATAATGAAATAGCTTTCTGCTTTTTATTATGACCTATTTCTTGGCCAATATTATCCCAGACCATAGAAGGTGGTTTCACCTCAAAGTCTTTAAAACCTTCTTGAAAAAGTCTATCTATATTTTTCTTATCACTCATATTAACTGGCGTTAGAATTATGCGATTCTCGCCATGATTTAACCATTATTTGCAGGTTTTGCCTTGCTCGAGCAAGGTTAGATTTAGAAGTACCTAGGGTAATCTTCATCATATCTGCTATTTCTTTATGACTGTATCCATCCATTACATACATGGTAAACACGAGTCTATATCTTTCTGGCAACTGCTGCACCATGAAAAGTAAATCTTTAAGCGGCACGTCATCAGACTCTTCTACCTCAACGGTTTCTATATCTTCTATTTGATCTTCATTAACTAAGTCAAATACTTTTGTACCTCTATACCTTTGCAAAGCAGTATTTACCGTTATTCTTTTACACCAGCCCTCAAAAGAACCTTTAAATTTAAACTGATCAATTTTTTTAAATATGGTTATAAAAGAATCTTGCAATATGTCTTGTGCCTCTTGCTCATTAGGAGCATATCTTAGGCAGGATCCATAAAGCTTAGGTGAGAACATTTCATAGAGTTCTTTTTGGGCTTTAGGATCATTTTTTTGACATAATGAAACTATCTTTTTATAGACCACACTTTAAAATTCAATCATTCTTCTACAGGTATTGTGTATTCCAAATAAGTAGGTTCGTTATTTTCATCAAACCCTGTGAAGAATTTAAACACATACGTCCCATTACTTGCTGCTAAAAATCTTAAATTTTGTTCTCTTCTAACTACCTCATCTGTACAATTACCGTTACTAACTGATGCTACCACGGTAATAACTCTTTCATTTAAGTTAGAATCTACTTCAAAACCTGCAAAGTTTTGACAGCTATTAGAATAGTCAAACCCAACAAGAATATCATGAGTTTCTCCAAAAGTAAAACTTTGTGGCAAGTCTACACTTTCTATAGCTAGGGCTTCATAATTAATAATAGCTGTACTATTACCATCATCTACGCTACAACTATTAAGGGTGATAATTGCTAGTGCAAGAATCATAATAAATTTTAATCTCATCTTCATTTTCAGTATTATACATTATAGATGCACCATTATACAAAAGGTTGCGTCTAGCTATAAAAAAAACCGCTTCTTTTTACAGAGAGCGGTTTTAAAATTTTCAAAAGGTATAAGACTAGTTACTTATAGCCTTTATAGAATCCATAATTTTAACTTCCAACTCTTCTACTAGATCTGGATTATCCTTAAGAATAGTCTTAACAGAGTCACGACCTTGTCCTAGTTTAGTATCTTCATAAGAGAACCACGAACCAGCTTTATTGATGATTTCATAATTAACACCTAAATCGATAATTTCTCCTAGTTTAGAAACACCTTCACCGTACATGATATCAAATTCGGCCATTCTAAATGGTGGCGCGACTTTATTCTTTACCACTTTTACACGAGTCTTGTTACCTAAAACGGCACCACTACTATCTTTAATTTGTGTAGATCTTCTTATGTCTAATCTTACAGAAGCATAGAATTTCAAGGCATTACCACCAGTAGTAGTCTCTGGATTACCGAACATCACCCCTATTTTCTCACGTAACTGGTTAATGAATATAACAGTACAATTTGTCTTAGAAATAGAACCTGTAAGTTTTCTAAGTGCTTGTGACATTAAACGAGCATGAAGACCCATTTTACTATCTCCCATTTCACCTTCTATCTCACTTTTAGGAGTAAGCGCTGCTACAGAATCTACTACGATAATATCAATTGCTCCAGAACGTATAAGATTATCTGCTATTTCTAGAGCTTGCTCTCCATTATCTGGTTGTGAGATAATTAAATTATCTAAGTCAACGCCTAATTTTTCTGCATAAAAACGGTCAAAAGCGTGCTCTGCATCAATAAATGCTGCGATACCACCTGCTTTTTGACACTCTGCTATAGCGTGTAAGGTTAAAGTTGTTTTACCAGAAGATTCTGGTCCATAAATTTCAATAACTCTACCTCGTGGATAACCACCTACACCTAAAGCTGCGTTTAAGGCAAGTGAACCAGTAGAAATAGATTCTACCTCAACAACTTGCTTATCACCCATTTTCATTACCGTTCCCTTACCGTAAGCCTTATCCAGCTTATCAAGGGTTAATTTAAGGGCTTTTAATTTTGCTTCTTTCTCTTTATCGTCTGCCATTGTAATTATTTTAGGTAAAAATACGGCCTAGATAAAGTAGAAACAATAGGATAGAGATTAGGTTATTAACGATGTTTATAAAAGTTCCGCTTTCGCGAAAGCGAAACTAATATCCAACTATAAAATATAAAAAAGGGAAATCTTGATTTAAGATTCCCCTTTTTTATTATCAATTGAATAACTTAGAGTTATTTTTTTGCTCTTAATTTTGCTACCCCAATACCTATCGCAGCACAAACCGCTAATAACAAACCAGGGATCGGTGCAGTATCTTCTACATCATTTACATCATCCACAAAACCAGGAGCTTGCGCATGAGCTATTGTTCCTACTAATATAAAAATTGCTAAAATTAAATACTTGTTATTTTTCATTTCCCTATTTTTTTATTTTAAAATTATCTTTTTCCTTAAATACTATCACTTGCACCTTTCCTTCTATAATCGAGTCTAAAGATATAAATTATATAACCATTTACAGGTTTAATATACATATTTATCCAAATAGTAAACAATTGACCGTTATTTCTTGACATTGATCCTTGGAAAATTATTCCAAATCTAACTATAACTTTATTTTGTACCTCATTTACCGTTTTCGACACTTTATAGTCAGTACGTCTACATAATACAAAACAACTCATTTCATAGATCATTTTATGATATAATTCCGGTTTCGCGAAAGCGGAACAACAACAAATAGAACGGCATAAAAAAAGGGAATCTCATTACAAGATTCCCATTTCTAAATAAATTAAATGTGTAAACTACATTCTTACTCTTTTATAAATTTCAAAGTAGACTGGGAATTACCATTAACTACTTTCACAAAGTACATACCTGTTGAAAGACTATTAATATTAATCGTATTACTTGCTTGTTCAAAACTACTTTCCCTTCGCCTATTGTTATCGCTTTTAGTCTTTTATTAATTCTCAGTATCTTTGCGCAAATTTTCAACACATAAACTGTTTATAGCATGCAACTGTATAACAAATTAAGTGCTGAAGAAAGACGTGTATTAATACGCGAGGCTGGAAAAGAACGCCTTACTATATCTTTCTATCAGTACCACCAGATCGGTAATCCACAACTATTTAGAGATCATCTATTTCTTCACTGGCATCCCATGGATGTTCTAGGGAGAATTTATGTCGCTCACGAAGGTATAAATGCACAACTCTCTGTTCCTGGAGATCGTTTTGAAGAGTTTAAAACCTTTTTAGACGGTATCGATTTTTTAGAAAACGTACGTTTAAATATCGCTAGAGAACACGATAACGAGAGCTTCTTAAAACTTAAAGTTAAAGTGCGCAAAAAAATAGTCGCAGACGGACTGGAAGATCAATCCTTTGATGTTACTAATAAAGGTATACATGTAGATGCTACTGCTTTTAATGAACTTATCGACGACCCTAATACAGTTCTAGTCGATATGCGCAACCATTATGAGTCAGAAATAGGCCATTTTAAAAATGCCTGGACTCCAGATGTGGATACCTTCAGAGACAGTCTTGATTATATAGAAGATAAACTTAAAGATCATAAAGAAGACAAGAAGCTAGTTATGTATTGTACTGGTGGTATACGTTGTGAAAAAGCTAGCGCTTATTATAAACATAAAGGTTTTAAAGACGTTTACCAACTAGAAGGTGGTATTATCGAGTACCATAGACAGGTAACGGAGCAAAATCTAGAGAATAAATTCAGAGGTAAAAACTTTGTCTTTGACCACAGACTTGCTGAAAAGATAGGTGACGAGGTTATTTCTAACTGTCATCAATGTGGTGCACCTTGTGACACACATACTAATTGTGAAAATAATGCCTGCCATTTACTATTTATTCAGTGTGATTCTTGCAAAGAGAAATATGAAAATTGCTGTAGTGAAGAATGTAATGATATTATTAAGCTACCATATGAAGAGCAAAAAGCTTTGAGAGCAGGTCATTACAATAGCAATAATATTTTTAAGAAAGGCCGTTCAGAAAAGCTGGCTTATAAGAAATAGTTCAAAAATTTAAATTAAGATTTTACTAGTTCCGCTTTCGCGAAAGCGGAACTTTAATTTACACCTTACCCTTACAACATGGTTAAAATAGGCGACATAGAATTACCAGATTTCCCACTCTTACTTGCACCTATGGAAGATGTGAGCGATCCACCTTTCCGTACGTTATGTAAAGAAAATGGTGCTGATGTGGTTTATACAGAATTCATTTCTAGCGAAGGTCTTATACGTGATGCTGCAAAAAGCACCATGAAATTAGATATTTATGAGAGTGAAAGACCGGTAGGGATCCAAATATTTGGCGCAAATCTGGATTCTATGCTACAGTGTGTAGAAATAGTAGAACGTACAAAACCAGATATTATAGACATCAACTTCGGCTGTCCTGTAAAAAAGGTAGTTTCTAAAGGTGCTGGAGCAGGTATTCTTAAAGACATAGATCTTATGGTGTCGCTTACTAAGGCTATGGTAGAGCACACCTCCTTACCTATTACTGTAAAAACAAGATTAGGCTGGGATGACGACTCTATAAGAATAGTAGAAGTCGCAGAGCGTTTACAAGATGTAGGTATAAAAGCCTTATCCATACACGGTCGTACACGTGCACAGATGTATAAAGGTAATGCAAACTGGAAACCAATTGCAGAGGTGAAGAACAACCCACGCATGCATATCCCTATATTCGGTAATGGAGATGTTACCACACCAGAACTCGCTATGAAAATGCGCGATGAATATGGTCTAGATGGCTGTATGATAGGACGCGCTAGTATAGGATATCCATGGTTTTTTAACGAAATAAAACACTTCTTTAAACATGGAACTCACATGGCACCACCTACCATGGCAGACCGTGTAGAAGTAGCCCGCAGACACTTGCAAATGGCGATAGACTGGAAAGGAGAAACACTAGGTGTTTTTGAAACACGTAGACATTATACTAATTACTTTAAAGGAATACCGAATTTTAAAGAATACCGAATGAAAATGGTCACTAGCGACGATTCTGCTGGAGTTTTTGCTGCCTTTGACGAGGTGTTAGCAAAATTCGGTGATCATAATTTTGCCTGAGAAAGCAAACGATCATTTATTCTTCTAGAACCTATATAACTGGCGATTATTCCTAATACGGTAATAGTTGCCAGGGATATAATCACATTCCAAAAATCCATCGCAAACGGATAAGGCAAACCTGGCGCTATATAAACCAGCTTATATTCTACCTGTAACAACACAAACACTACTCCTATAACAAGACCTATCACACCACCAGAAAGTGTCATAAGACTACCTTGTATAAAAAATATCTTGCGCAATGAAGCAACCGGCGCACCTAGGTCTAGTAAGGTTTTCATATTCTTCTTCTTATCAAGAATCATCATAATAATGCTACCTACTACATTGAATAACGCGATAATTAAGACTAGTGTAAAGATCAAATAAACGACTAGATTTTCTGAATTAAGCATTTTATAAAGCGCGTCATTCATCTGGAATTTATCCTTTATTTTAATCGGCTCTTTAAAAACATCATTAATTGCTCTACGCACATCACTCTCGTTTGCTGTAGAGGATAATTTTACCTCAACAGCACTAGCCGTAGAGTCGTCCATTTGTAATAATCGTCGTGCTGCACTTAATCTCGTGAAAATGTACTTACTATCCAGTGCTTCATTCACACTAAAAGTTCCTACAGGTATGGCATCCATTCTAGAAAATGAACTACTTATATTCAATTTGTTTATGGCATTAGTACCAGGTCTAGGCACCATAATTTGCATGTAACTACCATAATTATTTACAGTAAGTGATAATCGGGCAGCTAGTGAGTATCCAGCCACTACTTGTGCATCGCTTTTAGATAACCAGCTACCATAATATAAAATAGAATCTGGTTGGATCATGTTTACATAATCATCAGGAACTCCTTTTATAAATGCTATGTCGTTTTTCTCTTCATAGTTTAAAAACGCCTTTTCTTCAATGACAGCACATATTAATTCTACCCCAGGAATACTTTCTAGTTCTCGCTTTCGCGAAAGCGGAATAGAAACAGTCTTACCCTTTACAGGTAAAATTTTAAGATCTGGATCAAAGTAATTTGAAAATTCTGTACTAAAATCCTTAAGTCCTGAAAAACCAGAAAGCACGATAAAAAGTGCCGCGGTTCCCACTACAGTAATAATAAAACTAAGGATATTAATAATGTTAATGGCGTTTTTGCCATTTTTAGAAACGAGGTAACGTCGCGCTATGTAAAAAGAAAAATTCACTAAGACTTTTTACGTCGTGGTAGAAGGTCTGGATTATCGATTGGGTTATTCTCTCCTCTCAGTTCACGATCTATTTGATCCATGTATTCTAAAGAATCATCGTTAAAAAACTGAAGTTCTGGCATGCGTCTAAACTGATGGCGCACCTTTGCAGCCACTTCATAACGTATTTCATGGCCCATTTCTACAATTTCTTTAACAACAGCAACAGATTTCTCTGCTGGAAATACAGATAGATAGACCTTTGCATAACCTAAATCTGGAGTAACAGTAACCTTAGTAACCGATACTATAAGATTATTCACAGCATTCTTTCTCATCACATCCTGAATAACCGTAGATAGGTCTCCCTGTAAAATTCCGGCTATTTTTTTCTGTCTATTACTTTCTTCCATGCTGCAAAGGTAAGATGTTCCTCATTAATAGTTGATAGACCAGTAGTTAATATGGTCATAGAAATACCATCTAATACATTATCTACACTAAATTTGTTTTCTTAAAGGTAAATAATATGTTTGGAAAAATAGAACACTTAGGAATTGCGGTTAAAAATCTAGATCAAGCAAATGAATTATACACAAAACTTTTAGGACGTGAACCTTATAAAACAGAAACGGTAGAGAGTGAATCTGTAGACACAAGTTTTTTTAAAAGTGGTGATAATAAGATAGAGCTTCTTGCTGCGACTAGTGAAGACAGTGCGATAGCAAAGTACATCGCAAAGAAAGGAGAAGGTATACATCACATAGCATTTGCCGTAACAGATATTAAGTCAGAATTGATAAGATTAGAAAAAGAAGGGTTTCATATTCTCAATAAAGAACCTAAACGCGGTGCCGATAATAAATGGGTTGCATTCCTACATCCCAAAGGAACAAATGGAGTTCTTGTAGAATTATGTCAAGAAATCGAATAAAAGTTTGCAGTAATCTAATAATTGATTACATTTGCAGACTTTTTAGATAAGATATTACCAGCTATTATCTTATTGGGCCTATAACTCAGCTGGTTAGAGTATCTGACTCATAATCAGAAAGTCCCTGGTTCGAGCCCAGGTGGGCCCACAACAAGACCTTAGTTAACGCTAAGGTCTTTTTTATTTTAACAGTTTTCTATATCATGGCGTGGCTCTATATTATTTACAGTGAACAGTTGAATAAATTTTATGTAGGTATTATTCAAGAGAGTCTTGAAATAAGACTGAACGCACACAATCAGGGCAAATACGGGAAAGGAAAATTTACTGCTACAGTTAATGATTGGGAAATAAAACTAACGATACAATGTGATGATTACGCGCATGCTACTCGTTTAGAAAAGAAAATCAAAAGAATGAAAAGCAGAACGTACATCGAGAACTTAATGAAGTATAAAGAATTACGTGAGAAAATCTTAAATCAAACTAGATAATCGGACTCTCCCGATAGCTATCGGGACAGAAAGTCCCTGGTTCGAGCCCAGGTGGGCCCACAACAAGACCTTAGTTAACGCTAAGGCCTTTTTTTATTACTTCTTCCTAGAAATCTCAAAGCCTATTTCCCCTCAGCAAGAAAACTGCACCTTGCTTGACACAGTATTCTATGGGAATTCACCATTTCAACTCTATATAAAATGGTGTTTGTTACTCCTTAAAGTTTAGACACACTTATTCTTCTTACCGTCTATTCATTTAACAAATACAGCATTTTTATAGCACAACATTGCCTCAGATAGACAAATGACTTTATTAAAAAGAAAGAAATGACATATTCTTAAAATACACCATTTACAAAATAGATTTTGGTAAAAAAGTACTACATAAAATATATTATTATTTACAAGTAAGTTTTTGATATTAATGAAGTCAAAATTTTGATATAAAATACGTATCATTATGATTAATAACCAATTAATATCCAACAACCATGAAAACAAAATTACAACTAGCCCAAATTTGTCTACTTTTTTTATGCACAATCGTTCAAAGTCAAACTCAAAATGCTCTTAGTTTTGATGCTACAGATGATTATATCCAGACCACATATACAGGTGTAACCGGTAGTGCAAACAGAACATTTGAAGCATGGATTTACATAAGCCCTAGCGCTCCCAGCTCCAACCTAACCATATTAGATTATGGAGTAAATGCTGCAGGATCTAGAAATACTTTTATGATCAATGGAAATAGAGGCCTATCCTTTTTTTCTGGCGGGACTAATGCAAATCTATCATCTTCTACAGGAGTCGTTCCCGTAGGACAGTGGACACACGTCGCATTTGTATTAAATAATAGTACAGGTTTTCTATATGTAGACGGACTGCAAGTAGGTACAGGAAACCTATCTAGCGTTGACACTCCTACTACAGGAATTGATTTAAGAATAGGCCGTCGAGTACCTGGTGGCGCAAACCTAACATTTGCAGGAGAATTAGACGAAGTAAGAATTTGGAATGTAGCAAGAACACAAACTGAAATATCCAACTCTATGAGTAATGAAATATGTCAGTCTACCTCAGGAATAGAGGCTTACTACAAATTTAATCAAGGAAGTGCCGGCGCTACTAACACTACTGTCACTAGCCTAACAGATTCTTCAGGACTATCCTCTGGCACATTATTCAACTTTACATTATCCGGTACTAGTTCTAACTGGGTTTCTAGCGCAGTAACTTTAACTCCTTTAATAGATCTTACAGTTACCCAAAATAATGGTATTCTTTCTTCACAACAATCTGGCGCATCATACCGATGGGTAGAATGTGCAAATAATAGAGCAATAACAGGCGCGACATCTAGCTCTTATTCTCCAACAGCTATAGGCGACTATGCTGTAGAGGTGACCTTTAACGGCTGTACTCAATTATCAGACTGTGTATCGGTAAACGCTCTTAGTATGGAGAACCATGCTTTAAATAATTTAAAAATTACTCAAAACCCATCACAAAACTTAAGTTTTAACGGTATGACACTAGAAAATGCTCAAATAAGCATACATACCTTATCAGGTAAAGAACTACTTACCACCACAGTGAGTGAATCACAAATAATCAAACCTACTATAGCTACAGGACTATACATTGTAAGCGTTACTCAGGATAATGCAAGTAAAACTTTTAAATGGATTAAGAATTAATAATTTAAAATCATAACAGATTTATAAATAAAAAGCTGCAAACATCTGTTTGCAGCTTTATTTTGTACTAATATATTTTAAGTTCTAAATAGAATCTCTCAACTCCTTCATTTGCGCTTCTAAAAAAGCCATTTTATCTTCCATACTATCAGAAAAGTCAGGCATTCTTCTAAAGAACACATAACGCACACGCCATAATTGCTTCACAGCTTTTTTATCTATGGTAATATCATCAACATTTTTATGATCTGCTCTCAGGACCAGCCCCTTGTCTGTAATATACAGCCTTCTTAGAATAAGAGTTTTATCAGTTACTGCAAGAACTACAGTTCCATTATTAAGCTTGGTAATCACATTTTTAGGCACCTTCTCACCTATCACTACATCCTTAGGAAACAGTCCTTTGTCATGCGTAGTCATTTCTAAGTTAGTCACCGTATAACCTATAAAATCCTTTTCTGTATTGAGTGGTAAAGTAAGTGTAGGTAAATCGGCAAGAAAAGCATCGTTGTCATAATACTCTATATAATCATGAGACGTTTTTTCTGTAATACAAGGTATTTGCGCAAATTGCTCTCTTTCTAAATCTTCTGGTGTTAAGGTAAGACTGTCGTTAAATCGCAAGAGCTGATTTACGGTTAATTCTGCTGTGAGCATGTCTCCTATTGCAATGCTAAAATAATTAGCAATAAGAATTATAGTATCTATCTTAGGCTCACTCCTACCTTCTTCATAAGCACCTAAAGTACCTCTCTTTAAGTCAAATAGATCGGCAAACGCCTGCTGACTCAACCCTTTAACTCCACGTATTTTTTTTATGTTCTTTCCGAAAAACGACATATTTTGCTAATTTTATTTGCAAATATTAAAATATTATGTATATTTACACTAACAATATTAGCTAAATGATTTTGTTTACACTAATATTTTGAGCAAAAGTTCTAAAAATGTACCAACCTTTTTAGAACGATTGTTTTTTAAAACAACTGTAATAATGCAATAGGCCGTTGCTGTTTACGCTTTCGCGAAAGCGAGATAACCTTAAACTAAAAAACTATGATACCTATTATTATATATGTTATTGAAATAGCTACCCAAATTTTAGTGGGATTACAATAAGCTTTTTCGTAATATTAAACCTGCCAATTAAAACCTATGAATAATTACTTCAATACAATTAAAGACTACCTCTTACAGCTTGATTTTGACATCATCAGAGAAAATCCACAAGATGGAATAATGGTGATAGAAAAAGAAAGCGCCGGAGTTAAAAATATGATTCTGGGAATCGCACCGCCTATTCTCATTATGGAACAATATATTTTTAAAATCAATAATAAAAACGAAGAGGTTTTTAAGAGTCTATTACAAAAAAACCGGGATATCATTCACGGCGCATTTGTACTCGATGAAAGTGGATCTAAAGTCATCTTTAGAGACACGCTTCAAATAGAAAATCTAGACCTTAACGAGTTAGAAGGTACTCTTAACTCATTGAGTTTATTAATGAGCGAGTACTCTGATAACATTATCAAATTTTCAAAATATTAGATGCATGCAATGTATCTAAACCTAACAGCGGATTGCATCTGCCATAAAAACACAACATCATGAACATATTTAAAAGAATATTTAAAATAGGAGAAGCACAAGCAAACAAAGCAGTTGATAACCTAGAAGACCCTATCACCATGACCGAGCAAGGAATACGTGATATGAAAGAAGACCTTAATAAAAGCGTGGAAGCTATGGCACAAGTAAAAGCACTTGCCATACGTTCTAAAAATGAACGTGACGAGCACACTGCAACAGCCAAAGATTATGAATCTAAAGCGATGCTTATTCTTAAAAAAGCGCACGCTGGGACTATGGACGTGGCAGATGCTGACAGACTTGCTAAAGAAGCACTGGCCAAAAAAGAAGAAGCACAACAACATGCAAATCGTGCTGGTGAAGACACAGAAAAATTTGAGAAAAATGTATCCCAATTAAAAGATACTATCGAGACCATTAAAGGTAACATCACCAACTGGGAAAACGAGTTAAAAACACTCAAAGCTCGCGTAAAAGTGAGTGATGCGACTAAAAATGTCAATAAACAAATGGCAGAATTAGACAGCGCAGGAACCGTGAGCATGCTAGAACGTATGAAAGAAAAAGTAGCACAAGACGAAGCACTTGCTGAGGCTTATGGCGATCTAGCAAACACAAATAAATCTGTAGATGATGAAATCGATGCCGCAGCAGACATGACAGAATCTAAACTAGATGACGACCTTGCAAAACTTAAAGAGCAACTAGGTATTAAGAAAGATGAGGCCTAGTGGCCGATTGCATCTGCCAGAAGCTCATGCATACCAACACTAACCATTAAACACTAACCAACCTTGGAAAATTTCATAGATCTACTTTTCTCTTCTTCAAATCTGGTGCTTACCTACCTACTATTGTTACTGTTCATTTATTGGATATTAACTGCGGTTAGTGGTATCGACTTTGACTATGATGTAGATATCGACGTAGATGTAGACATGGATATAGACCTAGAAGCTGTAGATGCAGGAAACATGGATTTTGAAGACGTTTCTAGTGGAGAAATAGACAGAGAACATATTGTTCATAAGAGACGCAAACCTTTAAAATGGTGGCAAGTCTTTCTTATTTATTTCAACTTTGTTGGATTACCTTTTATGTTCACGTTTACAAGCTGGATTTTCTTTTGGTGGATTTCTACGGTAACCTTAACTTCGATTACTCATAGCGCAGATAATTCAATTGGTCATTTTATTATGATAGGAATGATGATTCCAGCACTATTCATTACTAAAATATTTACCATTCCTTTTAAAGGTTTCTTTAAACAATTGAATAGAGATGGTGATACTCCAGTGGATTTTATAGGTCGTCAGGCTACTCTATCTTCCACTATATCTGGAGATAAAATGGGTAATGCAGAAGTCCTTGCAGATGGTAACCCTATGAGTATTTATGTAAAATCATTAGATGGATCAGAATTACGCTTTCGCGAAAGCGTGCTCATTATCAAGCAATCGAATGATAAAAATTACTATTTAGTAAGTAAATCTTAATCAGATGTCAGTCTGAGCTTGTCGAAGACGATATTGATAAGAATAAATAGCTAATTAAAAATAAAGAACCAACGAATAAGAAATGAAAAAACACCATGCTCTGTTAGTTTTACTACTGTTTATGATAAGCTGTACGCAATCAGACAAGAAAACTGATGAAGACATATATGAGTTCATGAGTATAATGGTTATTGATCAAAAACTAAATTTAAATTATGGGCTATCAATTGAACCAGATTTAAGTTATGAGATTATCAAAAAGTCAAAAAATAACTCCGTAATATCAAATACGGATAGTTCGTATAATATAAATGATTTCAGTTTTAAACCTGGATCATTTAATTTAACAGATCAAGAAATCGGAGAAATGACTAAACAAAAAGAAAAACACACAAGTTTTTCGTGGGATAATGATAGGCTAGGATTTAATGTGTCCAATAAAAACTATTGGTATAAAATTTCTGTACCTGTATTTTCAAAAGACAAATCTAAAGTGTTTATCAAAATCTCTGAATTATGTCCAGGATTATGTGGAAGCGGAAAAACTATTCTATTTATCAAGGAAAATAATCAATGGAGATCAGCAACAGGGCTAAATTGGCTACATTAAAAAATAAAAATATCAAAGGCGGAAACACCGTAATAATAATAATAATAACACAAACAACTAATCAAAATTAATTTATGGAAAACATCGGATTTATTATAGGTGCCGTTTTAGTAGGTATCATTCTCTTAGGGGTATTGGTATTTGTTATCGTGGCAATGTTCTACAAAAAAGTACATCAAGGACAAGCTTTAGTACGTACTGGTTTTAGAGGTACCAAAGTCGCTACAGATAAAGGACTTTATGTTGTACCAGTATTCCACCGAGTGGAGACTATGGATATTTCGGTAAAGAAAATCCAGATCGAGCGTATGGGCGTAGAAGGTCTTATTTGTAAAGATAATATGAGAGCCGATATTAAAGTAGCCTTCTTCGTGCGTGTAAATAACGAGGTAGAATACATTAAAAAAGTGGCACAAACCATAGGTGTTGCTCGTGCTTCTAGAAAAGAAACACTAGAAGACCTATTTGAAGCAAAGTTCTCTGAGGCATTAAAAACCGTAGGTAAGAAATTTGAGTTCATCGATTTGTATGAAGCACGTCGCGAGTTTCGTGATGAGATTGTGGACATTATCGGTACAGACTTAAATGGTTATACACTAGAAGATTGTGCGATTGACTTTTTAGAGCAAACCAGTGTTTCTCATTTAAAAGCTGACAACATCCTAGATGCTGAAGGTATCAAGAAGATTACAGATCTTACTGCTGCACAAAATATTAAAGCAAACCTGATCAAGCGTGATGAGGAAAAGGTAATACGCAAACAAGATGTTGAAGCTCGTGAAGCGATTCTAGAACTAGATAAGCAACTGGCCGAAAAAGAAGAACAACAAAAACGTGAGATTGCCAACATCAAGTCTCGTGAAGATGCAGAAACACTAAAAGTAGCAGAAGAAGAAAGATTGAAGTCAGAAACTGCTCGTATAGCTACCACAGAGAAAGTACAAGTTGCCGAAGAAAATATGCAACGTCAAATTATCGTTGCAGAGAAAAACAAGCAACGTACTGCTGCTGTAGAGACAGAACGTGTAGAAAAAGACCGTATGCTAGAACTTACCGAGAGAGAAAGAGTGGTTACTCTAGCTCAAATCGAGAAAGAGAAAGTAGTAGAAGTTGAGAAAAAGAACATTCAAGATGTGATTAGAGATCGCGTAGTTCTTGAAAAAGGTGTGGTAGAAGAGCAAGAAAACATGAAAGACATCGAGGCTTTCAAAACTGCTGACCGTGCTAAACAAGTTGCTATCACAAATGCTGAAGCAAAAGCTCAAGATGATTTAATTAAGGTAACTAAGGCTGCCGAGGCTTCTAAACAAGCTGCAGTTCAAAAAGCTGAAGAAATCAACATAGAAGCACTTGCTCATAA
>NZ_JBDVDQ010000005.1:0-96677 GCF_039941875.1 Nonlabens sp. | reverse complement strand
ATGTCCACTGGACATTCTGATAAAAAAGTGTTCGTCAGTTCCAGATTTTGTAGTCTCGCTTCCTTCAGTGCTATCTTCACAAATAACCACCTTGCGACTTACTAATAGTTCCTGGCGTTACCCAAGCCTATAAGGGACTTTGACCCTCTAGAAAACTTGATCATAATTCTTAAAAATAATACCTACCTTTAATCCTTATAACCATCTCTGCTCATGCGTAGCACACACACTAGCTATAATTCATTTTAAAGATAGAACAGTAATTTAGATCAAAGTAATATCTTTAGAGCCATCAATTAAGAATTTAAGGTAAGGGTTGATGACTGAAACGAATCATAGCCTTACCGTTACCATTAATTTGAAAAAAATATGACGAAAGCGATAATAGTAGTTTTTCTAACCTTAATGATGTTTAGCTGTACAGATATAAATCAAGGCGAAAATACAATCGATAAATTGGAAAATCTAAAAGCGGAAAATGATAGTTTACGGAAAATTGTGGCGGATATTGAAACTAAATATGTGTTTGACAGTATTACGATTAGAGATATTCCAAGTTACAAGAATACATACGAATTGAATTCTAAAGTAGCTGGCGAAATTGTATTCGTAGGTTATAACGTTAATAAAAAAACGAATGTGATTTTGGTCGATAGCTTTTCTTATAATCCAAAAAAACTTTACAATCCTGACACGCTGAAATTAAATAATGGAGGATTTATTTATGAAACGGAACTAAATTCTAAACAAATTTCCTTGAAAGGTATAATGGAAACAAAAAACGAATACGGAAAAGGATACGAAGGGTTTTATAATACCGCAATCGGAACGAAGAAAAACTAATGGTAACAAAGAACCGCAATAAAACACAAGCAAATTTCACTTTATTTCCAACAAATACACTTCTATTCATTACCATATAACAACTTACTCCTGCCCTACCGTTTATGCCACTTGTGAGGCGCATGGATTCTAAATTTGTTTTGTACTTTCACATCTAAAACCATAACCAAAATAAAAACAGCACACCAATGGAATGCGTTGCTTGTAATGTGCCTTTGGCTGTTGCCAACAATACCCCAAAAAATGAGAATTTTAAACATTATATTAATAGTATTTCTTTTACAATCTTGTGCCGAAAATAAGAAAACTAAAAAAGAACAAAAGATTAATCTATCCGAAAATGAAATTGTGAAACCTGAATTTCAATCAATTATAGATTCAAGTAATGTTAATGGTTCGATTCTTATTTATGACTTAAAAAATGATTTATACTATTCAAACGATTTTGATTGGGCTAAAACTGGTAGATTACCAGCTTCTACTTTTAAAATTGTAAATTCAATAATTGCCCTAGAAACTAAAGTCGTTGAAAATGACAGTACATTATTCCATTGGAATGGAGAAAAAAGAGACTATAAAATTTGGGAACAAGATTTAATACTCAGAGATGCTTTTAAATATTCTTGCGTTCCTTGTTATCAAGAAATTGCTAGAGAAATTGGAGAAAAAAGAATGAATGAATATATGGAAAAGTTGGAATATAAGGATATGAAAGTAAACTCAAAAAATATAGATAAATTTTGGTTAGAAGGAGACTCTAAAATTAATCAATTCCAACAAATAGAATTTATCAAACGTTTCTTTAAATCAGAACTTGAAATTTCTAAAAGAACTCAAGATATAATGAAAAAAATATTTTTTATTGAGAAATATGGTAAATATAATTTAAATGGAAAAACAGGTCTGTCAATTAGAAATGGGAATTATAATGGCTGGTTTGTAGGCTATATTGAATCAGAAGAAGACAATAATTATTTTTTTGCCACCAACATTGAACCAAAAGATACTTTGAATAAAAAATCATTCCCTAAATTAAGAAAAAAAATTACTCTTGAAGCTTTAAACACTATGAAATAAGTACTGTTGGCAACAAAGAACTGTGGTAAAAAACAAGTGAATTTCACTTAATTTCTAACAAGTACACTTCTAGCCATTATCATATAACAACTTACTCCTGTTCTACCATTTATGCTACTTGTGAGGCTCATAAATTCTAAATTTGTTTTGTACTTTCACATTTACAACTTTATTGGAAATACAGTATAATCATAAAATGCCTCACTCGCATTGTACCTTTGGTTGTTAAATCTTATTACTACTCAACAATGAAAAATTTAATTAATTACATAGAGTCGAGAATTAACTTGTCACAAAGTGATATTGATTTAATCAAAAAATACTTCGTACCTGAACAAATACCAACCCAAACTAAGCTTTTAGAGGCTGGAAAAATCGAGCGATATATTTATTTCTTAGATTCTGGAATTGTAAAAGGGTATCAAAATATAGATGGGAAAATTATCGTACAACACCTTGTATCAGAACAAGACTTCTTTACATCTTTAGATAGTTTTATGTCCGAAACACCATCCATAGATTACTATGAAACTATTACTGAATCTAGAATTCTAAAAATTTCAAAACCTGATTTTGATATCTTACAAAAGGAAACAAAATTTTGGTCCATTTTTATCAAAGAAGTAACCAACGAGCATTTAGGATGTAAATTAGAACGCGTAAAAGATTTTCAAATTTTAACTGCAAAAGAACGATACCTAAAATTTTTAAATCAGCATCCTAAATTAGCTTTAAACGTTTCTATAGACAATATGGCTTCATTTTTAGGTATGGAACCTCAATCTTTAAGTCGTATTAGAAAGCAAATCACTTTCTAACATATGTTATTTCTTAGCTCTTAAAAGGTATCGAAATTTGCTGAAACAAAATTTTGATAATTATGAGCGAGGAGATTTCATTAATAACAGGAGGAACTGGACATTTAGGAAACAACTTAGTTAGACTATTGCTTTCTGACAACCAAAAAGTAAGGACAACTGTAAGAAATATTGATAATACCGCACCTTTCGATGGTTTAGATTGTGAAGTTGTACAAGCTGACCTTATGGACAGGGTATCATTAAAAAAAGCTTTTCAAGGAGTTACTAATTTATATGCGGTAGCCGCCAACTTTAGCATGTGGGCAAAAAATCCAAAAGAAGAGATTTATGACAACAACATGCAAGGAACTCAAAATGTGTTTGATATGGCCAAAGAATGTGGTGTTAAAAACATTGTATATGTCAGTTCAGTCGCTTCTTTAGATTTCACAAAACTACCAGCCAATGTAGATAACGGATATAATAAAGACCGTAGAAACTGGTATTACAACTCTAAAAATGATTCTGATAAACTAGCATTAGAATTGGGTAAAAAATATGGAATTAGAACTGTTTTGGTTTTACCTTCTGCTATGATTGGTGATAAGGCTTATAAATTAAGTTATTCTAATAACCTGGTATTACAAATTCTAAATGGTGAAATACCTGTAGACACCAATGTAACTTTAAATTGGGTAGACGTAAAAGATGTAGCTTCAGGAATGTATAATGCAATGGCTAAAGGTAGAAATGGAGAACGTTATATTTTATCAAACGAGAAACATACTACTATGCAAGAAAGTGTAAAAATAGCAGCTGATTTATATCCTGAGCTAAAATTAAAAATGCCTAAAAAAGTATCGAAATGTTTATTGTACTCTGTAGCTGGTTTAATGGAATTTAGTAGTAAACTAACAGGAAAAGAACCTTTGTTACAGAGACATTATTTGGATATGTTTTATGGCTTAAAACAAGATTATGATATTAGTAAATCAAAACGTGAATTAGGTTATGACCCAAAACCTTCTAAAAAGGCGTTAGAGGATGCTTTAAAATATTTGAAAAACGACTGGAAATAAGATTATGAATGTAATTATCACAGGGACTTCTGGTATGGTTGGGAAAGGCGTTTTATTAGAGTGCCTTTCCAATAAAAATATAAAATCAGTTTTAATTATTAACAGAAGTTCTATAGATCTCAAACATTCTAAACTAAAAGAGGTTTTACTTAAAGACTTTACAAAAATCTCAACAATATCAAAAGATTTAGAAAAGTACAATGCTTGTTTTTTCTGTATGGGCACATCATCTGTAGGAATGAATACTAAAGATTATACAAGCATCACTTTTGATATTACCAAAGCTTTTGCAGATGCACTTTATGCTATAAACCCTGCTATGGTTTTTAATTATGTATCAGGCTCTGGAACTGATAGTACTGAACAATCAAAAACGATGTGGGCGAGAGTAAAAGGAAAAACCGAAAATTACATTTTAAATAAAGGTTTTAAAGATGCATATATGTTTAGACCAGGTGTAATTATTCCTGAAAAAGGGATTAAACCAAAAACACGATGGTATAGAATTGTTTACACTATTTTGATTCCATTCATGAGGTTGTTAAAAAACAGCAAAACCATGCCAACGACAACCAAGGTAGGTTTAGCAATGATTCATACATTATTTCATTCTCAATCTTTGAAACATTTAGAGAATAAGGATATCATTTTATTTGCTGATAGAACTTTTTAAAATGAAAAAAGTATTTAAAAGAGTGTTGGTTATTATAACTTCTATTATTAGTTTATTAGTAGTATGCTACTTATTATTTGTTAACTACTACCCAAGTTTTGGAGGTGATATCTCTAAAGAGAAACAAGTTGTTTATCAAAAATCTAAACAATACAGAAATGGTAAATTCAACAACATTGCTCCTGCTCCAAAAGAGATAAGTTTTAAAGATAATTTAAAAATTGTGTATGCTTTTTTAACAACCGAAGCAGATAATCTGAAGCCTAAAAATGACGTAAAAGTAAATAAAACTGATATTAAAACTGTGGCTAATTATAAAGAAGAAGGACGTTTAATTTGGTTTGGGCATTCTTCCTTTCTATTACAAATAGAAGGGAAGACCATATTATTAGATCCTATGTTAAGTAAAGTTGCAGCTCCTCACCCACTTTTAGGAGCTGAAAGATTTAACACAGAATTTCCTGTAGCTATAGAAGATGTCCCTAAAATAGATGCTGTTATTTTTTCACACGATCATTACGACCATTTAGACTATGAAACTATTTTAAAAATTAAAGAAAAGGTTTCTCATTTTTTTGTACCGCTAGGAGTTGGAGTTCATTTAGAATCTTGGGGAGTTCCTTCTATTAAAATTACTGAATTAGATTGGTGGGAAGAAAGACAGTTTGAGGGTATCTCTTTTATTTGTACTCCTGCTCAACATTTTTCCGGAAGAAAACTAAATAATTCACAAAGTACATTATGGAGTTCTTGGGTTATTAAATCCAAAAATGAAAATATTTATTTTAGTGGAGATAGTGGTTATGCATCCCACTTCAAAGAAATAGGTAAAAAATATGGACCTTTTGATATTGCTCTATTAGAATGCGGACAATACGATGAAATGTGGTCTGATATTCATATGATGCCAGAAGAAACTGTACAGGCTGGCATTGATGTTAATGCAAAAAAAATAATGCCTATACATTGGGCTAGTTTTCAATTAGCCTTACATAGTTGGACAGAGCCTGTTGAGCGTATACAAATAGAAGCTAAAAGATTAAATATAAAAGCTATTACACCAAAAATAGGAGATATCATTGTAGTTAAAGATACTATCACCAACTATAACGAATGGTGGAAAGGACTATAAAACCTGACAAAAAACGTTTTAAAACAAAGAACTGTGGTAAAAAACAAGTGGATTTCAATTAATTTCTAACAGGTACACTTCTATATCCATCATCATATATTAACCCTGCTTTTACTATAGCAAAAGCAAAATCTCTTTTCCTACTCTACCATTTATGCCGCCTGTGAGGCACATGAATTCTAAATTTGTTTTGTACTTTCACATTTACAACTTAACAAATAGCAGTAAACCAATGGAGTACCTTACTGGTATTGTGCCTTTGGCTGTTGGCAACAAGTTGAAAAAAATCCCGAATGAATCAAAATCTGGAACAAGTATTTGAATTAGAAACTGCCGAAAAGTACAACGAGGCATATTCTGAATATCAAAAACTGATTTCATAAAATAACGCAAATTTTGAAACGTGGAAATATTATTTTTTCTTTTTATGGTCTATGCTTGAAGACGTAAATGGAAAATTTAAGAAGGATATTGATTTACGAACAGAATTGGAATCTGAATTAAAAAATGGACTAAATAAATACTTGGAATTAGCAGAATTCAATTTTATAGCTGGATATACAATTTCAATTTTTCCTTATGAATTTGGAGATTACGAGGAATTAGAAATCAAAGGGAAAGAACTGCTAAAAAAAGCGTTTGAATTAGACCAATCTAATCCGATTTACAAAATGGTTTATTTAGGGTCGAAAAGTCTTAATGAAAAGGAGCAAAGTTTATATAAACAGGTTTGTGCCGATTCAAAACTGATTTTAAAAACAAAATATAACGGAAAAGGATTATTGAACAAATATTATAATCAAGTGTTTAATCGTGAATAAAAAAGCAATTTGCCAACTTATGCCGTGTATGATTAATTGCTTTGGCAAGTGCTTATTTGCTTAACTACACAACAAACTATATACAAACACGTTGCCTTGAATTTGAGTGAAAAGTAAAAGGAAATAATCCGAAAAATTATTAATAAAATAAATTTGACACATTAATTTAATGAAGAAAACAGCAATAAAACCATTTTCTGCTCAACTAACTCTTGGTCTTGAATATGGTTATGAAAAAATAACAATTAATGAAAAAGAAGTAATTAATTTCATACAAAGTTATCAAGACAAACTCATTGAGAATAAACAAATCTATCTAAGTGTTTCAATTTCTAAATGTAAAATTATTATGAGTGGTCAGAACGAACCACATTTAAAACTTAGTTTTATTAATTATCCTAAGTTCCCATTAAGTGTTACAGTTTTAAAACAAGAAATTGAGAATTTATCAAAACAGTTAATGATAAAATTTAAGCAGAATAGAGTTGTTATTGAATATTTGGACGAAACAATAATGTTTGAAAATTCATTAACAATTGACCCAAGAATAAAAACTACCAAAAACAATCTTAGCCATTAATTTCAAGAAACAATAAACACATCATCAATAGATTCTTCAATTAGCCTAAACATTAAAATATTTCATGCCTACTTTTTTCTTTAATCACATAGCACTTTCTGTAAAAGATGCGGATAGATCTGTTGCGTTTTATCAAAAAGTACTCCAGTTAGAAGAAATTGAGAATACTGCCTCTGACTCAAAAACAAGATGGTTATCTATTCATGAAGGCAAACAATTGCATTTAATTCCGCGACCTAATTTTCAAATAAAAATTAATAAAGCCGTGCATTTTGCATTAACCACGACTGACCTAGATTCTTTTATAAATACCTTAAAAGAATTGAACATGGAATACTCTGACTGGTTAAATACACCTAACAAAGATTACATACGCAAGGATGGAATAAGACAGGTTTATTTTCAAGATCCAGATGGGTACTGGATCGAAATTAACGATGCTATTTAATTTACGCTTATGTTTCTATCCGTGCTTTAATTACAAAAAAACACAACTAGAAACTAGTATATTGCACTGCTCCTACATGGATACTCGAGACGCGTGTTTCAAATTGCATAAAATGACAGTATTTATATAACGACCCTATGATCATAGAACAAGAAGAAAAATTTAAAGAAGTACATTCTAAAATAGAAGGAGAAATAACCGAACAGAGCTTCTTTAATATGTTCTTAAAATTATATCCTGACGTATGGAAAAAGCATAAAATTATGTTTTCTAAATTTAATAGGAGTAAACAATTCGGACAGACCATTCCGTTACCCAAACCTGAAGTTTCTTTGAGAAAAGAAATAAGAACGTATTTGTTGAAACAGAAAAAACAGAGTTAATCCCAACCTGTAACTGATAACTGCACATAGATAGAACACCATTAGAAACTCGTTTTTCAGTTTAAATAAAAGCGGTGTTCTACTTACTTAATTGATTAATTAATTGGTTCACTACAGGAGTTAAAATAATTCATGTCTCGCTTTCGCGAAAGCGGAACTAAAATCATACCCTTTACCACCATAACTGAATACATGAAACTAATAAAACCCCATAGAAACCGTGCGGTAGTTTTTATGGGGCTTTTGTAGAATTTTTAAAGGAGTCGCTTATAACTCATATGCCATAGCGATTTTCTTCTCGTTTTTAACGGCCGTTTCTATTTTCATAGTTCCTTCCATTTTAAGTTGGCTATGCCAGCTCAATGCTTTGGAAAGTATGTGTGGTGTGTGACCACCTAAAGCATAAGCTTCTTCAAAATAACTAAGCAGCTGTCCTTTATAATCTGGATGGACACAGTTTTTAATGATTAAAAGCGCTCTTTCTATAGGTGCGAGGCCTCTTATGTCTGCCAGACCTTGCTCTGTAACTAGTATATCTACATCGTGCTCTGTATGGTCTGTGTGCGATACCATAGGTACGATGTGAGATATTTTACCTTCTTTAGATATAGACGGACAGGCAAAAATACTGAGGTAACCATTTCTAGCAAAATCTCCAGAACCACCTATTCCATTCATCATATTAGTACCTAGAATATGCGTTGAATTTACATTTCCATAAATATCAAATTCTATGGCGGTATTGATGCCTATAATTCCTAGGCGGCTTATAACCTCTGCAGCGTTGCTTATATTTTGAGGTCTAAGCAGTAGTTTTTCTTTGTAATCTTCAAAATTTGCAAAGATTTTATTAGAACATTCTTCTGTGACAGTAATGGAAGAGGCAGATGCAAAGAGGAGTTTTCCTGAATCAAATAGTTCAAAGGTGCTGTCTTGCAATACTTCTGAATACATGGTTAGGTTCTTGAACCTGCTGTTTGTAAAACCAGATAAAATAGCATTGGCGGTTTTACCTATACCAGCTTGTAAAGGCAATAGAGATTCTGTTAACCTGCCCTCTTCTACTTCTTTATCTAAGAAATCTAATATATGATTTGAAATGGCCTTAGTCTTATCGTCTGGTGCAGAGATTACTGCAGGACTATCTGGCACCTGTGTGTATACTATAGCTACAACTTTATCAGTATCAATTTTAATGAATGGATCTCCGATTCTGGTATCTGAATTTACTACTGGTATTACCTCTCTATTAGGTTGTTTTTTTAAGGTTTTCACATCATGAATACCGATTAAGCTTTCTGGAAACGAGGTGTTTACTTCTATGATAATTTTATCTGCCTTTTCTGTAAATGCAGGAGAGTTACCTACTGATGTGGTGGGAATAATATAACCGTCTTCTGTAATTGCTACAGCTTCTATAATTGCGACGTTTATTTTAAAGGTATCTATTTTCTGTAGCATGTCTGCCGTCTGTCCTAGATGTTGATCTACATAAAGTACCTCATGATTATTGATACTTTTTCTAAGGGTTGGGTCTGCTTGAAAAGGCATTCTCTTATATAGTGCACCGTTTTTTGCTAGGTCTGCATCGGTATCATAACCTAATGATGCACCGCTTAAAACGGTTACTTTAATATCTTCAGTAAGAGCTCTTTTTGCTACCATAGGTAAAACAGACTTGCTGTCACCTGCTTTTGTAAAACCACTTACTCCTAAAACATCTTTATCATTAATTAAAAAAGCCGCCTGTTCTGGTGTCTGTATTTTATCTAAATAAGGTGCATATTTTATTCTTTCCATAATATGATGATTTTATAATTTTAGGGTTAAATAATTCTGTATTTATATAAAATAGCACTCCAAAATGAGGTTTTAATAAAATACAATTGCAATTTATGCAAGATATTCATTGTCTTTTTATTGATTAAAGACAATGTTTTATTAATTTAGTGCATTCAAGTAAAAAAGTCGTTTTATGGATAACAAGTATTATTTAACCGAGGTGGATAAAATTTCTAAAAGTATATTTTGTTACCATAATCCTATGGACTCTATTCTAATAGAACACCATAGTCATAAAAAAGGACAATTCTTATATACAGAAGGCGGTGTGGTTTATGTAAAAACCGATACTAGAACCTACTATTTACCTGCTAGACATTATATGTGGATACCTGCAGGAGTGCAACATTCCATCTACCCTAGTTCTCCTAAGGTGATAATGAGAAATTTATACTTCCCTATTAAGAAAAGTGCTAATGAATTTTATAAAAAAGAAGGAATATATCACATTAATAACCTCTTAATGGAGTTATTACTATTTACTAAAAACTGGAATGGCGATATAAGAAAGTCTCAAAAAAATAAATATCCTATAGTAAATGCGTTTAAAACCTTGCTAGAACAAAGCGTATCTAAATCTCTACATCTAGAATTACCGCACCCTACAGATAACAAATTAATAGGTATCACTACCTATCTATCTGATAAAATAGATGAAGAACATTTGTTGCCTAGCCTGGCATCAAAATTTAGCATGACAGATAAGTCTCTCTATCGTCTTTTTAAAAAAGATCTAGGTATGTCATTTATTAAGTATTACACGCAGCTGAGAATATTCAAATCTCTAGAATATTTAGTAAACTCTGATTATAACATATCACAAATAGCAAATATGGTAGGTTACAGCAGCCTGCCTACTTTTAGTAACACATTCAGTAAAGTTATGGGTAAACGTCCATCTGAATATAGAAGGTCTAATGAGATTTATATATAGTCTTCATTTAATAGTTGTAAAACTTATCGATCTCTAGTTTAAAAGTTATAAAACTGCCAAAATATGATGCTTGTATTATTTCTGTGATAGTTTGTGTCTATTTTCCGCTTTAAGAACTATAAATCAATAATTTACTTTAGACAATATAAAACTTCTATTGATATAAAGTGTTTTTATAATGTATAAAAATGAAATATATGAGTCCTGCAATTAAAGCAATAAGCTTCTTAAGTATCTATTTATTACTAGCCTGTAAAACAGATAAGGATACTGCAACAGAAACTAAAACAGAAACTAAAATTACCACTACGTCTGGAAAGAAAGAAGTCGTTACAGATAAAGAATTTAACGATTACTGGTATTCTGGCACAGCAGAGTTGAATAGTTATGACCTGAAGCAATCTCGTTATGGTGATATACGCGAGGGCGAGGTGGTTCTTGTTTTTGTAACAGAACCTTTTTCTTTAAATAAACAGGTCAAACTAGATCACCCAAAAGAAGCTGGAGATGATAATGTGTCTGTCATGAAACTTAATCATGTTAGAAAGTTTACTACTGGTATTTATGATTATTCTATTGTCAGCTCTAGTTTCACACCGGTAAACACAGCAAAATACCCACATACTTTAAAATTAAACACGAGTATACAAGAATGGTGTGGTCATACCTTTACTCAATTAAATCTAGAGGATGAATCATATAAATTTAAACAGTTCTCTTATTTTGAAGCTGATGGTGATACAGAAAAAAATATGCCTGCTGCAATGTTAGAAGAAGAGTTAATGACACGTTTAAGGTTAAACAAAGGGCAATTACCTACTGGAGATATTGATTTAATATTCTCTACTATTTACAGTCGTTTTGCATACAAGAAATTGCAACCTGCAAAAGCTAAAATAAGTAAAACTGAAACTGCAGATCTATCTAAATTTACTATCGAATATGTAAATTATGATAGAAAAATTACCATAGACGTTCAAAAAGAATTCCCTTATAAGATCATGTCATGGACAGAAGATAATGGTGACGGTCTGGTAACTGAGGCTACTTTAAAGAAAAGCATTAATGAGCCCTATTGGGAACAAAAAAAATTATCTGATGAATCTAAAAGAGTAGATTTACAGTTAAAGAATTAAGTACTTATACATTTTTAATACATTTATTTTAAACTCTAGTAATCTTATAATAAGATTACTAGAGTTTTTTATTTAAAAATGTTAATGTATTGATTAAACCTTTAAACAAATTTGAAGTCAAAACCTGAATTGCTAAAATAGCTTATGACCGTGTATAAAAACATATGCATATTATTGGTTTCTTTTTTACTTCTAGGTTTTACTGAAAAATCTAATGATAAACAGGCACTAGCAGTTACTCAGGATAGTGTAGAAATACCTGTTTATAATTTTGAATCACTTGAGCCATTACTATATACTAACTCTGATAAAATACACGTCGTAAATTTTTGGGCTATGTGGTGTGCACCATGTGTAAAAGAACTGCCTATTTTTCAAGAATATGAAAAAAATCATGCAGACGTAGAATTAACCTTGGTAAGCTTAGATTTTCCGGAAGACATAGAACAGAAGTTAATACCTTTTTTAAAGAAAAGAAACATCGTTTCTACCGTTGTTTTATTAGATGATCCAAATGCTAACAGCTGGATTGATAAAATAGACCCTAACTGGTCAGGCGCGATTCCTTTCACTATTATTTTTAATAAAGAAAAACGTTCTTATCATGAACGTACATTTAAAGATATTACAGATTTAGAGAACACCATAAATCAATTATATAATAAATAGTTATGAAAAAGAGCACTTTTACTTTAATGGTACTTTGTACACTCGTTAGTTTTTTAACTAGTACACACCTTACAGCACAAGAAAGACAAGGTCCACCACAAAATCGTGAACATAAAGGACCTCCAAAGGGAAACCATAATCCAGAACAAACAAAAACACTTGATGAAATAGGTGGCTATAAAATAGGAGAAGTCGCTGATGATTTTAATCTAAAGAATGTAGATGGTAAAATGGTTTCTTTATCAGATCATAAAAATGCCAATGGTTACATAGTAGTTTTTACTTGTAACGAGTGTCCGTTTGCAAAAATGTATGAAGATAGATTGATATCCTTACACAACAAGTATGCCTCTCAGGGTTATGAAGTTGTATCTATTAACCCTAATGTTAGTGAGAATAATGAAAAAGAAAATTTTGCCTCTATGCAAAAAAGAGCAAAAGAAAAGAATTTTCCATTCGTATATCTAGCAGACGATAAACATGAAGTATCACCTAAATATGGAGCGGTAAGAACGCCACATGTTTTCTTATTAGATAAAGATAGAAAAGTGCAATATATAGGTACTATAGATGATAACGCAAAATCTTCTAAAGATGTAAAAATTAATTATTTAGAAAACGCTATTCTATCATTACAAAAAGGAGAGCAACCAGAAATAACATTTACGAAAGCCATAGGTTGCCCAGTAAAGAAAAGTTAATTAATTATTACAGCCCTAATAATTTATTACATGTAAACAGCAGTTCTTTTCCCTATCCAAAACTAAGTTGTTTACTCTAGTCCATAGTTTCAAAAAATGAAGCTATGGACTTTTTTTATATGTCCGTTATGAATAAAACCGATGTTAAAGTAACTACAAAGAGACTAGTGAAACTTTAAAAATGTAGTAATTATGGTCTTTGAAAGATCCAAAAAGGATCAAAAACTATCCTAAACCATCAATTTTAACCCAAAACGACTATGAAAAAGCTCATTTTACTAACCGCCGCATGTACCACTATACTATTTACTAGTTGTAAGAATACACCTAATGAAACTACGGTGGCTATCGCTCAAGAAGAAGTGACCAATGCACCTGTTCAAAAAGAAAAGAAAGAATTAAAATTTACCAATGAACAATTTTATGATGCTGATGGAAATTTTCTAGAAGAAAAAGCAAAGGATGCACTTATAGAAATGCTAGAATATCATGATTACCCTATATTTGATGGGTTGAGAGAAAAGATATGGTTAACAGATTATAATAAAGGTAACTATCTAGAACTAGGACTAGCGTCTGTCATGTTTGTGAATAATGAAACCGATCAATACATGTTGATGGATATCTTTTTATTACCTGGACAGATGTTAGGAGAACATATGCATTATGCTGCAAAGGGTAATCCAGCAAAAATGGAAGGCTGGTTAATAAGACATGGGAAAAGTTACATAGTAGGTGTCGGAGAAGATAATAGCGATCAATTCCCACAGGTGGTAGTACCTAATTCACATTGGGATGGAAAAACGACTACTCATCATATTATTGAAGCCTTTGAAGGTGATTTTGCTAAATTAGCTGAAGTAGAATCAGCACACTGGCAAATGGCTGGACCAGATGGTGCAGTAATTACCGAGGTAGGAAATGTACATACTAATGAAGGAGTTCGTAGGTCTGATCCTGCGATGAATTAAAAACAACTAAAAACTAGAATAAATGAATATCAAAAAGAAATTAATCACCTTACTTTTCATAGCTGTAAGCACTGTAACACTAGCTCAAGAAACTAAAAACGAGATTCAGGCAGATTTTACTAATTACCTAAATTCTATCGTGAATATGGAGCTAGAAAAATCTCTAGATTATATGCCTACAGAGTTTTTTGACATTATTCCTAAAGCAAAAATGCTGGAAGTAATGAAGCAAACTTTCAATAATCCAGATATGGAGATCGATATAAAAAACCCTACTATTTTAAAAATAGATGATGCTCAAAAAATAGAAAATAAGTATTATTCCCTTCTCACCTATTCTAGCCAGATGAATATGAAAATTAACGGCGATGGACAAGAAACTGAAGAAGATAAAAAACTGCGTATAAGTATGACTAAAACTGCTTTTCAACAAAGCTTTGGTGCTGAAAATGTAGCTTATGACGATAAATCTGGCTTTTTTGAAATCCAGTCAGAAAAAGATGTTTATGGAATATCTGATAATGGTAAAACAGGGTGGAAATTCTTAGTATTAGAAAAGAATCAAAAAGCTATCTTAGAAAAATTACTTCCTGCACAACTCATTGAAAATTTATAACACAGATCTTCAATAAAATAACAGCCTACAGTCTCTTTCATTAGAAGCTGCAGGCTTTTTTTTTTAAGTTATAAGAAAATTAAATAAATGATATTACAGCTATATGACTTTACCACTCGCCAGAAAACGTTTTGGATAAAAGTAAAACTTAGACCATAACTTTTATGGAATGTATTTTAAATTATTCCGCTTTCGCGAAAGCGAGATCATTAAAGTATTGTTAAACACTTTATCATAACTAAACGATGGGTTAGTTTTGTGCCGTAGTTAGAATTAATGGCTAGAAAAAAAGAATATAACGAGAGTGAAGTAGTTGAAAAGGCAATGAACCTGTTTTGGCGCAATGGCTATGAAACCACTTCTATGCAGATGCTTGAGAAAGAAATGGGCATCAATAAATTCTCTATATATTCTAGCTTTGGTAATAAGCACGGTCTTTTTTTGGAAAGTTTAAATTGTTATAAAACAAAAGTAAACGACATACTAGAAAAGTTTAAAACTGCTAACAATGGTGTAGAAGATATAAAGCAATTCTTTTATGATTCTGTGGATATGAATTATAAAGGTAATCACCAAAAAGGTTGTTTTGTAACTAATACTTATAATGAATTTTCTCAAAGTGAAGACGAATTAATAAAAGAACAAATGAGTTCATTTATGGAACACCTTAAGACTCTAATCATTGAAAAATTGAAAACCGATAGTTCAAAAAGTGAAGAATTGGTGCTTAAACAAGCTAACTATCTATTACTCGCAAAGCACGGTCTAGCCGCTGCGAGTAGAGTAAATAGTAAACAAGAAATTGAAGATTATATAGAAATGACATTCTATAAATTATAACTTTTTTTTACCCTATAACTAAACGATTATTTAGTTATAATTAACATTAAACAACATATTTAAAATAAACATTATGACAACTTTAAAAGTTCACAACATCGAGAGTGCTCCAGAAGAAAGCAAAGTATTATTAGAAGGATCACAGAAATCTTTTGGTATGATACCAGGTTTACACGGTGTTCTTGCCGCGTCTCCACAATTGCTTAAAGCATACCAGCAGTTACACCAATTATTTACAGAAACTTCTTTTGATGCAAATGAATTAACTGTGGTATGGCAAACTATTAATGTAGAGCACGGCTGTCATTATTGTGTGCCAGCACATACAGGAATTGCACAAATGATGAAAGTAGATGATTCTATTACAGAAGCATTGCGTAATGAAACACCGCTAGCAGATTCTAAACTAGAAGCACTACGAACAATGACATTATCTGTGGTACGCAATCGTGGTAATGTATCTCAAGAAGATCTAGACGCATTTTATGCAGCAGGATATGGAGAGACTCAGGTGCTAGAAATAATTTTAGGTCTTTCTCAAAAAGTAATTAGTAATTACACAAATCACATCGCAAACACCCCTGTAGATGCGCCATTTGAAAAATTTGCATGGAAAAAATAAAATGTAAATCCCCTTAATTACATTTTTAAATGGTAGACCTTCCTTGAGTAATTTAGGAAGGTTTGCTATTTAATAGAATTAGTAAACTTAAAAAAAACAAAATTATGAGTATTTCCATCGAGAATAAAGTAGCTTTAGTAACTGGTGCAAATCGAGGTATAGGTAAAGCAATAGTGGAGTCGTTTTTAAAACACGGTGCAAAAAGAGTTTATCTAGCCGTACGAGATATTAATTCTACTAAAGAACTTGAAGATGCCTATGGCGATAAAGTAGTTACCGTACAAGCAGATGTTTCTAGTACAGAATCTATTAATGCACTTGCTCAACAGACCAATGATGTAGAAATAGTAGTGAATAACGCAGGTATAGGAAACCCACAAGGCACTCTAGGTGAGGATGTAGAAAAAGACTTTGAGAATCAATTGAAAGTAAATGCATTTGGTTTACTACGTGTGGCAAATGCTTTTGCTCAAACGTTAGAAGATAAAAAAGGTGCATTAGTACAATTAAACTCTATCGCCTCTATGAAGAATTTTTCTCAACTCTCTACCTACTCTGCTTCTAAAGCGGCTTCTTATTCTTTAACACAAGGTTTAAGAACAGAATTAGGACCTAAAGGCGTGAGCATACTAAGTGTACATCCTGGACCTATAGATACAGACATGGCTGCAACCGCTGGTTTTGAAAACGCATCTTCTACCACCGACGTTTCTGAAGGTATTATGAAAGCATTAGAAGCTGGTGATTTTCATTTATTTCCAGATGAAATGGCTCAACAAGTCGAAAGCGCTTATGAAGGATTTTCTGAAAATGTAGTTTTAGCGGACTTCTCTTAATACAAGTAATTTTAAATTATATAATCATGATCAAAGTATCTGTAATGTATCCAAACAGCAAAGATGTAAAGTTTGATACAGAATATTATAAAAACAACCACTTACCTATGGTTGCTAGTAAATTAGGGGACGCATTAAAAGGTCTAGAACTGGATCTAGGAATAGCAAGTAAAACCCCTGGAGAGCTAGCTCCATACGTAGCGATCGCTCATTTACAATTTGATGATGTAGCTTCATTTCAGGCAGCATTTGGTCCTCACGCGGCTGTTTTTGCAGCAGATGTGGAGAATTATAGTAACGTCCAAGCTGATCTACAGGTAAGCGAACTAATAATTTTTTAAGAAATGAAAGAGAAATTAAAAATTGATATCGTTTCTGACGTGGTATGTCCATGGTGTACCATAGGTTACAAACGACTAGAAAAAGCTATTGATGAGCTAGGTATTCAAGATCAAGTTACTATAGAGTGGCAACCTTTTGAACTGAATCCTAATATGCCTGTTACTGGTCAAGATTTAACAGAGCATATCGCTGAAAAGTACGGCTCTACTCTACAGCAACAAAAAGATTCACGACAGCACATGTCGCAGGCTGGAGAAGAACTAGGATTTACTTTTGATTATTTTGATGGTATGAGAATGGTAAATACCTTTGATGCTCACATACTTCTAAAATATGCAAAAGAATTTGACAAACAAACAGAACTAAAAATGCGTCTTACAACAGCGTTTTTCAGTGAACGTAAAGATGTATCAAAAAGAGAGGTTCTTAAACAAGCTTTATTAGACGTTGGTTTAAATGCCGAAGAAGGATTATCAAGGCTAGAAAGTGAAGAAGCTCGTAACGAGGTTAGAACTGCTCAAAGCTACTGGCAAGGACTAGGTGTAACATCTGTTCCTACTATCGTTTTTGATAGAAAGAGTGCTGTTACTGGCGCACAACCTGTAGATACTTTTAAACAAGTTCTTAATGAACTAATCAAAGAAGGTTAATACACAATGCTTTTAAGCATTTAATTATCTATAAATTAAAAGTAGATCTAATCTTTTTTAAATGGATTAGATCTACTATAGTATTATATAAACTCATTTTCAACTCCATAAAAACTATAACCACTATGAAACTTAACTTACTTACTTTATTATTATGCTTTTTACTACTTTCTTGTAATGATAATAAAAATGCAAAAACACCTCAAGAAATAGAGCCTGCACCAACTCAAGAATTTCAAAACAAAGGGCATGAAATGGTATATCAAATGGTTCAAAAAGTAGGTGATTATCAAAAATTACTTGAGAAAAAAGATGTCTCTTACACTTTAAATTACCAAACAGCAGACGGTAAACTTGATGTCACCAACGAGAAATACATTTTTGATGGAGAACTATCTTATGGATATTATCATAAACATGAAAGAACTCTACCTGACCTAGACGGTATTATCGAGCAAGGATTTGATGGTAGTGATTATTGGTTAAAGAATAATGAAGAGCAAATAACTGAGCAAAAGTACCTAGACAAAGTGAAATTTAACCGACCTACTAATTTCTATTGGTTTGCCATGATGCCTAAATTGTTAGATAATAATCTAGTCTATGAATATGTAGAATCAAAAACTATTGACAATAAAGAATATGACGTAGTTAAGGTTTCTTTTAATCTAGCTGAAAAGAAAGCTACTGATATCTATCAGGTTTATATCAATAAAGAAACAGGTCTAGTAGATCAGTTTCTATTTACTGTCGCAGATTACAATATCATAGAAACTCCAGCTTTAATGCAAGTTGAATATGAAAATATAGAAGGAGTATTATTACCTACCACTAGAAAATATAAAAAGTCTTCATGGGATGCCATCGTAACAGATGCACCATGGGTGAAGGTAAACTGGAGTGATATTAAATTTAATAACGGTCTTGTTTTAAGCGATTTTCAATTATAATTTGACAAAAGTCTAACAGTATTATTTAAGAGGTTTAATTAATTTTAAACCTCTTTGTTATATTAAGAAAAACTATATCCATGCAATCTTTAGAAAGACCCAAAGTATTATTTTTTGATGTTAATGAAACTCTATTAGATATATCACCATTAAAAGTTCAAATAGGTAAAACTTTAAATGGCAGGGAAGATCTACTTTCATTGTGGTTTACTACTATGCTACAGTATTCATTAGTTGCATCAGCTGGTGATCAATATGAGCATTTTAGTTCCATAGGTGCAGCAACGTTACAAATGGTTGCAGCAAATAATGACATAGAACTATCTGAAAAAGAAGCTAAAGATGTCGTGATTAATTCTTTGAGAAATCTAAACCCACATCCTGAAGTAAAAAAAGCACTAACCCAATTAAAAGAAAATGGGTACAAATTAGTTTCATACACTAATTCTTCCAACGAAGGAGTTAAAAAACAGTTTGAACACGCTGGACTCACTTCGTACTTTGATGAAATGCTTAGTATAGAAGACGCTGGCAAGTTTAAGCCATTTAAACAGGCTTATAATTGGGCTGCAAATAAAATGAACGTTTCACCAGAAGAATGCATGCTAGTAGCAGCGCATGGTTGGGATGTAGCTGGTGCCATTTGGGCCGGTTGGAGAGCTGCGTTTATTGCCAGACCTGGACAACAGCAGTTTCCTCTAGCTAATAAAACAGAAATACATGCCACCGATTTACAAAAAGCAGCAGATATATTAGTAACCTACAAGTAAAGGCAAACTTAGAAATAGTTCTTACTTACACTGCTTATTTATTATTAATAGATTAATCATAGATTCTATTATATTTACTACTCATATTACATAATAAGTCATGAGTACATTTATTTCTATTTTAATCGGTTTTATAGCTTTTTTACACATTTACATCATGTATTTTGAGATGTTTGCTTGGGAAACTAAAGGTCGAAAGGTATTCAGTGATTTTCCTAAGGAATTATTCGGACAGACTACTGCTATGGCAGCAAATCAAGGACTGTACAATGGCTTTCTAGCAGCTGGTTTAATATGGACATTCTTTATAGAAAATGAAGTATGGAAAGATAACGTGAGTTTATTCTTTCTGGCTTGTATTGCTATTGCAGGCATTTACGGAGCCTTTACTGTCAGTAAGAAAATTATATTTGTACAAACCATTCCTGCTGTACTAACCATTATTTTAATTTTAGTATTCTAAAAGTATCGTTATTGATTAAGAAGGTTATTAATTTCACTGTAAAAACTATTCTAGTAAGCTCCATCCTTATTAGTCTTCTATTTTTTTGCGGTTATAAATATGTAGAACACCACTTAAAAAAATCTCTTAACATATCTTTACATCACATAGAATCAGATATTCATAACGCTAAATCCTTACCAGTTAATATTCTAGATACATTTCATGAGATGTATAAAACAAAACATGTAATCAGTTACATTACTGAGTCATTATTTGAAAATCGTAGTGGTAAATACATGAGTGAGGAGGCTGCACAACTAATAATAGTTCATTATTCTAGTGAGCAAAATACATATGGATTTCCTAAACTAGTTCTAGCCCATCATTTAGAACAGCATTTTTCAGATGACCAGCTGCTTGCATTTTACTCAAGCAATTTTGACTTTTTAAATAACAAAATAGGCTTTTACAGCGCATCGTTACACTATTTTGATAAGAATTTAGAAGACCTAAATAAGAGAGAGGCTGCTACATTAATTTTAATGCTGGACAACCCTAGAATGTATCATCCGTATAGAGCATCTGCTCTAGAAAGACTTAACCAGCGGTTAGAACTATTAGGTTATTAGAAAGATCCTTATGTAAAAATTATATAAACTAAAAACGCCTCGCAAATTGCGAGGCGTTTGGTATAAATAAAAATCGAGAAGATTACTTCTTGAATTTTGCGTATTTGTTTTTGAACTTGTCGATACGTCCTGCAGTATCAATAAGTTTGCTCTCCCCAGTATAGAATGGGTGAGAAGTACGAGAAATTTCCAATTTGATTAATGGATATTCAGTTCCTTCAAACTCAATTGTTTCACTAGTGTTAGCAGTAGACTTAGTTATGAATACGTCTTCGTTAGACATGTCCTTAAATGCTACTAATCTATAATTCTCTGGGTGTATTCCTTTTTGCATGACTTAAATTCTTATTCTTTTGCGGCTGCAAATTTAACTGTTTTTATTTAAATAACAACCTTTTAATCCTAAATTAATTTAAAGCAAATGTAACTCATAAAACCATAGTTCCTAGCTTTATATTTGCAAACTCATTTAAAAATCTTTTTAGTGGACAATACGATCAAAAGAAATTCCTTTATTTTAGGAACCGTAGGCGCATTAATTACTCTAGTAATTTATCTATACATGTGGCAAGCACAGGATTATTTAAACCCTATGTTAAACACCTCTATATACATTTACCCTATCCTAATAGGTGTCATCTCACAAGTATGGGGTAGGCTTGCTTTAAAAGGTAACGTTTCTTTTAAGCAGGTAGTCCTAGCCTACTTCATTTGTATTATCATGATTTTTATTACAGAGTCTGTTACATATTACATTTTACTTAATCATGTAGACACAAATGCTAAACAAATATTATTAGACGCATGGCAAGGAATTACCGAAAAAGGACAAAACAGCCTTGCAAAAAGCGATGTATTTAAAGTCCCTACTTACTCTTTATCAGAATTTGCTCTAGGTTTTGCTACTAAAACACTCATGTTTACCGTACCTGGTTTAATCACAGGACTAATTATCAGTAAAATACCACAGACAGGTAAGTAATAATTTGATCGTTATATTTGAAACGTATAACAATACACTTTTAAATGAATAATTTAATAAAAAAAATACCGGTTAAGTATGGCCTTATAGGTTTTACCTTAATTATAGTTGCTTATTTTGCTATGTGGCAAATAGACTTAAGATTATTCTTAAATCCATTGATCACTTACCCTATATCAATTATAGTATTTATTCTAGGTGTTGTGTCACAGACAGAGGCAAAAAAGCAGTTAGAAGGCTATCTAAGTTTTGGAACCGCACTACTCTATTTTATTTTCACCGTTGCCATTGCTCTTTTAGGTTATGTTATTGCCGGTTTATTAATCTTTAACATCATCGATCCTAGTGCAAAAGAAGAACTGGTAGAATTAAGCATAGAAGCAGCTATGGAAATGAGTAGCACTATATTAAGTTGGTTCGGTATGGAAGACTTTTCTGGTCAGGTATCAGAAGAGCAAATACGCCAGCAAATGAAATTTAGCCCAACACCATTCGGTTATGCCAGTCTTATAATAGGTTACATAGGTAATATTATTATGTTTACCATAGGTGGCTTAATTTCTAGTCTTATCATTAAAAAAGAAAAACCTTACGAGTTTGAATAAAATGGACCTTTCCATAGTCATCCCATTACTCAATGAGGCAGACTCCATCCCAGAATTACAATCCTGGATAGACCGTGTAATGCAAACCACGGACTTATCCTATGAAGTAATTTATATAGATGATGGTAGTACAGATACTAGTTGGAGTATAATAAGTACGCTTTCGCGAAAGCGAGAACAAAACAACTCTACTAATCCCATAAAAGGCATAAAATTCCAGACTAATTATGGGAAATCACAAGCCTTACATGCAGGTTTTAAACTCACTCAAGGTAACGTGGTTATCACCATGGACGCAGATTTACAGGACTCTCCAGATGAGATTCCTGAACTTTATAAAATGATATCTGTAGAGAATCATGATCTAGTAAGTGGCTGGAAAAAGAAACGCTACGACAGCGTTATTTCAAAAAATCTACCTAGTAAACTATTTAATTGGGCAGCGCGTAAAACTAGTGGTGTGCAACTTAATGACTTTAACTGTGGCCTAAAAGCCTATAAAAGTGAGGTCGTAAAAAATATCGATGTACATGGTGAGATGCACCGTTACATACCTGTGCTTTCTAAAAATGCTGGATTTACTGACATTACAGAAAAAGAAGTTATCCATCAGGCGCGTAAATATGGTACTACTAAATTTGGTTACGAGAGGTTCATCAATGGTTTTTTAGACCTCATAACTATTGCTTTTATATCTAAATATGGAAAACGACCTATGCACCTTTTTGGCTCTCTAGGTGTTATCACCTTTATGATAGGTTTTATAACAGCAGGATATATAGGTGTTTCAAAATTATACCGCATGGCTACAGATCTTCCTTATATTCTAGTCACCGATAATCCATGGTTTTTTATAGCACTTACTACTATGGTTTTAGGTACACTTTTCTTTATAGCCGGCTTTTTAGGCGAGTTGATTCTAAGAAATGGTAATCAAGGTGATCGTTATAAAATTGCTGAAAAAATTTAAAAAACTTACTTCTCAAAACACCGAGATATGATTTTATAAAAGCCTTTTCTATTTAAACAGAAAAGGCTTTTTACATTTTAAAAAATTAAAATGATCTTATACTAATCACTAGAATTATAACGACTATGATAACCCACGGCGCAACTACTTAAAACAGTAACTGAGACTGCTTAGTAATTCCTATCTTTGTACTAAGAATACAAGCCAACAACACATGAATAAAGACCAAATCCTAAAAACCGCACAAACGTGGACTCAAGCACCTTTTGACGAGTCTACTATAACACGTACTCTAGCATTAATCACTGCAAATAATGACGAGTTTCAAGAATCTTTCTATAAAGATCTAGAATTTGGTACAGGTGGTATGCGTGGTGTTATGGGTGTTGGGACTAATCGTATCAATAAATATACGTTAGGTAAAAACACACAAGGTCTATCTCAATACTTAAATAAACAGTTCCCAGACGAGCAAGTAAAAGTAGCTATCGCATACGATTGCCGTCATAATTCTAAAGAACTGGCACAAGTAGTTGCAAACGTTTTTAGTGCAAACGGTATTCATGTTTATCTATTTCCAGATTTGCGCCCTACTCCATTGCTTTCTTATACCGTAAAAGCAAAGGACTGTCATGCAGGTATTGTTTTAACGGCTAGTCACAATCCGCCGGAGTATAATGGTTATAAGGTGTACTGGCAAGATGGTGGGCAGCTCGTACCACCGCAGGACAAAGAAATTTTAGATTTAATCGGCTCATTAGAATTCAGTGATATTAATTTTAATGGTAATGACCAGTTAATAGAATTACTGACTGATGCAGACGATAATGTATTTATAGACGACAGTATCAAAGCAGGTAAAATAGCAGGAGATGTAGACCGCTCTCAATTAAAAATAATTTTTACTAGCCTACATGGTACTAGTATTACTCTAATTCCAGAAACCTTAAAACGTGCTGGATACACAAATGTGCATATCGTAGAAGAACAAGCCGTACCTAATGGTGATTTCCCTACAGTAAAATCTCCTAATCCAGAAGAACCAGAAGCGCTTAAAATGGCAGTAGATCTTGCAAATGAGATCGATGCTGACATGGTTATAGGTACAGATCCTGATTCTGACAGATTAGGTATTGCTGTGCGCGATACAGATGGTAATATGAAATTACTTAATGGTAATCAGACCATGGTTGCCATGACCGATTTTTTATTAAAGCAAAGCGATATAAAAGCGATGAGAGATCCCTTTATAGGATCTACTATCGTTTCTACACCTATGATGCATGATCTAGCGCATGCATATGACGTAGAATGTAAAGAAGGTCTTACCGGTTTTAAGTGGATTGCAAAAATGATTAAAGACCATCCGCAACAGCACTTTATAGGTGGTGGCGAGGAAAGCTTTGGTTACATGGTAGGCGATTTTGTGCGTGATAAAGACGCTGTTACTGCATGTCTATTAGCTTGTGAAATGTATGCTTTTGCAAAATCAAATTCATCGACCGTTTATGAAGAGCTGATAAAACTATACCTTAAACACGGTGTGTATCAGGAGAAATTAGTCTCTCTAGTGAGGAAAGGAATCTCTGGAGCTGCAGAGATTAAGCAAATGATGATAAACTTAAGAGAAAACACTCCAAAACAAATAGGCGGACAAGATGTCATTATTGTAGAGGATTATGCTGCTAGCACTAGAGTTAACAAGCATTTGAATAAAACTGAAACTCTTGATATTCCTAAATCTAATGTTTTAATCTTCTATCTAGCAGATGGCTCAAAGATTGCAGCACGACCTAGCGGTACAGAACCTAAAATAAAGTTCTATATCTCTGTAAAAACAGCGCTGGACAAAGTGGAACATTACACCCTAATCCAGTCACAATTAGAAGATAAAATTAAAGGCATTCTTGCCAGTTTTGATATTTAATAAATGAATTATTTTAAAGAGATTTTACAGTATGCTAGACCTTATAAGCGTCATGGGATACTGAATATTATTTGTAATATATTTTATGCACTTTTTGGCGCATTAAGTTTTGTTTCATTGATTCCTATGTTAGATGTCCTATTTGACAAAACTCAGGCTGTAAACATTGCTCCTACTTGGGAAGGTATCAATCACACAATGGATTATGTTAAAGGCTATTTAGGCTACTACATCACTACACAGACTGATGGGAAAGAACAAGCCCTTATCATTGTAATTTCTCTAGTTTTAATTCTTTTCTTTTTGAAAAACCTTTTCGGTTATTTAGGGATGTACTTTATCGCTTACCTAAGAAATGGTGTTTTAAGAGATATTAGAAATGACTTATTTTCAAAAATAGTTCATCTTCCTATTTCTTATTTCTCTGAAAAACGTAAAGGAGATGTTATAGCTAGAACCAGTGCTGACGTGTTGCAAATACAAAATAGCTTTCTATCTATTTTAGAGCTCATTGTAAAAGAGCCTCTAAATATCATTTTCACACTTGCTATTATGCTAGTGATGAGTGCTAAACTCACCGTCTTCATGTTAGTCTTTTTACCTGTTTCTGGATTCTTAATTTCAAGATTAGGTAAGAAATTAAAACAACGCAGTGGTCAGGTTCAAAAAGAGCAAGGTTATTTTCTTTCTTTATTAGAAGAAACATTAAGTGGTTTAAAAGTAATTAAAGGTTTTAATGCCGAAGATAGGTTGAGCGAAAGCTTTCAAAATAGTACCAATAGAATGTACCGATTTGCAGTAAAATTAAATCATCGTAAAGGTTTTGCAAGTCCGGTAAGTGAGTTTTTAGGAATTTTAGTTATTGGAATTCTTTTATGGTTCGGAGGTCGTCTAGTGTTAATTGAAGAATCAATTGATCCTACCACATTTATTGGGTTTATGGTACTTGCTTATAACATATTAACACCAGCTAAGGCACTTTCTAAAGCTAGTTACCAAATTAAAGAAGGTAATGCGAGTGCAGAGCGTGTTTTAGAAATATTGCATACTAAAAATAAGATTGAAGATAAAGAAGGAGCTGTTTCCATTCCCGCTTTCGCGAAAGCGGTAAACGTAAACAACATCACGTTTTCTTATCAAGATGAACCTGTATTAAAGAATTTCTCTCTTAATATACCTAAGGGAACTAGTGTTGCTCTAGTAGGGCAAAGTGGTTCTGGAAAAAGTACGATTGCAAATCTATTGACCAGATTTTACGATGTAGAAAATGGTACTATTACTATAGATGGGCAAAATATTAAAGATGTAACTCTTAAAAGTTTGCGTGATCAAATGGCTATCGTTACTCAAGATTCTATCTTATTTAATGACACTATCGCAACTAATGTAGCACTAAGTGATAAAAATGCCACTGAAGAACAGATTATTGATGCTTTAAAAATTGCCAATGCTTGGGAATTTGTCAAAGACTTGCCAGAAGGTATTCATACCAACATAGGTGACAGCGGTAATAAATTAAGCGGTGGACAGAAACAAAGACTTTCTATTGCCCGCGCAGTTCTTAAAAATGCTCCTATCCTAATTTTAGATGAGGCAACTAGCGCACTGGATACAGAGAGTGAACGACTGGTTCAAGATGCTCTTGAAAAAGTTATGAAAAATAGAACTTCTATAGTAATTGCACACAGACTGTCTACCATTCAAAATGCGGACCATATAGTTGTAATGAAAAAAGGAGAAATAGTTGAACAAGGAACGCACAGTGATTTGTTATCTAAAGAAGGTCTTTATCATGGACTTGTTGGGATGCAGAGTCTAGTGTAATAAATAATATAACACATGAAAAATTTAATTCTTTTAGTAACATTTCTAGTTGCCACAATTAATGTAACAACAGCTCAAGAATCTGTAGAGTCTTTAATGGACA
Source organism: Nonlabens sp. (assembly GCF_039941875.1). Classification (GTDB taxonomy): domain Bacteria; phylum Bacteroidota; class Bacteroidia; order Flavobacteriales; family Flavobacteriaceae; genus Nonlabens. The sequence goes on along the minus strand of NZ_JBDVDQ010000005.1, from coordinate 69,477 downwards.
ACGCTCTTAGTGAAGCAGTGGAATCTGATAAGCATGTGATGGTAAAATTTGAAGCGTCTTGGTGTGGATGGTGTCATCGCATGACTAAACAATTGAAAGATCCTGCCATCGCTTCTTATATAGAAGAAAATTATGTGTTATTACCTATTGTTGTTTTTGAAAATGGGGATAACATAAAACTAGAAAACCCTGGATCTAGAGAATTAATTACCAGCTATAAAGGCGCTAGTGCTGGTTTACCTTTTTGGGTGATACTAGACGCGAGCGGTACAATAATTACTACTTCTTTTAATGAAAAAGGTGATAACCTTGGCTGTCCTGCGTCTAAAGACGAAGTGGCTAGTTTTATTAAAAAATTAAAAGCTACATCTAATTTAACTGCTGAGAATGAAGCCTTAATAACTAAGATCTTTACAAAGGGTTAATTAACTGATTTTAAAACATACTCTTTAATGAGTTCTATTTTACGCCGATTTAATCCTGAAGAAGAAAAGGAAGATATACCTCAAAAATTTACGTTCCCTTTTCTTTATGAACCGCATCCTCTCGCTTTAAAAGCAGCCACACAATTAAGAAGTTTTTTAGACGGCCTAGATAATTGGTTTTTTGATTTAAACCTAGGTCCAGAAGATTACCAGCATCCCTTAGGGAAAATGTTTGGGGTACTTGTAGTTAGAGATAAAGAAGGTAAATTAGGTCATTTATGGGCACATTCTGGTGTCATAAACGGAGAACAAAAAGAAACTGAATTTGCTCCTTTAGTTTTTAATATGTTTCAGGAAGATGGTCTTTATGCCAAAGAAAATGGTATTTTAAGTACTCTTACTTCTACTTTAGAATCGCTGGAGAACGACACAGACTACCTTGCAAATAAGAAAAGGCTAGAAAAATTAAAGGTCGAGAATGAACTTTTAATTTACAATCAACGTAAAAAACATTCAAATCTCAAAGCAGAACGTAAGAAAATAAAGGAAGAAGCCAAATCTTCACTGAGTAAAGCAGATTTTCAAAAATTAATAGATAGCCAGCAAACAGCTGGTATGCATGCAAAATTCTTGCTCAAAGAATACAAAGTATATCTTGATTCAAAAGTCGTTCCTCTAGAAAACGCTATTGCTGCTGTTCAAAATGAAATAGACCAAATTAAGTTAGATCGTAAAAATTTATCTAACAAACTACAGACTTGGATTTTTGAAAATTATAGTTTTTTAAATGCAAACGGTGAGCGTAAAAATGCTATTGAGCTTTTCAAAAACATACCTCCTTACTTACCTCCATCTGGTACTGGAGATTGTGCCGCGCCTAAATTATTACAATACGCTTATTTAAATGATTTACAACCACTCGCCATGGCAGAGTTCTGGTACGGTGAGTCGTTAAAATCACAAATACGTAAACATGGTCACTTTTACCCATCATGCCGTTCTAAATGTGAACCTGTTTTAGGGCATATGCTACAAGGTCTAGACGTAGATGATAATCCTATGTTAGAAAATCCTGCTATAGGTAAAGAACTATCTCTTATTTATGAAGACGAATACCTTATGGCTGTTAATAAGCCAGAAGAGTTTCTCTCGGTACGTGGTAAGGTCATAGACGACTCTGTAGAATCTAGAATGAAACAACGTTTTCCAGATGCTACAGGACCATTAATTGTACACAGACTAGATATGAGTACATCAGGAGTTTTATTACTTACTAAGTCTTTAGAAATTCATAAAAAGGTCCAAGATCAATTTGAGAGACGTACGGTTAAAAAACGATATGTTGCTTTATTAGATGGCATCGTAAAAGAAGACAGCGGTTATATCTCTCTAGCTTTAAGAGTAGATCTAGATAATAGACCTTTTCAAATGGTCGATCCTGAATATGGCAAAAATGCTCGTACGAGATATGAAGTTATAGAACGTAAAGATGGTAAAACTAGAGTGCACTTCTACCCTATTACTGGACGCACACACCAGTTGCGCGTTCATGCGTCACATCCATTAGGATTAAACTGTCCTATTATAGGTGATGATCTCTATGGATTTAAAAAGGATCGTTTATATCTACATGCAGAGCAATTAGAATTTATACATCCTGTAACTTTACAGCCTGTAATTTTAAATGTTCCTGCACCATTTTAAAATATTTTGTTCTTGTGAATAACTAGGTAGCATTCCTATTTTAAGACCTATCTAGTCATCGTATTTTTACGGTAAATCTCTATTTTATGTCTCAAGAATTTAATTGGTTGTTATTTTTAATCATCGGTGTGGTGATAGGTGCTGTGGTAGCATGGTTTTTTGCAAAAACTCGCTTTGCAGGAACTCTCAATGTATTAGAATCAGAAAAAGGGCAGTTAAATAGTCAGTTATCTCAATTGCAACCTGCTATACAAGAACGTGATCGTTTAAAACATGAGAACAGTCAGTACAGTGCACAATTAGCGCAAAAACTTGAGAGCCAGCAAGAATTAAGTACGAGATTAGAAAAACTTGATAAAGAATATCGTGAGATAGCTATCGAGAAGGAAAACCTTAATGTATTACTAGCTGAGCAACGTACCGCTTTCGCGAAAGCGGAAGAAAAACATACCGAAGCACAAGGAGAGATTGAGAAATTAAACGAGAAATTTACCAAGGAATTTGAGAACCTTGCAAACAAAATCTTAGACGAAAAAAGCACCAAGTTCACAGATCAAAATAAGAAGAATATCGAACAAATTTTGAGTCCGCTGCAGGAGAAGATTCAAAGTTTTGAAAAACGTGTGGAAGACACTCACAAAGATACTATCGATAGACAAAGCTCTTTAAGAGAACAAATATTAGGTCTTAAAGAATTGAATCAGCAAATGAGTAAGGAAACGAGCAACCTTACCAAAGCGCTTAAAGGAGATGCTAAAATGCGTGGTAACTGGGGAGAATTAGTCCTGGAACGTGTGTTAGAAAAATCTGGCTTAGAAAAAGGATCTGAGTACGAGGTACAACAAACTATTAAAACAGAAGATGGCAGGACCTTATTCCCTGATGTAGTTGTAAACCTACCTGGCGGTAAGAAAATGGTTATTGATTCTAAGGTATCCCTTAACGCCTATGAGCGTTTTATTAATGAAGAAGATGAAGATCTACAACAGCGTCACTTAAAAGAGCATGTTGCTTCTCTTAAAAAGCACGTTGCAGATTTATCTGGAAAAAGCTACCACGATTATCACATCGATAGTCCAGACTTTGTTCTTCTTTTTGTACCTATAGAACCGGCATTTGCCATGGCATTAAATTATGATGGAAATTTATACAGTGAGGCATTTGACAAGAATATAGTTATTGTTACACCTACAACATTATTAGCTACATTACGTACTATAGACACGATGTGGCAAAATGAAAAACAGCAAAAAAACGCACTAGATATAGCAACAGCTGCTGGTGCTTTGTACGATAAATTTGTAGGTCTTACAGAAGATTTAATTAAAGTAGGCTCACAACTGGATACGGTTAAAAAATCTTATTCCTCTAGTATGAATAAGCTTACTGAAGGTTCTGGAAATCTAGTAGGTCGTATAGAACGTTTAAAAAGACTAGGTGCCAAAGCCAATAAATCTCTTAATGAAAAGCTGGTAAATCGTGCTATAGAAAGTGATCCAGATTTTCTAGAAGCTAGTGACGAAGAACAACGTCTAAATTTATAACATTACGCTATAAAGTAACACAAGCAAGTATTACATAATTACGTAATAAAACACAATTATTACGCTTTTACGTAATAAACAGAAATATTACTTAATAATGTAATATATTTGAATTATTACACTTTTACGTAATAATTCAAAAACGATTTATGCAAGTAGTCTTAGCAGGTGATATAATAGGTTCTCAGAAGAACCAGCCAGATGATTATCTCAAGATCATAGAACCGATACTAAAAACACATTCTAAAAACGGTATGTATCAAATATACCGTGGCGATAGTTTTCAAGTATGGATGGACAGCCCAGAGCAAGGTTTATTAACCTGTCTAAAACTGAAAGCAGCTTTAAGAAAAACCGGCCATCTAGATGTAAGAATAGCTATAGGAATAGGAAATATACAGGTAGTAGATAATAATATTGCAAAATCTTCTGGAAGTGCTTTAGTACAATCTGGAGAATTATTAGATTCTTTAAAAAATAAAGAACAAAATATTATGGTAAGAAGTGGTAATTCACTGGATTATTACATGAATACTGCTCTAAAAATCGCCCTTATTTATATGGATGATTGGACAGAGAACGCAGCTGCCATTTTATATGAAGTTTATAAAAACCCTACAATTACCCAACAAGAAATGGGTGATAAATTAGGTATAAAACAAGCCACTGCCAGCCGCAGACTAGATCGTGCCCATTATAAAGAGACAGATGCACTTCTCCATTTATTTAAACAATACTATAAAGACGTGAGCTATGGAAGTATTAATTAAGTTACTAATAGCACACTTTTTAGGTGATTTTATTCTATAGACTAATAAGTTTACTGAACAAAAAGAAAAAAACAAACTACGCTCCTACCACCTATACGTTCATGCGGCAATTCATGCAGTATTGTCCTGGATTCTTCTTTGGGATTTAAAATACTGGTATGTAGCTCTTATTATCTTAATAACGCATTTTACAATAGACGCAGGCAAACTTTATTTTACAACTAAGAAAAATAGCCGCTGGTTATTTACCATAGATCAAATAGCTCATATTTTAATACTCGTAGTTCTAGCTACAAACACATCTGGAATCAATTTTATTATTAGTGATCAATTTTTACAGATACTATGGCCATTAATCCTATGTGTATTATTTCTTACTAGTCCTGTAGCCATCATGCTTAAAATATTTTTTACTAGATGGACCTTAACAGAAGACGATACTGGTATTTATGGACTTAAAAATGCTGGGAAATGGATAGGTATGCTAGAGAGATTACTTATTTTTCTATTTATAATCACAGACCATTTCAGTGCTGTAGGGTTATTATTAACAGCAAAATCTGTTTTTAGATTTGGTGATTTAAGTAAAGCAAAAAATATGAAGTTGACAGAGTACGTATTAATAGGTACATTGCTTAGCTTTGGAATCGCAATTCTAATCGGATTGCTATTTAAAAATTACATGATATGAAAAAGATTTTAGGAGTTATACTTACCACGATATTACTAGTTGCCGTTATATGGTATGCTTTTATATATTTTGCAAGCTATTCTGATGGGTACCGCAGTGGTGAATTGATTAAGTTTACCCATAAAGGATTTATTGTTAAAACTTGGGAAGGCGAGATCTCTCAAGGTATAAGCGGTGCACAAATTTTCTCTTTTTCGGTAATGGATAATCAACCAGAGATTATTGAAAAGCTTAAAGAATATCAAGGTAAATATGTGAAGTTAAAGTATGAAGAGAAATTTGGAACGTTCTTCTTTTGGGGTGATACAAAATACTTTATTACAGAGGTTACTAAGGAAAATAGCCCACACTTTAATCGAGATTAATGATGTGGATTCCGCTTTCGCGAAAGCGGAACACTTATCCAACTAATTCTCTAACTATTAAGCACATTTTATGAAAGATACTTTTAAATCTCCAGAACAATCTAGAGTCATGTTATCCCTATTAATGCTACCGTCTAATGCAAATTTTTCTGGTAAAATTCATGGTGGTTATGTTCTTTCTCTAATAGATCAAATTGCATTTGCTTGTGCGTCAAAACACAGTGGCGTCTACTGTGTTACAGCAAGCGTGGATGTTGTAGATTTTTTAGCACCTATAGAAGTAGGTGAAATGTTAACCTTAAAAGCATCAGTAAATTACGTAGGTAAATCTTCTATGGTAGTAGGCATACGTGTAGATGCAGAGAATATACAAACTGGTGTGACAAAGCACTGTAATTCTTCTTTTCTAACTATGGTTGCCAAAGATGAAAATGGTAAAACCGTACCTGTTCCTGGACTTAAAATAAGTAACGAGACTCATGTGCGCAGGTTTGCTAGAGCCATAAAAAGAAAACAAATTAAACAAAAAAGCGCCCAAGAAATCGCTGCTGCAAATTTCTCTGACGCTAGTTATAAGGAAGAATTAAAAAATTATAATGTAGAGATTGTTCTTTAAAAAAACACCTACTTCATCACTATACTTCTTAAATTCTGTTTATTATAATTAATAGGCAACAGCTTTTTCCTGTTGTGATTCAAAAACATAGCCTTGTAATTTTTGTAAAGTATTTAATTTTTGATCTGTATTGATCAATAATGATATATTATTATTGCTACCACCATATGAGATCATGCGCACAGGCACATCTTGTAATACTTGAAATAAATGTGGTGTATCTTCATGATAAATAATATTATTACCTACCAGACACACGATACTCATACCTTGATCTACATCTACACTAGCTATTTTCTCTAGTTCTTCTACTATAGCATCCAGATGTAATGGATTATCTATGGTAAGAGAAACAGCTATTTCTGATGTGGTAATCATGTCTATAGAGGTCTCGTATTTCTCAAAAATTTCAAATACCTTTTTAAGAAAACCATGCGCCTGTAACATTCTTGCAGATTTTATCTTAATGGCATAAATGCCATCTTTTGCAGCGATAGCTTTAATACCTTCTCCGTGAACATGATGTGTTATTAACGTACCATAAGAGTCTGGAGACATGGTGTTTTTTAAACGTACAGGAATATTAAGATCTTTTACCGGTATAACCGTTTGAGGATGTAAAATTTTGGCTCCAAAATAAGCAAGCTCTGCCGCTTCATCAAAAGATATATTTGAGATAGCAGTCGTGTTTTCTACAAAACGAGGATCATTATTATGAAAACCATCAATGTCAGTCCATATTTGTACCTCATCTGCCTCTATCGCTGCTCCTACTATAGAAGCCGTATAATCGCTACCACCACGTTGTAAGTTAGATACATTTCCATGAACATCTAGACATATAAAACCTTGAGTGATGTAGATATCTGCCTCACTATTTTCATTTAAAATTCTATCTAGATTTTGTTTGATATAAAAAGAATCTGGCTCGTCATTATTATCTATACGCATAAAATCTAAGGCAGGTAATAATGCAGCATTTATACCTTCTTGCATTAAAAATCTACTAAATAGAAAGGTAGACAATAGTTCTCCTTTAGCAACTATTTGATTATAAATCAATGTGGTATGCTCTGAGTTAACAAGCTTTATTAAATCTGTAAAAACATCATTTACATATTCTTGAGACTCATTAATAAGCCCGCTATCATTTAATAGTTCTTCTATTGTATTTTGATATCCACTAGCTAGTTGCTGTATAAGAACAAGTGCAGATTCTGTTTCTTTTAAGCGTATCTGTTCAGATATTTCTACCAAAGCATTTGTAGTACCAGACATAGCAGATAACACCACCACTTTCTTAGTACCATCATTAATGATATTTTTTACATGAGTCATGTTTTCTACAGAACCTACTGAAGTACCACCAAATTTTAAAACTAGCATTTTATTAATTTTTAGGTAAAAATACAGCCACTTCTATGGTAATAGAAAAAATATAACAAAATTAGTTTAATTTTGCACAAGCTGTTAAATAGTTAACAATATGAAAACCATAGCAGATTGTGTTGAAGAGATTTTAGTGACTCAACCATTTTTAGAAGAGGCACTATCCAGACGAATCATTAATTTCTCTGCCTTAGCAGAAGAATTACAAGAACCCATAAGCGGCATGTTAAGAAAACCGGTGAAAACCGGTGCTATTATGATGGCGTTGAGACGTTATAATCCACCTAAGGATTTGAGGCATTCTAATAACTTAAAATCTATATTAAATAATCTAGGTGATATAACGGTACGATCTAACCTTATCGATTTTACCTTTAAAAATTCTAGTACTTTATTCTTAAGTCATAGTAAGATTCTTGAGTCCATAAACACAACTATTTTTTATGGATTTTCCAAAGGTATTCATGAAAGTAACCTAGTAATATCGATGAGTGAGAAGGAAAAAATTCAATCTCAATTTGCCGATGAAATTATGACCAGCACACAAGATAATTTAAGCGCCATAAGTATCGCATTACCAGAAAACAATACCCAAGTCCCTGGTTTATATTATCAGATATTTAAACGTTTTGCATGGGAAGGCATCTCGTTACACGAGGTCATTTCTACCACAAACGAGTTCAGTGTACTCGTAGAAAATGATACGGTAGACAAGGCTTTTTCGGCAATTAAAAAGTTGGGGTATACCTAGAAATAAAAGTGTACTATTAAACTTATACAATAGATCAACAGAAATGGATTATTTATTGAAATAAAAAACGAATTGATCTAAGAATCTACTTACATAGAATCATCATTTGTAGCACACAACAAAAATAAAAAAAGCCGCCTAAATAAATAGTGCGGCAATTTAAAAAAAAATAGATTCTATTGTTTTATAAATCGTTCTACAGAAATTTGATTATCGACCACTACTTGAGCAAGGTAAATACCTGAAGTAAGATCTGACATATTCAATTGATTTAATCGATCCAGTTTTAAAGTTTTTACTTTAGTACCAGTCATGTTATAAATCATTAAAGTTCCATTATCTGCATTAGACAAATTAATATTTAAAAGAGAAGTTACTTGCGTTGGATACATTTCAAAAGCAGAAAATGTTTCATCACCATTAGTAAGCAAGGCACCACTTTGACCAGTAGTTACCTGATCTCCAGATGTTGACCCATTATTATTAGTTTGATTAGTAACATAATAAAAAGTTACTGCACCTAAATCAGTTGCTGGAGCAGTCCACGTCATATTCCAACTATTTTGTCCACTTCCTGTACTTGTACTATTATGAGTTAATCCATTAGAGTCTGTACGTAATCTAGTTCCTGTTCCTGGTGTCCAAGATCCTATTTTAGTTCCATCAGCAAGTTCTGCAGTGATATTAAAACCTATTTTAGTTGAAGTAGAACCTTGCACATCTAGATTAAGGCTATACGATTGATTTGCCATATAACCATTAGGTAATCCTGTAAGCGCAGCCGATCCACCAAAGTTTGCAGAAGATGCAACATGACATTGTGTACATGTCGTACCTCCATCTCCAGGTGAACCTGTAAAATTACCTGGTTGACCACTAGAAAAACTTACTAGAATAAGTAAGGCAATAGGGATAGCAGTAAGAACGCTGTAAAAAGAGTAATTTTTTTTCATAATGTGTAATTAAAGAAGTTTATTAAAATAGCTTGAAATAACAACCATCAAATAATATTTATTTTCTTAGATAGTAGCTACTTATGATCATAAAGCTAATTGTTAATTATCACATAATCTTAACGTTACTATACAAAAAGCCTGAATCAAATTGATTCAGGCTTTTTTTTGAACGATTTAAAACTAGATTTACTCTATTTTTTTTGCGTTCATTTCGTAAAAAAAGAAGTCATCATTAGGTACGTCAAAGGTGATCCCAATTACTTTACCATAGGCATCACTTTCAAATTTTACAGTTCCAAAACTAAACCATGCTTGTGGCTCGTCCCAATGGATTTCATAAGCATCATAATTAAAATGTGAGAGCGTACTATTTAACAATGGCGTGTGTTCCCATAGTAATTTAAGTTCTCCGTTCATTTCTTTTACTTCAAAGTTTCCATAAATATCAGCATGATAGGTTCCTATAATTGCCTCTTTCTGTAAAGTAGGCTGCGTTCCCTTAACTTGTTTTGCTTTTCTGTCTGCTATTCTAGTATCGCCAGCTTTCCATTTATCATAACCGTCTAGCATTTCTTTACTCCAGTCTTTTTTATCCCTATTTAAAAAACGGTCAAAAACGTAATAAGCAATTGCATTAGTCGGCGCTTTAACACCATTAGTAAGTACTACAACACCTAGGTTTTCATCCGGTAGCATTTGTACCGTAGATATCATACCATCATAACCACCACCGTGACGTACTCTAAAATTGCCCTGATAATCTCCAAGAAACCACCCCAATCCATAACCAGCATATTGAGAACCGGTAGAATTACGATTTACTTGATTTACCCCAAAGCTATTATGTAAATTCCACATATTATTGCGATTCTGCACAGAGAATAACGTGTCGTTTTTCTTAGTAACTCCATGAATCATGTTAAGAATCATCCATTTACTCATGTCATGAACACTAGAAATAATACCACCAGTAGACTGTACATTATCCCATCCTACCCATGGAATCGTGTAATTCTTATTATTCTCATCCATAGCATGTGGAGTCGCTACATTCTTATTGTTACCAAAATCCTTAACACTCACCACCGTATCATCCATCTCTAGAGGTTTCAAAATACGTTCTGTAACATTATCCTTAAAACTCTTACCAGTTACCTTTTCAATTAACGCACCAGCAGTGATAAACATTAAATTAGAATATCCATAACCAGCCCTAAAATCATAAGCCTGCGGTACAAACCTGATGCGTTTTACTACTTCTTCTGTACTCAACTCTGACTTATACCAGATACCATCACCAGAAAACGTTCCCAAACCTACATTGTGACTCAATAAATCCTCAACAGTAACCATTCTACTTATTGCAGGATCGTACACTTCAAAATAAGGTAAGTGATCCTGTACTCTATCCTTCCAGTTCACCTTACCTTCTTCTACCAGTTGTGCCATAATCGCTGCAGTAAAAGCTTTGGTATTACTTGCAATAGCATAAATAGTATGCTCATCTGGCTTGCGGTTTTCATTCACATCCATCTGACCATAACCTTTTTCAAAGACTATTTTACCATCTTTAACGATACCTACACTCAGTCCAGGAATGTTCCAGTCCTTTTGCGTTTGAGAAATGTATTTGTCCAGTGCTTTATAATCTACTTTTTGAGCAAATACAGTTGTAGAAATAAAAATAATAGAGAGAAATAGAATCTTTTTCATAAGTCAGATTTAAAAAATAAAGATAGTGGTTGTATCGCTTTCGCGAAAGTGAGATTAAATTATGGATAATAAAAGATTACGAACTAAACATCCACTTAATCCACTTACCTTTTACACTATCAGGATTTGTTTGATTGCAATTTTTAAATACTCTATATATTCTTATGGGCATTCTATAATCAACATCTTCTCCTTTCCACTTTTCTTGATTCTTAAAAGTCTTTGTTTGTTGTAAAGTATAGGTAATAATTGAATCAGGAATTTGTTTATCTGCAAAGACTCTTATGTGAAACCATTCATCAATCATTTCGTCATGGTTTTGCACTTCGTACAATTCATTAGGGCGAATACTATCTTTAAATATTTTGATATCTGATTTCATTGAATTTAAATTATTTGACAATTCAGTCTTAGATATAATCGTACTATCTGTTTTACCCATAAAAATCTTCAACCCATACTTAGGAATTGTAGTTGAAATTTTAACAGAATCATTTTCAAGCAATTGAAATTTTAAATTAAACTTTTTATTTAAATATTCTTCATAACTCTCAGCCTTTATTAAACTAAAATCATAAGTTCCATGACCATTCCTTAACGTTCCATATAAACTATCATTACTCTGTGATAATTTATAATTGATAAGTATTTTAATATCTCTATATTCCCAAATAGTATCTTCATAATAATCTAACGTAGGGATATCAAATTTAATTTTTGAGGCCGTTGCGTCATACAAAACTCTTTCATCAATTACATAAAGAGTATCATTATTAAAGTCCCATTGATCATATTCATTTTCTAAATTAAACCATCTTCCTTGTAGTTTCATTTCTGCTTCTTTTTGTCCACAAGAACAAAGTATAACAAGCAAAAATATGATCAATATGTAAAAGGTTTTTTTCAAATAATTATTTTTAATATCATAAAAATATAATTAAAATAGACATTTCAGCAACTATTATCAATAATTCAGAAATTTAAAAACAAATAAAAGCCAGTTAAGCGATAATCGAGATCTTTAAATAAAATCAAGAAATGATTTAGACAATGCCAATACAGATAGTTGGCATGTCAAATCTTACCGACTTCTCCAAAATCAAAAAGTTTTTAGAAACCAACATGCAAAGTATTTCTCTTGGCATGTTTGGTTTAAATCGAGATCTTTAAAGAAAATCGAGAAATGATTTAGACAATGCCAACACAGATAGTTGGCATGTCAAATATTAACGACTTCTTCGAAATCAAAAAGTTTTAGAAACCAACATGCAAAGTTTTTGTCTTGGCATGTTTGGTTTAAATCGAGATCTTTAAATAAAATCGAGAACAGATTTAGACTATGCCAACACAAATAGTTGGCATGTCAAATCTTACCTACTTATTCAAAATCAAAAAGTTTTCAGAAACCAACATTCAAAGTATTTCTCTTAGCATGTCTGGTTTAAACCAAGATCTTTAAACATAATCAAGAATAGATTTAGACTATGCCAACACAAATAGTTGGCATGTCAAATCTGAAATGCTTCTTTAAAACTAAAAAGCCCTAGAAGCTTAATGCTTTTAGGGCTTTAATTTATAATACTGTTGCCAGTCTGAGCCTGTCTAAGACGAATTACTATCGAGATGTTAAATAAACTTCGACAGGTTCAATTTTATACTTACATATGTAATTTACTTACTCAAATACATTCTTCTACGAGCATACAAGTCATAGAAAGCATCGTCTTTAAGACTGTCTATAAATAAGATACTTTCTCCAGTAGATTTCATTTCTGGTCCTAGACGTTTATCTACGTTAGGAAACTTGTTGAAAGAGAATACCGGCTGCTTGATCGCATAACCATCTAACTGCGGATTAAAATCAAAATCAGTTACTTTATTATGACCTAACATAACCTTAGTAGCATAGTTTACATAAGGTTCTTTGTATGCTTTGGCAATAAATGGTACCGTACGAGATGCTCTAGGATTTGCTTCAATGATGTATACTTTTTCATCCTTAATCGCAAACTGTATATTAATCAACCCTACTGTATCTAGCGCAAGAGCTATCTTCTTAGTATGATCTTTAATTTGTTGCATAACCAGGTCACCTAGATTAAATGGTGGTAATAACGCATTAGAATCTCCAGAGTGGACTCCACAAGGTTCTATATGCTCCATAATACCTATTATGTAAACATTCTCTCCGTCACAAATAGCATCTGCCTCTGCTTCTATCGCTCCATCTAGATAATGGTCTAATAAAAGTACATTGTTAGGTATCTTCTTTAAGATATCTACTACATGCTCTTCTAGCTCGTCTTTATTGATAACGATTTTCATCCCTTGACCACCTAATACATAAGAAGGTCTAACTAAGATAGGGAAATCTAATTTCTCAGCTACTTGAAGCGCCTCAGCTGGTGTAGTCGCTGTTGCAAATTCAGGGAAAGGAATGTTATTCTTAAGTAACATTTCAGAGAACAGCCCACGATCTTCGGCAAGATCTAGAGCTTTATAACTCGTTCCTAAAATCTTAATACCGTAACGTTCTAGTTTTTCAGCAAGCTTTAAAGCCGTCTGTCCACCTAGTTGTACGATAACTCCTTCTGGCTTTTCATGACGTATAATGTCATAAATATGTTCCCAGAATACTGGTTCAAAATATAACTTATCTGCAGTGTCAAAATCGGTAGAAACCGTTTCTGGATTACAGTTAATCATGATCGTTTCATAACCACATTCTTGCGCTGCATAAACTCCATGCACACAACAGTAGTCAAATTCTATTCCCTGACCGATACGGTTAGGACCAGAACCTAGTACAATAACTTTCTTTTTATCAGATACCACGCTTTCATTTTGCACGTAGCGCTCTCCATCTGCTGTTTCTATATCAGCCTCAAATGTGGAGTAATAATATGGTGTATCTGCTTTAAATTCTGCCGCACAGGTATCAACGAGTTTATAGACTCTATTGATTTTCATTTCTTCACGTAAATTATATACCTCTGACTCGAGACATCCTAACATATGCGCGATCTGGCGGTCTGCAAATCCTTTTTGTTTTGCTTCTAGTAGTAGCTTTCGCGAAAGCGTGCCCACATCATATTTCCCTATTTCTTTTTCTAATAAGAAGAGTTCTTCAAACTGCTTTAAGTACCACATGTCTATTTTAGTAATCTCAAAAATTCTATCTAATGAGATTCCCATAGCTACAGCATCATACAGAGCAAAAACACGATCCCAACTTGCGTTAGTCAGTTTTTCAATCACCTGATTATAATCGGTATAGCCTTTACCGTCTGCTCCTAGACCATTGCGTTTAATTTCTAATGACTGTGTCGCTTTATGAAGTGCTTCTTGGAAAGAACGACCTATTCCCATTACCTCACCTACGGCTTTCATCTGAAGACCTAGGGTACGATCAGATCCTTCAAACTTATCAAAGTTCCAACGTGGTATTTTTACAATTACATAATCTAAGGTAGGCTCAAACAATGCCGATGTATTACCTGTGATTTGATTATTTAACTCGTCTAGTGTGTAACCTAGCGCTAGTTTAGTTGCAATTTTTGCAATAGGGTAACCTGTCGCTTTACTTGCTAGTGCTGAAGATCTAGATACTCGAGGGTTGATCTCGATAGCGATAATCTCTTCTTTTTCATCAGGACTTACTGCAAACTGTACGTTACATCCACCTTCAAACTCACCTATACTACGCATCATGTGAATAGCCATATCACGCATTTTCTGGAAAGTGCGGTCTGATAGCGTCATAGCAGGAGCAACTGTAATAGAATCTCCCGTATGGATTCCCATAGGATCCATATTTTCAATGGTACATATAATAACTACGTTATCATTCTTATCTCGTAGTAATTCTAATTCATACTCTTTCCAGCCTAGTAAGGCTTTATCGATCATTACCTCGTGAATAGGAGAAACTTCTAGACCGACGGTTAACAACTCGTCATAATCTTCTTCATTATGAACAATAGCTGCACCAGCACCACCTAGAGTAAATGAAGATCGTATACATAAAGGAAAACCAAATTCTTGGGCAATTTCTTTACCTTTTAAGAACGAAGTAGCAGTGGCCTGTGGTGCCATACCTACTCCTATTTCACCCATTAATTTTCTGAATTTTTCTCTATCTTCAGTAATGTTAATTGCATCGATATCTACACCGATCATATCTACATTATGATCTTCCCAAATACCTTTTTCTTGTGCCTCGATACAAAGGTTTAAAGCTGTCTGTCCACCCATAGTAGGAAGTACGGCATCAATTTGAGGATGTTCTTCAAGAATTTGTCTAAGAGATGTAGTTGTTAATGGTAATAGGTATACATGATCTGCCATGGAAGGGTCAGTCATGATAGTTGCCGGATTTGAATTTATTAAAATGGTCTCTATTCCTTCTTCTCTTAGAGATCTTAAAGATTGAGAACCTGCATAATCAAACTCACAAGCTTGACCTATGATTATAGGCCCGCTACCTATTAATAAAATGGATTTGAGGTCTTTTCTTTTTGGCATTATAAAGTGATTTTATGGGACTTAGGTAATTTGGTAATAGGGTACAAAAAAAGGCGTCAATTCTAATGAATTAACGCCTAAAGTATAATTAAAGATAAATCATATTATCTTTTGTGTCTTCTTTCAGTAGAAACAGATAATTTTTTACGTCCTTTAGCTCGGCGACGAGCAAGAACTTTACGACCGTTTGCAGAAGCCATGCGCTCTCTGAAACCGTGCTTGTTTCTTCTTTTCCTTTTACTTGGTTGGTATGTTCTTTTCTGTGCCATAGCTTGAAATCTGTATCTATATAATAAAAAGGCTTTAAACCTTAGATTTTAATCGGCTGCAAATATAACAACTCTTATTTTACTTACAACAGGAAATTGACTTTTTTTGAAATTATTTTTCTACTAATTCCTAATCAGTTTCATTTTCAAGTATAAAGATAATCATAAGCTCAATACCTATCTAACAAGGAAGGCATAAAGTTTTAATACTACCATCTCTAATCTTATCACGCAGTAACATTGCACCTATTCCTAGTCTGTACAAAAACCAACAAGATTAATATCTAAGTGAGAATAACCTATGTTCTTATATTATCGTACTAGTAATTTTTTTAAACCACCCTATTATTAAGATCTATTTTTTTTTAATAGATAAAACCCTGCCAATTCCTAAAAACAAAAACTCCTTAAATACTTATCTTTGCAAACTTCAAAACACACCTACTAATGTTTAACAAAAACATCAAACTGGTTATCACTGCTATTATTGTAGCATATGCCATATATCAATTTACTAGAAACGAGATTCTTACAGGAATTTTCTTAATCTTATTTTCAGGAATCTTCATATTTCTATACTTTAAAAATGAGATGATCTTACTTGCATTTAATCGTTTAAGAAAGCAAGATTTTCCAGGTGCAAAAAAATGGTTAGATAAAATAACAGACCCAGAAGCTGCTCTAGTACAAAAGCAACAAGGTTATTACAACTATTTACACGGTCTTATGATTTCTCAAGAAAACATGACCAAAGCTGAGAAATACTTTAAAAAAGCAATCGCATTAGGTCTAAACATGGACCAAGATCTTGCGGTTGCAAAATTAAACCTCGCAGGTATCTCTATGATGAAGCGCCGCAAACGTGAAGCTACCGCCCTACTTAGTGAAGCAAAGAAACTAGACAAACAAGGAATGCTAGCCGATCAAATTAAAATGATGAAACAGCAAATGAAGAAGATTTAATTTTTCTTAGAATGTATTAAACAACAAAAGCCCAATCTTGCGATTGGGCTTTTGTTGTTTAGCAAGTAAGTTTACCTAAAACTCAAACACCTTTCCATCCATAGCTAGCTTACTGTTTTCAAAGACTTCTCTAGCCTCTGACCTGAAGAACTCATAATCACCATAACGAGCCGAATAATGACCTAATATAAGTGTACCTACTTTTGCTTTTAAAGCGATAGTAGCCGCTTGCTCTGCTGTGCTATGCTTTGTTCTATCGCAAAGATCTTCATGCGCTTTTAAGAATGTACTTTCATGATACAAGGCTGTTACACCTGTAATTTGTGGTACGATATCTTCTTTGTACACCGTATCACTACAAAAAGCATAACTTTTAGGCGTATCACCATCCATAGTTAACTCTTCATTTGCAATCACATCGCCGTTATCCAGAGTCACATCATGACCTTGTTTTACTTTACGATAATAAGCCTGATCTACTCCATATTCTTCACAAGCGACTATATCCAGACGCCTATCTCCTGGCTTTTCTTGAAATAAGAAACCATGTGTAAATACGCGATGCTCCAGCGGTATAGTTGTTACCGTTAGAGAATCATCTTCTAGTAGAAGTTGTGGGATATTTTCTACGCTTTCGCGAAAGCGTAAATCAAAAGCTGTATATACTTTTGCTAACTTTAATTGAATTAGAATTAACTCCTTAATCCCTTTAGGACCATAAATAGTTAACTCAGAATCACGACTTAACAAACAAAAAGTAGAAATTAAACCTATCAATCCATATACATGATCACCATGTAAATGAGAAATAAAAATATGCTTGATACGAGCAAACTTAATTCGGTTTCTACGCAACGCCATTTGTGTACCTTCTCCACAATCTATGAGAAATAAATGACCTTTCATCTCTAGAATTTGAGCCGTAGGACGTGCGTTATCTCTAGGTGTTGCACTATGACAACCGAGTATAGTTAATTTCAAATCGTGAGTTTTAAGGCTATTAAATAGCGTTTAAGAATCTATGAAAGTCACCGCTTTATTGCAGCAGTATGATTGTTAAATCTAAAAACCTAGATCGCGCTCTATCTCTTCCATCTCTATCACATCTTGAGCTTCTTGAATAGTAGGCACAATCATTAATTCTTCTGGAATCTCGTCTATAGAAATTGCTGTATTTACCATCACAAAAGACTGCTTTGAAGCTCTGTGACTATTACTTAATTCTAAAAAGGAAATTAAATCCATTAAAGAAGCTTTATCATACTGTAGGAGGTCAACGACTACATTCTTACCAGTAAATTGATCTTTTATTCGGTTTAAAAATGAGGCGAAATCTTTAATATCATCTCGTTCATCTTTCAATATTATATACTTATCGTGTTCTTCACTAATCATTTCTTCTAATTTTTGCAGCTACTAAATATAAAACTGCCATTCTAATAGCGACACCGTTTTCTACCTGATTCAAGATAATTGCTTGATCAGAATCTGCGACATCACTTGTTATTTCTACACCTCTATTAATAGGTCCAGGGTGCATGATGACGATATCTTTTTTAAGGCTGTCCAATAACTCTCGATTTACACCGTATTGCTGAACATATTCTCTTACACTTGGGAAATAAGAAATATCCATACGTTCATTTTGAACGCGTAGCATATTTGCTACATCACACCACTCTAAAGCTTTTTTAAGATTAAGCTCTACCTTCACTCCTAAAGATTCAATGTGTTTAGGTAAAAGAGTCGCAGGACCACATACCATAACCTCGGCTCCTAGTTTCTTAAGACAGTAAATATTTGATAATGCTACACGACTGTGTAATATATCTCCTACAATAACTACTTTCTTACCTTTAAGACTACCTAGTTTTTCTCTTATAGAATAACTATCCAGTAACGCTTGTGTAGGATGCTCGTGAGCGCCATCTCCTGCGTTTACTATTCTTGCGTCTACATGTTTAGAAAGAAAAACTCCAGCACCAGGATGAGGATGCCTCATCACGACTAGATCCACCTTCATTGCTAGAATATTATTCACTGTATCAACAAGAGTCTCTCCTTTCTTAACTGAACTTTGTGCCGCACTGAAGTTAATCACATCTGCACTCAATCTTTTTTCAGCAAGTTCAAAAGATAGTTTTG
Organism: Nonlabens sp.; assembly: GCF_039941875.1. Taxonomy (GTDB): domain Bacteria; phylum Bacteroidota; class Bacteroidia; order Flavobacteriales; family Flavobacteriaceae; genus Nonlabens. The sequence goes on along the minus strand of NZ_JBDVDQ010000005.1, from coordinate 50,652 downwards.
TTCTTGTAGAGTTTTCAAAAAAGAGATTTGCTATGGTAATATCTCTTAAAGAAGGCACCTTTTTAATAGGTCTGTTGATCACTTCTTTAAACTGATCTGCAGTTTTGTGAATTAAATTGATATCCTCGACAGTAAGGTATTTAATCCCTAAAACATTATCAACACTCAACTCACTCATTAGTCTTCATTTTTTAAAAGGTAAACAGCATCTTCTCCTCCATTCTCTTTCCAGAGCACTTTTACTTTTTGATTATTTATTGCATCTACCTGTCTACCATTATAATCTGGCTGTATAGGTAAATGTCTAGAAAATCTTCTATCGATAAGAGTTAACAACTCTATAGTATCTGGCCTACCGAAGGATTGTAACGCAGTAAGTGCTGCACGTATACTTCTACCAGTATACAACACATCATCCACTATAACCACACGCTTATTTTCTACTAAAAAATTAATCTCTGTAGAATTTGCTTTTAACGGCTCATCATTTCTTCTGAAGTCGTCTCTATAGAAAGTAATATCTAACAAACCAGTTTTTAAGTTTTTAATCTTATAGTTGGTTTTTAAAATCTCTGCAAGTCTATTCAGTAAAAAACTACCTCTAGGCTGCAAACCTACAAGAGCAGTATTCTCAAATGTATCGTGATTTTCAATTAATTGGCAAGCTAATCTGTGAAGTATAATATCCAGAGCTGCGGCGTCGAGAAGTAATTTTTGACTCATGAAACCAATTTAATTTCAAAATTACAGCAGTAAAATTACTGCTTATACTAGCAAAGATAAGTATTTTGAACTGTCCTTAAACTCTGTATTTTGTTTATTGAAATAAAAAAAGAAGTTTAGATAAAAATGGACTGCATTACTATCATAACAAAGGCCTGAAAAACAATATAAAAACTAGTTTTTTTTATCACATAGCATACAGGATACTTCTTATTATAATTATATACATTACCTATTACCATCCTATTAATACTAGTTAGATCATTAATAAAAGGCATAAAAAAACCCTTATCAGAAAACTGATAAGGGTTTTAAAGTTCAGAATTTAAAAACTATTACTAGTTCTTACCTTCCATTCTATCTTTAAGTGCTTGTAACTTAGAGTTTGCATCACCTAATGTAGGCTTAGACTCTTCAGCAGACTTAGCAGCTGCTTGTTGTACATTCTTAGCTTCTTCTTCTTTATGAAGAATCATGTGAGAACCTACTACACGCTTAAATTCTTTGTTGAATTCAATGATCTGGATTTGCGCCTTCTCACCTTTCTTCAATTTAGAACCGTCTTCTTTTTCTAAGTGACGTGTTGGAATAAACACTGAGATATCTTCATTAAAGTTAACTACAGCACCTTTGTCTACAGTTTCAGTAATTTCAACATCATGAGTTGTTCCTACACCGAACTCACCTTCGTACTTATCCCATGGGTTAGGCATAGTTTGCTTATGACCTAGAGATAATTTACGTCCTTCTACGTCTAGTTCAAGAACCACTACTTCTAGTGTATCTCCTACTGCACAGAATTCAGATGGGTGCTTCACTTTCTTAGTCCAAGAAAGGTCAGAGATGTAAATTAATCCATCAACACCTTCTTCAAGTTCTACGAATACACCGAAGTTAGTAAAGTTTCTTACTGTACCAGAGTGCTTAGAACCTACAGGATACTTAGTAGTAATGTCAGTCCATGGATCTGGGTGAAGTTGCTTCATACCTAGAGACATCTTACGATCTTCTCTATCTATAGTAAGAACCTCAGCATCGATGATATCACCTACTTTTACAAAGTCACCAGCACTTCTTAAGTGCGTAGACCATGACATTTCAGAAACATGAACAAGTCCTTCAACTCCTTCTTCTACTTCTACAAATGCACCGTAATCAGCAATAACTACTACTTTACCTTTTACTTTATCTCCAGTTTTGATCTTGTCAGAAAGAGCTTCCCAAGGGTGAGCTTCTAATTGCTTAAGACCTAATTGGATACGAGATTTATCTTCGTCAAAGTCAAGGATTACCACGTTAAGTGTCTGATCAAGTTCTACAACCTCGTTAGGGTGGTTGATACGTGACCAAGAAAGGTCAGTAATGTGAACAAGTCCATCAACACCACCTAGATCAACAAATACACCGTAAGAAGTAATGTTTTTAACAACACCTTCAAGTACCTGTCCTTTTTCTAGACGAGAGATAATTTCTTTCTTCTGCTCTTCGATATCTGCTTCGATAAGCGCTTTGTGAGATACTACAACGTTTTTGAATTCGTGGTTGATTTTCACAACTTTAAATTCCATTGTTTTATCTACGTACTGGTCATAATCACGGATAGGCTTCACATCAATTTGTGAACCTGGTAAGAATGCTTCGATACCGAATACATCTACGATCATACCACCTTTAGTACGACATTTAACGTAACCATTTACGATTTCGCCAGTGTCATGTGCATTGTTAACGCGTTCCCAAGCCTTGATAAGACGTGCTTTACGGTGAGAAAGGATCAATTGACCAGTCGCATCTTCACGTACATCTACAAGAACCTCAACCTTATCACCTTCTTTAAGGTTCTGGTTGTAACGGAATTCGTTAAGAGAAATAGCACCTTCAGACTTTGCGTTAATATCAATGATAGCATCACGATCAGTAATCTTGATAACTACACCTTCAATTACATCAGTATCGATAGTGTCAACAAAGTTGTCAGATACTAATTTTTCAAAAGCCTTTAATTGCTCCTCATCAACTTTTTCAATTCCTTCACTGTAACGTTCCCAGTCAAAAGAGTCTAGAAATGCAGCAGGATCTTCTTGTTGTGGAGAAGTAATTACTGGAGTTTTTTTCTCAGTTTGAGCGTCTGCTACACCATCTTGTGAAGCGTCCCACTCTTTGTTTGTTTGATTTTCAGCCATAATAGGTTGCTGATTAAAATTTGTATTCTAAAAAAGTAGCGGAAACTTATAGAACCTTTTAAAGAAGAGTTATATAAAGATTTGATTCCCAACCGGTTTCCTTATTCTCGATTTGGGTTTGCAAAAGTACGTTCTTTTTTAATCATTAACAATACTTAAGTAGTTGAAAATAATGATTTAAAAATTCCGCTTTCGCGAAAGCGGAACTCGCAACATACACTCACCACATACAGCTTTTTACATAATCAAATCCCTCGTTCACTCATTATAGATGGTTACTTCTCTTCTAAATATGTAGTTTTATAAAAAGGTTTAATACTATTTAAATGAAATCAGACGTTTGTTGATCCTATCTAGAATCAAGAACGACAATCTAAGATTACTTAAATAAAACCTCGCAGGTGACTAAAATGATTGACTTAAAAGCCAGAAGTATGATCATTATCTGCGAGGTTATTTATAGATTTAAAATACTTGTTATGAAATCAATCTCTTTCTTATTTCTTATCACATCATTATTCTCTTATAGTCAGCAAAAAATTAGTGGAACTGTGCATGATAATAATGGCAGCTTATTTGGAGCAATCATATCAATTCATAAAACAAATAAAGTAACATCAACAGATTTTGATGGAAATTACAGCATACTAGCTACCACAGGAGACACATTACATTTCAAACATGACGGATATTTTTCAGATCAAGCTGTAGTAGAAAATGATACTATCATAAAAACAAAGATGAAAATGATAGCACCATACACCTACATAGGATATCAAGGTGTTTATATGAAATGTTTTGGTGCTTTCACTATACCGATTAATTACTTACCATTAAGAGATTTGTTAATGGCAAGAAAGAATATGGAAAACTCAATTACAACACAATTAATTGATGGTAGATTAATCTCTCTAGATGGTATTTTCATAAATAAAAAAGAATTCAACAATATTCCTCCGCTAGAAATTAAGTCTATTATTCTTTTGAAAAACTCAAAAGAAAATATTGGACATATGAAAACTACTCCTCATTTGATAATAACTACAAAAGAAGAGAATTTCAAAAATTTATTTGAATTCATAAAAGACTTTAGAGATACTATTCCAGTTGATTTAAGGAAATGAAAAGTAATTGTATTTTTAAATTCTAATTTACAACTCATGACCTCAACAGCAACCACACCGCAAGAATACTTGAAGCAATTACCAGAAGAACGCAAAAAAACAATTCAGGACCTGCGAGAAGTATTACTCCATAATTTACCTAACGGCTATGAGGAAGGAATGCTTTACGGTATGTTGGGTTATTATGTACCCAAAGAGATTTATGAGCCAGGTTACCACGTAGGCAAAGAATGGACGCCATTACCATTTATAAATATCGCTTCTCAAAAAAACTTTATAGCTTTATATCACTCTGGCATTTATGCCAGTCCTGAATTAATGGAATGGTTTAAAGAAGAATATCCCAAGCATTCTAAATATAAACTGGATATGGGTAAAAGTTGCATCCGTTTTAAGAAAGTAAATGATATTCCATTAGATCTTATTGCAGAATTGTGCCAGAAAATGACACCGCAAGAATGGGTGAAGATTTATGAAAACGTGATTAAAAAACAATCATAAAGAAACCAGAGTTTTTATACCTATTGCTTGGAGCTAGTTTTGTTTCATATCGTTTTGCAAAAAGATTTGTAAAGGATAAATTAAAATCAGATTTTAAATATGATATTATTTTAAACTATTCAAATGACGACCATGCTATGGAACAATTTGATTTATATCCAGAAGATAATGATAAAAGATTTTTCAACCTTAATGAGAATGAAGTTGTCGATATATTATGTAGAAATAACAAAGTTCCCGTATGGATAGATATTTCAGTATGTAAAGTAGATAGAAATTTACAACATTCAATTTATTATGCGCAGGACGATACTCTGATAATCCTGATGAATATTATTATAAGATAAATGGTTCAGGCCCATTCGGTATTAAAAGCCCAAATTTCCCACCTGGACATAATAAAGATGAAAAATTTAAGCTCAAGAATTCTAATCAATTAAAGTTTTAAGAATAATAACTTTCTAACGAAAGGGAAAATAGGGAAATATAAACTTTTGGAAATTAAAAAACTATCATCGAGATCAGATATATACAATGCCAACACAATTAGTTGGCATGTCAAATCTCACAAATTCTTCCAAAAGTAAAAAGCAGCTTTGTTTGGCAAAGGAAAGGTGGGCAAAGTGAGCGGTAGCGAGTTTTGGTCGGAAAGGATTGTTGCGATGTTTTTACTCTAGACAATTTCAAAAATCAATTGAACAAGTTCCAGCAGATCCCTGGTAAATTTGGAACTAGCACTTTGCATTAATTAAAAGTCTTGAGCGAAATATTATAGGATGACAGTAAAACATTAACTAATCCAACAAAGCCTCCTCAGCCCAAGAGACTAACAATTCAAACTGCTCTTCTCTCGTCATTTTTGAAGTGTCTAATAACTTTGCGTCTGGTAACTGTATAAGTGGACTATCTTCTCTAGTAGAATCTATATGATCTCTTCCTATTACATTTTCTAGCACTTCTTCTAGCGAGACGTCATCACCTCGTTCTAACAACTCTGCATAACGTCTTTGCGCACGTACTTCTGGTGCTGCGGTCATAAATACTTTAAGCTCTGCATCTGGGAAAACAACACTTCCTATATCGCGACCATCCATAACGATGCCTTTCTCCTCACCCATAGCTTTTTGTTGCTCTACTAGCTTTGCACGCACTTCAGATATTTCTGCCACTTTACTCACTATGCCACTTACTTCGAGCGTGCGTATTTGCTTTTCTATATTTTCTCCATTTAAATACACATCTGCCCTATCAGTTTCTTTATTGTATTTAAAACTGATGTTAATATCAGGTAAAAAGTTAACAAGTTTTTCAATATCTAAAGAACCTTTTACAAGCAAGTTTTCGCGTAAAGCGTAAAAAGAAACCGCTCTATACATCGCTCCAGTGTCTACATACACATATTGCAATTTTACAGCAAGTTGTTTTGCTGCTGTACTTTTACCAGTACTAGAATGTCCATCTATAGCGATTGTAATTTTCTTACTCATTTATTGCAAATTTATATTGACACCAAAAAGGCTCGTATGTGACGCTAGAGTGTACCTAGCATGTGTGTAACTAAATCTTAAATTATTCATTTTTAAAGAAAAACCAGCACTCACACCAGAAAAAGCTCTCGTGTTCTCAATGCGTAATTCTTCGGCTCTTCTAAAACTGTAACCCAAACGTACTTCAAAAACTTGTTCAGGAAAAATCTCTAATCCTAATACAGTATGACGTAACGCATTATTAATAAAACCAGGCTCATCATCTGTTACATTACCATCTAGATCTGTTTGTGCATTTGCCTCATTTACAAATGCTAAATTCCATTGCTGTAGATTTTCTAAAGTAACGTGCAATCTTAAAGGAAGATACTTCATGTTATTAGAAAAACCTGCCGATATTTCTAAAGGTAAATCTTCATAAATCTCGTTATAAGGTGTAAACTGTGTCCCTAGATTACGTATAACTACGGCTGCACGTATAGCTTTGTCTTCATTATAATATAAGAAACCTATATCTACCGCTCCACCAAAAGATGTGTAGATATCTAATTTTGAAGAAATAAATTTCAAGTTAGCGCCTACATAAAAATCTGACCACGGTATATTATAGGCGTAACCCATAGAAACGGCCACCTCACTACCACCGAATTCTCCAGTAGAATTACCTTGCTCATCAAAACCATCAAATTTTCCGTAATTTAAATAAGTAACACCGGCATGAAAGGTTTGAACGTGTCTGTCCCAGGTATAAGCATAACTAGCAGTACCATAATTTACATCTCCTAAGTAATTGACATAATTTACCTGTAACTGATTATCCATTTTAGGATTAATGGTCGCCGGATTAAGAATTCCAGACGTAGGATCATAATCCACTGCAGTAAGTACCCTACCACCTAGAGCTGCTTGCTTTGTTCCAGATACCAGGTTTAAAAACTGATAAGTAGATTGTCCTCCTATTTGCGCTTTCGCGAAAGCGGAACATAACAAAATAACAAGAAACAAGTGACGCATCAATGGTTTTTGAATAACTGCAAATGAATAACGCTTGCAAGTTTAATTTATTTTTATGGTAAGTAAGGTATTTTAATGTTTAATCTATTAATTCTATGCGCACTAATCCATCCTCTTCTATAGATAGCAATTTTACATCATGCAATTGGTTTACATATTCTGGATTCCAGTAGGTTTTTACTTTTACATAATTCTCTGTAAAACCATGTATAAAACCTTCTTTATTCTCTGCTTCCCAAAGAACTGTTTTAGTCTTTCCCAACTGGCTTTCATAAAATGCACGACGTTTCTTTACAGAAAGACCACGCAGCATTTTTGATCTTTTCTTACGCACATTCATAGGTACAGCACCTTCCATAGTAGCGGCTGGCGTATTTTCTCTCTCTGAGTATGTGAATACATGTAGATAAGAAAGATCTAATTCACTTAAATAATTATATGTATCTAGAAAATGATCATCTGTCTCTCCTGGAAAACCTACTATCACATCTACTCCTATGCAACAGTCTGGCATTACTTCTTTAATCTTACTGACACGATCTGTATATAGTTCTCGATTATAGCGACGCTTCATCTTACCTAACAACTCGTTATTACCTACTTGTAATGGGATATGAAAATGAGGCACAAATGCATTTGCTCCAGAGACAAATTCTATGGTCTCATTTTTTAATAAATTAGGCTCTATAGAAGAAATACGCAAACGCTCTATTCCTTTTACTGTGTCCAGTGCATGAACTAGATCTAAAAAAGTATGCTCATGACGTTTATTACCGTGTTCTCCTTTTCCATAATCACCTATGTTAACACCAGTAAGAACTATTTCTTTAATCCCTTGCTCGCTTATCTGCCTTGCGTTATCCATTACATTTTGTAAAGTATCACTACGCGAGATTCCACGTGCTAGTGGTATGGTACAGTATGTACATTTATAATCACAACCATCTTGTACTTTAAGAAAAGCCCTGGTTCTATCACCTATAGAGTAGGATCCTACGTAAAAATCTGCCTCGTCTATTTCACAAGAATGCACTTGTGCTGGCTCTTCTTTAGACAGCTGATTCAGGTAATCTGTGATTTTAAATTTTTCTGTAGCACCTAGAACGAGATCTACACCATCTACAGCGGCCAGTTCTTCTGGTTTTAATTGCGCATAACAACCTACTGCTATCACAAATGCGTCTTCATTTACCTTCTGTGCTTTTTTAACCACAGATTTAAAACGTTTATCTGCATTTTCTGTAACACTGCAGGTATTCACTACATAGATATCTGCTTTTTCTTCAAAATCTACTCTACCAAAACCTTCTTGTTCAAAAGAACGAGCAATGGTACTGGTCTCACTAAAATTAAGTTTACAACCTAATGTGTAAAAAGCGACTGATTTTGTAGCTGTTTCTACGGGCATAATCTATGATGATTTAAGGGCTGCAAAGATAGTTTTTTAGTCGTAGAATTTTACCTCAACCCTGTAGACTGTTTTAGGATTATGATTAGGATGTTTTTTCCGCTTTCGCGAAAGCGAATTTTACATCAAAAAATAAGATATTTTTAAACAACAGAAATAAAACTACTCTTCAGTATCGTAGAAAAATTGCTCTCTCCATATTTTACCGTTTTTCACCTGGTACACTCCTATTTCATTCATTTGAGAACGCTGTCCACTAGGTTTATGAGTGGTATCCATCCAGAAGGTGACAGCAAAATGACCGTCTGCAACTACAGGATCTGAAACCCTATTGCCATGCACTTCAAAATTTTCTTTCCACCACTGCCCCTTTTTCTGTAATCCATCAAAACCTTTTACTTCTTTCATAGGCTCTGACATTTCTACACTAGTTATATCTGGACTATACAATTCTTCATAAGCTTTATGCTCTTCATTATTGCGACAGTATGCTACTAATTGATCTGCTACTTCTTTGGTGGTCATGATGATATGATTTTAAGTTAGAACTTAAATGTACAATAATTATTTTTTAAGTGACTGCTTTAATAACCATATGTAAATCGAGAGAACTATTTACTGGTTGCATATAATTTTATAGAATGAAAAGTCAACAATTCTTGTTATAAATCCACAAGGTTCACGACCTTTGTATTATGAAAATGAAAGCCGAAAAGAAATTTACACTAGGTCTTAAACTACCTACTGATCCACGATGGGCAGATATTTCTACCATTAGTTTACAACACATTCTTACCGACCATGCTTTTTGCGAACAAAAGGCAACAAGTAACATCATATCGTTGATACAACAATATTCTGAACGTGAAGGTATCGTAGAACTTCTATCTCCTGTAGTTACAGAAGAATGGGGCCATTTTAGAATGGTTATTGCTAAGTTAAAAGAACGAGGTCTAGAACTAGGTTTACAAAGACAAGATGAATATGTAAAAAAACTGGTCAAAGGAAAGAAAAAAGGCCAAAGCCGTGAAGGGTATTTTCTAGATCAACTTCTTATTTGTGCTATGATAGAAGCTCGTAGTTGTGAGCGTTTTAAAACGTTATGGCAAAATCTAGATGATGCAGATTTACAAGAGTTCTATTATAAGTTTATGGTTGCCGAAGCTTCTCATTATAAACTCTTTTTAGAACTTGCAAAAATGCATTTTCCTGAAGATGACGTCATGGTACGCTGGAACTATTGGTTAGAATATGAAGCTAGCTTTATAAGTGACCTAGAAGTACGTGGTGATAGATTACATTAATTAAGAAGGTTATAAAAGAAACGATTGCAATGAATAACACTATCCAAAATTTCTTCTCAGAAAAAAGATACCGTCAGTGGCTATCTCTCAGCATCTTACTAATTTATCTTATAGTTATCGCTGGCGCTGTGGTACGCATGACTGGTAGCGGTATGGGATGTCCAGACTGGCCTAAATGTTTTGGTTACTTAATACCACCTACAGAGCAATCTCAAATAGAGTTCTCTCCAGAGACACCTTATAAAGAAGGTATGGTGATTATAGTAGACGAAGAATTGCGTGTAGCCAAAGATGATTTTTTCTCTACAAAAACCTTTTCTGAAGAAAACTGGGAACCTTACACTAAACACGATTATGCAGTATTTAACGTCTATCACACTTGGACAGAATATGTTAACCGACTAGTAGGCGCACTAGGTGGTCTGGTAGTTTTGATCATGTTTATATTTTCATTGCGCTATATTAAGAAAAGACCATGGCTTACTGTATTGAGTTTTGTTGCTGTTATATCTATGGGTGTTCAAGCTGTAATAGGAAAAATAGTTGTAGATACTCATTTATCCCCTGCATTAATTACCTTTCATATGATAGTAGCGTTACTTATAGTAGGGCTATTGATCTATTTGTTGCACGAGGTAAAACCTATTGATTACCGTTTTAAATCCAATAAGAAAATGGCTCGATTTGCTGTTTTGCTTATCATTCTAACTCTTGTGCAGGTAGCGATGGGAACACAAGTACGACAGTTTATAGATCATCAAGTAGATTTATTGGGCTATCCATTAAGTTCTACATGGTTAGAGAATGGGCCGTTAGTTTTTATTATACATAGAAGTTACTCTATCTTATTAGTAATTGCACACATTTGGTTTTTCTACCAGATGATAAAGAGGTTTCAACATCCTAAAACTCCATACTATCTGCTGGCAGGTTTATTTGTAATTACCATTTTAAGCGGTGTTTTTATGAATTACTTAAATTTTCCTTTTGGCTCCCAAGCGGTTCATTTAGTTATCGCCTCTTTGATCTTAGGCGTACAGTTCTATTTATGGATGCGATTAAGGGTTGCACTAAAGTCATAACATGAATAGTGCAATAAGTAACATGTGTCACATAAACCTCTATAGATAAAGACTAACTTTATATCAAATAATTAAGAATCCACACAATTTTAAAATTATATACCATGAAAAATACCAACTTAATAGGACTCGACAGCGACAAAGCAAAAGAACTAGCTGAAAAACTAAATGAACTTCTAGCTAATTACTCCATTTTCTATCAAAACACCAGAGGTTATCACTGGAATATTAAAGGAGAAAAGTTTTTTGAACTACACGTAAAATTTGAAGAATTATACAATGACCTTGTTCTTAAAATAGACGAAGTTGCCGAAAGAATCTTAACACTAGGACACACTCCTAAGCACAACTATGCAGATTATAGAGCTGCTTCTCAAATTAAAGAAAGTGCACAAGTAAGCGATGGTATTGTAGCAGTAGAAGACATTTTATCTTCTTTTCAAACTATAATTATCCTTCAACGTGAATTACTAACTCTTTCTTCTGATGCTGACGACGAAGGTACTAGCGCCCTAATGAGCGATTACATAAGTTCTCAAGAAAAATTAGTATGGATGTATTCTTCATTCTTAAATAAGTAAGAAATGTAAACCATTATTTTTATAAGTAAATAAAACTCTCATAATCCTTAAAAAGATTACGAGAGTTTTTTTTTTATGAAATTCTTATCAAATATTTGAATTTTCCATGAACTAAGTCCATCAATCTAACGTTTTAAATAAAAGCATTAAACAACATACTCATGGCAGATCAAATAAGAATATACACAGCAAGTGCTATAACTATTAACAGACTAGCACAATTACTAGAAGAACAAAACATACCTTCTATTATAAAAAACAATCAAGAGTCTGGTAGACTAGCCGGTTTTGGTACCACAGCAGAAAGTGTAGAACTATACATTCTAAACACTGATTTAGAAAAAGCGCAAAAAGTAGTAGATGTGTTTAATTTAAAAAACACGCCATAAATATCGTTTTAATAATTCTTTAAAGAAATGGTTTAGAAATGAAAAAGAAATTCTAATCTACAAAGTGATTTATTACTCAAATAGATCACCTTCTTATCGCCTAACTTCAGATTCAAAATTCATATCTTTGCCATCCTTAAAAATTGAAGTAAATGATCTATAGAATAAGAGTTCTACTTGATGCAAATGATGACTGTTTTAGAGACATAGAAATTGATGCAAATAGCACACTTGAAGAGTTTCACAACGTTATTGTGCAGTCCTTTCAACTAGAAGGTGATGAAATGGCTAGTTTCTATGCTAGTGATGAAGAATGGAATCAAGGTGAAGAGTATTGCCTATTTGATATGAGTGGTGGTATGGCTCCAGTTAAGAAAATGGCAGACACTTTATTAGAAAACGCCATGAGTAAAACTAAGACTAGGATGATCTATATTTATGACTTCCTAAGTCTTTGGACATTCTCTGTAGAACTAGCAGATATTGTTAGTAATGTATCTGGAACAGCTTATCCACAGGTTATATTTTCTGTAGGTGAATTACCTGATAACGCTCCTGATAAAGAATTTGAAGCCGACCCACGTTTTCATGAAGATGGAGAAGAAGAATATCGCGGTGATATAGATGACGGTGATGACGAGTTCTATGACGAGCATTCCTTTGACGAAAACGACCTATACTAGCCTATGATCAATTTATTTAATACTAGAATTGAAAACCTTGCCATACATCGTGTAGGTAATAAGAATAAAGGAGAGCACCTTCTTACTTCAGATAACACCACGCCGCTAGATGACGAGATGCATTCTCTTTTAAAAGAATATTTCTTAAAATCTTTCCGTTCTAAAGAAGAGGCTTATTATAGTTTCACACATGAAGATGACTTAGAGTTTCATGAGATGTACGCTTACGCGAAAGCGATATTCTCAACACCAGCTTCCTTACTAGAAAATAGTAAGAAGATGGCAAAACACTTATACCAGCAGTCAGACCATCCACACATAAGAAGTGGTGAGATATATATCTGTTACTTTGATAACGTAATGGTGGACAACAATAAAACTGACGCAATAGGTATCTTTAAGAGTGAGATAAAACAAGAGTTTTTACAATTTGAAGAAGGAGAGTCTGATTTAAAGATGATCTTACAACAAGGAGTTAACTTAAATAAACTTGATAAAGGTGCTATCATATTTAACGTTGAAGAAGAAGTAGGGTACAAAATCCTTTCTGTAGATTCTAACCGTTATGATGCAAAATACTGGCTAGAGAGTTTCCTAGGTGTAGATGTTTTTGAAGACGAAAATTTCTTTACTAAGAAGTATTTGAAATTTTGTCAAGACTTTGCAAAAGACGTAGTTCTACCTGCTGAGGATAAGAAGGAAGAAGTAATGTTTATGAATCGTGCAGTAAATCATTTTGCAAAAAATGACACTTTTGAAGAATCTGCCTTTTTAAATGAAACATTAGATAATCCAGAACTAATTCCAGAATTTAAAAATTATAAAGTAGATCAAGGTGCAAAACACTCTATAGAAGATGTATCTAGCTTTCCTATCTCTAACACTGCAGTAAGTGCAGCTCGTAAAGGAATAAAAAGTGTTATCAATCTAGATACTCATGTTCAAATAAAAATGGACTTTACTAATCCTGATAGTGCTGATAAGTTTATTGAAAAAGGATGGGACGAAGAAAAACAAATGTATTACTATCTAGTTTACTTTAATCGTGAAGAAAAGAAATAAACTTTCTTACTCACAATTTAAAATTTAAAAATGTCTCTAACGTACTTAAATCGTTAGAGACATTTTTATTTAATGATCTAAATCGTGGTAATTTCTTTTAACAAACTCCATAGCAGTATTTAAAATACCTCCCATACTTCTTGCTGTTTTAAATTTAACATCACCAGTAAATTCATGTAATTCTCTTTTGAGTTGTTTAAACTTTATAGGTGTAGATATAAAGTCGGCTCTCATACACTTTATAAGCTGTTTATACCTAGTTTGAGTATTAATTAAACGCTTTGCGATCAAGGCACGTTCTTCTTTTTTATATTGTTCAATACTGGCGCTTTTTAAACACTCTGCAACATTAGTTACCATAGGAAGGTTTTCTTTAAAAAACTGCGGTCGATACACTTTTAATTTCCCCTCATAGGATTGCTGGTCAAAATCTATCGCACGTATAGCGTAACTTACTCTATCAAAATCATGAGTTGGGATAACCACATAGTTGTAAGAACGCATATCGCCTAGCAACCGTATCAAACAACGTTCATTAAACTTTACAAATTCCTTTGCAATTTGAGTTAGCTCTTGATGATCGCAACCATCCATATAGTCTGCAATAAATTCATCACCTGGTATACCTGCTATATGCTCTTCTATAAGAGTGTCTTTATAAACTAAAAAATTAATACGGTGTGGTGAAAGCAAATGCTCTAACTCTAGCCCATAAACGCGGGAGGCATCTGCTTTTTTTACATAAAAATAGGTAAATGCATCATTAAGAATATTACTCACCTTAATACGGAATGGCTTCGTATTACCAAAAGTGCAATAATCAACAGCATCGACACTTAAGTAGTCTAGAGTCTCATCACGTCCATCACTATGGAGAATATCATAAATTCTTTTAAGATGTCTATCTATTTGCTCCCTATCAGAATCAGAATAATAACATCTTACCCATAAGGTATCTTCATCATTCTTATCATAAACCGTTATACAACCAGCAAATCTCAGTAAATCATCATACGACACAGGTATACTAGTAGCTCGATTATACCGCTTCACATAGTCTGATAATGAACTACCTATAGGAAATGTAGGTTTCTTATTTGACAATAATTTATCATTGAGAATCTTTTCTGACATAATTACAGTAACATTTTTCGTTTCTTGCAGTCACATAATACAACAAAAAAACCTCATTCATGGAAACCATCCTTGAAATTAACCAACTTCATAAAACATATGGCGCCTTAACAGCAGTAGACCATATTTCATTTAAAATTAAAAAAGGCCACGTCTATGGTATACTAGGACCTAATGGTAGTGGTAAATCCACAACTTTAGGAATGGTGCTCAATGTGGTAAATCCCACTAGCGGTGATTATAAATGGTTTGAAGGATCTACCTCTAATCATGATGCTCTTAAAAGAATAGGCGCTATTATAGAAAGACCTAATTTCTACCCTAGCATGAGTGCAATTCAAAACTTAGAATTAGTTTGTAAAATTAAAAATATAGATAAATCTAAGATTGAAGAAAAACTAGCTGTAGTAGACCTTCTAGATCGCAGGAATTCAAAATTCAGTACCTATTCATTAGGTATGAAACAACGTCTGGCAATAGCAAGTGCATTACTTAACGATCCTGAAATATTAATTCTAGATGAACCTACTAATGGACTGGACCCACAAGGTATAAGACAAATTAGAGATATTATACAAAAGATCGCATCAAACGGTACTACCATACTACTCGCCTCTCACCTACTGGACGAAGTTGAAAAAGTATGTACAGACGTTATTGTATTAAGATTAGGTAAAATGCTTTACGCTGGACCAGTAGATGAAATGAATAGGAATCATGGTTCTATTTTTATAGACTCTAGTGATAGAAAGATTTTATATAATTTCATCAAAAACAAGCCTTACGCAGGTACCATCACTACACATGATAACGGTTTAGAAGTTAAACTTTATGAACCTGTTGATAATGCACAAATCAATAAAGATGCATTTGAGAGCGGTATTATTCTAAGCAAATTAGTGCATAGGAAACAAAGCCTAGAAGACCAATTCATCGAGTTAACTAACAAAAACTAATCCACGCCATGAAAAGATTATTAGATATAGAATTTCACAAATTTAGATATAGTAAAAGCAGTATAGTACTTACCATTATTTATTTAGTCATCGTAGTTCTTATGACGCTTAGTGGTATGATAAGAATAGACATTAATGGATTTAACGGTAGTTTTTCTGATTTAGGAATTTTCAACTTTCCATTAGTTTGGCATATCAGTACTTATTTCACTAGCTTTTTAAAAATATTTATAGCCATTGTACTAGTATCACTTACGGCAAATGAATATAGCAATAGAACGATTAAGCAAAATTTAATAGATGGATTAAGTAAGAAAGAATTGATACTTTCTAAGTTATACTTAGCCTTGTCTTTAGCAATTTTAACCACCGTTGTAGTATTTATAGCCTCATTAATATTAGGCTTAATTTATTCTGACTTTGACGAGCCTTCTATAATATTCTCACAAATGGGATATTTAGGTGCATTCTTCTTAGCACATTTGGTATTCTTTTGTTTCTGTTTATTTGCTGGTATTTTAGTCAAAAGAAGCGCCTTTGCATTAGGTTTTGTATTTGTGTGGTACATTTTTGAAGGAATACTAAACTTATTAGCTAAAGGAGTAGATACGTTTTACGATACCCACATTTATGAATGGTTGACCCATATTTTACCATTAAATGCTATGTCTAATTTAATTAAACAACCCTTTACAAAAATTGATCTAGTGGAGTCTGCTTTGAATCAAATTACTGTAGAAGGTATGGATTTTGGTTACGACATAGAATGGATAGATGTAGCATCTGTATGTATATGGAGTACATTATTTATTTACTTCTCATATGCCTTATTAAAAAAGCGAGATTTATAATCTCTATTAATATAATTGACTTATAAAATGTCGCTATAATTAATTTTATAGCGACATTTTCATTATTATCCATTTGCTTAAAATCAGGAAATGTTAAAAGAGTCTCAATTGTGATATGTGTATATTAAATTCGCACTATGCAGAAAAAGATATTCCTTCATGCCATTCCAATTTTGGCAATATTATTTAGTTGTGGTTTAGTTAATGCTCAATTAGAAGCCTCAAATTGGTATTTTGGTTTTAATGCAGGTATAAATTTTGATCCTACAACAGGTGCTGTTACCGCTTTAACAAATGGCCAAGTATCTACTAATGAAGGTTGTGCCAGCATATCTGACGAAAATGGCCAACTTCTTTTCTACACAGACGGATCTACTGTTTACGACAGTTCACATAACATAATGGTTAACGGCGTGGGCTTAAGAGGTAATCCTTCTAGTACACAAAGTGCTATTATCATCCCAAAACCACAGGACCCAAATATTTATTATATTTTCACAGTAGATGTACCAGCCTTCGGAGGTTCTGATGGGATACATTATTATGAAGTAGACATGACCGGAAATCGAGGTCTTGGAGAAGTAATTACTAACATCGCAAATCCTCCACAGCTCATAGGTCAGGCTGCAGAGAAGTTGACTGCAATTAATCATTCTGTCAATGACGAAATTCTTGTAACCGCGATGGCAAATGCCTCTGGGTTTGGTGCCTATGATTCATTTTTCACCTATACCGTAAGTGCCACAGGTGTTAATATAACTCCAGTAATATCTACTGTAGCAACTTCAACCACAGAAAGAAGAGGGAATTTAAAAATATCTCCTGATGGTAGATATATGGTATCTTGTAATATGAATTCAGGTACATTTATCTACGATTATGACCAAAGCTCTGGTGTTGTCTCTAATGAGCGTAGGTTATCTTTTACCGGTGCAAATCAAGCTGGTTATGGAGTAGAATTTTCTCCAGATGGAAGCTTATTATATGTTACAGCATCTAACGATGCTGGTGGATCTGGTGCTGCAAACCATACCTCTACCCTTTACCAATACCAACTTACGAACACAAACTTAGTAAATCCTATTGTTTTCGGTACCGTTATAGACACAAGACAGGGATACCGTGGTTCTTTACAGTTAGGAATAGATGGAAAAATCTACAGAGCCATATCAGATTCTTATGATATAGGCAGACCTTTTTTAGGAGTAATCAATAACCCTAATACTATAGGTGCAGGTTGTAATTATCAACATGATGCTATACCACTTTCTGGACGCGCATCAACACAGGGATTACCTCCTTTTATTCAAAGTTTCTTCGCTCTTATAGAAGTAGAGAATTTATGTCTAGGAGATGGTACCACCTTTGAATTTCAATCAGACACACCACCAGATGCAGTATTATGGGATTTTGGAGATGGAAATACTTCTACACAAGAAAACCCTACCCATACATATGCAGCAGCTAGAATTTATAATGTTGTACTATCTCTTACTAGTGGAGGTAGCACCAGAATATATCGTAAAAACGTTCAAATTTATGAATCTCCTGTAGCAAATCCTATATCAGATCAAGCTGCTTGTGATCTGGACTTAGATGGTATGGCCACTTTTGATTTAGATAATACTGCAACCCCAGAAATTTTAGGATCTCAAAGTGATTTAACTTATACGGTAAGATACTTTACAAATCAAAGAAATGCAGACGATAACTTAAACCCTATCACCACTCCATATGAATCAAATATCGCTAACCAAAGCCTAATCGCTAGAATCTATAATTCTAATAATGCTGAATGTTATGAAACTTTAAGTTTTAATCTAGAAATTTTTGATCAACCTGTTTCTAATACAGTAGATGATTTAGAAGAATGTGATGATGATTTTGATGGAATCATTGACTTTAACCTTAGTGATCAAACAGCATCAATTTTAGGAACTCAAAATTCAAGTGATTTTAATGTTTCTTATCATACTTCACAAAACGATGCAGATTTAGGAACTAACCCATTACCTAACACGTATAGAAACACCACTCCTTTTAATGAAACGGTCTTTGTACGTGTAGAAAATGTATTATCTAACAGTTGTGCCGACACTACACAATTCTTTGAATTAATAGTTAACCCTAAACCTATCGCATTAGATTTTACTGCTTTTCAATGTGATGAAGACGGCACCGTAGATGGTAGAACAGTTTTTAGTTTTGATAGTTTCAGCAATTCAATTAGTGATAATGCAACCGGAGTTTCTGTTACCTATTTCATTAATCAAAATGATGCAGATAATGATGTTAATCCATTAGATAGCACTAGCTACACTAATTTAACACCTATGCAAACAATAGTCGCAAGAGTAACAAATGATACTACTGGCTGCTTTACAACTGCAACAGTCACATTATCTGTAAGCGCTAGCGATGCTCAAGACACCACACTTTCCACTTGTGATGATGACGGTATAGAAGATGGTTTTTCAGAGTTTGATCTAACTACAGCTAGTAGCAATGTTCTTGTTAATGCTCCTGCTAATGTGACACTTAACTACTACCTAACTCTCAACGATGCTTTAACAGAACAAAACGTTCTACCTATCGCATACACAAACACCACAGCAAATAACCAGACTATTTTTGCAAGAGCAGAATCTCCTGATGGTAACTGTTTTGGAATAAGTGAAGTAGAGCTTATAGTTAATCCACTTCCTGTGATTGAACTTACAGAGCTCTATGATTATTGCGGTAATAACCCACAAGCATTGGTTATAGATAGTGGTCTTATAACTGGCTCTACCACAGATTACACTTATTCTTGGAGTACAGGAGAGACCACAGAGTCTATATCTGTAACTAATGGCGGTGATTATACAGTAACAGTAAGTAATTCTGATGGATGTTCGAGACAGCGACTAGTTACTGTTATTATAAGTGAACCTGCAACTATAAACAGCATAGAAGTAGTAAATGCTGGCACAAATGAATCTGGAAGCGCAACTATTAATGTTACTGGTCTGGGAGACTACGAGTATTGCATAAGTCTAGATGAACCTTTTCAAGACAGCCCTATTTTTGATAACATTGCTCCAGGATTCTATACTGCTTACGTAAGAGATAGAAATGGTTGTGGAACTACTACACAAGATTTCAGTATAGTGGGATACCCTAGATATTTCACCCCTAATAATGACGGATTTCATGATTACTGGCAGTTAATAGGTGTTTCTGTAGTTTTTGAACCTAATAGCGAGATTTACATATTTGATCGTTATGGTAAATTACTCAAACAACTATCTCCACAAGGTCCTGGCTGGGATGGAAATTATAACGGTACTCCATTACCATCTAGCGATTACTGGTTTAAAGCTACTTTAATGGACGGAACTACATTTTCTTCTCATTTTACGTTAAAAAGATAAATTATGATTGCCTATTTTTACAATAGAGCAATGAAGTATATATTTTATTTATTCGTTTTTATCTGTTCCGCTTTCGCGAAAGCGCAACTAGAATCATCCTATTGGTATTTTGGAATCAATGCAGGTATCGATTTCTCATCTGGTAATGCAGTGGCTGTAGATAATGGTCAGTTAGTAACTGGAGAAGGTTGCGCAACGATTTCAGATCCTTTTGGAAATTTATTGTTTTACACAGATGGATCCTTAATTTATGATGCAAATCATGTAATCATGCCTAATGGGACTGGATTAAAAGGAAACTCTTCTAGTACAAGTAGTGCTATAATAGTACCACTACCAGGCAGTTCTAGTCGATACTATGTTTTTACAGTAGATACAGATGACTTAGTATATCGCAATACAGAAGGTCTACATTATTCTATAGTAGATATGTCACTCAATAATGGTACCGGTGATGTAGATCCTTTTAATAAAAACATCAACCTATTACCCATCACATCAGAAAAACTTACGGCTATTACAAATGCAGCAGGTGATGGTTTCTGGATCATATCACAATTTGAAGGTTCTTTTTATTCTTATGAACTTACATCTGGTGGACTTAATACATCACCTGTAATTTCTCAAGTTGCTCCGTTCATAGAGTTAATTAATTCTCCAGTTACAAATGTAGATGTCGCGGCAATGAGAGGTTATATAAAAATAAATGCTCGAGGAAATAAACTAGCCGCAGCTCATTTTTCAAATAACACAACAGCAGAATTCTCTGGTATTACAAACGTGTTAACAGCTAGAAGTCTTGCATATACTAACGGTGGCGAACTTTACCTATATGATTTTGACAATGCAACTGGCGTGGTTTCTAATCCACAAGCATTACTAACACGATCTGATGGCGGTTCTATTTATGGAGTGGAGTTTTCTGGAAATGGACAGTTTTTATATGCCGAGGTAGATTATATGAATGCATCTACCACACAAATTTTTGACTTTATAAGAGGAGAAATCGTCCAATATGACTTAACGGCAAACAATATAACTGCTAGCGCACAAACAGTTCACCAGGATAACATTACCCCTTTTAGAGGTGCTTTGCAATTGGGTTTAGATAATAAAATTTACCACAGTAGATTTCAGCAAAATGCTTTAAGTGTTATAAATGATCCCGATTCTTCTGGCGTTAATTCTAATTATGTATTCAATTCATTCCCTTTATCTCCTAATACAACTGCATGGTATGGACTACCCATCTTTGTACAATCATTTTTACTTAATGGAGAGATCGAGACGATGGATCATTGTTTTGGTGAACTCCAAGATTTTAGTATTCGAACTGCTGCTAGCATCGTTTCAGTAAATTGGGATTTTGGCGACATAGATTCTGGAGAAAATAATTTTTCAAATGACTTAAATCCAACTCACTTATTCTCTACTCCTGGTACATATACGGTAACAGCCACTGTAGAAACATTAGTACAAACATTTACAATAACACAAGATATAGTTGTTTTCGATCCTGTTGAAATTAATGATTACACATCCGTAATTGAAGAGTGTGAACTAGGCTTTGACAAAGCAATTTTTGATTTAACACAAATAACAGATCAAATAAGTAGTAATTCAAATCAGGAGGTTACTTATTTTGAAACTGAAAATGATGCACATGAAAATAGGAATCAAATAATCAATCCTAACAATTATACTAATCTTTATTTAACGCAAGAAATATTTGTGAGAGTATCTAATTCGAATTGTTTTGATGTTTTTTCTTTCAAAATAATTACCACACCCTGTCAAGTAGAAGTTTTTAACGTCGTAACACCTGACGGTGATGGATTAAATGATACGTTTATCGTTTCTGGCCTATATAATATTTATGATAAACATAAAATGTATATATTTAACCGGTACGGACAAAAGGTTTGGGAAGGAAATAACATAAGTGGTAGATGGGACGGCACATCAAATACTGGTTTACTTCACTCCAATGACATTTTACCTACAGGTACATATTTTTATGTATTAGAATTAAATGAACCTAACACAAAGCCCCAAGCCGGTTATGTTTATTTAAGATAGCAATTAACTACAATCCAATTAACTATAAATAAAATGAAAAAACTTTTCCTCCTAACCTTAACTTTTTTTCTAAGTTTTCAAATCAATGCACAAGTAGAAGCCTCATGGTGGATATTTGGTAATGGTGCTGGCTTAGAGTTTACACCTAATCCTCAAGTTAGATCTACGGCACCTTTTTTATTAGCTTCGGGCTATAATCAAGAAGAAGGAGTTGCAAGTATTTCTGATGATGCCGGAAATTTACTTTTTTTCACTAACGGTAGTGATGTATGGAATAGAAACGGTTCTATTATGCCTAATGGTACTGGCTTATTAGGAAACGCATCTTCCACACAAGCAGCTATAATCGTTAAAGCACCAGAAACACCAGGTGTTTATTTCATCTTTACTGTAGGTACCGCAAATGGTGCTGGACCATTAGCTTACTCAAGAGTAGAAATGGCTTTAAATGGTGGACTAGGTGACGTTGTATCTGGTGTTAAAAATGTCATACTTCTTCAAAGTTGTGCAGAGAAAGTCTCGGCAACTATCAAAACTGGTTCAAATAATGCATATGTAATGACGTTTGCAGAAAGAAATGCTACAGCAACCTCTACAGGAACTGGTAATCATGATTCTTTATTTGCGTGGGAAGTTAGAGGGATACCAGGTGCAGGAATATCATTTGTAGCAGCTACTCCTATACCTCAAACAGCAAATGGTAATTTACCTTATTACACAACCTCCTTAGCTAGTGCTACTAGTGTAAATGGAATGCTAAGAACATCTCCAGATGGTACCAAAATCGCTATTGCAAATAATAATTTCGGTACTCCTAGTGTGGCATCAGGATCTGGTTGTTATTTATATGAATTTAATCCAGGTAACGGTCAGTTTGCAGGTGCTGGTTTACAATTAGATGCTGGAGCAGTTTATGGTGTTGAATTTTCTAAAACATCTCAGTACCTTTACTGTGAAACAGGTTCTAGATTTGGTACGGTAACAAGAGATGTCTTTCAATTTGATTTATGTGACACAAATAATATAATCGCCTCTAAAAACACTTTAATAACTGGTGCTCCAGATGGAAGAGGTACTTTACAATTAGGTCCTGACGGAATTATTTATGCAGCGAGGGCAGACAGCAATTACTTAGGTGCTATTTTAAATGCAGATAGAGCTACAGCTACTTATGTTTCAGATTACATCGATTTAAGCCCTGGAATTTGTAGAGAAGGATTACCTGTATTTATTCAATCGAATTTTCAAAGTTCATTTGTTGCAAATGATCAATGTCAAGGTGATATTACCGAATTTGAATTAGCATGTTTACCGCAAGTAGCAGCATCTATGTGGGATTTTGGCGATGGGAATACTTTATCAGTTACTGGTCCTGGTGTAGTTCAAAACACTTATGCAACCGCAGGTACTTATACCGTTAGAGTGAATGTAACCGATGTTTCTGGCGACATAAGAGACTTTGTTCAAGATATCGTTATATACGAAAATGGAATTGTAGATCCTATTGATACTACATTATTAGATTACTGCGATGATGATAATTCTGGTTCAGAAATTATTGATTTAACGCAATTCACAGCCGATGTTTTAGGTACTCAAGACGCAGCAACCTTTAACATCTCTTACCACCCTACTCAAACAGATGCTGAAATGGATACGAACCCATTACCAGATAATTACGATGTGAGTGTGGGAACAGTACAAGTATGGGTTAGAATAGCAAACAGTACCTCTCCTATAGACGACGGTTGTAGCGCTGTAGCATCATTTGATCTTACCGTTAGCACCACACCTAGTGTATCAAATATACCAGACTTTGAACTATGTGACGACTCTAGCGAGGATGGTATAGAAGATTTTGATCTTGCAGGCTATCTAAGTGTTATAGAGAACACCGCTGGTAATCCTGTAGATGTAACATACACCTACCACCCTACACAAATGGATGCTGATATGAATACAGCTGTTATTGATACAACTGTACCGTTTACTAACACTATATCTCCACAAATAGTTTACGTAAGATTACAGAATATTAATGATGTAGACTGTTTTGGTACTGCACCTATAAACTTAAGTGTACAAGCATTACCTTCCATCTCTACTCCTAGTGATATAGAAGTATGTGATGATGCACCATTAGATGGAAGTAGTGACTTCATATTATCAGATCAAGATAACAACGTGGATCCTACTGGATTAAACACTGTTACTTATTATAACAGTTTAAATGATGCTGATTCTGGGAACAATCCATTACCTAATACATATAATGTAACAGGTTCTGAAGAAATCTTTGTGAGATCAGAAACACCTGATGGCTGTTACAACACTACCAGCTTTAATATCACCGTACAAGCAGCACCTGCTATAGGTAATGCACCAGATCTTACTAACATTTGTGACGATAGTGTTGATTTGAACCAAAACCTTTTTGAATTATCTGTACAAGATGATATTATCCTAAATGGTAATAATCCTGCAGACTTCACTATTAGTTATTATACTACTGATGCAGACGCTCAAGCTGGTATTAACGCACTACCCACTTCTTACGTAGTTCCTTTTCAAGCAGGAACAACTTCAGACTTACTATTTGCTAGATTAGAAGATAATGTTACTGGATGTTTCAACACGTCTCAATTTACTATCATATTTGAGCGTTGTGAAATCATCTTCCCAGAAGGATTCTCTCCTAATAACGATGGCATAAATGATACGTTCTCCATTCCTGGACTGGCAGAGCAATACAATAACTTTACACTTCAAATATTTAATCGTAATGGATCAGTTGTTTATGAAACAGCCGCTAGTAATTATGTAGAATTTGCAGGTATACCTAATAAAGGTGTATTATCTGGCGACGGTCTACTACCTACAGGAGTTTACTTCTACGTTATTAAATATAATGACGCAGACATAGAAGACACAGCAAGTTGGGTTTATATCAATTACTAAATAAATTGACTTATTAAATAATCAAAATCCTAGTTTTAATTAACTAGGATTTTTTTTTATCTTTAAACTGTGCTGTTAGTTACGCTTTCGCGAAAGCGAAACGGAATAAAAACACTTTAAACTATATCGTTTGAAATTTTACAGCATTTTACTATGCATGCATAATAAAAATTACTATATTGCAGTATATTTATAATTATGAGAGATAAAACAATCGATTACATTCTTAGAGCTACGTGGATGTCAGTTTCTAAAATGTATAATGAACAAGCTGCTGTTAAGGGCAGTACTATGTCTACAGGGTTTGCTCTTATTAGTATAGATCCAGAAACAGGAACACCTAGTACGGCTTTAGGACCTAAAATGGGAATGGAAGCTACTTCTCTATCACGCACACTTAAAATGATGGAGAATAAAGGTCTCATAGAAAGACGTAGAAATCCAGAAGATGGAAGAAGTGTATTGATCCACCTAACAGATTTCGGCGCTGAAATGAGAGAATTTTCAAAGTCAGTTGTTAAAACTTTTGACCAAGTCGTTAAAAATGAGATTGAACCAGAAAAAATAGATACCTTTCTAGAAGTTGCCTTTAAAATTAACGAAATAGTAAACTCTAAAAAAATCTTCAAAAAAAAAGCTCTATTAGCTCAAAAATAATATGGGAAAACGTAGAATAAAACATGTAACCGTAATAGGTTCTGGTATCATGGGAAGTGGAATTGCTTGCCATTTTGCAAACATAGGTTGTGAAGTACTCCTACTGGACATAGTCCCAAGAGAACTTACTGACAAAGAAAAGGCCAAAGGTCTAACTCTAGAAGACAAAGTAGTCCGTAACCGTATGGTTAACGATAACCTTACCGCTTCTGTAAAGAGTAAACCGGCACCTTTATACAATAACTCATTTGTAAACAGGATTTCTACTGGAAATCTAACTGATGATTTATCAAAAATTAAAGACACGGACTGGATCATTGAAGTCGTTGTTGAAAGGTTAGATATTAAAAAATCTGTTTTTGAACAAATTGAGAAGTACCGCAAACCTGGTACTTTAATTACCTCAAATACTTCTGGTATTCCTATATCTTTCATGAATGAAGGGCGTAGTGAAGATTTCCAGAAACACTTTGCAGTAACTCACTTTTTCAATCCGCCGAGATATTTAAAATTATTTGAAGTTGTTCCAGGTCCTAATTGCGATCCTGCAGTTACTGATTTCCTAATGGAATATGGAGAGAAATACCTAGGTAAGACATCAGTTCTTGCAAAAGATACTCCTGCATTTATAGGAAACCGTATCGGTATCTTTTCTATACAGAGCTTATTCCACACGGTTAAAGAAATGGGTCTTACTGTGTCTGAGGTTGATAAACTTACTGGTCCTGTCATTGGACGTGCTAAGTCTGCAACTTTTAGAACGGTAGATGTTGTTGGACTAGACACCCTTGTACATGTTGCAAATGGTGTTTATGAAAACTGCCCAGAAGACGAGCATAAAGACACCTTTAAATTACCAGACTTCATCAACACTATGATGGAGAACAAGTGGTTAGGTTCTAAAACAAAGCAAGGATTTTATAAAAAGAACGTCACTAAAGAAGGTAAGAAAGAGATTCTAGCATTAGATCTAGACTCTATGGAGTATGTGAAACAGCCACGTGCTAAGTTTGCTACTCTAGAATTAACAAAAACAATTGATAACGTAGCAGATCGTTTTCCTGTATTAATTAAAGGAAAGGATAAAGCTGGTGATTTCTATAGAAAATCATTTGCATCTCTTTTTGCCTACGTGCAACATAGAATTCCAGAAATAAGCGACGAATTGTACCGTATAGACGATGCAATGAGTGCAGGTTTCGGTTGGGAACATGGACCATACCAGGTTTGGGATGCCGTAGGTGTTGCAAAAGGTGTGGAGTTAATGGAAGCAATCGGTAAAAAACCAGCTGCTTGGGTAACAGAAATGTTAGAGAAAGGATTTGAATCTTTCTATACCGTAAAAGATGGATCTACCTACTACTACTCTATCCCAGATAAAGATTATGTGAAGAAACCAGGTCAGGATGGGTTTATCATTCTGGACAATTTACGTGCAAATGCTCCAGTATTTAAAAACTCTGGTGTAACCGTACATGATATAGGTGACGGTATCCTAAATGTAGAATTCACTTCCAAAATGAATTCTATAGGTGGTGACGTACTTGCTGGTATGAATAAAGCAATTGATATCACTGAAGATCGTTTTGACGGTTTAGTAGTAGCAAATAATGGTGCTAACTTCTCTGTAGGAGCAAATATCGGTATGATATTTATGATGGCTGTAGAGCAGGAATATGATGAGCTGAATATGGCTATCAAGCAATTCCAAGATACAGTGATGAGATTGCGTTATAGTAGTATTCCTACTATCGTAGCGCCGCATCAAATGGCATTAGGTGGTGGTTGTGAAATGACTATGCACTCTGACGTTGCTGTTGCAAGTGCAGAGACTTACATCGGTCTAGTAGAATTTGGTGTAGGTGTAATTCCTGGTGGTGGTGGATCAAAAGAAATGGCACTAAGAGCTAGTGACACTTTTGAGAAAAACGACGTAGAGTTAAATAGACTAAGAGAATATTTCCTTACTATAGGAACTGCTAAAGTTGCAACAAGTGCGTATGAAGCATATGATCTAGGTATCTTGAGAAAAGGTGTGGATCATGTTGTTGTAAATGATAACAGACGTATTGCCTTTGCAAAAGCACAAGCAAGACTTCTAGCTGACAAAGGTTATACACAACCTGCTAAGCGTAAGGATATAAAAGTATTGGGCCAGCAAGCATTAGGAATGTTCTTAGTAGGAACTGACGCTATGAAAGCTGGTAAATACATAAGTGAGCATGATTTAAAAATCGCAAATAAACTAGCTTATGTAATGGCAGGTGGTGATTTAAGTGCCCCTACCCTTGTCTCTGAACAGTATTTATTAGACCTAGAACGTGAAGCATTCTTAAGTCTTACTGGAGAGAGAAAAACACTGGAGAGACTTCAACACATGATCCAGAAAGGTAAACCTTTAAGAAACTAAGAAAATGACAAACGCATATATAGTTGCCGCAAAAAGAACGGCAGTAGGAAAATCAGGTCGTGGTGTTTTTAGATTTAAAAGACCAGACGAGCTAGCAGCAGAAACTATTCAAGGAATGTTAAAAGACCTTCCTGAATTTGATAAAGGTCGTATCGATGACATGATTATAGGTAATGCAATGCCAGAGGCTGAGCAAGGTCTTAATATGGCACGTCAGATATCACTTCTAGCATTAGATAGAGTGGATATTCCAGGTATAAGTATCAATAGATGGTGTGCATCTGGACTAGATGCTATCGGTGCAGCTGTGGCAAGAGTACAATCAGGTATGGCACAATGTATCGTGGCTGGTGGTGTAGAAAGCATGAGTTATGTTCCTATGGGTGGTTATAAACCTGCTCCAGCTTATAGTCTGGCAAAGCAAGGTCACGAAGACTACTACTGGGGAATGGGACTTACTGCCGAAGAGGTTGCAAATGACTATAAGGTTTCTAGAGAAGAGCAAGATCAATTTGCTTATGACTCTCACATGAAAGCCTTAAGAGCACTAGCTGAAAACCGTTTCCAAGATCAAATCGTCCCTATAGACGTAGAAGAAACGTATCTAGACGAGAATGGAAAAAAGAAAACTAGAACCTATACAGTAACTAAAGATGAAGGACCTAGAAAAGGTACAAGTCTAGAGGCTCTTGCAAGATTACGTCCAGTATTTGCTGCAGGTGGTAGTGTAACTGCTGGTAACTCTTCACAAACTAGTGATGGAGCCGCATTTACACTTGTAATGAGTGAAGAAATGGTAAATGAATTAGGTATAAAGCCTATTGCAAAACTAGTAAGCTTTGCCGTAGCAGCTGTAGAACCTAGAGTAATGGGTATCGCACCTATAGAAGCTATTCCTAAAGCGCTAAAACAAGCAGGTCTTAAAAAAGAAGACATGGCTCTTATTGAGTTAAATGAAGCTTTTGCAAGTCAATCTGTTGCTGTGGTTAGAGAACTAGGTCTTAATAAAGAAATAGTTAATGTAAACGGTGGTGCTATCGCACTAGGTCATCCACTAGGTTGTTCAGGAGCAAAACTATCTGTGCAAATCTTTGACGAGATGCGCAAGAGAGGAAACCAAGGAAAACACTGTATGGTAACCATGTGTGTGGGAACTGGACAAGGAGCTGCTGGTATTTTTGAGTTTTTAAATTAAGAATTACGCTTTCGCGAAAGCGAGATAACAATAAAAATTATGTCAACAGAAAATAAAATAGAAATGATACGCGGTGGACAATTCATCGTGAAAGAAACAAATCCATCAGAAGTATTCACTCCAGAAGACTTCTCTGATGAACAAAAGATGATGCGCGAGAGTGTACAAGAATTTGTAGACAAAGAGATCGTTCCTAATAAAGACCGATTTGAAAAGAAAGACTATGCACTTACTGAAGAAGTAATGCGCAAAGCCGGAGAAATGGGCTTCTTAGGTATCGCTGTTCCTGAAGAGTATGATGGACTAGGTATGGGCTTTGTCTCTACTATGTTAGTTTGTGATTATATATCTGGTGCAACTGGATCTATCGCAACTGCTTTTGGAGCACATACAGGAATAGGTACTATGCCTATTACATTATATGGTACTGAAGAGCAAAAGAAAAAATATGTTCCTAAACTGGCAACTGGTGAGTGGTTTGGAGCTTATTGTTTAACTGAGCCTGGTGCAGGATCTGATGCAAATTCTGGTAAAACAAAGGCAGAGCTTACTGCAGATGGAAAACACTACAAGATCAATGGTCAAAAAATGTGGATTTCTAATGCAGGTTTCTGTAATGTATTTGTAGTATTTGCTCGTCTAGAAGATGATAAGAACATTACTGGATTTATCGTAGAAAACGATCCTAGTAATGGAATTACAATGGGAGAAGAAGAACACAAATTAGGTATTCACTCCTCTTCTACTCGTCAGGTATTCTTTAACGATTGTCTAGTTCCTGTAGAGAACATGCTTGCTGGTCGTGGTGAAGGTTTTAAAATTGCGATGAATGCATTAAATGTAGGTCGTATAAAACTGGCTGCAGCATGTCTAGATGCACAACGTCGTGTAATTACACTTGCTACTAATTATGCTAATGAGCGTGAGCAGTTTAAAACTCCTATCGCAAAGTTCGGTGCAATTAGAAAGAAACTAGCTGAAATGGCTGTTAATGCTTATGTAGGTGAAAGTGCTTCTTATCGTGCAGCGAAAGATGTAGAAAACCGCATCCACTTGCGTCAAGAAGAAGGTGCAACGTTTGCAGAAGCAGAATTAAAAGGTGTTGAAGAATTTGCTATAGAATGTTCTATCCTTAAAGTTGCTGTATCTGAAGATATGCAAGCATGTAGTGATGAAGGTATACAAATCTATGGTGGTATGGGCTTCAGTGCAGACGCTCCTATGGAGGCTGCATGGAGAGATGCTCGTATCTCACGTATTTATGAAGGTACTAACGAGATCAACCGTATGCTAGCAGTAGGAATGCTTGTTAAAAAGGCTATGAAAGGGCATGTAAATCTTCTTGAACCAGCAATGGCAGTAGGAAATGAGCTTACTTCTATTCCTTCTTTTGATACACCAGATTTCTCTGAGCCATTATCTGAAGAAATGGATATGGTTAAGAAGCTTAAAAAAGTATTCTTAATGGTAGCAGGAAGTGCTGTTCAAAAATTTGGTCCAGCACTAGAAGAGCACCAGCAATTATTAATTGCAGCGTCAGATATTCTTATCGAGATCTATATGGCAGAGAGTGCTATTCTTAGAACTCAAAAGAACATCGCACGTACTAGTGTAGAAGAGCAAAAAGAACAAATTGCAATGTCGCAATATTACTTATATCAAGCGTCTAAAATTATCCAAGCAAGAGCTGAAGAAGGTATTTCTAGCTTTGCTGAAGGTGATGAACAACGCATGATGCTTATGGGACTTAAACGTTTCACTAAATACACAAACCTACCTAACATTGTAGCTCTAAGAGATACTATCGCAGATAAGGTGACTGAAGCTAATAAGTACCCTTTCTAGTATTCTAGAAATTTTAAATGAACTAAAGCCGCTATTGGATTTTCCAAATAGCGGCTTTTTTAATTAAATAGAAATCAATTATTAAAATTAATACTTAAAGTTCTCAACTATTAACAAATCATAAACATGGTTTCTCTTGCCTTCCTATACTTTTGTAACATATGAAAGAGATATTAGACAACTTTAATGTTGAAAAAGGATTTGAGCTTATTTTAGAATACGGCATTCCGTTAGTAAAAGCTATTCTAATTTTTATTGTAGGAAGGTGGTTAATTAAGAAAGCTCTTAAGCTAACGAGAAAAATAATGTTAGCTAGAGACTACGATATAACTTTAGAAAAATTCTTACTCAACTTAATTAAATGGGGCCTTTGGATTTTACTTATTATAACGGTAGTAGGAACACTGGGTATACAAACAACAAGTTTTGCCGCAGTTATTGCTGCTGCAGGACTAGCTATAGGACTAGCATTACAAGGATCGTTGTCTAATTTTGCTGGTGGTGTTTTACTTTTGTTATTTAAACCCTTCAAAGTGGGAGACACTATCGAGGCACAAGGTGTTTTAGGTACTATTAAAGAGATAGATATCTTACAAACTAAAATAGTAACACCACAACGTAAACTAGCTATTATTCCCAATGGCCCATTACTTAATGGTAATATAATCAATTTTAATACGGAAGGAATTTTGAGATGCGACACTACCATAGGGGTAAGCTATGATGCGAATATTACTCAAACTCTAGAAGCCTTGAGGAAACTAGTAGAAGACCATCCTCTGGTCCTAAAAGATCCTGCTCCACAAATTATGGTGGCAGAAAATGCTGACAGTTCTATAAATATTAACGTAAGACCGTATACTCTTACAGATGATGTATGGACTGTTTACTGGTTTTTACAAGAAAACTTTAAACCTACACTAGATGCTATAGGTGTTGATATACCTTACCCACATCAAGTAGAGATTAAGAAACAAGGATAAATTAAATTCATTCAATAATTATCAAAACCGCTCCACAAGAGCGGTTTTTTGTATCCAGTATTTGGGTAATATAGATTAACGACAGAAAATCTGTTAAAACGTTTTTTTAAACGATAAAGCGTATTTCTTAAAAAAACACATCATCCTTTTTATATTCCCATATTTTACTAGTTAATTTTGAGTTCAACAAACAAAAACATTAGTAAAAATGATTCAAGAACCTGTAGTACAAGCAGACAATTTAGACCTGAATATAAGTCCTGACGGATTTAGCTTAGAAAACATTACTGGTTATGCCCTAGAATACGGTATACCACTTTTAAAAGCTATTTTAATTTATATAATTGGTGCATTTATTATTAAGAAGCTAGTAAAAGTAACTAGTAAATTAATGGATAAAAGAGATTATGACGTTACCTTAAAGAAATTCTTAACCAGTTTACTTAAATGGGTTTTAACCATACTTCTTATAGTAACAGTAGCAGGTACATTAGGAATTGAGACAGCTAGTTTTGCTGCGATTCTTGCCGCAGCTGGTCTTGCGATAGGACTTGCTTTACAAGGTTCTCTATCTAACTTTGCTGGTGGAGTCCTTATCCTAATTTTTAAACCTTATAAAATAGGTGATCTAGTAGAAGCACAAGGAGAATTAGGTGTTGTAAAAGAAATCGACATATTAGTTACTAAATTAATAACTCCTGCAAACAAGCTTGCTCTTATACCTAATGGCCCTATGGCAAACGGTAACATTATAAATTATACTGCCGAAGGTAAAATGAGAGTAGATACTACTGTAGGAATAGGATATGGTGAAGATATTAAACAAGCTAAAGATGCTTTACTTGCCATGTTAGAATCTAATCCTAAAGTACTTA
The DNA here is from genome assembly GCF_039941875.1 of Nonlabens sp. Taxonomy (GTDB): domain Bacteria; phylum Bacteroidota; class Bacteroidia; order Flavobacteriales; family Flavobacteriaceae; genus Nonlabens. The sequence goes on along the minus strand of NZ_JBDVDQ010000005.1, from coordinate 17,755 downwards.
AAGATCCAGCACCATCTGTAAACGTTAGTGAACTAGCAGACAGCTCTGTTAATCTTGCTGTAAGACCTTACTGTGCGCCAGAAGATTACTGGGATGTTTACTTTTGGACTATAGAAAACACAAAACTTGTACTAGATAGAGAGAAAATTGAAATTCCTTATCCACACGCAGTGGAAATACACAAAGAGGCTTAAAAATCCTTTCTTATCGTAACTAGAATAGCTTATGCACTTAGTGCATAAGCTATTTTTATTTTTATTAATAAGAGTATTGTAAACTGTAATAACTAACTCGTGGCGCTTTACCTGCTACTTGCAAATAAGCTCCTGTTTTAAAGTAAAAATCTCCATCTTTTTCTAACCACTTGTTATCTACCGTATAGATTTTAGTCTTTGACTTTCCAGTATTGATATTCTTAACATAAACGCTAATTTGATTACCAGATTCTAAAATTTCTAGTTTACAATAGAGTTCATGCCCATCTCTAAAACCAACTAAATAATCATTTATAGATTCTCCTTCATATTTAATGTACGTATCGGTAAGAACAGCTCTTAATTCATTTTCACCTGTGTATTCTACTCTAAATAGAGGCCTACCTACCCCACGAGCATCATTATGTATTTGTGCTAAGGTTACTCCTTTTCGATCATTAGAATTAGGTAGATTTTCAAATTTTGCTTGAAACCTCAAAATACTTTGATCATTAAGTTTTAGGTCTTTGAGCTGTCTAAACTCTACACGATCATTCTTATCGTCAGTTGCTTGTAAAACCATGGCATCACCACAAACCTTAAAAATAGTATCATCGCAAAAAGTATCTAAATTTTTAAACTCTTCCCTACTCTTTCCACCGTTTTTATACTGTTGTAACTTTGAGTCTGTTAGAGCTGTTTTAAATTGATCTAAATGTATAGGCTTTTTTTCATCACAAGAAAAACATTCGTTTGTGTCCTCTTGAAGTGGTAATATAAATGGCGACTCTGTATCTTTTACATTAGTACTGTCTATGGATTTACTTGCACCACCACATGAAACCAGTAGACTAGTTAAAACTAATCCTGAGATCAAAAACATCTTCTTATAACTTTTCTTTTTTATTTCTTTAATCATCGATCGATTTATTTAAAATTATATTATGCTGTAAATCTACAGTATCTGTAATTTATTTCTATTAAAATCTTTATAGGCATTATAAAGACTTTCAAAAGCGTTTGACTTCTCTAAATAATACAGTGTGGTAAATTAAGCACACGTATTATTTTAAGGTTTTAGAAGTTTATAAATTCCGCTTTCGCGAAAGCGTGCTCATAAATTATCCTTTTAACAATTTCATAGAATATCATAAAATCATAGCTCTTATCTTAGGGGCTAAATTTTTTATCATGAAAAACCTATTAATATTATTACTACTATGTAGTTATTTATCTATTGCACAAGTACCTACAGACCATCAAATGGACTTATACAGTATTATTAATGAAGTAAGTGCAGATAGAATCGAGAACGATGTACGTACCCTAGCCGATTTTGGAACAAGAAATACTTTTTCTGACACGGTATCTGATACGAGAGGAATAGGTGCAGCAAGAAGATGGATAAAGGCGCAATTTGATCAAATATCAAAAGAGTGTGGTGACTGTCTAGAAGTATTCTATCAAAAAGATTTTGTTTCTACAGATATGGGAAGTCGCATACCTAAAGATGCTTGGGTAGTAAATGTGGTTGCTATTCAAAGAGGTACTTCTAGCCCTAACGATATGGTGATGATGAGTGGTGACATAGATTCTCGTGCTAGTGACACTATGGATTTTACTACAGATGCTCCAGGTGCAAATGATAATGCTAGTGGTATGGCAGGTACTATAGAAGCTGCTCGAGTTTTGAGTAAACGCAAGTTTAAGAACAGTATCGTTTATGTAGGTTTAAGTGGTGAGGAACAAGGCCTTTTTGGAGGAAAAGGACTAGCCGAATATGCTAAAAATAAAAAATGGAATGTCATAGGGTTTTTAAATAACGATATGATAGGAAATATAGAAGGTGTAGATGGCGTAATCGACAACAGAGAATTTAGAATTTTCTCTGAACCTACAGACCCTACTGAGACAGAACGCCAGCGTAATGGTAGACGTTTTTATGGTGGTGAGGTAGATGGTATCTCGAGACAACTGGCTCGTTATATTCATAAATCTGTAAAAACATATATGCCAGAGATGAAGCCTATGATGGTTTATAGACTGGACCGTTTTGGAAGAGGTGGTCATCACAGACCTTTTGCAGATCTAGGTTTTCCTGGTATACGCATTATGGAAGCACATGAAAATTATACACAACAGCATCAAGATATTAGAACAGAAAACGGTATAGCATATGGAGATGTCGTAGAGCATGTTAACTTCCCTTACACTAAAAAATTAACTGCTGTAAATGCTATTAACCTAGCTCAACTGGCATGGGCTCCGAGCAGACCTCAAAATGTAAAAATAGGTGGTATAGTAGAAGCTGATGTGAAATTTAAATGGGACAAAGTAAAAAATGCCGTAGGATATAAAATTTACTGGAGAGATACTACTAGTCCTACTTGGGATAATTCTCGATATGTAGGTGATGTAAACGCATTTACTTTAAAAGGAATAGTTATTGACAACTCCTTTTTTGGTATAGCTGCAATAGGAAAAGATGGTATAGAGAGTATGGTTAGTTTTCCTAGCGGTACTTTTAGATAATTAGATTCTACATGTAAAATAAAAACTGTTTTCAAGTAAGTAATTACTCTACAACATGTCAATTAAAGAATATGAAAAAAAGGCTTTTTTCCACACAATTAACTACGGTTAAACAAAACAGCTATTTTACTCTGTTTTTTTAACAAAAAATACCCCTTAATGGGTATTTTTTAAAGGATTAATTAGACTTAATTTTACTCATGTGTTATAGACTAACCAACCAAATAACACAAAGAATTTTAGGGGGAAGAAAGCTCATTTATAATGACTTTCTCTAAAACTGCCAGATCTGATCTGGCAGTTTTTATTTACGCCTATTTTAAAATATTTCTTATTTTCATTTAATTATAGATTACTCATTTGGCGTACGACATGAGAGACCTATTCTTGTATATCTTTTCTAACCAAGATCTTTTTCAATAATCGTATCTTTGATATATAATTAGACCCTAAATGAAAGCTTTCAAGTACATTTTTATACTTTTATTAATCGCTGTTATAGGTGGCGCCATTTATTTTTCCTTAAAAGATGGAAAATATGATATAACAGAATCTCGAGTTATAGCTGCTCCTCCATCTCTTATATATGAGCAACTAGCAGATTTTAAAGAATGGGATAACTGGAATCCATGGCTAGAAGATGAAGAAATAACCTCTACTATGGGTACACAAACTAAAGGTGTAGATGGGAATTATTCTTTTACAGATCCTTATGGTAATGGTAAAATGACTATAACAGGAATAGAGCCTGATAAATATGTGGCTATGAATATGTTTTATGATAATGGTATGACTAGTTCTAATAGTGATGTAAAAATGGATCTAGAACGTGTTGAAAATGGTACTAAAGTAACATGGAATATTAAAGGTGAACAAGGTCTTTTAGATAAAGTAATGACTACCGTATTAGGCTTTAATATGGAAGATGAAATTAAACCTAAGTATACTGCAGGTTTAGAAAATCTAGACAACTATGTGAATAACCAAATGTCCGTGCACCAAGTTCATGTAGACGGTATCATTGAGACTGGAGGCGGTTATTTTTTATATATGTCTTCTAGTTCTAAAAGAGATAAATTACAAATTGTAAAGTCTCAAATGCTTCAAAATATCATGTCCTACATGAATCGCAATAATATCGATATGTACGGAATGCCACGTGTGGTATATGAAAAGATAGATCCTACTAATAATAGTGTTTTATTCTCTGCAGCGATTCCTGTTCAAAATAGAGAGATTACAGCTACTAACAGCAATATCTTATCTAGTTATCAAGAACCTGGAAAAGCGGTTAAAATAACTCTTAATGGAGCGTATAGTAATCTAGATGAAGCATGGAAAAAAGGTGAAGAGTTTATATCTAAAAATGGGCTGGTAAAAGCAATAGCATCTCCTTATGAAATTTATAAAACAGACCCTATGCTTACTCCTAACCCAGCAGATTATCGTACCGAAATTTATATACCGATAGAATAAATGAAAGAATTTCTATTCGTTTTTATAGGTGGTGGACTAGGAAGTAGTTTAAGGTTTTACTTTTCTTTAATAGAAAATAACAATAGCCTAAAATGGATTCCTACAATAGGAGTCAATATTTTAGGTTGCTTACTGCTAGGTGGGTTTTTAGCTGCTTTTCACAAAGAGCAACTATCTCATCAATGGTATATATTATTAGGAGTAGGTTTTTGTGGTGGACTTACCACATTTTCCACCTTCAGTGCCGAGTTGTTTCTACTACTTAAAAACGGCTCATACGCATCTGCGATATGGTATTTGATACTTAGTATAAGTTTAGGAATAATAGCGGCCGGTGTTAGTTATAAGTTTGCAGAGGCATTTTTACTAAAACCCTAATTAAGAAGTACGTATACTTTTATTTCTTCCTTTTGATCGCAAAGCTCTATTACCAGCAAATAACAATTTAGCGAGTAACATAATGATCAATACATCTGCAGATATGAGAAATACAATTCTTAAAAATGTAGTAAATGGTGTAGATGTATAAAAACCTACTATTCCAGATATCAGTGTTACTATACTAACAATAAAAATAATCTTATTCATGAGTTTTAGTTTGGTCCCACAAAAATCGATAAGAAGTCTAATTCCTACAGTTAATATGAAATCAATTGTCTATAATTTAACTAACAGTGCCAATTTAATCTTAACAGCATTCTTAGTCATATTACTTACTTCTTGTAATGACTCTAGTAAAACAGAAACGCAAGCCGCAAAAGAAGAAATTTCAAAACCTGTACTGACAGAAAACGCATACAATGTAGGTTTTCTAATTATGGATGGTACTTTTAATACAGAACTCACTGCACCATTTGATATATTTCAACACACCAAATATCGAGAAGGTATTAAACCTATGAATGTCTTTCTTGTGGCACAAACTATGGATGCTGTCACTACATTTGAAGGAATAAGAATATTACCTGATTATACATTTGAAAACGCACCTAAGATTGATATACTCGTGGTTCCCAGTGCAGAGCATCATCTGGATACAGATCTAGAAAATGCTACCATGATTAACTTTGTAAAACAAGTAAGTGAAGATGCTGAGTATATCACATCTCATTGCGATGGTGCATTTGTACTAGCACAAGCAGGTATTTTAGATCAAAAAGTAAGTACTACCTTCCCGTCAGATATTGATCAAATGAAGGATCGTTTCCCTCTTTTAGATATAAGAAAAAATGTTTGGTTTGTACATGATGATAAGGTAATTACTAGTGCTGGCGGTGCGAGATCTTTTGAGGCTGCCATGTATCTTTGTGATGTACTCTATGGACCTAAAATCACTCAATCCCTTGCTGGTGGGCTAGTTCTCGATTACGACTTAGATAATTATCCTCATTTAATAATTGAATCTAAAAAATCAGAATAGATCACCCTTATCTGTTACAGAGACTATATTAAATTTTTAAAATATACCTCAAATATCTAACAGAGATTTTAAATCAGTACTTTTTAACTGCTTTTTTGCTTCTTTCCAGCCTTCGTCATTTGGCTCTTTGGGCTTTTGTTTTTCGGCAAGTTTGGGTTCGTAAGTTAAAACTGCCCAAGAAGGAAAATGATCACTTTCAAAATCTGCGCCAGTACCTGCTTTTTTCAACCTAAATTCTGGTGAGATAAGAATATGATCTAGTGGCCACCTCATCAATGGATATTGTGCATGATAAGTACTATAGAAACCACGCCCTATTCTCAAATCTAATAATTTACCTACTGTTTTAGTCAATTGAGTACTATGCGACCAGGCCACATCATTAAAATCTCCTAGAACAATCACAGGAATTTTAGACTTATTACTTGCGATAGCAGTAAGCATTAACTCCTTATCACGATCTGTATACTTAAAGGATTGTGCTGCGGCATGGGTGGTGTGGGATGAATTGCAAATAATTGAAATAAATCTCCGTTCTTCATCCTGACCTTAGCATCAATAGAAGGTATTTCTGGATCTACTTGAAACTTAATTCTTGTGTCTGATAATTCTAACCTAGAATACACTAGCATACCATAAGTATTCTCCTGTGGTTGCTCCACTTTAAAAGGGTATGAATTGCCTATTCTATTTTTTATAGCATCACTCCACCTATCATTAGTCTCTGTAAAAACAATTAAATCTGGTTCTTTAGATTCTATTTCTTTAAATAATTCTTCTGTGTTTTTATTTTCTTGCAACACATTTGCTGTATAAATACTAATGTAATTATCCTCAGAAATTGTAGAAGAACTGTCCTCCACTTCTACTGGATATAACGGTGTGTAATCAACTATTTTAAAAAATTGAAAAGTAAAACAACCCAATAAAACCGTTATGTATGCATAGTCGTTGATCCATTTAGGCTTAAAAGTAAAGAAGTAAAGCAAGATCGCTAATAAGGTAAAAGCGGTAAGTTGAAGATGTGGAAAATCAAAAATTCTTATCCACCAGTAATCTGCAGCTATAAGAGGTAGTAAACTTAAAAGTGCTGCGACTAGTCCTAACACTTGAAATACTTTTCTCCACATAGTTTTTTCACAAATATAATATCAGACTAACGGCGTTTACCTCTGTTTTAGAAATATTTAAACTTTATTAAGTTAAAAACCATCATCATATTCATTTTTAGGAGCAATATACTTTCCATCTCCTAATCCTTTAGGATTAGGTCCCCATTGATTTGCATCATATTTACTATCTTCAGTTAGGTAAATAAGTATTATTATACTTGCTACAGGAACAAACGCTAATAGAAAAGTCCATCCAGATCTACCTGTATCGTGCAGTCTTCTAATGGTAACTGCCACACTAGGTATAATGGTTGCGACTGCATAAAGAATATAAATGATCAATAAAACAACACGCATTTCTTTCACAGAACCTAATAAGATAAATATGAAAAAGAAAAACAACAAAACTATGAGGTTGAACAATCTAAAATACCAATATTCTGACCTGCGAGCTCTTCCTGTAAAGTTTGCATAATTAGTAAAACACTTGCCTATCATCTCAAACATTCCTGCATCATTAATTGCAGCCGGATGGTACTCTTCTCTACCTCTTCTTTGACGGTAAGCACTATTATTGTTATCGAGACTCTCCATTGTTCTATTTATTTAAAAAAAGCAGCAATATAGTGCTTTTAAGTATTCCGCTTTCGCGAAAGCGGACACTGAAAAAAATTCTTAGAAAGGATAACCTATGGCAAAGTTGAATACAGGATTTTCTACATCAAAATTCCAACGTTCATTTTCTGGAAGAGATGGATCGTGCCATGGAGCAGCGAGATCAAAACGTATCACAAAACCTTGAACATCTACACGCATTCCTATTCCTGCACCTATACCTAGTTCATTCACAAAATCACTACTGAACTCGCCACCATCTAAACCATTTCCTGCAGTAGACCACACATTTCCTGCATCCACAAAAAGAGCTCCTTTAAAATAGCTATAAATAGGAAAACGATACTCTACGTTTGCCTCTAGACGCACGTTACCAGATTGATCAAAGAAAGAACTGTCGTCTGCAGTATTTGCAGTATACGTACCTGGTCCCAAAGATCTAGTTCTGAATGCTCGTACACTATAAGCTCCTCCAGAAAAATACTGTTTGCTAAATGGTAAGACATCGCTATTACCAAAAGGCAATCCATAACCAGCAAAGAATCGTGTAGCTATTCTAGATTCTTCATTTAACAGATAATGGAATCTAAAATCCACATCGGCCTTTGCATATTGTGCATATTCTAATCCTAAGAATTCTTTCTTACCTAGATCATTTTCTTGTGCTAGTAGACTAATGCTATTACCAGCAACATCTACCGTACTATTCACATAGAACAAGGCTCTTTTGCTCTGACTCAACATACCGTTATAAGTAAATGAATAAGTTAATCCAGAAATAAATTGTTGATCAAAGCTACTTTGTAAGAAAGCATTATCGTCTAGTATAGCTTGAAATTCTTCCGAAATATTAGTAGGTCTCACATAGTTAATAGACACCGGATTTAACTCGTGCGTCACATATTTATTTGCTTGCCAGACATAACCAAAACTACCAGAAAAAGTCAACAAACTGTACAACTGGCTGCGATTTAAGATCGATGCATTAAGACTGGTTTTAGTTTTAGGAATAGCATATTCAAAGTAATCACTATCTACTTTAAAAGGAGCTAACACGCGAGGAAAAATCAAATCTGCACCTAAGCCAAATTCTGTACTTGTTAAACCTCCACTACTGTTACCAGCTACTTGTACTTCATACGTCCCAGTGGCTTTTATATTAAGCGTTTCTCCACCTTTAAATAAATTACGATTAGAAAAAGTAAGTCCTAATGTAGGTCCAGAAAAATCATTTGATTTTGTTACTGCTTGCAATTCGGCACGGATGGCTCTTTTATTTAAAGGAGATAGAAAGATGTTTGCTTCTAGGTAATTGAGACTATCTGTTTCTTCTCCTTCTATTTCTGTATATTCTATATTGACAAATTTATAGGCACCTATAGATCCTAAACGCCTGCTAGTAGCCTTAGACTTTTCTGGATTATACAAATCCCCTTTCTCTAAAAGTATAAATGGATCTAATCGATCTGGTCTAAAGAAATCTGATTCTTGGATATAGTCTTTATTTGCATAACGTACTGTGTCTAACTTAACCGTGTCGCTAGTAGTAACGTTATAAGGAAAAACATTTACTGATTTTATTTGATACGGTTTTATGGCCTTTGTAGGTACATCTTGTTTCAATTTTAAAAACAGGTCAAATTTTCTATTTTTATATTGATTAGTGTCTGCCTGAAATATTAAAAAACCAGAATTGAAATTATAATACCCTTTATCCTTTAAATTTAAATCTATACGTTCCCTTTCTAGCTTTAAAGCAGATAAATCAAAACGAGAATCTACTTTTATAGGAGATTTTTTTATCTGATCTTCTAAAACAGCATAAAATGGAATAGAGTCACGATCTACCTGATAGGTTTTCATGCGGTATGGATTAGGCAACGTAACGTCGTACGATACGTTACCTTCCTTTGCATCTTCATCTTTAAAGGTCTTTGATGATATATTACTGAAGAAAAACCCTCTGTTTTCTAATCTATTGCGCAATAAATCTCTAGTCGCTTCTTCTTCTACATCGCTTAAATAAACAGGCTTCTCTCCTATTTTCTTGTTTAAAAATCTTGCTATAAATCCCGCACTATCTTTATTCACTTTATAGTAATAATGCAATCCTGGACGCATTCCTAGAAACTTTGAATTAGGTTGTGGAGAAAGTGTTGCTTCTAGCTCTAATTTAAGAGCAGCTACATTTTTAACATCAGTTAGGGAATCTAATTTTATATCAAGTGAAGAGCCCGTAAATAACAATTCATCTTCTGGTACGTATTTCTTTACCGCACATGAAGAAGCTATAAGAACAATACTTATAACTAAAATGGTTTTTATGTAATTATTTAAATTCAAGTGCTTTGATTTAGTTTTTATTTTCTTCTGTTGTTTTACTCTCGTTGTCCTCTTTCTTCTTTAATTCTTCCTCTTCTTCTTTTCTAGCTTTTTGATTTTCGGTTAGAACTGTCTTTGCAAATAGGTTTTTAAATTCATTAAATTCTTTAGTAAAGATTAATGAAATACCACTTACTACCAGCTGTCCATCTACCACATTATCATACTGATTGCGACGGAAACCTTTTAATCTCCACTGGCCAGTTTCTGTCAGTAAATATTCTAGACTTACATTACCTATTACAGGAGCTTCTTCTCCATCTTGTGCACTACCTTGAATATCTACTTCACTACCTACGCTTACTATTAAACGGTCGTCTAATAATTTCTTACTAGCTGTTACATCTAACTGTGTTCTTTCCTGACCACTACCGCTGGCATAGTCTGTATAACTATCTAATCCAAAATTAAAATCTATCCCTGTTTTACCTAATAATTGCCCACCATACTGATTTAATTGATCACTCAAAGCCTGGTTTAAATTATCTCTAGCAATCGTAGCTGTACCTCCATTACTACCATCTGCTCCACTAGTTGGGAAAAATTTATTGAGAACAAGAAGAGAAAATACTTGTTTATTTAATTCTTGATCTTGAGTATTAACTTGTTGTAACCTGCTATACACTTCACCACCCAAAGCACCTTGTTCATCTTCTGGTAAGTCAAGTTTAAAATTAATTTCAGGTTTGAGTAGCTCGCCATCTATATTTAAGTACACTATAAAGGGCAATCTCTGTTGGTATTTTTCTTGTGTTGCTAGATCTGCACCACTGGTCTGACTCGCCATTATAGCACTCGCACTAGTTTCTACTTTATAAATAGCGCTTACATCTAGATTTGCATCAAAAGGATCACCAGACCAGTTTACACTACCACCTTTAGCCAGGTCAAAACGTCTAGAAACAATATCGTATAGATTAAATTGGTAAAAACCTTCAGAAATCTCATACCTTCCTGCCAGTGTCATTCTTCCATTAGGCGTCATTCTATATTTAAAATCTGCATCTCCAGAAACCTGTAGTTGATCTCCCGTATCTGGATCTATAATTATAGTAACCTTTGCCTCCCTGCGTACTTTAAAATTTGCTGTTATATCAAAACCTGTTAACGTTGCAGACTCTTCTTCTGTTTGTGTGAGAATCGCATCTGGATTTACCTTATTGACAAATTGTACAATACCATCACGCTCTACCAGATCTAATTCTGTCGCTGGTAAAACATAAGTTACATCAGTGACATTCTTTACCGTTAAATCGAGATCAATTATAGGAACGTCTGTTGTACCAGTTATCTTGGCACTAGCATCAAAGGTAGCCTTACCATAATATAGGTCATTATCCTTTGCAGTACTATTAAGCGCTGTAAAATTAATTGCCTTTAAATTTAAGTCCAGAGTCGGTTGTAATAGATTTTCTGTTCCTATCGTTCCATCAATTGTAAATGGATTTCCATTTGCGTCTGTAATTGCTAGGTTATTCATGTAAACGCCAGCATTATCTATTTTAATCTCTTCATTTTTAAACGTAAAACTAGTGTCTAGCATAGAAACACTAGCCGTAGCATTATTAAACTTTAAAACCCCATTATACTCAGGATCTACGGTCGTTCCTGCTACTTTAAACGTTCCATTTATAGAACCATTACCATCTTTGAGAAAACCGTCAGAAATACCTGCTAGTGTGCTCATGGCAACTTTATTAATATCCAAATCTAAGTTTAATTTTGCAGCAACTTCATTTGCCTCATAATCCCCATCTAACACTATATCTACGTCATCACCCTTTACACTCATGTTCATATTATACTTAGATGCGTCTAGAGATTTCGCATCTAACTTTAAAACTCCCAACGGTGTTTCCATTGCATGAAAATCTTCTATCTGTAAATCTGCTATAAAACCTGTTGCTCCATAAATATCATCTATGACAAATTCTCCATTTACATTTCCTGTAGCTAGTTTCTCATCAGAATTTAAGAAACTAAGCAATCCTTGCAACCTAAAATTATTGATCAACATCGCCACGTGTTCATTTGTGGTATTAGACCTGTCTGATCTTAATTCTATACTTTGATCTCCATTTGTTAATTTAAAATCATTAAATAACACCTTACTTTCTCCTACCGCTATTTCATTATTTGAAGGTATGGTCCAGGGTTGTTTATTCAGGATAAGATCGTCTACAGAAAGGTTAAAAATGAGATTCTCTAGACCGTTTTGATCTCGCTTTCGCGAAAGCGTGCTAGCAAAATGCATCAACTTCTCCTCATCATCATAAGATGTAAAATCTAGGTTTAACCTGTTACCTGCCACTATACCAGTCATCGCAGTACGTTTAACATTGACTGGCCCAGATCCTATTTTCTTAAAACCTAATTGGAACTTGAGGTTTTGAGCATCTGATGCAGACGAGATAACTAGACTATCTACCTCACTATCTGCATATTTTAAATAAGCCACTTTTACATCACTATTTAATCTACGTTCTTTTTCATCAAAATCTACAGCTATATTTATGGTATCTAGCGCTTGCAACCCTGGTAATATAACATCTCTCAAAATAGGTGCTGGACTTATATTTCCTTTAATCTTCATAACCACCGGTTGTGCCGTGTCCATTGCCGTGCTAGTAGTTAGGTATCTATTAATATGACGTTCTAAGGCAACGGTTAGATTTTCTGGATCTACATTAGACCTTAACTCTAGATCTAACATCTTGTTATGTATATCTACCGATGTAGAATCTGGTTGTACAAATGCAGCAATATCTACATTTCCTAACAAATACGACTGATTATCAAAAACAGCAATTCCATCTTCTATCGTAGAATTAACTTTATAATTAATTCCATCACCTTCATAAGAAACACCTAAATTACCAGCGGCTTTTACATTTTGAGAAGTAATACCAAAGGCTCTTAAATCTACACCTACCACATTAATTTGTGCATTTGCTTTATTAACATCTGTATCTATGGTAGCGTCTGCAGTTAGAGATATATTGATATTATCATCTCTATACTCAGTGTTTATCTCTCCATTACCATTTTTCATCTTTCCTTCTATAGGAATGTTTTTTAATGGATAATCGTTGTAAGCAAATTCTAGGATCTTTCCTTTTAAAACTGCATCTAGCGTGCTGATGTCATTACCGCTCCCATTGATTGTTAATTCTAGGCTTAGATCTCCTAAACCTTCCATAGCTAGCATTTTATTAAGATTAAGAGTGTCTAATTTTACACCTGCATCAAACTCTATAATCTCATCATTTTTAAAAGAACCATCTAAAGCGATGGCTCCATAACTGGTGGTCAGATTTGCCTTTGTTTTTACATCAGTAATAGTACCAGAGGCACTTGCTTTAAGTCTCGCATTTTCTGGTAATGTGATTCCTAGATCTTCTTCTTTTATAAAATTGAGAATGGTAGCTCTGGTCGTTACCGCATTAATAGTGTCTATATTAAAAGACAGTTGATCTACATCTGTCACGTTTTGTAACGTACCACTTGCATTTATGGATGTAGAGCTGCCCCAGTTTACTATAAAACTGTCCAGCTTTAAATTTCTAGTACTACCACTAGTTATCAATTTACCATTCAATGGTTTTTCAGCTAGCTTGCTTACATACTCGTTTTGTGCTAATTCTGGCATAAACGAATAAACATCACTTAGATTAAAATTGTATTGCGGTACATTAACCTGCACATTTAAGCGTTCTGGATTATTTATTAAAACATCTATGTTAGGATAACCTAAATTTAAATTTCCTGATAATGAGCTTTGATTTACACTAGCATATAAATTGTTCACATTTAATTTCTCATCTGTGATGCTAACAGAACCTTTTAAATCATTAACGCTTAAACCAGAAATTTCTTTCAGTTTTAATTCATTAATAGTTACTGCTGCTTTATGATCACCTAAATTAAAATCACTTAGACCTAATGTAATATCTTGTAAAGAAATAGCATCTGGATTGAGCTCGTTTTCAGAAGGTACAGCGCCATTAACTGTGTAAAGAAAGTTATTGTTTTTAAAATCTAACTTTTTTAAAGCTACTTTCATGTCTGGCCATTGAAAAGTAGCAGGATCGATAGATTCTACTGGCGCTGCTGTATTTGCAGACACATCACTCATATGAACTGCTACATTACTATTTTCTAAATTAAAATAAGAAACCAGTATATCACTACTCTCTACATTTGCCTTAGGTATGGAGGTTTCCATAATACCGAAGTCCGTACTTAAAACAATACCATCTGGCTCTGAATTATAATTCATTACCACATTATCTAGTCTTATCTTACCTGCTTTGAGTAATGGCAATGGAGAATCGTCTGCATTATCGGTTATGGCTTCTGCTAGGTTGGTATCTTTTGTGAGGTCGGTATCTTGTTCCGCTTTCGCGAAAGCGGTAACCACATCTTTCTCATAATTAACAACAGCATTTTTGAGAGTCAAAGTCTCTATATCTACTATCATTTTATCTAGGTCTAGAGTATTCATCTCTAGAAATAGCTCGTCAAAATTTGCACTAGCATCCATTTCATCAACTTGATCCTGATAAATAATATCAAAACTAGTGAGATGAACGGCTCCTATATTAATATCTAAGGGTTCACTAGAAGTTGTAGTATCTGGTGCAGTTGCAAATGCATCCATTAGAAATTTATAATTAAAACCGCTAAGAGAATCCTCTCTATTCACTCGAGCTGTAAGCCCATCCCACTCTACGTCATCTACTTCAAAAGCTGTTCCCTTAATAAGTGGTAGTAATGCAATATTTGCCTCGAGACTTTTAGAATAAACCAGCGTATCATTTTTGAGATCGCCTAGATAGAGACCTTCTACTTTTATATCTCCATCAAATGTTATGAAGGCAGCATCGAGTTGCACATCTGTACCAGTTTTATCTTTTACATAAGAAACTGCTTGATCTATAATTATACTCTGTCCCCACGGACTGCGTATAAATAATAGCAACAGGATAAGAACTATTAGAATACCCAGCATAGTGCGCGCGATCCTGCGCAACCACGTGTATTTCTTACCTTTTTGAGGTTCTTTAATATCTTCTTTTTCTGTCAATGCGATATGTAGGAATTAGGTTACCTAACTGGCTTGCAAGTTGATAAAATACCAACGTATTAACAGAATTATCTTCGATAAAGTTGTGTTAAGAATAAAAAACTGATTTAATCTATTTTTTCTATATTAAAACTAGTTTGATTCTTAAGAATAGTAATACTTAAATTTTGTGGTGCTATATCACTTTTTGAAATACCTAATCCATAATATTGATAGGCATCTAGATTCATTAACTTTGAGAAGGAAACTGTATTCACTGTTCTGTTTAAAGGCGCTTTAATCTTTGCGTCATTAATGGCATTGTTATTTTTAAATAAGTAGAACTCTATTTCACTTGCTCCATTGTCAGCATTCTTACGATACGTAATAGTAAAAGTTACTCTGTATAAACCTGCTACTTCTGGTCTAAGAGAAAAATTATTACCATCATTAACACGCACGTTAGACGTTGCCAGTCCTGACGAGTTAGAATTTACACTAGTAAATGTATACTGTTGTAAGTTAGTGTTCCAATCATTATTAATAGATAGCTGTCCATAAACTTTAGTATCTACAGTGCCTGGAGCACTTACCTCGTTGGACCCTAACTTCATCCAGTTATTATTCCAAAAGTAAAAACCTTTTTCTGCACCGTTATTTGCCGCATCTGTATTCCATACTACAAGTCCGGTAGCTGGGTTATTAACTGGTTGCGCTTCTGATAGGTTTTTTAAATCCATACGTGGAAATAAAACACCTTTATCTTCAGAACTAATATCTAGTATAGCAGACTGGTCTGGATTCTCTACATTTAAACCTACTTGAGCATTTACAAAACCTAGTGATAGAACACATAGCATTGCCATTAAATAATTTTTCATCTTTCTTTTCATTATGGAAATAATAGCCACATAAACGTACCATAACGCCACTACAGATGTGAAAATTTAGTTAAATCGAACAGTAAATGACATTTTATCGATTAACGGTAAATAGCAAGCTATGACTAGCCTAGGAGCTGAAAAAATGTCTGAAATGCTACCATGTCATATGACTACATTAATATGACAAGCGCATGAATTCAATGTAGAAGTAAACTACTTTTTTAAGAAGTATATATATACGAGAAGGAATTTTAATCGGCTAGATGGACAGCTTTATTCAAAATCTAAATTTAATTTCACTAGAAAAAATCACTCAAAAGAAGATTTATTAGTTTCCTAACTATGCGGTTTTCTTAGGATGCTCTCCTAGGTCGTATTTAAAACCTAATCCTATAACCTGACGTATTTGAAATCCTTTTGTAGTATTATCATCATAGATAGCCTGAAATTCAAAATTACCGCTGATGTACTTATTTACCTTTAAAAATAAATTAAGATTAAAATCTATATCAACATTCTCTGGATCTACGAGGTAATCACTGTAAAGACTCAACACATTTTCCATTTGAATATTTTTTGCTACTTCAAATTTTGTATATCCTCTAAAAGAAGCACCCACTTCCCATCGTGAAGTTCTATTTGCTTCTACACCAAAAAAAGGTTCATAAGCCTCAACAGCTACAGGGTCATTAATATCTACATCAGTAAAATTTGAAGATACTTTTATTAACCTTGTTGTAGCAGGAGCTATATTGAAATTAAAATTTTTAGACTTTTTCCATAAAAAACCTAATCCCAACTGATAATACGATGGTGAAAAACTACCTGAAGTCTCACGACGTTTCTGAACTGTTCTTGTAAGACCATCAGCACCTGTCTCCTCTTCTGTAAAGAATTCGTAGCCCGATATAAACTGAGATCTAAAATTAAAAATCGTACTGTAATTCCAAAAACTTTGATTGATTTGATTACCGAGAATACTATTTAGCTCCATTCGGTCGGTAGTTTTACGTATAAATCGTTGATCCTTAACTTGAGACAGACCGAAATCTGTAATCAATTTAGTATCCCATGAAAGCTTTTTACGCTTGTACTGTATGTCATAACTAATTCCTAGGTTACCTGAAACATTTGTTACACCACCACCTTGCCAGTCTGCATTAAACGCACTCTGATTAAATATAAAACTAACTCTACCCCAAGACATCCAGTTAGATTTTTTTACAGGAGGAATACTGTCCTGCGCTAAAGTTATACTGGTGATTAAACAAAATAAGATGGAGAAAAAATAAGACTTCAAACTAGTAAATTATGCGTTTGAAACAAATATATTAAACCCAAAATAGAGACTATAACCTTATCAAAATTTTAAGTTTTCTTTAAGTTTTGTGTTGTAACGGCTTTCGCGAAAGCGGAACGAAAAAAAGCCTCTTCTATTAAGAAAAGGCTTTTTATTTTATTGGAATTCATGAGAGATTTACTCCACAAGTAACTTCTCTATTTTCTGGCCTACATCACTTTTAATAGTTACAAAGTAAATACCAGAAGACAACTCACCTATTTCTAGACGTTGCTCGTTTGCTGCGCCTGTAAATTGTGTTGCTGTGATCATTCTACCGTTCATATCAGTAATGCTGATGCTCTCTATGGCGTTGTTTGCTGTCGCCGTAATAAAGCTGTTTGCTGGATTAGGATATATGGAAATACTGCTATCTGTAGCTTCTCCTACGCTTGCTGTACTCATGATACTCACTGTCTCTGTATTGGTTACAATTGGAGCGTTGAAATCAAAATAAATATTAGCTGTATTATCAAAAGTATCACCTGCAACAAGAGTATTTAAAGTTTTGATTTTGAATAATACATAACCATCGTTAGTCGCGTCATTAAAATCTAGATTGATGTTTTCATGGATGAATTCTACAACATTTCCTTCTCTGATTCTCGTATAATAATCGTGACTACCACCTAGCGGAATCAAAGTAGTAATATCGAATTGAGTCAAATCAATTTCATCTTTCACGACGATGTTCACCGCACTTGCCGTACCTGTATTCTCAAAACGAATCATATAA
>NZ_JBDVDQ010000004.1:0-190106 GCF_039941875.1 Nonlabens sp. | reverse complement strand
TCCTGATTCAATTTCTTCTACTACTTGAAGCTTAAAAGAAAGCGAGTAGTCTTTTTGGGTACGTTTCACATAACCAATGTTTATAGGTGTTTTCATTACACTAAGATTTTAGTGTATCGCTATTCTAGGACGGGACAAATTGAGAATAAAAAAAGGCCTAAGAAATTTAATCCTTAAGCCTTTGGTTTTTTTTGATCGTAGATTGATTTACTGTCTTACTAAAGTGTAAGTAGCCTCTGCCTCATAGCTGTAATCTGTATCTATTTCTGTTTCTTGTAGGTATAGTTCCAGACCATTATTAGAAAAATTTCTAACCGTCACACTAAAACCGTCGGTGTTTGTTATTATTAAAGAGTTACCAGAAATGGTAAAATCACCATTTATGTCTAGATCTTGTACCTCTGTTTCTGTTTCTGTCATTCCATCTTCTGTATAAATAGATGTTTGAGTATAAGATCCAGTTGAGGTAACTAATCCAGATTCTGTAAATGTAACGGTCGCATTGTTAAAGTTACTAGCGGTAAAATCTACTTCGGTAACATCAGGTGTGTTTCCAGATGTGTCGGACTCTGTTGCGTTGCCAGAAAACGCAGTCACATTATAAGTGCCAGCTAGACTCGCGCTAGTTAATTCAGGTCCATTATCATCGTCAGATTCACAAGAGAAAATAAAAATTGATAGGATTGCAAGGCTTAAAATTTTAAAATTTTTCATAATTGGTTTTTTAGTCGAACCAAATAAACGAAAAAATCCCTTCAATTCAATTGAAGGGATTTAAACTTAGTACTAATTAACTGTGGTTTACTTAAAAGCGTTCTCTCCAGTAATGTCTAATCCAGTAATTAATAAATGTATATCATGAGTACCTTCATAAGTGATTACACTTTCTAGGTTCATCATATGACGCATGATGCTGTATTCTCCTGTAATACCCATTCCACCTAGAATTTGTCTAGCTTCACGAGCTATTTTAATAGCCATGTCCACGTTATTGCGCTTTGCCATGGATATTTGTGCGCTTGTAGCTTTTCCTTCTTCACGCAATACACCTAGTCTCCAAGCGAGTAATTGTGCTTTAGTAATTTCGGTAATCATCTCAGCGAGCTTCTTTTGTTGTAGTTGGAATGCAGCAATCGGTTTACCGAATTGTATACGTTCCTTTGCATACCTTAATGCAGTATCGTAACAATCCATTGCGGCACCTATTGCGCCCCAAGCAATACCAAATCGCGCAGAATCTAAACAACCCAGTGGTGCTCCTAGACCAGATTTACCTGGTAAAATATTGCTTTTAGGAATCTTTACATCTTGAAAAATTAATTCACCTGTCGCACTAGCTCGTAGTGACCATTTGTTATGTGTCTCAGGAGTTGTAAAACCTTCCATGCCGCGTTCTACGATTACTCCATGAATGCGTCCTTCTTCATTCTTTGCCCATACTACGGCGACATCACAAAATGGACTGTTAGAAATCCATAGTTTTGCACCGTTTAAAATAATGTTCTCTCCATCTCCAGCATCTTTAAAGCTGGTAATCATACCGCCAGGATTAGAACCGTGATCAGGTTCTGTAAGGCCAAAGGATCCCATAAACTCGCCACTAGCTAGCTTAGGTAAGAATTTTTTACGATGTTCTTCACTACCGTATTTCCATATAGGGTACATAACAAGAGAAGATTGAACAGATGCTGTAGATCGCACACCGCTGTCACCACGTTCTATTTCTTGCATGATAAGGCCGTAAGAAATTTGGTCCAGTCCAGCACCGCCATATTCTTCAGGAATGTATGGTCCGAATGCTCCTATAGAAGCTAAGCCAGGTATTATACTTTTAGGAAATTTTGCCTCTTGTGCAGCTTCTTCTATAATAGGAGATACGTCACGTTTTACCCAAGCTCGGGCAGCATCACGTATCATCTTATGTTCTTCTGTTAAAAGGTCGTCCAGGTTATAATAATCTGGTGCTTCAAATAAATCTGGTTTCATTCTATATCTTTTAAATTAGAAACTACATCGATAGAGTAATTTCACGGCTGTTTTTGAATTGGTCGTAAAAATAGCGATCTACAGACGGTTATTTGATAAAAAAAGTCAGATTTTTTTATTGATGTAGAATTACATTTTGAGATAAAAGTCTTTAGTTAGGCTTTTGTAATCTTCTGTATAATCGTGTCGTGCCTTTTCTATCACGAGTTCACTGACTAGGTTTTTGGTGTTGTTTTCTTTCACGCTTTCGCGAAAGCGGAACTCCATCAAACATCTTTTAACCTTACTGTCTGCGGTACCTTTTACATAAGTAGTGCGTACAGGTTCTAGTTGAAAATGAGAAGTAATTTCTAGAAATCTCGTCTCTCTATCTTTGGGGATTATACAAGCAAAAGTGCCGTCTATATCCAGTAATTGATACACGCCGTATACTAATTCTTCAAACGGTAAAGCGTCATCAAATCGTGCTTGCTGGCGTTTTTCTTCGATTTGAGAATCTGTTTTTACACTGTTAGAATCGTAAAATGGAGGGTTGCTTATTATTAAGTCATATCGCT
The DNA here is from genome assembly GCF_039941875.1 of Nonlabens sp. GTDB lineage: Bacteria > Bacteroidota > Bacteroidia > Flavobacteriales > Flavobacteriaceae > Nonlabens. The sequence continues at coordinate 187,563 of NZ_JBDVDQ010000004.1, read as the reverse complement.
CTTCTACTTCTTCATAGAATTCTTGAAACTCTGCATGAAAACAGAAAAGACGATCACCCCATGGGCTATTTTCAAAGTTCTCAGCAGCTTGTTCATAAGCGTCTTGATCTATTTCTATCGCCTCTATGTTTGCATGGTGATAACGTTGTGCTAGCATGAGAGATATGACTCCAGTACCGCTACCTATGTCTAATATGCTGTGTGGTTCTTTATAAGGAGCAGCCCATGCGCCTAATAGGACACCGTCGGTTCCTATTTTTTGAGCACATTTATCTTGAGCTATTGTGAATTCTTTGAATTTGAATAGACTCATTTATAAAAATTAAAATGTTTTATGAGAGGTAAAGGTCTATTAAACCTTCTGGAGTGGTGATAGTAATAGTTTTATTCTCACGATCTACTTTATCGATAAAGTGATCATTAAGCGGAATCAGAATTTCACTACCATTATTATCTATTTCAAAAAGAGCCTGACTAGTAGTGTCATTAATACCTGTTATGGTACCTATATCTCCATGAGTAGTGTCTATCATTTTGTAATTGAGAACCTCATGAAAATAAAATTTATTTCCTTCTAGTTTAGGCAGGAAATCAAGAGGTAGATAAAGGTCTCTTTTCATCAATGTGTCAGCGCCTGCGTCGTCATCTATGTCTTCTATTTTCACTCTTAGAAGTAATGATTTGTGCAGCTGACTTCTTTCAATAAAAAATGGAACCAAGTTTTTACCGATTTCGATAAAAACTGATTCCATTTCTGTAAAAAGCTCAGGCTCGTCAGTATCTAGTTTTACTAGTAACTCACCTTTAAAGCTGAATTTATTTACTACGGTTCCTACGTAAAAACATTTTTCCTTACGCATGACCTATAGATTTACTCTTCTTCTCCTGTTGCGTCTTCACCTTCAGCAGCTGGTTCTTCAACTACTTCTGGAGCATTTGCTGCGATACGAGCTTCGTTCACTGCTTTTTCTGCTTCAAGAGCTTTTGCAGCTGCTGCATCAGCATCTGCTTGAAGTCCAGATGCTTTACCGGCAATCTTAGCTTCTTTTTCAGTTAACCAAGAGTTGAATTTCTCATCTGCTTGCTCTTCTGTAAATGCACCTTTCTTTACACCTACCTTAAGGTGTTTTTTCATCATAACACCTTTGTAGCTTAATAAGTTACGTGCAGTGTCAGTAGGTTGTGCACCATTTTCTAACCATGTGATAGCACCGTCTACATCTAAGTTTACTGTTGCTGGGTTAGTGTTAGGGTTATAAGTACCTAATTTTTCAAGATATTTACCATCTCTTTTTGAACGTGCGTCTGCTGCAACGATCCAATAAAATGGTTTTCCTTTTTTACCGTGTCTTTGTAATCTAATTTTTACTGGCATAACTATTAAAGTTTATGGGTGCCCGACCCTGATTATTAATTTGAGTTTGCAAAAGTATCATTATATTTAATAATATTCATCATATGTGTATATTTTATTTACATTTGCTTAAACACATTTATCCTATTCTATGAAACTGATTTGTAAATACTTGTTAATAGCCCTAGCCATTATTTCATTCTCTTCTTGTTCTGATAATCTAGAAGATAACAATACACCTGCTATACAAGCGGTGCGTAATGGAGAGTTTTTTAAAGCAGACCGTATGAGTGCCACTGTTAATGCAGACGGTACGATGTCTATAGTAGGACAGAATTTTCTAGAAACTCTAGAGATTAACCTTCAGGATGATTCGGTAGGTGTTTATAGATTAGGTGCTGGATCGCAAAGTGAAGCATTGTATACGTTTAATGGTGCAGAGCAATTTTCTAGTAACTTAGGTAACGGACTAGGAGAGGTGCGCATCACGTCTGTAAATGCAGAAACTGGTGTGACTGGTGAGTTTAGCTTTGTTAGTTATCTAGCGAGTAATGTAGATTCACTTTATATGAGAACAGGAGTTATTTATCAGGTTCCATTCGGTGCGGCATTAGGTTCTGGTGCTGGTGGTTCTACTGCAGCAACGCTAGCAGCAAATGTGGATGGAACGGCTCTTAATCCTACAGCTGTAGGAGCTGTAGAGGCAGGAGGAACGGTTCTTGTAAATGCATCTAACGGTCCTAGTTCTATAGTTTTAAGTTTTCCTGATACTGTAGTGCCAGGAACTTATGCCTTTGATGGTTCTACTTACACGGCCAACTATATTAATGGTGGCACACTAGATCCTGCAGTTTCTGGATCTCTAGTGGTGTTAACTGCAGACGCTACAGCAAATACTATTACTGGAACTTTCAGTTTTATGACTGGGCCTCCTAATAATTTTGATATTACAGACGGTACTTTTAATGTTTCTTACTAATATATAAGAATTGCATTTTTCAAATAAATCAAAGCCTTGACTTATAGAGTCAGGGCTTTTTTTATGGTTTTAAATAGATCTTCTTTCCTTTGTAATCGATAACTGCTTTGGCAGCTATTAAAAAGTCGGCACCTAATAATCCTTGAATAGATCGCATTCCTTCAGTCTTTAATGCTGTGTTGATATAACTCATGTCCATGCTTAATAAGGTAGTGTCTTCATCTGACCAGTCGCCTAATTCTAAGGTATTGTTGTGCGATATGCGTGGTCTTAAAGAACCGCTGGCGGTACCTATTTGCCTATCCATAAATTCTGTTTCTAGTTGAAACTCTTTATACATAGCCTGGTTGACACACGTTGCGCTGGCGCCTGTATCTATTATAAATCTACCAGAATGACCATTTATAGCTGCTTTGGTTACTATATGACCACTTTTCGTAGCAATTCTAATATTGTGGCTGGTGTAACCTTGTGATAGCAATAATTTTTTAAGTGATGCCATGAAATGTGTTTATGAGGTAAATATAATTCCGCTTTCGCGAAAGCGGACTACTAACTATTCCTATTTTTGTTTTATGATTTTTACAGATACACATACACATTTATATAGTGAGGCTTTTGATGAGGACCAAGAGCAAATGATACAGCGAGCAATGGATGCTGGAGTTGAACGATTTTTTATTCCTGCTATAGATTCTACGTATACAAATGCGATGCTAGATTTAAAAAAGCGTTATCCTGAAAACGTTCATTTAATGACAGGATTGCATCCTACCCATGTTAAGGAAAATTACCTAGAAGAACTTGCGCATGTAAAAGAGATGCTAGAAAAAGAGAACTATGTTGCCATAGGTGAGATAGGTATGGATTTATACTGGGATAAGACGTTTAAGTCTGAACAGCAAGAGGCTTTTCATACTCAGATTAAATGGTCTGTAGAGAACAAGTTGCCTATTGCTATTCACTGTCGTGAAGCATTTGACGAAGTTTTTGAAGTTCTAGAAGAGTATAAAAACACTTCTTTACACGGTATTTTCCATTGTTTTACAGGTAATGTAGAGCAGGCAAAAAAAGCTGTTGATCTTAAAATGAAGTTAGGGATAGGTGGTGTTGTGACTTTTAAAAATGGTAAAATAGACCAGTTTCTGGATCAAATACCGCTTTCTGAAATAGTTTTAGAAACAGATGCGCCTTATCTGGCACCAGTGCCTTACCGAGGTAAACGTAATGAAAGTTCTTATCTAGTAAATGTTGCAGCAAAACTAGCGACAGTGTATAACAAAGACATTGCAGAGATAGCAGAAATCACAACCTTAAATTCGCGTGAAGTCTTCGGTATATAAACCTGAGTTGATTACATTTGCGCACCCTATAGCATCATATTTTGAGTAGATACGACGACATAAGATTTTTTAACGACGCCGAAGTGCAAATAGCGCTAAAAAGCGCCGTGCGTCACCCTATGATAAAAGAGCTTTTTCAATACAGTTTTCCTAAGAAGAACTATGAAGAGGTGAAAGAAATTGTACTGGCATGTAAATCTATTAACGATTTCCAGCGAGATGTAATATGCAACACGGTAGAGCGTGTGCTAGAAGAGTCCAGTGCCGGTTTAACAACGTCTGGTTTTGACCATCTAGATTCAGAAACTACCTATTTGTATATTTCTAATCATAGAGACATCGTCTTAGATACATCTCTTATCAATCTTACTTTATTTAAAAAAGACTTGATAAGAACAGCTAGTGCGATAGGTGATAATCTAGTGCAAAGACCATTTGTAAATGCGTTGAGTAAACTAACTCGCAACTTTATCGTACGACGTGGTGCTAGTCCTAGAGAAATATTGCTAAGTAGTAAGAAGTTAAGTGAGTACATAGACTATCTAATGCACAAAGAAAATAGAAGTGTATGGATAGCGCAAAGACAGGGACGTACTAAAGACGGTAATGATGTTACTGAGCAAGGTGTTCTTAAAATGATAGGTCTAGCCGCAGGTAAAAACGGTATAGAAGGTTATTTAAATAGCTTGCGTATTGTACCAGTCTCTATCTCTTATGAATATGATCCTACTGATATTTTAAAAGTACCAGAACTGCTGGCAAAACAAGCCGATGAAGAGTACATAAAATCTGAAAACGAAGATTTTAATAGCATACTTAAAGGTGCATTAGGTCAGAAAAAGCATATTCACATTCACGCAGGAGAACCAGTTCATATTCAGGCACTAGAAGATCAAAGTACCAACCAGGTATTGCAACGTGTGGTACAACATCTAGATAAAGAAATACAGAAAAATTATATGTTATGGCCTACTAATTATGTGGCACACGACTTATTAACTTCTAGTTCTAAATATAAAGAACACTATTCTGATCATGATATGCAGCAATTTGAACGCAGATTGAGATTAAGGGTAAATGTAGAAGACCATAAAGCGGTAGAGAGTTTCCTTAATATGTATGCTCGACCAGTTCTTAATAAAGAAAAACTGGCTATTACAAATGAAGCCTAATATATTATTAATTTATACCGGTGGTACGATCGGTATGATGAAGGACCCAGAGACTAAAGCCTTAAGAGCTTTTGATTTTTCAAAACTACTTGTTCATATTCCAGAAATTAAACAACTGGACTGTAAGATAGATACCTTTTCCTTTGATCATCCTATAGATTCATCAGACATGAATATAGAAGAATGGCGCAAATTAGGAAACGTCATTCATGAGAGATATGACGGTTATGATGGTTTTGTAGTCTTGCACGGCAGTGATACCATGTCCTATACTGGTAGTACACTTAGTTTTATGTTTGAAAATTTAACTAAGCCTATTATCCTTACAGGTTCTCAACTCCCAATAGGAGACCTGCGTACTGATGCAAAAGAGAATCTTATAACCAGCCTGCAACTAGCTACTGAGCAATATAATAATGAGCCTATCATTAAAGAGGTTTGTATTTATTTTGAATATCAATTGTATAGAGCAAATAGAACTGCTAAGATGAATGCCGAGCATTTTGAGGCCTTCAGCTCGCCTAATTATCCGCCACTGGCTATAAGTGGTGTGCATCTAAATATAGATGAGAGCTTGTTTTGGAAATGGCAGGTGGATGATCCCGCTTTCGCGAAAGCGAATACAGAAAAATCTCTTTTGTTAGATTCTAACCGCATGAGATACCGTCCAGATCTTGTAGAGGACGTAGTGGTTTTAAAATTATTTCCAGGAATTACAAGAAAAGTAGTGCAAGCTATTTGTGGTATACCAGGACTTAAAGGGATTGTTTTAGAGACCTATGGAAGTGGTAATGCGCCCACTCAAAAGTGGTTTGTGGATATTCTTAGAGAAGCTTTATTGAAAAACATCAGAATAGTAAATGTAACACAATGTATGGGTGGTGCGGTGTCTATGGGTAAATATGAAACCAGTGTACAGCTCAAAAATATAGGTTTAGTCTCTGGTAAAGATGTTACTACAGAGGCAGCACTAGCTAAGATGATGTATTTATTACAGCACACAGATAGTATAGAAGATTTTAGACATTATTTTGAAACTTCTTTACGTGGCGAAATAAGTGCGTAGACTTTAAAATAAAAAATTGGCTTTAAAAGGTATATTGCCTTATTATTGCAAACTGAATTAATTATTTAGAGAGGTGGCCGAGTGGTCGAAGGCGCACGCCTGGAAAGCGTGTAAACGGCAACGTTTCGAGGGTTCGAATCCCTTCCTCTCTACTTTGAACCTCGTAGTCGGCTGATTACGAGGTTTTTTTATGGTTTTATTTTCTTGAAGGGATTCAAGAATTAAAACTCTCCTAACATGGCAAATGGTTTTAACAGCCTTTTTAATTTAAGATTAGTAGAATTTGATATGTCTTGATTAAGGTAATTAACTATAGTTTTTAAATCTTCTGGAGATTTTACGATGTCAAATTGTGATTTATAATCTAAAAAAACTGGATGCTCTGTACGTTTATTATAGACTTCATAAATATCACTGTGCCTTGTGTCTTCTTGAATTTTTTCGAAAAGATTCTTTAGATGACTTTCTTTGCCTTCTAGAACTTGGAAAAAATTATCTAAAGAATGTAGAAGGAATCCACTCACTTTATTGCTGTTATTTGTATTAGAAGTGTTTTTAAATAACTCTTCAATATCTTGTTGTGTAAGTCCTGGAGTAGCTTTGCTTATATAACAAATAGTGTAAGTAGAGTCCATAATAAATAATTGAATGGACAAATTTAAATGTTTGTAAGAATAAAACTTATAATAAAGTGTGAATTATTTTACGGTAAATATATTGCTTAAGTTAAACAAGAATAGTTTTAGTTTCTTTATGTTCAATTGATTTCATGAGGTGTCTTATATTTTTTGATGGTATTTATCTCGCTTTCGCGAAAGCGGTATAGAAATAGTTTTTACATATCATATAATTAATAATAAGGCATAAAAAAAGACCTAATAAATAGGCCTTTTTCTCACATTTTTAGAAATATTAATCCATAATATCGTCTAATTTTTTAATGGTATGTAACGTACTTTGAATGCTGCTTAATTGTTGTCTAACAATGTTTTTAGATTCATGTAAGTAATCTTGATTGTCTAAAACTGTCTGATACTCCTCTACAGCTGCCTTATCACCTCTTATGCATTCTTCTAGAATAGCCTCGTCGTCTTTGCCGGTAAAAGCTGTTTTAAAATCCATCCATGTTCTGTGTATCGCTGCTGTGGTGCTACCTTTTTCAATAGGCGTAGCATTAAGGTCTCGTATGGCTTTATCTAGTTCATTAGCATTTTGACTTCTACTAGCTGCTTGCTTTGTAAAGTAAGTTTTTAAATAAGGATTTTTGGCATCAATTAATGCATTCTTATATCCAGACTCTGCATCATAATTTTTTTCTAATAGCTGATTCAAGGCATTTACAGTTTCATCTAGTGCTATTTGTTTTGCTTCTTCTCTTGTAGTTTCCATAGTTTATTGTTTTTAGGTTAATTAGTCCTTTATATAGCTCGATCAATTTTTTGATCAATTTGTTTTAGTTGTTTTTTACGCTGGTGTTCCATATAAAAGTTATATGCTTGAAACGCTAGTTGTGCAACGGTTAAAATCTTAAAGAACTTTTTCATTTTTTTATTTTAAAGGTAGTTTTCCTACAAGGATTTAAAAGAGATTTTAATACTGTTTAACACGCTATTGATAACTAATTCTTAAAATAGAGTGTGTTTTACGTGGTATTTTTTAATTAATTAAGAAATTAATGAGATTACTTATGCGATTCTGTCAGTGATTCCATGTGCCCAATCTTCTATTCTTTTACCGAAACATTCTAAAATAGCATCTACACCCATAACGCTTCCTTTACAGTTGCGACCCAACATAGTAAGATGAATACTATTATTCTTTGTATCTAACTGTACAGTGCCGTCTTTATTTGTTGATACTCCTAAATCGCTAGTAACTGGTTTTAATAAATCACTACTTATCAGGTCGATTATGAGGCCGCTCTCTATATCTATTAATCTAGGTGGATCAAGTACCGTATTTATCATTACGTCTATATGCTGTGTTTGCTTGTTGTTATCTAACGTCCATCCCTTTTCATTACAATCTATAGTGGGGTTTGCTACATAATTAAGGTTTAAAACGCCAGCATCTTCTAGTGCTATTAATTGTAGTATGCTTTCTACAGGTGGTCCATAAGAATATCTTTTTGTACTCTCGTCTAGCTTTATGAGATCTTCCATAATGAGATCATTAAGATCGCAATGTGAGAATAGCTCGTACATAGTGGGCTGTAGATGTCTCCATACTTGTCCTATGGTATAATCTAATGAGACTGTGGTTTTACCTAATGCCATTTGGGCTGTGGCTATCATATATTGTTTACAATCTAGACAGGTGTCTAGAATAAGATCATGCTTATAGCTCATGTCACGCATCCATTTTTTTGCTATAGTATCTATGATCACGCCGTCTAGAGAGTTATTTACAGTAGTGTGTTTTTCATATAGAGGTAATGCAACGTCCAAAAATGCGTTGTACAAAAAGTTTAAATCTGTTATAGTATGTGCATTTTTTAACGCTTCATTTATTTTTGATTTAAAACTAGAGACTTGAGCATCGTCAGGTGTAAAAAATTGGTCTACTTCTTTTCCAAGTGGTTTAGGTACTACCGGTAATCCATTAAGTGAAAAAGGAACTATTTTTTTAATAGATGCATCGCTAGGGATATATTTTAAAAAGTCGCTGTTTATGATTTTTTTAAATGTTGCTCCTTTTTCTACGGTTAATATTCTAGTAAGATCTATCATAGCAAGGCCGAAACCTCTCAAGGCAACGTTATCGGTTGCAGTAAGCTCATTTAAGACCTCTTTTTGATATTCATAAGGGTTATCAAATAATTTTCCAGCACCTTCTTTACAGTGTTTTTTCCATGATTTAATTTGGTCGTCATCTTTTGTGGGCTGGTGTCCTATAGTAAGCAAGCATTCATCATACTGGTGTGAGATGTCTTGGGTATCTGATATAATAAAATATGGATCTTCAAAGTTGAGTTCTGTTACCTTTTCAGTCTTTATTTCTAGAATGTTTTGATGAACCAGTGTGTTTGCTATAGATGTAAATCGTTCATTAAGGTAAGAACCCATAACTTTTCTAGGAGGAAATTGATCCACTTGATCTGATTTGACATAATCGTGGTTTTTTTCCATCCACTGTATAAAAGAAGGGAAACTTGGGACTTTAAATGATTGATAATTAGTTTCCGAGCGGTCATTTAAATTTAATAGCGCACGATCTGATATATTTAACCAGTTTGAGCCTACCTGATCTGTTTTCCATACTTGGCCAGACCCTAATTCTCGTTGATCGTCATAAATGGTGATGTGTATGTTGTGATCTCGCTTTCGCGAAAGCGAACTTATTAAACACTCTAGACTATTTAAACCTCTAGGACCACAGCCTATAATAGCAATTCTTTTCATTGGTTAGTATTAGATTCTAATAATACTCGCCAATTGTTATTTTTAATGTTAAAAATCTTGTAATAAGGTTATTATTAACAGCTTAAAGTGTGAATTATGGAGTAATAAAGTTTGTTTTACTTGTGTTTTCATAATTTTTCTGTAATTTAAAAGGTCTTAAAAATCAAATAGTTATGGGAATTAAAAATTTTATGGGTAAAAGGGAAGAGTCTTCTTCTAGCGAGCGTCAAAAATTTCAAGTAAAGGATTTTATGACACGTAAATTAATTACTTTTTCTCCAGATCAAGGAATCACATCTGTTATGGATACTTTATTGAAACAGAGAATAACAGGTGGTCCTGTGGTAGATGCTAGCGGTAATCTAGTAGGTATTATAAGCGATACAGATCTTATGCATGTCATAAGTGATAGTAGGTATCACAACATGCCTGTGGGGAATAGGTTAGTGAGTGAATTTATGTCTACACAAGCGGCAACTATAGATCAAGAAGTAGATATCTTTGATGCAGCATCTAGGTTTTTAAAAACTGGTCACAGACGTTTTCCTGTTACTAAAGATGGTAAGTTGATAGGGCAAATATCGAGAATGGATGTTATCATTGCTGCTACACAACTTAAAAGTGATGAGTGGAGATAGGCGGTTATAAGAACTCTATTTGTTTAGCAAGTATGTTGTTAATGATTACATTCTTAAATACCTTAACATCATAAGGTTTTATAATAATATCATCCATGCCAGAGTCTAGAATACTCTGTCGCATTTCGGCTATTTCTACAGCTGTTAGCGCAATAATAGGTGTGTTGTAGGTCTTTTTAATTATTTTAGTAGCATCTAGTCCATTCATTACTGGCATGTTAACATCCATTAATATGAGGTCATAAGTGTTGTGTTCTACTGACTTTATTGCCTCTTTTCCATTTTCTACTATGGTGCAAATAGCACCGTCTTTTTCTAAAATCTTTTTAGTCACCATTTGATTGATACGGTTGTCCTCGGCAATAAGGATGTGTGTGTCTTTTAAGATGTCAGTGTCTACTACATAAGAGTTTTTAGACAGATGCTCTCTCTTATTTACATGGGCTATTATTTCATAAATCAGATCAAAGCTGAATGTAGAACCTTTACCTAATTCGGTCTCTAAATTTATATCGGACCCTGATAAATTTAGTAAGCGTTTTACAATAGGTAGTCCTAGTCCAGTACCTTGGTAATTATAACTAAGAGAGTCCCCTTGTTTAAATTCTTCAAAAATGTGTTCTTTTTTGTCTTGTGCGATTCCTTCACCATTATCCTTTATGGAAAATCCTAGCTTTATATTATTCTCAGCCAGTAAATGTGTGGTTACAGTAATTTCTATGAGTCCGTTTTCGGTAAATTTACTTGCATTACCTATAAGATTCATTAATATTTGAGACAGTCTCGTTGCATTTCCTTTAACCAGAGCAGGTAAATCATCAGCAAGATGGATGGCGATGTTGTTTTTATTTTGCCTGCGCATGTATTCAAAGGTGGCAACTATTTTTTCTATTAACTCACGAGGGTTAAATTGTACCTCTTCTTCATCGATCTTATGAGAATCTATTTTATTAATTTGTAATACGTCATTTACTAGAGCTAATAAATAATCGGCAGAGAATTTTAAAGATTTTAAGTCATCCTCAACATCTTTTTCTTTATTATTTTCTAACAGTATGGTGCTCAGTCCTATTACTCCATATAAAGGTGTGCGTAATTCATGGCTTACTGTACTGAAGAAGTCACTTTTAGCTAGCGCTAGTTGCTCTGTTTTAGTTTTTTGATTTAGGTATTGGGTGTTTTTCTCCTTTAAAGCTTTGTTGAGTTGTTTTCTTTTTTTAGAAAGCTTGAAGGTAAAATAAAGACCTAAAAAGGCTATTACGGTAATACATATTAAAGCATAATTAAAGGCTGTTTTTGTGCGTATTTGCTTTTCTTGTAATACGCTTTCGGCTTCTGATTTTTCTAGATCTTTTTTAAATTGATCGTTTTTAAATGCAGCAGCTAGTCTGTTGTTTTCTATAGCTGCTTTCTCCTTTGCTCTTAACTTAAATACTTTTTCATATTTCAGTCTCGTTTCATATGCTTCTTTGTACTTCTCTTGTGCTGTAAGACTTAGTGAGTATAATTCATATGCTCTTTGTAATTCGTCATTGAAGCCTAGATCTTTGCTTAAAGAAATTGCCACTTGTAATAAGGAATCTGTCTTTTTGTAATCACCAGAATGAAAGTAATAATTTGCCGTCATGTTATGAATAGATGAACGGTAAATAGGTTCGTCATATTTATCAAACATTGCTCCATTCAGTTTATCAATTACCAGTTTCATCTCGGTAAACCTGCCGCTTTCGTTTAATGCATCTGCATAGTTATGATATACATACTGTAGGCCTAATGTGTCGTTAGTGGCTTTATAGGTTTCTATGGCCTTTAATGTAAATTTTCTAGCTAGGTTTTGCGTTTTTGGATTTTGGAAATAGATGCTAGAAAGGTCTCCATATGTGTTTGCTAAGATAGAGGGATCATCTATCTTTTTTGCAACGTCATGCGCTAGCTTAAAATTCTTAAGAGCTTCTATCGTGTCTCCCTGGTTAAGATAGTCGTATCCTAAATAACCATAAGCTCTACTAACATAAATATCATCTTTTACTAATAAAGCTAGTTTTAATGTTCTTAAATTGATTTCAAAGGACTTTACATAATTCCCTTCAGAAAATAAATTGTAGGATTTTTCAAATAAGGAGTCCATCAATTTCACATCTAACACAGTAGAGTCTTTCTGTGCAGTAGTTGTGCTAGCCCAAAATGTAAATAAGATAAAGAGTAGTGCGTATGGAGCGTTTTTATGCGTCAAGTGATTCAGTATAAGATCTATTGTAAAAATATTATGTTTTTATAATTAAATGGCTCTTTAATTAAAGAAATCAATGAATGTTTCATAGAACAAACCGTTTGCCGAATAAACCAAAGGCGCAATTAATATTTTAAATACTCATTTATAGATTCTTGTAAATATCTTAGGGCAAAGCATTTTCATTCTCACCGTCTAAACCTTATTTTTGATCATACCCTAAACAACTATTTCTAATGGACGATTTTATTTTATATGTTAAGGAAGGTTTTTACCACGTTATGAACTTTAACGTCGGTGCATATGATCATGTACTTTTCTTTATTCTTATGGCAGTGCCATTTTTATTTAATAGCTGGAAAAAGCTTTTGGGACTGAGTCTAGCATTTACAGTAGGTCATATTCTTTCATTATTGCTGGTAATTTATGGTAAGGTGTCCTTTAACAGTTCTTATATAGAGTTTTTAATTGTGGTAACAATAGCCATTACAGCGCTGTATAACATTTTTACAGCAGGAAAAAGACATCGCGATAATCACAATTGGATTACTATGATTTTTGCGCTATTCTTTGGTCTTATTCATGGTTTTGGTTTTTCAAGTGGTTTTAAAATGCTTGCAGCAGGAGCAGAGAGTGATTTATTAATGTTATTAGAATTTGCGCTGGGACTGGAATTGGGGCAGTTACTTATAATATTAGTGATTCTTATCTTAAACTTTATCTTTACAGGGATATTCCGTTTTAATAAAAAAGAATGGGTTCAGATTATTTCTTCCATTATTTTAGGGATGATTTTACCATTGTTAATTGTAAGATGGATTTTTTAAAATTTGTTTTGATCTCGCTTTCGCGAAAGCGGAATTTTAAAAATCATTTCAAATACTTATTTTATAAGCACTTAATAAGCTTTTCAACTAGAAGGCAACTCACCATTATACCAAAACAGTGAAAAAAGACAAACAACATAGATACGACGTCGCTTATTTAAGAATGGCGACAGAATGGGGTAAATTATCACACTGTCAGCGCCGTCAGGTAGGAGCGCTTATCGTGCGCGATCGCATGATTATAAGTGATGGTTATAATGGTACACCTAGTGGCTTTGAAAATTTTTGTGAAGATGACGATGGTTATACAAAATGGTATGTACTCCATGCTGAGGCTAATGCGATTTTAAAAGTCGCTGGTTCTACACAAAGCTGTCGAGATGCAACTCTGTATATAACCATGTCACCATGTAAGGACTGTAGTAAATTAATACATCAAAGTGGCATAAAACGTGTAGTCTACATGGAGCGTTACAAAGATGATAGTGGTTTACAATTTCTTGAGAAAGCAGGAGTTATCATAGAACAAATAGAAGAAGTCGATTAATGAAAAAAAGTTACCTGTATTATCCATTGTTTTTGGGAATATTCTTTGCTGTAGGTATATGGTTAGGGAGTGCTCTTAACAGTAATAATTTAGGTGATAATTATATCGCATCTTCTAGTACTGCAAAAAAACGTAAACTTAATAGGCTTATAGATCTCATAGACCAGCGTTATGTAGATAAGATAAATACAGATAGCATAGTAGATGTGACGGTAAATGAGATCATGCAAAATCTCGATCCGCATTCTGTATATATACCTAGTGACCAAACAGAAGATGTAGAGAATAGTATGAGGGGTGACTTCGTAGGTATAGGGATACGCTTTTTTGTTAATCAGGACTCCATATCTGTTTTGAGATCTATAGAAGATGGTCCTAGTGATAAGGCTGGAATAAAAGGTGGTGATAAGATTTTATATGCCGACGGTAAGCCACTATTCGGTGAGAATGCCGTTTCTACAAATGTTTTAAAAGGAGAAGAAGGTTCTCGTGTAGTTTTAGGTGTTTTAAGACCTGGAGACGACGCGGTTATTAATATACCGGTTACTCGAGGTAATGTTGCTATTAAAAGTATAGACGCTGCATACATGCTTACAAGTAGTCTAGGTTATATTAAAATCAATCGTTTTGCAGAGACTACCGTTGCTGAGTTTGAACAAGCAATTAAAGATTTAAAAAAAGCTGGTGCTACTCAAATAGCATTAGATTTAAGAGATAATCCAGGTGGTGTTTTAAGTGCAGCAGTTCACATAGCCGATGAATTTCTGGAGGATGATAAGCTGATTCTTTTTCAAAAAGATCGCGATCAAAAACGTAAGGATAGTTATGCTACTGATTACGGCTCTTATGAGAATAGTGACGTATTTATCTTAATAAATGAGAATAGTGCTAGTGCAAGTGAAGTAGTGGCAGGTGCTTTACAGGATAACGATACTGGTACTATTATAGGTCGCAGGAGTTTTGGGAAAGGACTGGTACAGCAAGAAATTAAACTAGGAGATGGTAGTTCAGTACGTTTAACTATTGCAAGATATTACACGCCTACCGGTAGGAGTATTCAAAGACCCTATGAAAATGGTAATGAAGATTACTTTAAAGAATATATAGATAGATATAATAATGGAGAGTTATTAGATGAGTCTAATATAGAAGTAAACGACTCATTGCGCAAGGTGACACCTGGTGGTAAAGTAGTTTATGGTGGTGGTGGTATCATACCTGACGTTTTTGTACCTAGTCCAGATGGTTATATCTTACAGACTTTAGATTACTTCGGTAGAACAGGATTTGCAGATCAATTCGTTAATAAATACCTGCAAGAAGAAGGACTTTCTATGAGATCAATGCCTCAAGAAGAATTCATAAATAACTATGAAGTTTCAGAACAACTGATGGAAGATTTTATAGTCTATGCACAACTATACAATACAAGCATGAAGTTGCCAGGCTACAGAAGTGAAATAGCCTTAATTATTAAGTCTTCCATGGCAGAGCAGCTTTTTACTACAGAGCTTAAAATCAAATTGTTAAATCAAGATGATATAATGATCGAAAAGCTGCTGGAATTAAGTAACTAAGGGTTGCTTAGTTTTTCTCGTATTTGTCCTTAATTTTATATGACACTAACATAATACTCATAAGTATAGCTACGCACAATGCTGCCACTATGCTTATAGCGCCTATCTGGCTTTCTCCTTGAAGCAAGTTGTTAATGTCTAATTTTGTTGCGTTAAAAACGATACTGGCGATCGCAAGAATTAGGATAAAATAAAATACATATTTCATAACTAGAATAGCTCTTTAATGTTTGCTGTAAATAATTTTACAGCTATGGCTAGCAAGATAACACCAAAGATTTTTCTAACCACGTTAATTCCTTGTTTACCTATTAGTTTTTCTATGCGACCAGAGTTTTTGAGTACTATGTACACAAAACCGATGTTAAAAATGATCGCTAGTATAATATTAATAGCAGAGTATTCAGACCTCAAAGAAAGTACAGAAGTTAATGTTCCTGCACCAGCGATAAGAGGGAACGCGATAGGGATAATCGCAGCAGTTTCTGGCGCGTCATCTTTATAAAGCTGTATACCTAAAATCATTTCTAGAGCAATAAAGAAAATGATAAAAGCACCAGCTACAGCAAATGAGTTTACGTCTATACCTATAAGTCCCAACATGCTCTCTCCTACAAACATAAAAACGATCATAAGAATACCAGCAACTATAGACGCTTTTTCACTTTGTACGTGACCTACTTTACGTCTTAGATCAACAATAATAGGAATACTACCTATAATATCAATAACGGCAAAAAGTATCATTCCAGCCGTAAAAGTCTCCTTAAAATCAAAGGCAGTAAAAAATTCTATAAATGCATTATTTCCCATAACATCTGTTTTTCAGCGTGCAAAAGTAATTCTAATAAACTGTTTAATGATTAACAATATAAGTTAAATAAACATTAAGGATGTTGTATAAAGTGCTACTGGTGTTTTTTATCGCTTAAATGCTAATAGCCTTATCATTACATCGATTAATTTGATGTAGCGACAAGGCTATGTAGTGTTTTTATGGAAACTAAATTATAACTTACTTGCTATTTCTATAAATTATGAATTTGCTAGTTTTTTAAGACCAGCAACGGTAGCTTCTTGATCACTAGATTTAAATACATAACTACCTGCAACTAGAACATCTGCTCCAGCGTCTACCAGTTGTTTTGCATTCTTATCAGTTACACCACCATCTATCTCTATAAGAGTGTCGGCACCTTTTTCAGTAATTATCTTTTTAAGAGCTTTTACTTTATCATAAGTGTTTTCGATAAAGCTCTGACCACCAAAACCAGGGTTTACACTCATAATACAGACCATATCTAGATCTTGTATCACATCTTTTAATAAATCAACACTTGTGTGTGGATTTAATGCTACGCCAGCTTTCATTCCATGAGATTTGATCAATTGCAGCGTTCTGTGTAAGTGTGTGCACGCTTCATAATGTACCGTGAGAATGTTACAGCCTAAATTTGCAAAAGTCTCTACATAACGATCTGGATCAATGATCATCAAGTGACAGTCGATAGTTTTTGTCGCATGCTTTACGATATCTCGCAATACAGGCATACCAAAAGAGATGTTAGGTACAAAAACGCCATCCATAATATCGATGTGAAACCAGTCAGCATCACTGCGGTTAATCATTTCTACATCACGTTGTAGGTTAGCAAAATCTGCAGCAAGTACTGATGGTGCAATAAGTTTAGACATCTTGTGTGTTTTAAAGGTTTTGCAAATTTAAGTTTTTTGATTCCGCTTTCGCGAAAGCGAATTCAAAAAAGATATCTTTCTGAGATAATTATTTATTTATAAATTCTTAAATTGGTCAACCAATTTTTATAGTATGTTTAAAAAGTCCCCTATGATTTCACGATATTCTCTTTTAGGGATTTTGGTTTTTACCGTATTAAGTTCATTTCAAGCACTAGCTACAGATTATACTGTAAATTCGGTAAGTCAGTTCAATGCATTGAATCTTCAACCGTGTGATGTCGTTACATGGACTGATGGTATTTATTCTAATCAAAATATAGTTTTTAATGCTTCTGGTATGCCTGGAAGCCCTATTGTTTTAAAGGCTCAATCGCCTGGTGGTGTTATTTTTAACGGTAGTTCAGAAATGAATATTTATGGGGATTATTTAATAATAGATGGTTTTTACTGGAATGGTGGAGTAGGTACTAGAAATCATGTAGAATTTAGACGCGATGGGTCGAGCAGTGATTTTGCTAACAATAGCATTATTAGAAATTGCACCTTTAATAACCTAGCGACCGCAGGAGATGAAAAAAGTCGATGGATAGTTCTTTATGGGCATGATAACACCATTGAAAATTGTACGATGATGAACAAGAACTCTACAGGTGTTTTTATTCTGGTAGAATTATCTCATCAAAATAGTGGCGTTGCAGGTCATGTTATAAAAGATAATTATTTCTATAATGTGCCTCCTAAAGATGGACGCGCAAACTCAGGCGATTCTGAAGGTATACGTATAGGGTCTAGTGGTAGGCAATTTGTTAATGCCGGTGTGTTGGTTGAGGGGAATTATTTTCAAGATGTAGATGGCGAGTCTGAAATTATATCAAATAAGAGTTTAGGAAATACGTATCGCAATAATACTTTTAGAAGCTGTCGTGGCTCATTAGTATTAAGACATGGTGCTGGAGCTCTCGTAGAAGGGAATTATTTTTTAGGTGAAAATAAATCTAGTTCTGGAGGAATTAGAGTTATAGATCAGGATCATATTATCATTAACAATTACATGCAAGGACTTAATAACTCTAGCAGTACATTTAATGGTGGTATAATTATTATGGGAGGTGATTCGGTTTCTGGAGGAACTAGCAACAGTTATCAATTTGTAAACAACGTGTTGATTGCTTTCAATACGATCTATAATTCTGACGACCCTATTTATTATAATAGTGAGAGAGCGACTACACCACCACAAGGGATTATTGCAAATAACCTCATTTATAGTACTAATGGGACTATTATATCTGGTTCTGTTGCTGCAATAGGTGGGCAAATGACGTATCAAGGAAATGTTTTTGGTGGTTCCAACATCGGAATCACTAATTCTGGAATTACAAATGCAAATGCTAACTTCAGTCCAAGTGGCGAGATTTTTAAACCAAGTACAACTGGTCAGGCAGTTGATGCCTCTTCTGGAACTTTTAATCAAGTCTCTAAAGATATAGAAGGATTTACTAGGCCGTCTACAAATAAAGATGTGGGCGCGCATGAAATAGTAGGAGCGACTGGTATGGCTACAAATCCATCTCCTATTATAGATGCTCAGGTAGGTAATGGTAAAGGATCTTGTTATATTAATGCCATAGGAACTACCGTTGCTTCAACATGTTCCCCTATTGTTACATGCGCACCTATTTCAGTAACTGGGCTGAGTGTTAATCCGACTACCGCAACGGTTCAAGAAACAGGAACTATTCAAGTGATAGCAACTGTTACTCCATCAACTGCCACAAATCAACAAGTGAATTGGTCTTCTAGTGATATCACGATAGCAATTGTGGACGCAAGCGGTGTAGTAACTGGAGTGGCAGCAGGAAACGCAACCATCACAGCTACTACAGTAGATGGTGGTTTTACGACAACATCTATGATTACGGTAACAGCGCCGTTAATGGCTCCAGATTGTACACCTGGAACTAACCTTGCGTTAAATGCTAGTGTAGATAGTTTTACAGATGAGCAAGCTGGTAATGAAGCTATAAATGTAATAGATGGAAACGATAGCAATAGATGGAGTGCGATGACATTTCCACAGTCTATGGTGATCGATTTAGGAGAAGGACTCAATGTAAGCGGTATGAATCTATTTCCATTTTCAGGACGTGATTATCAATATCTAATTGAAGGTTCTTCCACATCAGCGACTTCAGGATTTACAACCTTAGTAGATCGTCAGGCAAATACGACTGGAGGTACTTCTATAAACGACACGTTTAATCCTACTGTTGTACGTTATGTAAAATTAACAGTTACAGGAGCAGCAACCTATACAGGTCCATGGGTCTCCATATCTGATCTAGAGATTATTTGTGGTGGAGCGGTATTATCTACTACAGATGCTATTCTTGAGAAACCTCAGGTACGTATCTATCCTAATCCATTTAAAGACCAGTTTACCATATACATTCCAGATGCTTTTATCGATGAAGTTAGTTCCATAAGACTGGTTGATCTTTTAGGGAAAGTGGTTTATAAAAACGATCAAATAAATTCAAGTAATAAAATTTTAATAAGCAAATCATTGAAACTTGGAATGTATTTTATACAAGTCACAGGAAATAATAATCAAGTTTTATTTACTGATAAAGTGATCAAACAATAGTAATAAGTAACGATTTATGTAATCAAAAAAGCCTTGTAACTTAGTTAACTATAGATTTTTTGATTCCGCTTTCGCGAAAGCGAGATAGCAAATAGTTGCCCCATAAAAAAAACTATTATTTTAGAATCATGAAAAAAACAACCAGCCTTCCTATCCTTATCTTTTTATTTCTTTTTGTTTATTACATGTTTGTAATGAAATATGTTGAGGACTTCAGAATTCAGATGGCTATTTTATTAGTAGCAATAGCTGTTTTTAGCTTCTTGATTTTTAAGAAGGTTAAAAATGGCGAGATTGTAAAAAGTAGAACCTCTTGGATTATTTCTGGAGTGTTCATTTTAGGGGCTTTGGTATATGGCGGCTACATGATATTTAATGAATTGTAAATTCTTTACTAAAAGTTTTTTAAGATTATAGTAGTTTTATAAAAGCCAAGATAATTTGGGTAGCTTATAATTTAAATTTTTTATAATGAAAAAATATTATCAACGATTCTTAGTTTTAATCTTTTTTTCTTTTTCGATAATATTTTTGTACAGTTTTTCTAAAGCTCAAGCTTTAGAAAATGAAGAGATAATATTTACTGAACAAGCCTTTGTAGAAGCTGGTGGGCTAGTACATTGGTATGATGGTCATTTCACATCAACTTCTGATCTTATGTTTAGATCTGGGAAATGTGCTTTTGTGAGAGTTACAGTCTTTTACCATGAACCAGACGGAACCAAAATTATATGGACATCAGGTATATGGAGATCAGACGAATGCGATGGAATGCAACATCAAATAGGCAACGGATATAGAAATGAGTATGAGATTCCATGTAGATACGTCGAATATTTAAATGGAAATTTACAGAGTTTCTATCTCGAAATAGATGGAGATGAAGAAACTAAACCATGTTTATATGATTTCTTTATTGAACATCCAGTTGGTGAACAAGTAAATTCTGTTGTAAAGAAATCTATAACAGATATTATTGATAATCTTGATGAATAACTTGTTTCATTTTATATAAGTATTTTTAAATCCCTCTTGAAATTTCAAGAGGCATTTTAATTTATAAGCTTTCGCGAAAGCTAAAATATGATCTAATTATTCTGACTTAGATTCATTATCATCTCCACAAAGTATAGGTTTACTTCTTTTTCGCTTTTCAATTGGACTTGCTGCTCGTTTTATTTAATTCAGTGGATGTTTTATTTCATTTTCATGAAAGGTTATATTTTATAGCGTTTAACTATTATTAAGAAGCAATAACTTTGTTTAATTTCAATAAGAGATGTCACTTTTATTTCTTAAACAATACATTTACAATGAGTTAAAAAAAAATTAAAAAGATGTGGGAAGCTTGTTAATGATTAGGAAGCAAGCGTTTTTTTTCTTTATAAAAGATTTGCAAATCTATATTAGTTTATCCCCTTAAACTTGGTAAGCCGAAAATCGTTAAGAGTAGGCATTAACTTTAATTTACTTTATAATGAAAAAACATTTTAAATTTTTACCATTTTTATTATTAGGACTTTGTTTAATTTTGAATTCTTGTAGTGAGGATGAAACTCTAAATGACTTAAATCAAAACTCGGTTTATCCTGAAACTAATTTAAAATCAGAAAATGTTAGTTACTCTGAAGATGAAACTGAATTAGCTCTTGGATTGCTTTATATAATGGAAGACATCTCTTTTGATAACAGAGTCAATGATTTTGATTCAGAGGTAATGAATGAGGAGGCTAAGTCTTATTTTGAAGCAAATGAAAATCAAAATTATCAATCATTTGGAGATTTTATTGAGAGCTATGCAGGTCTTAGTTCAACAAAAAATGTGGAACTACTGAATTATATAGAGTCTAATTCAGAGCTAATAATTAATATGGAAGCTGAATATTTGTATAACCTTCTTATAAATGTTTATAACTCACCAGCGTATAATACGCGCTTTGAGACAAAAGGATTCTTTTCTAGTTTAATTAATATAGTTGCCGATGCAACTGGTACTGAAATAGGAGCCTGCGCGAGAGCAGGAATGGCATTTGTTGAAACCGTTATAAGTGGTGCAGTAATGGTAGCAACTGCTCCTACGGGCGTTGGTGCTGTAGTAGGATACGCAAATATGGCAGGGTCATATGCTGAAACCATATATTTTGCAACGCAATGTGATGGTACTTTGTAACTGTTAATTTTTATTTATTATGATGTCTTTTATAGAAATATTGCGAATAATTATGTTGCCAGTTACAATAGCTGTTCTTATTATCGATAGGAAGCAAAGAAGGAGTAAGCCTAGTGAGAAAGAGAAAAAAATAATTTTGAAAAGAATTATTGTATTGCTAGTGATTGTCACAATAATTATGCTACTATTAAATCCAGAAACATATTATGAATTAATTCAAGGCGTTATTACAATTATTTGGTTAACAGCATTAATTTGGTGGATTTCATCTAGACTTATTAAGTCAAAGAAATCATCCATTTAGAGCTTCTTGATTTTCATTGAATATCATATTGAAAAAAATACGCATGGCATATAAGACACTAACTCAATAGAGCAGTTGGTTTACTAGTATAAATAAATCAATCACACTAAAAAATCCCTCTTGAAATTTCAAGAGGGATTTTAAATTTATAATAATCTATAAGAATAATACTATCAGACTCTGAAATGAATTCAGAGTGATAGTTTTAATTTATTACTCAGACTTAGAATCATTAGCATCACGACGTGGCCTGTCGTCTTTCTTGCGGTCATCACGACGTGGACGACGGTCATTAGAACGACGGTCATCACGCTGGCGTGGTGGACGCTCTACCCAACCTTCTGGTTTAGGCATACATTCTTTACGAGAAACTTTTTGCTTCTTAGTACGTGGATCTACACCCATGTATTTTACGTCAAGAACATCTCCTACTTTAAGAACTGTAGATGGGTCTTCAATACGCTTGTAATCAAACTCACTTACGTGAAGTAATGTTTCTTTACCAGGTCTTAATTCTACTACTGCACCAAAGTCAAGCATTTTTACAACTTTTACGCTGTAAACCTCACCGACAGTCGGTTCAAAAATGATGTTTCTGATTTTTTCTAGAGCTGCCTCGATCTTAGCACGGTCTGTACCAGCTATCTCGATAACACCCATATCACCATCTTCTTTGATGTTGATTACAGTCTCAGTTTCTTTTTGCATCTCTTGGATAACTTTTCCACCAGGTCCTATTACAGCACCTATGAATTTACCTTCGATCTCTAAAGATTCCATTTTAGGAGCGTGTGACTTCACGTCTGCAGCTGGTACAGCGATAGTGTCAGTAAGTTTTCCTAATATGTGCATACGACCATCTCTAGCCTGCATTAAAGCGTTAGTAAGGATTTCATAAGAAAGACCTTTTACTTTAATATCCATTTGACATGCAGTGATACCATCTTCTGTACCAGTTACTTTAAAGTCCATATCTCCTAAGTGATCTTCATCACCTAAAATATCAGAAAGAACTGCGTATTTATCACCATCTGTGATTAATCCCATTGCGATACCAGAAACTGGTTTTTTCATAGGTAAACCTGCATCCATCATAGCCATAGTACCAGCACAAACTGTTGCCATAGAAGAAGAACCGTTAGATTCAAGTACTTCAGATACTACTCTTACTGTATAAGGAAGATCTTCTGGTAACATTCTTTTTAATGCACGTTGTGCTAGGTTACCGTGTCCTATCTCACGTCTAGACGTACCACGTAATGGGCGAGCCTCTCCTGTAGAGAATGGAGGGAAGTTATAGTGTAAGTAGAAACGCTCTTCTCCTTCTTGAGATGCCATGTCTATTACATTTGCATCTCTAGATGTACCTAGAGTTACTGTTGCTAGTGCTTGAGTTTCTCCACGAGAGAAAATAGCACTACCGTGAGTTGATGGAAGGTAATCTACCTCACACCATATATCACGTATGTCTGTAGTCTTACGACCATCTAGACGTACACCTTCGTTAAGTAGTACATCACGTACTGCTTTCTTATGTGTTTTGTTGAAATACTTAGAGATAAGATCTCCATTTTCAGCTTGATCTTCTTCAGAAAAAGTTGCTTTGATTTCTTCTTTGATTTCAGAGAATGCTGCGCTACGTTCGTGCTTTGCACTTCCTTTTTTAGCAACATCATATACTTTTTGGTAAGCAAGTTCTGCTACTTTAGCTTCTATAGTAGCGTCTTCTTTTTCACCTTCGTACTCACGTACATCTTTCTTACCTACTTGTTCAGCAAGAGCGATTTGTGCAGCACATTGATCTTTGATAGCTTCATGAGCGGCTTTGATAGCAGCGATCATTTCTTCTTCAGAAATTTCACTCATCTCACCTTCCACCATCATTACAGAGTCAGCACTAGCACCTATCATCATCTCAAGATCTGCCGCTTCTAGCTGTGCATAACTTGGGTTGATAACAAACTCACCATCCACACGCGCAACACGTACTTCAGATATAGCACATTCAAAAGGTAAATCAGATAGTTGTATTGCAGCACTTGCAGCAAGACCAGCCATCGCGTCTGGCATTACTTCTGGGTCATGAGACATTAATTGAATCATTACCTGTACTTCTGCATGGTAATCTTTAGGGAATAATGGACGTAATACACGGTCTACAAGACGCATAGTAAGTACTTCTCCATCGTTAGGACGTGCCTCACGCTTAAAGAATCCACCTGGATATTTACCGGCAGCGGCAAATTTCTCACGGTAATCTACAGTAAGTGGTAAGAAGTCTAGTCCAGTTGATTTGTAGCTGGATACTACGGTTCCTAGAAGCATTGCTTTTCCACATGTGATCACAACAGATCCATGTGCTTGTTTTGCAAGCGCTCCAGTTTCGATAGTGATGTCAGGCCCATTGGCCATTTTAATCACTTGTTTAAAAACTTGTGGTTTCATAATTATAGTTAAACATTAATCTCAAGTTGTGTGGTAGAGAAGGCGTTTACTTTGTGAGAAACCAGCTTTGATTTGCAGTGCAGTCCTTACACTGTTAAGACGCATCGCATGCATCTAGAACTGCGATTTGTATTTTTGTTACGCTTTCGCGAAAGCGTAAGTAGAATCTATCTTCTACGTTTAATAACCGCAATGTATGCGGTAAGAAATTTCTACGCATGCGATGCGCAGAAAACAAAAAAGGGGACGCAAGGTCCCCAATTTATTATTTTCTAATACCTAAGTCTTTAATCAACTCACGGTAAGCAACGATATCTTTTCTCATCTTGTAATCAAGAAGTGAACGACGCTTTCCTACTAGTTTTACTAGACTACGCTCTGTGTTATAGTCATGACGGTTTTTCTTAAGGTGTCCCGTTAAGTAGTTAATGCGGTAAGTGAATAACGCGATTTGTGCGTCTGTGTTACCTGTGTCGTTTGCGTCTTTTCCGTACTTTGCGAAAATCTCTGCTTTTTTTTCTGGTGCTAAATACATGCCAAAATTATTTGATAATGAATATTATGTATGTCAGTCTATCTGACGGTGCCGCGAGATTCATTCTCTTAGCGTTTGCAAAAATACGATTAATTAATAATATGCGATCATTTATATCTTTATTTTCTAGATAACTATATTTAAGGTTGAAAAATACAACGTTAAATTAATGATAGCTGTCATAAAACCGTGATCTCTTTATCTTAATATTGTAATCATAAATCATTTCTTTTGAATACAAATAACTCTAATTGTCTTATCATTTTTACTCGCAATCCTGAAATAGGAAAGGGTAAACGCCGTCTTGCCGCTACGGTAGGAGATCAAGTTGCATTTGATATTTATAAATTTTTACTGGCTCACACCAGAGAAATTACGGTAGACCTTAACGCTACTAAACAAGTCTGGTATAGTGAGCGTGTTCATGAAAACGATTCTTGGGATAATAAGGTGTATGATAAACATGTGCAAAATGGTGAAGATCTCGGCCTGCGTATGGAAAATGCTTTTCAAAAAGCATTTAAAAATCATGACCATGTTATTATCATTGGGTCTGATATGCATGATATGAGTCAGGCAGATTTAGAACATGCTTTTAATCAGTTAAAAACTAAGGATGCTGTAATAGGCCCTGCCGAAGATGGAGGTTATTACCTTCTAGGGTTTACTAAAAAACTAGTTGATGGAGTTTTTGAAGATAAAGAATGGGGAACTGAAACGGTTTTAGAAAAAACACTTAGTAATCTAAAAAATGTAAATTATGCTATGCTGGAAGAGCGTAATGATGTAGATTATTATGAAGATATAAAAGACATTCCAGCATTTCAACCTTTTTTAAAAAACATATGATGCTTAGTAAAAAACAACTCACACAGTCTATAGAATATTTACAATCTCAGGGTTTTGAAGCTCCTGAGGTAGGAATCGTTCTTGGGACTGGTCTAGGTAAACTAGTAGACAGTATAGAAAATCAAAAAGTAGCACACTATAATCAGATACCTTCTTTTCCACTGGCGACGGTAGAATTTCATTCTGGTAAATTAATTTATGGAGATTTAGGTGGTAAAAAAGTAGTGGTCATGCAAGGTCGTTTTCATTTGTATGAAGGTTATGATTTTATTGATATAACCTATCCGGTAAGAGTAATGCATGGTTTGGGAATTAAAAACTTATTAGTTTCTAACGCTGCAGGTGCTGTTAATCTAGATATGAAAAAAGGTGATTTAATGCTTATCGATGACCATATCAACTTGCAAGGTGGTAGTCCACTTGCGTTTAAAGGTGTAAGTGAATTTGGCGAGCGATTCACAGATATGAGTGCTCCCTATGATAAGGAGATGAATGATAAATTAAAATCGCTTGCAGCATCTCAAAATATTTCTCTTAAAGAAGGTGTTTATGCTAGTGTAGTAGGACCGCAACTAGAAACTAGAGCAGAATATAGAATGCTCAAACTATTAGGAGCAGATGCCGTTGGTATGAGTACGGTTCCAGAAATTATTGTTGCAAATCATTTAAACTTGCCAGTAAGTGCTATATCAGTATTAACTGACGAGTGTGATCCTGATAACCTTGAGCCAGTAGACATTGCAGATATTATCGCAATAGCTGGTACGGCAGAACCTAAGATGGTTGCCTTATTTAAAGGTTTGATAGAATTGATCTAATGATATCTATATCAATTGTTATATTGATGTGATACTATCCTATTACTTTTACAATGAATTAAAAAGCGGAATCTTGTTTCCGCTTTTTTGTTCTTTAAATCTAAGGTAGAATTGTTGTGCTTGCAGCAACACTAAGTTTTGATATTATGAAATACATAGTTGTAGTGTTATTAGTTTTATTAACGGCATCTTGTGTGGGTGGTGGAGATCTTTATTACCAGACTTTACAAAAAGATCAAGAAATACCATCTGAAAAAGGTCAGCTAGATCATAGCAAATGGGACGCAATTCTCAAAGAATATGTAGATGACGAGGGATTTGTAGATTATGCAGGTCTTAAAGAAGAACAGGCAGAATTAAAAGAATATTTAAATTACTTAAACGTAAATGCTCCTCAAAAATCATGGGGTATTAATGAGCAATTTGCTTATTACATCAATTTATATAATGCAAATACAGTAGATCTTATTCTTATGAATGATATGCCTACTAGTATTAAAGATATAGATGGACCTTTGGGTCAGGTGTGGTTAAAGAAGTTTGCTCAAGTAGGTAATAAAGAATATTCTCTCGCAGCAATAGAAAAAAATGTCCTTCAAAAAATGGGAGATGCCCGCATACATTTTGCTATTAATTGTGCTAGTTTCTCATGTCCTAAATTACAGAATACAGCTTTTACAGCAGCTAATGTGGATGCGCTTATGGATAAAAGTGCAAAAGAATTTGTAAATTCAGATAAGAATGACCTTAGTGATCCACAAAATCCTAAATTGAGTTCTATTTTTGATTTTTACCCAGCAGACTTTACTCAAAACGGTATGACCCTTGCACAGTTTATTAATCAATATGCTGACACACAGATAGCAGAAAAAGACTCTTATTCTTATAAGGATTATGACTGGTCACTAAATAGTCAGAAATAAAAACCGAACCTAGTTTGCTTACGTACATGTGACCATATGATCAGTATTATTATTCCGGTTCTTAATGAAGAATCTTCAATTATAAAATTATTAAACCACCTCTATGACTATGCAAATAATGCTAGTTTATTAGAAGTGATTATTGTAGATGGTGGTAGCAAGGATGCTACTGTAAAGTTAGTAAATGATTTTGCTCTTACTAATCCAGAAATGTCTGTTCAATTAATTACCTCAGAAAAAGGACGTGGTAAGCAATTACATAATGGCTCAAAAGTAGCTACAGGAGAAATTCTCTATTTTCTCCATGCAGATTCTTATCCGCCTAAGGATTATGATTTGTTAATTATAAATGCGGTTAGAAATCACCATCCTGCTGGTTGCTTCAGGATGAAGTTTAAAAGCTCTCATCCTTGGTTAATTATCATAGGATGGTTTACAAGATTCTCATGGAAAGCAAGTCGCGGTGGTGATCAATCTCAATATATTACACGAGAGCTTTATGACCAGATAGGTGGTTATAATACCAGCATTCCTATTTATGAAGATTATGATCTTATTACAAGATTGTATGAAATAGATCAATATTATGTAATCCCAAAATGGTTAAAAACCAGTGCGAGACGCTATCATGAAAAAGGCGTGCTCAAACTTCAGTGGTTTTATTTAACCATCTATTGGAGAAAATATCGAGGTGCAACTATTGACGAGTTGTATGAATATTATTTGAGTAAATGTGATTGATGCTATTACTCTGCAGTGAGTTCAGTGAACATAGCTTCTAGATTTTTGTTCTTTTTATTCAGCGATAGAATTTTTAATCCATTATCATGGGCAAAATCAAAAACCGTACTGCGCATATCTTCCTTAGTCTCAAATTTGAGACTGTAGTTAAAACCCTGTAGTTGTTTTACTTCTCGTACTCTATTTATTTGATTAAGTAATTCTGGCTCTACTCGGTAATCAAATTCTACTTCAATAACCTGAATTGCATCGCTATTAAGATTTTCAAGATAATCGTCTGCGACTATTTTACCTTTATTAATGATAATCACACGATCACACATAGCTTCTACCTCTTGCATGATGTGCGTGGAGAGAAGAATGGTAGTGTTTTCTCCTACTTTTTTAATTAATTGACGTATTTCTACTAGTTGATTTGGGTCTAGACCTGTGGTAGGTTCGTCTAGAATTAAAACTTTAGGACGGTGCAGTAACGCATTAGCAAGTCCTACACGTTGTTTGTAACCCTTAGAAAGTTCGTTTATTTTTTTACCTACGTGGGACGTTAATCCTGTTTCTTCAATAACCTCGTTAATTCTATTTTTAGAATCGGTGATGTTATAAACTCCAGCACTAAAAGAAAGATATTCCTTCACATACATATCTGGATATAAAGGATTGTTCTCTGGTAAGTAGCCTATTGATTTTTGCACCTCACGTTGTTCTTCTACAACATCATGTCCGTTAACTATCGCATTTCCTTCATTTGCATTAAGATAGGTGGTAAGAATGCGCATCATGGTAGATTTTCCAGCGCCATTAGGGCCTAGAAACCCAACTATTTCACCACTATTAATGGTGAAACTTACTTCATCGAGAGCTTTTTGCTGCCCGTAATATTTAGATACTTTACTTACTTCTATAGACATAAGGTAAAGATAAGAAATGTAAAGCTTAGAAGATTGTTTTTTATCTCGCTTTCGCGAAAGCGAGAACATTACAATTACCCTACTACAACGATAGAGTAGTAAATATTCCTTAAAAGTTCTTGAAAACTAATGGATTTATAAAAATCTATTTTACATTAGCTGCTTATTATGATGACAAATATTTATTTCTGGTATGGATTTTACTTCTATTTTATAGAGGGAAAGGCTGTATTGTAATAATTAAACAATTTATATAACAACAAAGCCTTGATCTAATCAAGGCTTTTTTTTTACTCAAAAATGAAAGTAGCTATTCAAGGTATTAAAGGTTCTTATCACCATCAGGTGGCTGTCGAGCTATGTGGTGATGTGGATTTATTAGAATGTGATTCATTTGACCAACTAGTGATAGCTGTTTCAAACGGTAAGGTGGATAAAGGCATTATGGCTATAGGTAATTCTATAGCCGGTAGCATATTGCCTAATTATAGCTTGATTAGAGAGCAAAAACTGCATATTACAGGAGAGTATTATTTAAATATAGAGCACCAGTTAATGGCGCTGGCAGGTCAGGATATAACAGATATAATAGAAGTACAGTCACATCCTATGGCGTTGTTGCAATGCAAACCGTATTTTAGAAATCACGAACAAATCAAACTAGTTGAAACAGATGATACTGCAGCAGCTGCTTATAGAATTGCCCAAAGTAATAAACGTGGTATTGCAGCAATAGCGTCTGCACATGCAGCACAATTATATGGATTAGAGATTATATCAGGAGATATTCAAGAGGTTAAGAAAAACGCAACCAGATTTGTGATCGTAGAGAAATCAAATGGTTTTGTAAAAGAAGTAAATAAAGCGACTATTAATTTTACTGCTGGACACCAGCCAGGTAGCCTTGGAGAAATATTAATCACTTTAGGTAAACTAGGTATTAATGTTTCAAAAATTCAATCCATACCTATTGTAGAAAAACCGTTCTTATTTTCTTTTGTCGCAGATCTTGAGTTTAAGAGAATAGGCCAGTTCGAAGAAGCAAAATTAGAGCTAGGTATTCTAGTAGAATCACTAGTTGTTTTAGGAATATATAAATCACACTCGCTATGATACAACCAGCAAAGAGACTCGATAGCGTCCAAGAATATTATTTTGCGACAAAGTTGCGCGAGGTAAGAGGTTTAATTAATAATGGTAAGCCTGTTATAAATGCAGGTATAGGCAGTCCAGACTTACTGCCGCCGCCTAATGTGGTGCCAGCGCTTATAGAAGCAGTACAAGACGCCAGAGCACATGGTTACCAAAGCTATTTAGGATTGCCAGAATTGAGAAAGGCAATAGCCGGCTTTTATAAAAAGCAATATCAAGTATCAATAAATCTAGAGACTGAGGTAATTCCTTTAATGGGAAGTAAAGAAGGGATTCTGCATATTTCTATGGCTTTTTTAAATCAAGGAGATGAGGTTTTAATTCCAGACCCTGGTTACCCTACGTATGCAAGTGCGACTAGATTATGTGAGGCAACTGCTGTAACTTATAATTTAACAGCATCTCAAAACTGGATGCCAGATTTTGAAGCGTTAGAAAAACTAGATCTTTCTAGAGTAAAGATCATGTGGACTAACTACCCTCATATGCCTACAGGTGCTGCTGGGTCGTTAACTGTTTTTGAAAAATTAGTAGCATTTGCAAAAAAGTATAACATTCTAATAGTAAATGATAATCCATACAGCTGTATAGGTTATGAAAATAAAATAAGTATCCATCAGATACATGGTGCTATGGACGTTGCTCTGGAGTTGAACTCTATTAGCAAAACGTATAACATGCCCGGCTGGAGAGTAGGTATGCTTACCGGTGCTGCTGGTTTACTTAAAGAGGTACTTAAAGTAAAGACTAACATGGATAGCGGTATGTTTTATGGTGTGCAAAAAGGAGCAATTGCTGCATTGCAAACAGATAACAGCTGGTTAAATACTCAAAATGAGATTTATAAAAAGCGTAGAGCTGCAACCATTAAACTTGCAACAAGTTTAAACTTAATGCCGCAAGAGCAAGATGGCGGTTTGTTTTTATGGTGTAAACTACCAGATGGACAGTCAGATGATAAGGCATTTGTAGACCATTTATTACATAATAATGATATCTTCATCGCTCCAGGAAGTATTTTTGGTAAAAACGGAATAGGTTATGTGCGTTTTTCTCTTTGTGTAGAAGAAAAGCAAGTAGAAGAAATGATTTTAAGAGTGACTAATACTGTAGAGAGATGAAAAATATATTTCTGATAGGGACAGGTTTAATAGGTGGTTCAATCTTAAAAGATTTGCGCAACCATTACCCAGAATCTACATTATACGGTATTGATAAAAATGAGGAACATGCTTTAAAGGCAAAGAGCAACAAGATTATCGATCACGTTGCACAGTTAGAAGATGTTAAAGATGCACAGTTAGTCATCGTTTCTATACCGGTAGATGTGGCACTAGAAGTTTTACCTCAAGTACTCGATCTAGTAAATGAAGATGCGCTGGTTATAGATGTAGGATCTACTAAGGAGGCTATTTGTAAAACGGTAGAAGGGCATAAGAATAGAAGGCAGTTTCTAGCCGCGCATCCTATTGCCGGCACCGAGTTCTCTGGGCCAGATGCAGCGATCCATAATTTGTTTAAGAGCAAAACCATGATAGTTTGTGAGGTAGAAAAAACGGCTTTTAAGTTGCAAGAAATGGCAATTGAGCTTTTTGAAAAGTTAAAGATGCGTGTGCGCTACATGACGCCCGCGGCACATGATAAACATATTGCTTATGTTTCTCATTTATCACATATCTCTAGCTTTATGTTAGGGAAAACAGTGATACAAGAAGAGGTGAATGAACGCGATATCTTTGATCTTGCTGGTAGTGGTTTTGAGAGTACGGTACGATTAGCAAAAAGTTCTCCGGCCATGTGGACACCTATCTTCGCACAAAATAAAGAACACGTTCTAGCTAGTCTAGATGGATATATTGAGAATTTATCTCGCTTTCGCGAAAGCGTAAAAAACAACGATCACAACGCCATATTTAAAGATATGGAACAAACAAATAGAATAAAAACGATACTGAAAGGAATAGAAAATGGAAAATAAAAAAGAATTCAGGAGTTGGTTAGACGCTCACAAATTAGAGCATCCGATAGTAATCGCTGGGCCATGTAGCGCAGAGACAGAAGAGCAAGTGCTTAAAATTGCACACGAGTTAAAAGATACTGATGTGACTTATTTGCGTGCCGGTATATGGAAACCTAGAACACGTCCAGGTAACTTTGAAGGTGTAGGAGCGATAGGTCTTAAATGGTTGCAAAAAGCCAAAGCGGAAACGGGACTTTTAACAGCTACCGAGGTGGCAAATCGCGCACACGTAGAGCTAGCGCTAGAACATGATATTGATTTATTATGGATAGGAGCACGATCTACGGTAAGTCCTTTTATAGTTCAAGAAATAGCAGATGCTCTTGAGGGAACGGATAAAGTGGTACTTGTTAAGAATCCAGTAAATCCAGATCTAGCCTTATGGATAGGTGCTGTGGAGCGCTTTCATACAGCAAATATTAAAAACCTAGGTGTTATTCATAGAGGTTTTTCTACTTATGATAAGTCAAAGTACCGTAATAATCCAGAATGGCAAATAGCTGTGGACTTCCAGACTCGTTATCCTGATATTCCTTTAATATGTGATCCATCTCACATTACTGGAAAAAGAGATATGATATTAGAAGTATCGCAAACGGCGCTAGATTTAAACTTTGACGGTTTAATGATAGAGACGCACTATGATCCAGATAATGCATGGAGTGATGCTGCACAGCAGGTAACACCAGATTCTCTTATCCAGATTTTTAAAGATTTGCGTATAAGAAAAGAGCAAGATGATGAGGTAGGTTACCAGTCTAAGTTAGGTGTTCTTAGAGCTCAAATAGACATTATAGATAATTCTATTATTGAGACATTAGGTAAAAGAATGAAAACTGCCGATGCTATAGGAGCGCTTAAAAAAGAACGTAACGTTGCTGTTTTACAATCTAAAAGATGGAATGAGATTTTAGGTAAAATGATTCTAGCTGGTGAAGAGCAAGGATTAAGTGAAGAGTTTATTCTACGTGTTTTTAAAGCAGTGCACCAAGAATCTATCGTGCATCAAGAAAAAGTGATTAATAATTAAATCACCATATTCATAAGGGCAGATTAATTTCTGTCCTTTTTGATTTTTAGAAAAATCTCTTTAGCTTTAAAAAGCGTAATTTTGTGACATGCAGAAAACACAACTTAATTAATGACTGGAATTGTTTATAGGTCAACAGGTAGCTGGTACGAAGTAAAAGGTGAGGATAACGCATTTTACTCTTGTAGAATTAAAGGAAAATTCCGTTTAAAAGGAATCAAAAGTACTAATCCTGTTGCTGTAGGTGATAAAGTACAGTTTGAAATTGAGAAAAAAGGAGATGAAGAAATAGGGATTATTAATGTGATAGAAGAGAGAGATAATTATATCGTGCGTAAATCGGTTAACTTATCTAAACAAACTCATATTATAGCTTCAAATGTGGATCAGCTTTTTTTATTGGTTACCTTAAATAATCCGCCCACATTTACTTCTTTTATAGATCGCGTCCTTGTCACTGCCGAAGCTTATCACATACCAGTAGTTATCGCTTTTAATAAAGTGGATACTTATAACGATGACCAGGGTGAAGTATTGATAGATCCAGAAACTGGAGAAGAGTTGCTTACTATGACAGAGCTGGATGAAGTGCGATATTTAATGAGTCTTTATAAATCTATAGGTTATGAATGTATTGCTATAAGTGCCGCTGGCGGTAAAAATATAGATATAATAAAAGAAAAGATGAAGGGTAAGACCAGCATGTTTGCAGGTCATAGTGGTGCAGGAAAAAGTACGCTAGCAAATGCTGTACAACCAGGATTACAGATAAAAACAAAACAAATTTCTGAACAGCACAAACAAGGTCAGCATACCACCACATTTGCACAAATGTTTGATTTGGATTTTGGTGCACGTCTTATAGATACACCTGGTATTAAAGGTTTTGGAGTAGTAGATATGGAAAAGGAAGAGATAGGAGATTACTTCCCAGAAATACAAGAGTTAAAACAAGACTGTAAATTCCACAACTGCATGCATATAGAAGAGCCTAAATGTGCAGTAAAAGAGGCAGTAGAAAATGGCGAGATGATTTTAAGTCGCTATGAAAGCTATGTACAAATAGTAAATGGAGACGAAGAAAATTACCGTCAGGATAAACACCAGGCACAACCATGAGAGTAGTCATACAAAGAGTTACTAGTGCAAGCGTTACCATAGAAGGTAAAATTCATGGAGAGATAGGTAGCGGACTCCTTGTTTTGTTAGGAATTACTAATGGAGATACACAAGAAGATATAGACTGGTTAGTTAATAAAATAACCGGTATGAGAATCTTCTCAGATGCAGATGGTAAGATGAATTATAGTGTAAAAGATATTGATGGAGATATATTGTTAATATCACAATTCACTCTATTTGCAAACGTAAAAAAAGGCAATAGACCCAGTTATATAGAGGCTGCAAGACCAGATGTAGCGATACCTTTATATGAAGCTTTTATAGATTCGCTTTCGCGAAAGCTAAACAAAAATATAGCCACAGGAAAATTTGGAGCTGATATGAAAGTTCAACTACTTAACGATGGTCCTGTGACCATTACTGTAGATAGTAAGAGTAAGTGATTTTAAGGTTATTGATTAACTTCTCTCTTTTTTTATGGTTGTTAACCATAATTTTATTTTCTTTGAGATGTTATGAAAAAACTACTACTATTCGTTTTTTGCTTGTCTATTTATCAAGTTCTTAAAGCACAAGACAAGGAATATCAATCTTCTGAAAATATACCAGCACAGCTTTTAAAAAATGCCAATGCGGTAATTAGGAAAAACAATGTTTCTATACTTATTAAAGATTATGATGATGTTGAAGTGACGACGGATAGAATAGTCACAGTACTGAATAAAAAAGGACTGTCAGATATTAGTGCGGCAGAATCTTATGATGACGATACTAAGGTAGATGAGATAGAGGCTACTATTTACGATGCTGCAGGTAATAAAGTTGTTAGAATTAAAGAAAAGGACTTTAAGGATGTAAGTGCTGTTTCTAATGGGACTTTATATAGTGATAATCGAGTAAAATATCTAGATTATACACCTCGCGACTATCCATTTACGATTCATTTTACTTCTACTGTAGAATATAGTACTACGGCTTTTCTACCTAGCTGGGTGCCATTAGAATATTTTTATGTGAGTACGCAATCTTCAAATTATGAAGTGATCAATAATTCAGGGATTGAGGTAAAGTTCAAAGAGTCTCATCTCGATAATTATGCTATAACTAAGAATGGTAATTTAAATTATACAGCAACTAACTTAACCGCACTTGTGCCACAGGCTTATAGTCCAGGGTTTGATACTTATGGGCCAATGGTGAAAATTGCTATGAAGGAATTTAGTATGAAAGGTGTGGCAGGTATAAATAACGACTGGAAAGACTTTGGTAAATGGATGAATGATGAATTATTGTCTGATGTAGGAGAATTACCTAAAGAGGTAGTAGATGAAGTAAAAATGCTTACTAAGGATGCTAAGACTCAAAAGGAAAAAGCAAAAATAGTATATGAATTCATGCAAGAAAGATCTCGTTATATAAGTGTACAAG
Source organism: Nonlabens sp. (assembly GCF_039941875.1). GTDB lineage: Bacteria > Bacteroidota > Bacteroidia > Flavobacteriales > Flavobacteriaceae > Nonlabens. The sequence goes on along the minus strand of NZ_JBDVDQ010000004.1, from coordinate 151,639 downwards.
TAGGTATAGGTGGCTGGAAACCTATAGATGCAATGAGCGTGCATAACGTAGCTTATGGAGATTGTAAAGGACTGTCTAATTATACCAAAGCTTTATTGAATGAAGTAGGAATAAAGTCTCATCACGCAATTATTTATGGAGATAGTAATATACGTAGTGTGGATAAAAGCTTTTCTTCTACACAGGGAAATCACATGATTTTATATGTACCACAACTTGATGATGAAAAGAATATTTGGTTAGAGTGCACGAGTAAAACAAATCCTTTTGGTTATATAGCTGGATGGACAGATGATAGAGATGCCTTAGTCGTAAGTGATGCAGGTGGAGAGATTCTTCATACTACGGTTTATGATACAGAAAGTAATTTACAGAAGAGTAAAGCTCAAATTGAGTTGCAAAAAGATGGAAGTGCTAGGGCACGTATTCAAATGAGTACAACAGGTTATCAATATTCTTTTAGAGATCAATTGGATAAGAAGTCTAAAAAAGATTTAGTAAAGATGTATTCTAATTTTTGGGGTCATTTAAATGGAGTACATATTGAAACTACGGAGGTTATTAACGATAAAGAATTGGTACAGGTTACTGAAATTGTAGACTTAACAGTTGATAAGTACGCTTCTAAGACAGGCAATTTAGTTTTATTTAAACCTGTGTTTTTTAATAGGAATGAAACAGAGCCTAAAAGATATAAAGCTAGATACGCTGATTTTGAAATCGATAGAGGTTATGTAGACGTAGATGAATATGAAATTAATCTTGATGCAGCATTTGCAATAGATGCATTGCCCGACGAAGTGAAATTGAATACTAAATTCGGTGAGTATAGATTAGTTATTAGTGATTTAGGTAATAATAAATTAAAAATAAAGAGATATCTTAAAATTGAAAAAGGGTATTTCGGTAAAGAAGATTATGAACTTTATAGAGAATTTCGTGCATTAATTGTAAAGCATGATAATTCAAAAGCGGTATTAAAATTTATTTAATGAAAAAAGTATTATTAGCCTTATTGTTTAGTTGTGGTAGTTATTCATTTGGTCAAGATTTGGGTTTAGGAAAAGTGACTATTGAAGATTTTGAGATAAAAACAGAAGATACAAGTAATAATCATGATGCAATCATCATTTTAAATAGTGTAGATGTTTTTTTCGTTGATTTTAAACAATATTTATCCTTTCGTCAAAGAATAAGAATCGAAACGGAAGAAGGCTTAGAGTATGCAACTAATAGTATTCAATTGTATAGCTCAGATAGTGGCAGTGAAAGCTTAAAAAGCATGGTCGGATCGACTTATAATCTAATAGATGGAAAAGTAGAATCCATAGAGTTAGATGTTAATTCTGTTTTTACAGAAGATCTTAATGAGTATTATAAATCGAAGTCTTTTACAATGCCAGACGTGAGAGTTGGGTCAGTAATAGAATTTAATTATGTTATAGAATCCCCATTTCCACTTATAGATGATATTAATTTGCAATATGGTGTGCCTGTTGTCAATCTAGAAGTCGGAATTCAATTCCCTGAATATTATTCTTATAATGTAGTTTTTAATCCTAGAGCAAGTTATAAGATTGATTTCAACGCATCAGATTTTGAAAATAGCTTAACCTCTTCATTAATCGTAGCTGGTGAAAGTGATGACTTTGATTCTGATCAAAAAATTCAACAGGTTAGATTATCAAATAAAGCAATTTCTTTTTCCCAACAGCATATACCAGCCTTGCTTCCAGAGTTTCTTGCCGGTGATTTAAACAATTATCGTGCAAAGATGATTGTTAATTTAGCATCAGTGAACTATGTAGGTACCGGTAAGGTAAAAAAGGAATATGGGACAAGTTGGGAGAAAGTAGCAAAAACTATTTACGATAGTGATAATTTTGGTGATGAAATAAAGCAATCTAGATTTTATAGAAAAGATTTAGAAGAAATTATTGAACCATCTGTTACTGATAAACAAAAAATAGTCGAAGTTCTGAGTTTTTTAAAATCCAAGGTTAAATGGAATAATAAATATGGGGTATTTACTAAGAACGGTTTAAAAGATGCTTATAAAACTGGTTCAGGTAATGTTTCTGAAGTGAATTTACTACTTGTTTCAATGCTGAGAGAAACAGGTATAGAGGCTTATCCAGTATTAGTGAGTTCTTCTGATAGTGAGACTCCTATTTTTCCAACAAGAGAAGGTTTTGATTATATAGTAGTTCAGGCTACCTATGGTGATGAAAAAGTACTTCTAGACGCAACAGAAAAATATGCAGGGCTTAACTTAATACCATTAAGAGCTGCAAGTTGGAAAGGGCGATTGATAAAAAAGGATGGTAATTCTGAATGGATCAAGCTTACCGAAAATCAAAAATCTGAAGAGATCACATTATTAGAGGTTGCTTTAGATAATGATTCCCATGCTATGGGTAATGGACAAAAGAGGTATTCTAATTATATGGCTCTTAGGGCTAGAAATTCTAATACTAACTCTACTGAAGATGAGCTAGAGAAATATGTCCAGAATGATAATGTAGGGTTAGAAGTAAGTGAAGTAAGATTAGAGGGTCTAGAAGATGTAGATTCCTACCTTACTTTAAGATACGATGTAAAATATAAAAATGCAGTAGATCACGTGGGTGATAAAATTTATTTAACGCCACTTTTGTATGAGGCAAATGAAGAGAACCCATTTAAACTTGAGACTAGAAAATTACCTGTGGACTTGTCATTTCCTGTAAAAACAAAAACTATTGTAAATATAAAAATGCCCGAAGGCTATGAAATAGAGTCTATGCCTGAAAATGTAAAAATAATGTATAACGATAATGTCGGTTATTACAAGTATATATCTAGTTATACTAATGGTGTTATTTCAACAGTTGCTACATTTGATTTATCAACTTCGGTCATACAACCAGATAGTTATGTAGCGTTTAAAAAATTCTTTGAGGCAATCGTAGAAAAAGACGCTCAAAAAATAGTCCTCAAAAAAATATAATATGAGTATTAAGAAATCACAAGAGCAGGTTGATCAGTGGATCAAGCAGCATGGAGTACGTTACTTTAATGAGCTTACTAATATGGCGCAACTTACAGAAGAAGTAGGTGAAGTGGCGCGTATTATAGCAAGAAGATATGGAGAACAAAGTGAGAAAGAAAGTGATAAGGATAAAGATCTAGGAGAAGAACTAGCTGACGTGATGTTTGTCGTTTTATGTCTTGCAAACCAGACTGGGACAGATTTAGAAACTGCATTTAATAAAAAACTGCAATTAAAAACAGAGCGAGATCACGATAGACACCATAACAATGAAAAATTAAAATCTTAATACATGGATTTAAGATTACATAAAGTAGATAAGCCTAGAGGACACGTGGCATTAACTATTTCAGGATCAAAAAGTGAAAGTAATCGCTGGTTGATATTGCAAGCGCTTTATAAAAATTTAGACATTGATAATTTGTCAGATAGTGATGATAGCGATCATTTAAGTCATGTTTTAAAAAGCGAAGAAAGTATTCTTGATATAGGACATGCAGGTACCGCGATGCGATTTGGGACCGCTTTCTTTGCTTCTCAAGAAGGTAGAGAAATTACTTTAACTGGTAGTGATCGCATGAAACAACGTCCCATAGGTATATTAGTAGATGCGCTTAACGACTTAGGAGCAAATGTGTCTTATGTTGAAAAAGAAGGATTTCCACCTTTAAAAATAGTTGGGAAAAAGATTCAAGGTGGTAAACTATCGGTAGACGGTAGTGTGTCCAGTCAGTTTCTTACAGCCTTACTTTTAATAGCTCCTAGCTTTGAGAATGGACTTCAGCTAGAAATTTATGGAAATCTGACCTCGCGACCTTACTTAGAAATGACTGTAGATATTTTAAAACAGATAGGTGTAGATGTTAGTTTTTTAACTACTAGCGGGAATGAAGGTACGCAAAAAAGTATATCAGAGAAAAATGAGCTCATAGAGGTAAAACCATTACATCATAATGCTATTACTATCGCACAAGTAGAAAGCGACTGGAGTAGTGCAGGGTATTGGTACAGTTGGGTAGCGATGCAAGAAGTAGGATACGAAATGAGTCTTTCTTTTTACAGAGAAAATTCATTACAAGGTGATAGCGAGTTGGTTCAAATATATAAACCGCTAGGTGTGGAAACCGTTTTTATTGAGAACGGAATTCGTCTGGTTAAAATAGATCAACAACTCCCAGATATAATCATGTTGGACTTAACTAACGAGCCAGATCAGGCTCAAACGGTATTTGCTACTTGTTTGGGATTGGGTGTAGATGCACAGTTTACAGGTTTACATACTCTTAAAATTAAAGAAACAGATCGTATAGAAGCAATGAAAACTGTTGGAGCACGCTTTCGCGAAAGCGAGATAACAACAACTAACGACTCTATAAAATTACATTTTAAAACCCCATCTAGTTTTAATCCAGAGGTTATCGTGGATACTTACCAAGATCATAGAATGGCAATGGCATTTGCACCGCTGTGCATGAAAACAGAGCTCATTATTAATGAGGCGATGGTGGTGACAAAAAGTTACAAAAACTTTTATAATGACCTTAATAAGGTAAATGTAAGGATTACAGAAATTTAACCGCTTATTTACTTGACAAGGCCTATGCGCAAATCGTATATTTGCAGCTTATAATAAAAAGGAATTAATGAAGTTATCACAATTTGGTTACGATCTGCCAGAAGATCGCATAGCACAATATCCAGCAGAAAATAGAGATGAGTCTAAGTTAATGGTCTTGCACAAGAAAACTGGAGAAATTGAACACAAGATGTTCAAAGATGTGATAGACTATTTTAATGAAGATGACATTTTTGTGATGAATGACACCAAGGTTTTTCCTGCCAGATTATATGGTAATAAAGAAAAAACTGGTGCTAGAATCGAGGTTTTCTTGTTGAGAGAACTTAATCCAGAAACAAAGCTTTGGGATGTTTTAGTAGATCCTGCAAGAAAAATAAGAATAGGTAATAAATTATATTTTGGTGATGATGAGAGTCTAGTCGCTGAGGTTATTGATAACACGACATCTAGAGGGCGTACGTTACGTTTTCTTTATGATGGTAGTTATGAAGAATTTAGACAGGCACTTAAGGATTTAGGAGAAACACCTCTTCCTAAAGAATTAAATAGAGAAGTAGAGCCGGAAGATGAAGAGCGTTTTCAGACTATTTTTGCTAAGAAAGAAGGAGCTGTAGCAGCACCTGTCGCAGGTTTACACTTTTCTAAGCATTTATTAAAGCGTCTAGAAATTAAGGGTGTGAAAATGGCTACGGTAACTATGCATATAGGTTTAGGAACATTTGCACCTGTAGAAGTAGAAGATCTATCTAAACATAAGATGGATAGTGAACAAGCTTTTATTACAGAAGAAACTTGTACTGCGGTTAATGAAGCGTTGAATAATAAAAGGAATGTTTGTGCTGTAGGGACTACCACTATGCGTACTTTAGAAAGTGCTGTTAGTAGTAATGGTCGTTTAAATACATTTGATGAGTGGACTAATAAGTTTATTTTCCCTCCTTATGATTTTTCTATTGCAAATAGCATGATTACTAATTTTCATCCTGCAAAATCTACTTTGATGATGCAGGCAGCTGCATTTGCAGGTTATGATTTACTTAAGAAGGCCTATGATGTTGCCCTTAAAGAAGATTATAAATTCAGTACATATGGTGATGCTATGCTTATTATAGACTAATAAGAGTTAAATTAATTATTTTAAAAATGCCACAAGTTTTACTTGTGGCATTTATTTTGTTTCTAATGTAAATTATGAGTTAATTAAGGTTAATTAGAGTTTATGTTTTCATTAACAATTTAACCTTAGAAATTATGTGAGTTAATTACATTGAATTATCTTGCCATTATTCCCTTAAAACTATTTAATAATGAAAAAATTATACTTTTTAGCTGTATTATTTGTTTCTCAAATTGCGCTAGCACAGGTAACAAATGAAGAAACCCCACGTGGTTGGGATTTGACTTTTAAAAGTCAGCCTCAAAAAATAACTATGCCTCAGTTCGATCAAGCGTCTTTGGAGCAAGAAGATGCTTTAGCGAGTTTTGAATTGACTAAGCCATATAGATTTGGAGAGAAAATTCCTGTTGATCTTAATTTGTTTAACTCAGGTCAGTGGTTAGAGTTAGATAACGGTGATAGAATATGGAGGTTAAATATCGAGTCAATAGGAGCTAAAACTATAAACTTTTTGTTTGATCGTTATGAGCTTCCTGTTGGAGCTGAGTTGTATTTATATAACAATGAGCATACTGATAAGATAGGTCCTTATACTCACAAAGAAAATCAAGAAGATGGAATTTTAGGTTCTTGGATTGTTTATGGAGATAACATATGGTTGGAATATTATGAGCCAGCAGCTGTTAAAAATCAAGGTCGTATATCTATTGAAAATGTAGTTCATGGTTATAGAGGTTTTGGAGAAGAAGAAACTAGTTTTCTTAAGTTGAATGAATCTGGAAGTTGTAATGTTGATATGATGTGTGACCCAAATCAGGGATCGTCAAATGGTCAAGATTGGACTACTATTAGAAATAACTATAGACATGCTGTTGCTAGGGTTATTATTAATGGTAATGGTTTGTGTACAGGGACATTAGTAAATAATGTAAGAGAAGATGCTACGCCTTATTTTTTAACGGCAAATCACTGTCTTTCAACTGCTGATGGTTCTTCAACATCTTATAATGCGAGTAATTTGTCTTTCGGTTTCGATTGGTTTACCAACACGCCAGATTGTGCTACAACTAGTAATACCATAGGTAATTTAAATCCAACTAGAGTTTTAACTGGTGCTACTTTAAGAGCAAATAGAGGAGCGAGTGATGTAGCGTTATTTGAAATTAATCAAACTCCACCAGCATTATGGAACCTTTATTATGGTGGATGGAATAACGGGAGCTCTGCAGCTTCTTCACAAATTAGTTTTCATCACCCATCTGGAGATATTATGAAGTTAGCTCGTAATGATCAATTTACTTTTGCTCAAACAGCGTCAGGTGTTGCTTGTTGGACTATATCTGATTGGGATTACGGAGTGACTGAAAGAGGGTCTTCTGGTGGTTGCCTGGTAAATCAAAATGGTCAAATAGTAGGTCAATTGCTAGGTGGTGGTGCAGCTTGTAGTGGAACGACAGATAATGGTGCTCCAGACTATTATGGTAGAATGGATACATCTTGGGCAGGCGGTTTTAATTCAGCTACTCGATTGAGAGATTGGTTAGATCCTGATAATACTGGTGCTACGTTTGTAAATGGAGATTATTATGATGTTTTGAGTAATGATGAAGTAAATACTATCATGAATATTCAATTGTATCCTAATCCATCTAGGGGTATTGTTAATGTGGTGTTAGAGAATCCTGCTAATTATAGTGTTTATGATCTTTCTGGTAAGGTGATACGTTCTGGTTCATTTAACCAAATAGAGAATCAATTAGATATTCAAAATTTATCTAATGGTATTTACTTCTTGAAAATTCAAGATGGGAATAATTCTATAACAGAAAAGATTTCTAAAATTTAACTGCTAAGATTAGTTAAAAAGTAATAAACTTAAGATTTCATACAAAACGCGTTGCAAGATCATGTAATTTTGCAATGCGTTTTTTTTATATACTATTTTGAAAGAGAAGAAGAAAGATATTAGATCACTTACTAAAGATCAACTTAGAGATTATTTCGTTAATAATGGAGATAAGGCTTTTAGAGGTAACCAGGTTTATGAATGGTTATGGAAAAAAGGTGCGCATTCTTTCGATGATATGACTAACGTTTCTAAGGATACCAGATTGTTTCTTGAAGAGCACTTTGTTATCAATCACATTAGGGTAGACGATATGCAAAGGAGTGAAGATGGTACAATAAAAAATGCCGTTAAACTTCATGATGGTTTAACTGTAGAATCTGTACTAATACCTACCGCTACTAGAACCACTGCTTGTGTGTCTTCTCAAGTAGGTTGCAGTCTCAACTGTGAGTTTTGCGCTACTGCTAGGTTAAAACGTATGAGAAACTTGCAACCAGATGAGATTTATGATCAAGTAATAGCTATAGATCAACAAAGTAGATTGTATCACAATATTCCTTTATCCAATATTGTATTTATGGGTATGGGAGAACCGTTGATGAATTATAATAACGTTCTTAAATCTATAGAAAAGATTACAGGTAAAGATGGTTTAGGTATGTCACCTAAGCGTATAACACTTTCTACAAGTGGAGTTCCTAAGATGATGAAAAAACTTGCTGACGACGGTCCTAAGTTTAACCTGGCGCTTTCATTACATAGTGCGATAGATGAAAAGCGTACTAAGATCATGCCTTTTAATGAGCAATTTCCATTGTCTGATATAAAGGATGCTTTGAAATACTGGTATGAACAGACAGGTACAAAGGTTACGTATGAATATGTGGTGTGGAAAGGTATTAATGATACAGAAGAGGATGTACATGAATTGGTTAAATTCTGTAAGGTCATACCTTGTAAGGTAAATATTATTGAATATAATTCTATAGATGATCCTAGATTTGAACAGGCTAGTCCCAAGGCTATAGAATTGTATAGATCACAACTAGAACGCAACCGTATAGTCGTAAACGTTAGAAGAAGTAGAGGTAAGGACATCGATGCTGCTTGCGGTCAACTGGCAAATAAGCAACAATAAAACAATTCTAATCTTGTAAATCTTTTATTTTGAATAGTATCATACATTTAAATAAATTATGATTAAAGTATTATAATTCATTCTTTGTTTATGGTTTTTGTTATATAGTCTGCATTTGAACTGACGGATATGTAGTTTGTAGATTTAGGTTTTTCTAGTTCTTGAAAATCAAAAAACTAGAGGCTATTTTAACATTTTTTTTTATATTTATTAGCGAGTTTTATTATTTTTACTTAAAATTCCATAACAATGAAAAAAACTTTACTTTTAATCAGTGCTTTTGCACTGTCGATTACAGTTTCTGGTCAAGTTCTAGATTCTGAAAATTTTAACACACTTGCGATCGGTGATACACATACAGCTGCTGATTTAGGATTTAATGGAGGACCAGGTGAAGGAGGTTATTTTAGAAGTGTTTTGAATGGTGATGCTACGGCTGTTCCAGCAGAAACAACAAATAATGCTGGGAATTCTAACGTGCAGATTGTTGCTAACGGATTGAATTCAACGCGTGGTATGCAAATCACAAACCCAAATGGTACGGGCGGTTTTAGACAAATTCTTAAAAACGGTTTTCAATCATCTGATTGGGCAAGTAGAACCGCTGGAAACGATGTGTTAGATGCAACTATTTCTATTTTTACAGGTGCAACTACTTCAAGTGTTACAACAAATAGATTTGTAGTTTCGGCTCCCGATGGTAGTACTATAGTAGCAATGGATTATGACTTTAATACTAGAGAGATTTCTGGATTAGGAACTTTAAATAATGGTGGCGCTATTGGGTTGTTTGCATTTTCTTTAGGTCCTGATGATACTGCTGGAAATCCTACGGCACTCATAGCACCTGCAAATACTTGGGTGACGCTAACAATGTCATATAATTCTACAACTGGTGAGTTAATATGGGCTACAGATCTTAATGGAGGTACTTCAGAGGAGTTTGGTACAGCAGCCTTTGTTATTACTGGGCAGATACCTGATGTAAACCAAATATTTGGATTCTCTGGAGATGGAAATGCAGCAGCATCTTCTATTATTATAGATGATTTTATACTGACTGCGGTTTCTAGAAGTACTTTAAGTATCGAAGAAGATTTATTAGTTAACAATGAAATTAAACTTTTTCCAAATCCAGCTACAGATGTTATAAATGTAAGTAGCTCAATTTTAACGGTTAATAATCTTAAGCTAGTTGATTTAAACGGTAGAGTAGTTATGGAAAAATCAATACAAAATGAGAATTCTTCCTTAAATGTAAGTGATGTTGCAAGCGGTATTTATTTGCTGAATGTTACAACTGGTGACACGATTTCTACAAAGCGCGTGATCATTGACTAACTTTTAATAAGTATCATAATTTTTATTAAACCGTTTTGATGTCAAGTCAAAACGGTTTTTTTCGTTTCAAATTTTGATTTTAACCTTAAAAATAAATTAAAGCGAGAGAAAAGTATTTAAACAAATCTCTAATCACTATTGGAATGGTATAAAGTGATCCATATTCATCTCGTATTTAAATGTTAGTTAATGATTGCTGTTTTAAAATATCACTATCATTATATTTGCAACCTTATGAAGATAGTAGAGCAAATAAAAGAGCCTATAGCTCATGAAATGGAGCTTTTTGAAAAGAAGTTTCATCTTTCTATGGCTTCGCGCATTGCTTTATTAAATCGAATTACGCATTTTATAGTAAATCGCAAAGGGAAACAAATGCGACCTATGTTTGTTTTTCTAGTTGCAAAAATGGTGGGTAATGGGCAGGTTAATGAGCGTACTTATCGCGGCGCGTCTGTTATAGAGCTTATTCATACAGCTACGTTAGTTCATGATGATGTAGTGGATGATAGTTTAAAGCGTAGAGGCTTTTTCTCTGTAAATGCTTTATGGAAAAATAAAATAGCTGTTTTAGTAGGTGATTATCTGCTTTCTAAAGGACTACTTCTTAGTATAGATAACAAAGATTTTGATCTTTTACAAATCATAAGCGTTGCGGTACGTGAAATGAGTGAAGGTGAATTATTGCAAATAGAAAAGGCTAGACGCCTAGATATTACAGAAGAGGTCTATTACGATATTATTCGTAAAAAAACGGCAACTTTAATAGCCGCATGTTGTAGCTTAGGAGCTGGTGCTGTCTCTCCAGAAAGTGAAGATGTGGAGAAAATGCGCAAATTCGGTGAGCTTATAGGTATATCATTTCAGATCAAAGATGATCTTTTTGATTATGGAAATGAGCGTATAGGAAAACCTACTGGAATAGATATTAAGGAACAAAAAATGACTTTGCCGTTAATTTACTGTCTTAATAACGCTAGTGCCAAAGATAAAAAATGGCTTATCAATTCAGTTAAAAAACATAATCGAGATAAGAAAAGAGTGCGTCAGGTTGTTGACTTTGTTAAGAATAACGGCGGTTTAGACTATGCGATAAAAGCTATGTATCAATATAAGGAAGAGGCACTTGCTATCTTAAATACCTATCCAGAGTCTGAGTATAAGAATTCACTTAGAATGATGGTCGATTATGTAATAGATCGTAAAAAGTAAGAACCTAACTTCATGCTTTTATTGCACAAAACGGTTTGTGTTTAGTCCGCTTTCGCGAAAGCGGAATTTTTATCAAACATCTTATCCTAGCTAGTACGCTAATCCTCAATAAAAAACTACCTTTGCAGACGCAAAAAATGCCATCATGAGTATAGTAGCAATAGTAGGAAGACCTAATGTAGGTAAGTCAACTCTTTTTAATCGTATGATTCAAAGGAGAGAGGCGATCACTGATTCTGTAAGTGGAGTAACTAGAGATAGACATTATGGAAGAAGTGACTGGAACGGTAAGGAGTTTTCTCTTATTGATACTGGTGGGTATGTAGTCGGTAGTGACGATGTCTTTGAAGAAGAGATAGATCAACAAGTAGAGCTGGCTATTGATGAGGCAGACGCGATTCTTTTTATGGTTAATGCCGAAGAAGGTATTACACCTATGGATGAAGATGTGGCTACTCTATTGCGTAAGGTTACTAAACCGGTGTTTCTAGTAGTTAATAAAGTAGATAACAATCAGCGTGAGCAAGATGCTTATGAATTTTATAACCTAGGTCTAGGAGAGTATTTTTCTATTTCTAGTATGAATGGAAGTGGTACTGGTGACTTATTAGACGAAGTAGTAAAAATATTACCAGATACAGAAGAAGAAAAGGTAGATGATTTACCACGATTTGCTGTAGTAGGAAGGCCTAATGCTGGTAAAAGTTCTTTTATCAATGCACTTATAGGTGAAGAAAGATATATCGTTACTGATATCGCTGGTACTACAAGAGATTCTATAGATACAAAATACAATCGTTTTGGCTTTGAATTTAATCTAGTCGACACGGCTGGTATTAGAAGAAAGAAAAAAGTACGTGAAGATCTAGAGTTTTACAGTGTAATGCGTAGTGTAAGAGCTATAGAACATGCAGATGTTTGTATCGTTATGCTGGATGCAACTAGAGGATTTGATGGTCAGGTGCAAAATATTTTTTGGCTAGCAGAGCGTAACCGTAAAGGAATCGTTGTTCTAGTGAATAAATGGGATCTGGTTGATAAAGAAACTAACACGGCTAAGGAATACGAGGCTATGATTAGAAAAGAAATGGAGCCTTTTACAGATGTGCCTATTGTCTTTATTTCTGTAATGAATAAGCAACGTATTCATAAAGCTATTGAAACTGCTGTGGCGGTTTATAAAAACCGTAGTAAAAAGATTAAAACGAGTCAACTTAATGAGGTGTTACTTCCATTAATTGAGAGCTATCCGCCGCCATCATTAAAGGGTAAGTTTGTGAAAATTAAATTTATTACTCAATTACCAACACCGCAGCCACAGTTTGCATTTTTCTGTAACTTACCACAGTATGTAAGAGATTCTTATAAAAGATATCTAGAAAATCAATTGAGAAAACATTTTGATTTCAATGGTGTGCCGATTAGTGTATACATGAGAAAAAAGTAAAAGAAATTTTATACTATTTAAAAGGCATCCTGAAAAGGATGCCTTTTTTTATGCCCATCATTGAGATTTAAATAAACGAGACGTGGTTCTTAATAAATTGTTAAGAATAGCGCGACGTTAAAATTTTACTAATAACATTGCGTTTCCCTCTAGACCGTAACTAACTAACCAAACCACTCAGCTATGAGGTTATTCTTCGTTGCCATTTTTTTAATGGCTTTTTCTATCTCGTCACAAGCACAGCAGTTTACTATTAAGGGAATAGTAAATGATTCTTTAACTAATGAAAAACTCCTAAGCGCAACCGTTTACCTCGAGAGTGCAAAAGATTCTACTTTAATTACGTACTCTATAACTGATATAGAAGGCGTTTTTACCTTGTCTGGTAATACGGCTTATGAAAAAGTCGCGCTTATCACCTCTTTTCAGGGGTATAAAAATTATTCTAAAACTATAAATCTTAATGATGGTAGAGAGTTGGATCTAGGTGTGATTAACTTGAGTAATGATATAGAATCCTTAAATAGTATAGTAGTTAAAGCTAGAAAAGCACCTATAACTGTGAAACAAGATACTCTAGAGTTTAACGCAAAATCATTTAACACAAAGGCAGATGCTACTCTGGAAGATGTAATGAAAGAGCTGCCAGGAGTGAAGGTAGATAAGGATGGTAAAATAACTGTAAACGGTAAAGAGGTTTCTAAAATACTAGTGAACGGTAAAGAGTTTTTTGGTGACGATCCACAAATCGCACTTAAAAATTTACCAAAAGAAATTATCGATAAAATCCAGGTGACAGAATCTAAAACAGATGCCCAAAAAGCAAATGGTGAAGATGGAGATGCTAACATAAGTGAGATTAATATAACTATAGATGAAGATAAAAATAAAGGTTGGTTCTCGCGATTAACAGCTGGTGGCGGTACCGATGATAGGTACTCCATGAGTGGTATCGTTAATTATTTTAATGAAGATTTTAAATTAAGTGTTCTAGGAAGTAGTAATAATATCAATAGTCCCGGATTCTCCTTTGACGAGATATATGACGCCATGGGTAGTAGTGCTTATTCAATTTCAAGGAGTAGTAACGGTAGTTTTGGTGTTAATGGTGTCAACTTTGGTGGTAGCGGTGGTATAACTTCCAGCGATAGCGCTGGACTTAATATGTCTAACGATTGGGGTAAAGAAGTAAGTGCGTCTTTAAACTACTTTTATGGAGGTAATGATACACAGTCAGCATCTGATAGTCGTCGTACTACGTTTTTACCAGATAGAACATTTAATACAGAAAGTTCTAGCCGTGGTGATAGATCTGGAAATAGTCATAGAATAAGTGGACGTATAGAAGTTAAACCAGATACTCTTACCACTATTAGTGTAAGGCCTAACATAAACCTTTCAGATAACTATAGCGATAGTACGAGTAGTTCTATATCTAGTGATGAAAGTGGTAATAATATTAACACTGTTAATACATCTTCTATATCGGACTCAAAAAATAGGTCTTATAGAGCAAGTCTTAACTTATCTAGAAGAACACAGGAAAAAGGTACTAACTATGGTTTTTATGGAGATTTAAATAAAAATAATAGTGATTCTCAAAGTGATTTTAATAGTACAACAACCACCTTTGATACAGCAGGTAACCCTGAGACTCCAGAGATTCAAGATCAATTAATAGATGAAGAGTCAGATTCACAAAGGTTTTCTATAACTCCATATCTTAATAAGAAGCTTACAGAAACTATGGGACTTGTTTTAAACTATAATTTTGAAGCAGGAAAAGAAACTAATCAGAGAAGCGTTTTTGATAGAGATGGATCTGGTAATTTAGTTTTCAATACGACGCTAAGTAATGATTATGAGGTTAAGAATACACAGCAAAGGCCTAGTGTAGGATTAAAATATAAGAAAAATGATTTAAGGCTAGATGTTAGTGCAGGAGTTATTTATCAAACACTAGATAGTGAAGATCAATTGTTGAGTACTAGTTTTGAGAAGGAGTTTACAGACCCTTATGTAAGAGCAAACCTTAGTTATAAATTCGGTAAGTTCGGTAGGATATATTTAAACTACCGCAATAGTGTAAACGTGCCCAGCGTGCGACAGTTACAGCCCGTAGAAAATAGAACAAACCCTCAAAACATTATTATAGGTAATCCAGATCTTGATGCGAGTCAGCAACATAATATCTACTTTAACTTAAGTCGTTATGATTGGGAAAAGGGTTCTGGTTTTTATTCTGGTGGAGGATTTACCTATACAGATAATAGTGTTGCTGCGATTACGACTACAGATTTAGATCTTATTAGAACCACTACATATGCTAACATAAATGGAGAGTATAACGGTTATCTTTATTCTAGTTTTTCAAAAACATGGAAAAAGGATGCTAGAGAGATAGGTTTTGACTTCAGTTTAAATGCAAATATTTCTCTAGATAAAGGTTTTACTAATGGAGTAGCTTTTCAGTCAGATAATTTAAGTTTTTCTCCTAGTCTAACTTTTGAGTATAGTCTAAGAGATTACATAGATGTAGATCTAGAGTACCAAATCACGGCAAATAAAACGCAATATGATATTCCTTCTATAAGCGATCAGGATTTTGTAAACCAGCGTGTAGCGATTGATATTACTACTTCTTGGCCACAACATGTTATTCTAGGATTGCGTGGTGAGTACAATAAATTTGGAAATATTTCTGGAAATTTTGATGACGATTCTATTGTACTTATAGGTAGTCTAGGGTATAAATTTGCTAAGGATAAAGCGACTGTAAAACTTAAAGCTTATGATATACTTAATCAGATTATAGATACTAATAGAAGTATTACTGGTGATTACGTTGCAGACACGAGTAGCCTTGTTCTTAAGCAATACTTTATGCTTAGTTTTACTTATAAGTTCTCAAAATTCGGTGGTAAAGATCCTAATAGAGATAATGGTTTTTAAATGTTAGATGAGTGTTCCGCTTTCGCGAAAGCGGAATCCATTCCAGACTCAACCTTATTTTATATATAGTTCCCTACTTATGTCAGATTTTACCTTTTTGAAATAGTAGATTACTCTTTTGTGATCAAAATGTGATGTGTTTCTATGTTCTTTGATAAGAGTAAGAGATATAATCATGAAATATATAGGAGCCTTAATTTTAGTATTAAGTAATTTGTTGTTTTTGAGTACAGATAGGGAGTATGTCAAAGATTATCAAAACGGTGTGTTAACAAGTGAAGGTTGGGTAGTAAACGGAGAGAAAGATGGTTACTGGAAATTTTATAATGCTGGTGAGATAAGTGCTCAAGGGCATTTTAAAAGTAATGAAAAAGACGGTTATTGGTATTTGTACACAAATGGCATGTTAGATAAAGAAGGATTTTATAAAAATAACTTTAAGCAAAACTGGTGGGTGTTTCATAATCATAATGGATATCGTACCATTAAAAAACAGTACGAACGCGGCAAAGTTTCCGGTTATGCACTGTACTATAAAAAATCTAGCCTCTCTAAAGTGGAAGAATATAAGTCTAATGAAAAATTAGGTGAATGGACCAGTTACTGGAAGTTTAGAGCAGACCATCCAGGTTTTTCTATGAAAGATTTAAAAAAGTAAAATGGCTAGTTTTTATGACTAACCCATTCATAATCCTTAAATTGCCCCACTTTTAAACTTCCTGTTCTGAAAACAAATCCTATTATAAGAGTTATTATACCTGCCTATAACGAGGCAGATTCTATACCTCTAGTCATAAAAGCAGTGCCTTCTATGGTTACTGAGATAATCGTATGTAGTAATAATTCTAGCGATGACACGGTAATAAACGCTCGTGATGCTGGTGCTACGGTGGTAGAAGAATCTACACCAGGCTATGGAAATGCATGTTTAAAAGGAATGGATTATGTCGCTTCATTACCTGAGCCTACAGATATTATCGTATTTCTAGATGGAGATTATAGTGATTATCCAGAACAACTGGTAGAGTTGGTGTCACCTATAATAGATAAAGATATAGATTTTGTTATAGGTTCTCGAGTTAAAGAATTAAGAGAAGCTGGTTCTATGACCGGACCTCAAATATTCGGAAACTGGCTGGCAACTAGTTTAATGCGATTGTTCTTTAACTCTCGTTTTACAGATCTAGGACCTTTTAGAGCGATTAAGTATGATAAGCTTTTAGAGCTTAAAATGGAAGACCGTACGTATGGATGGACCGTAGAGATGCAGCTCAAGGCTTTAAAGAAAAGTTTTACTTACACTGAAGTTTCTATGAAATACCGCAATAGAATAGGTGTTTCAAAGGTATCAGGTACGGTTAAAGGTGCTATCTTTGCAGGCGTTAAAATTTTGACATGGATTTTCAAATACGGTTTTAAAAAATGATTTTAGAGTGGATATGTATAGTAGTTTATTCTATATCGTTGATTTTGATTTTATTCTATGCTTTTGCACAGCTTAATTTATTAATTAACTATGTAAGAGCACAAAAAATAGTAGATAACTCTCCTTTATTAGATCTTAAGAATCCTGAAGAGGTGCCTTATGTAACTATTCAATTGCCTGTGTTTAATGAAGCATATGTAATGGATAGATTGCTAGATAATATAGCTTTAATAGAATACCCTAGAGAAAAATTAGAAATACAGGTGCTAGACGACTCTACCGATGAGACGGTAGAAACTACAGCGGCACATGTAAATAGACTAGCAGCGACAGGTCTCGATATAGTTCATATCACAAGAACAGATCGCAGCGGATTTAAAGCAGGTGCCTTAAAAGAAGGTCTAGCTATCGCTAAAGGTGATTTAATAGCCATATTTGATGCAGATTTTTTACCAGATGCAAACTGGCTGTATAAAACTATTCCTTATTTTAAAGATTCAGAAATAGGAGTGGTGCAAACGCGATGGGCACATCTTAATCGTGATTATTCTATTCTTACTCAAATACAAGCATTTGCACTAGATGCTCACTTTACCTTAGAGCAAGTAGGTCGTAATTCTAAAGGACATTTCATTAATTTTAATGGAACCGCTGGTGTATGGCGCAAAGAGACTATTTATGATGCAGGGAACTGGGAAGGTGATACTTTAACTGAAGATCTAGATTTAAGTTATAGAGCACAATTAAAAAACTGGAAGTTTAAATACCTAGAACATGTAACTACTCCTGCAGAGTTACCTATAGTTATAAGTGCTGCTAGATCGCAACAGTTTAGATGGAATAAAGGTGGAGCAGAGAATTTTAGAAAAATGTTTAAAAGAGTAGTTTCTTCAGAGATGTCTTTTAAATCTAAAATGCATGGTGTACTTCACTTGTTAAATAGTACGATGTTTCTTAATGTACTTATAGTAGGTATTCTTAGTATACCTATGCTGTATATTAAGAATGAATACGGTCATTTACGTGAGTATTTTATCGTTATGAGTTTCTTCGTAATTAGTACCATCATATTTTTTATATGCTATTGGTACATGTATAAGAAGACTTATGGTAGTGGTGTTAAAAATTTCATATCATACATAGGTATGTTCTTTACATTCTTCTCTATTGCGATGGGATTCTCTTTTCATAATTCTATAGCAGTATTAGAAGGTCACGCAGGTAAGCGCAGTGAATTTGTACGTACTCCTAAGTTTAACTTAAAAGCAATGGGAGGAAATTGGAAAAAAAATAAATACCTCCGTAAAAAAATCAGTCCGCATGTTATTATAGAAGGGATTTTAATGTTGTATTTCGCTTTTGGTATGTATTCTGCCTTTGTAGTGGGGACCGAGCCAGATTTCGGACTGTTTCCTTTTCACTTAATGCTTACTGTTGGTTTTGGATTTGTATTCTTCCGTAGTTTAACAGATAAACAATAATGGAACGCCGGTTAAGTAATGCTCTAGGCATTTTAACCATAATCAATGCTGTTCTTTACGGAATATTTTTTTCCATAGAACGCAAAGAGTTTTCTAGTTTGCTTACTATTTACGTATTGTTGTTTGCTGCATTTGGAGCTTTAATTTATGTTCTGGATATAGCGGCTAAAAAAGATCTTAAACTCTTACCTAGTTTTATAGGAAAACGTTTTTACGGAATGCCATTACTAGGTGGGGTGTTTTTAATCGGACTGTTGTTAAGGTTTTTATTAATTGATAATACGCCACATCTTTCACAAGATTTTTTTAGATTCATATGGGATGGACATCAATTAATTAATGGTTTTAACCCTTATTTATACTTACCAGATGATGTTATAGCTTCTGGAGCAACGCATATCCCAAATGCCTCTTTTTTACATGCTTCTATGGGAGAACTCTCTAGTGGTTTGTATACAAATTATCCACCTTTAAATCAGTTATTCTTTGCCGCAGCCTCATGGTTAGGTGGTGATAGCATTCTAGCAAGTATTGTGTGGATGCGCGTATTCTTAATTCTTGCAGATGTAGGTATATTTATTTATGGTATTAAACTTTTACGCTTGTTGGGTAAGTCAGAGTGGCTCATTGCTTTGTATTACCTCAACCCTTTTACAATTATAGAACTTACTGGTAACTTGCATTGGGAAGGTATGATGGCCTTTTTTCTACTGGCTGCTATTTATCATTTATTAAAAGCGCAAAGAATACAAAGCATGCTTCTTATGGGCTGTGGAATACTTTTGAAATTGTTGCCAGTTATGGCGCTTCCGTTACTTTTAAGGAGATTAAAGTTTAAAAAAGCATTAGTTTATTACTTTTCGGTTTTAGTGATTGTAATAGCAGGATTTAGTCTTTTTGTATCTCAACAATTGTTAGATAACTACGCTGCTTCGGTAGGGTTATGGTTCGGTAAGTTTGAATTTAATGGTAGTATCTATTACTTAGTTAGATATGTAGGTTTCAAGATAACAGGTTACAATATTATAGAGACAGCAGGTAAAATCTTACCATTGTTTACCTTTTTCATTATTATCCTTATTAGTTTTATTCGTAAAAATGAAATTCCAGAAATACTTATTTCAAGTATCATGTTTTCCTTTTTCACATATTTAATGTTTTCTACTACGGTACATCCTTGGTATTTAACTATACCGTTGCTGTTCTCTATTTTTACAAAGTATCGTTTTATGTTGGTATGGAGTTTTACGATATTTTTAACTTATTACGCTTATTCAAATCCAGACTTTGCAGAAAGTAGCTTGCTACTCACTATAGAGTACGTTTTAGTCTTAATAATGTTTATTTTTGATTTGTACAACAATAGGGTTTCTCTCAACAACACACGACCTATTGATGTGCCGTAAAACCTTTAACCATGAAACCTATCATTATATTCTTATTACTGTGTATCCTGGGCTTTGTATCTTACGATTTTTATAAAGATTGGGATAGATTCCACGCACCTGAATACCATTATCAAACAGAGGTTGTTATCGATAAAGACTACCATGACTCCTCGGTAGTGATTGATTACCATGCAGCTATTCAAGACCTTAATTCTTATGTTAAACTTCAATGGACGGCAAACGACATAGATGTAAGATTACCAGAAGAAGATGATTTAGAAACAACACTCGCTGTAGAAAAGTATGCTCAAAAACTTGCGCGTGTTTCTTATCTAGAGCAAAAACTAGCACAGTCTGCAAGGTATAAATCTAAAGGATGGAACAATCAACAGATTATCGATTTTGAAAATAATCACAGTAGTCCTGAAAAAATCAAAACTATAGGACAAAAGAGCTTAATGAAGCAACTCTATAATAATCATTGGGAAAATAGTCAACGCATAGGAGTAAAAAACGTGCTGATTTTTGAAATTCAAAAAGTATTGATTTCAAAAGGATATTCCATTGAATTAGATGGTGTTTTTGCAAAAGCTACTATGGAAGCGCTGGCCAATTTTGAATCAAAAAACAATCTTTTCCCAGATGGGAAAATAGATGTGCTAACTTTTGAGGCTTTATTAAAGTAGTTTTTTAAAGTACTGTATGTCAGTAATTTTACATTATTGTCGTAAGAGTGACGTAAACAAGTCAGTAGTATAATTTGTCCTTCAAACGACTTCATTCTTAGATTTGTTTCACTAATTTGAGATCGTTAAACATATGAACCTAGTAGGTACTAAAATCAGAGAAATACGTCTCAAAAAAGGTATGTCTTAACAAGAGCTTGCTACAGATTCTCAAGTCAGTTTACGAACCATACAACGTATCGAGAATAATGAAAACGAACCGCGTGGTAAAACCTTGCAGCTCATTTGTGAAACACTAGTAATTAATATTGAAGAGTTATTGGATTGCGGAAAACACGAAGACCGACAGTTTTTAATGTTTTTTCATTTGTCTGTTCTTGCGGGCATGTTTATACCTATTGGAAATATCATTTTGCCACTAATATTATGGCTAACTAAAAAAGGCAAAATACAAGGACTTCAAAGAATAGGAGCGAAGCTATTGAATTTTCAAATCGTTTTTCAAACCATTGGATTTATAATCTTTGTTTCAGTATTAATATTAAATATTCTTGATAAAGAAGTTTTTTAATTTCAAACTTTTTAGAGATTGTATTGGCTTTGGGTGTTTTGAACGTCATAGCAGCCATCATTTTTGCTGTTGCAAATTTTCGTGGTAAACAATTCACCTTTCCTAGTATTATTGCTATGATTAAATAAAAAAGGGTTTCTTATTCTTTATAAGAAACCCTTTTTTATTTTAGGCTAAGCCTGCTTTCTACTCACCTCATACTAGTCAGTCCTACGGTGTTTTAAATTATCCACATCAGCCATAAAATTATTATAGCTTAGGCAATCATTTAATTCTATAAAGTAGGACTCAATAAAAGTTAACGATTTACTAAATAATCTATTAGATCATCTTTAAATTAATCACTTCTTGATCTTTAAGTTTACGGTAATGACCACGAGGTAAATCTTTCTTAGTAAGACCACCTAAAACGACACGGTCTAAAACTTTTATCTCATAACCTACAGCTTCAAATACACGCTGTACAATATTATCTTTACCACTGTGGATCTCAATTCCTACTTCGTTATTCTTACCGTTCTCTACGTAGTTTATTTCTTTGATCTCAACCGGTTCGCGATCGATTAAAATACCGTTACGTAACTGCATTAAATCTTCATGCTTAAAGCTACGGTCTAAGGCAACTTGATAAATTTTACGTAGTTTTTGTTTAGGATTGTTCAGTTTGTTAGCTAACTCAAGATCGTTAGTAAATAACATGATACCTAGAGATGCTCTACCTAATCTACCTACAAAGTGCAGACTGTTAGGACTCGCACTCTCCATAAGGTCTAGAACTGTTCTACTAGAACGTTCTCCTTTACGAGGTGAGTTAAATCCTTTAGGTTTATTAAGAATAAAATATTCCTTTTTAGATGGTTGTATAGGCCTATCGTCAAAACGGACTTCATCGCCAGGCATTACCTGATAACCCATTTCTACTACAGGTTTACCGTTTACACTTACACTACCAGCTTTTATATAAATATCTGCATCACGACGACTACATAAACCAGAATTTGCGATGTACTTATTAAGTCTCGTACCTGCTTTGTCTGTCTTTCTTTTAGTAAAACTTTCTGCTTTTTTACGATCTATGTATTCTTTTTTAGTAACAGGTTTTCCAGAACGAGATGTTCCTACTACCTGATTTTTACCACCACGAGTAGTAGGACGCTCGTCAGACTTTTTACCACGAGATGAAGATTTCCCCTTATCGCTATATGGTCTGTCATTACGTCTATCATTACCTTTTGAAGCACCAGCGCTTTTGCCATCACGGCGACCGCTACCTTTACTTTTTGATCCTTCGTTACCTCTACTCATCGTATTAAAAATTTTTTGCAAAGATAGACTTTTAGTTATTTGGATATCAACATGAAATCCAAATTATAATAGACTATTTCTTACGTCTTTAAATGATCTTAAATTGCCTAGATAAAAACATGAAAATCAATCTTTTTTAACATGAGACTCTCATGTTATTTAACGAACATATGTATAGATAATTGAAGTGTAAATGTCGTATAACCTATTCTTCTTGATAAAATAATATAAAGTTAGAATCTACATTCCTGTTCTTATAGCTTCTACAGGATCTAGTCTTGCTGCGATAAAAGCAGGTATGATACCTGCCACTAAACCTATACCGGCACTTACACTTGTACCTAAAAGTACATTATATGAAGAAAGTACAAAGGTGAAATCTTCGGCCATGGCATTTGCTAGCAAGGTTCCTAGCCAAACAAATAATAGTCCGAAAAGACCGCCAAAAAGTGCTAGGATAATAGATTCAAATAAGAATTGAGATAGGATAAAACGTCTTTTGGCACCCAGAGATTTTTGAATACCTATTAAATTCGTACGCTCTTTGACACTTACAAACATGATGTTTGCAATACCAAAGCCACCTACCAGCATAGAAAAACCTGCTATAATGACCCCTATAAAAGTTAATACACTTGTAACCTGGTCTATTAAATCTGCAAAGCCTTTTAAAGGATTGATAAAGAAATTAGTGATTTCATCAGGTTTTAAACCTCTGTAAGAACGTAGTTGCTGTTCAAAGGTTGCGATAAATTCATCTTGATCTACTCCTTTTTTAGGTTTTAAAATAAGAGCAGCGGTTCTGTTTTTATTATTGTCACCATAAATTTTACGTACAAAATTAACTGGCACATAAGCACTACCATCCTTAGAAGGCCCCATAATTCCCTGACCTTCTTTTTCTAACACACCTATTATAGTAAATTTATTCCCATATAATCTAACACGTTTACCTATCGGATCACTATCTCCGAATAGACTAGAGGCAACCTCGCTACCTATTACTGCCACTGGACTACCACTATTAGATTCTGCTCCATTAAAGAAACGTCCTTCCTTTAATTTAAGATTTTCTATATCATAAAAAGATTCTGTACCTGGAGTGATGCTTACACCGGTAGCTGTTTTATCTTCATATTTAATGTTTTCTGGAGAGGCAAAAACCGTGTAAGTAATCGCATCTATGTCATCCATACTACGTTGTAGCATCTGGTACTCGTCATAAGAAACATTAGGGAACTTTTCATATTCATAACGCTCTAATTCTGTAGGACCGAAGGATCTATTCAATACATATATAGTAGAAATATCTAGCGAACTTAGGCCGTCGGTAATTTCATTTTCTAGAGAATCTATGGCTGCTAGAACGCCTATGATAGAAAATATCCCAATAGTCACACCTAGAAGAGATAGAAAAGTACGCAGCAAATTTGTGCGCAATGCATTCATGGCAAAAAAGAAACTTTCTTTTAAAACTCTTAGATAGATGAGCATGGATTGACTTTAAATTTTAAGCAGGTTAAAAATACGCTTTCTCATTGGACAAAAAAGAACCTAATTTGTTACAAAATTGTTGGATTTAATTCCGCTTTCGCGAAAGCGGAACCTCAAATAACTTCTAAACGCACAAGGTGACTTATCTTTGCATCTTAAATACTATCGACAATTGGAAGAGAATTTTAAACTTACAGATCAAGTAGAATTAAAGGAATCGCTGTCTACAAAATGGCAAGCACCCTCTAATATTGCACTAGTTAAATACTGGGGAAAACACGGTGTACAACAACCGGCAAATCCTTCTATAAGTTTTACTCTCGATGCCTGTCGTACTATTACTAGCGTTAATGCGAGTAAGGGAACTCATGGTTTTAGTATAAGTTATGATGGTGTAGATAAGCCAGAATTTGCTCCTAAAATCAAAGCCTATTTTGAACGTATTTCTAGCTATTGTCCATGGATTAAAAGCTATAAATTTGATATCGATACACACAATACATTCCCGCACAGTTCTGGAATAGCGAGTAGTGCGAGTAGCATGGCTGCGCTTAGTGCTTGTGTAATGGATTTTGAGAGCCAGCTTACAGGTACATCTTTAGATTACCATAAAATGTCTTTTTTATCTCGTTTAGGTTCTGGTAGTGCCTGTCGTAGCCTGCAAGGTGCAGCTGTTTTATGGGGCGAGCATGTAGATACTGATAACAGTTCTAACCTTTATGGAATCGATAAAAGTGATTTATTGCATCCTGTTTTTCAAGATTTTCATGATACAATATTGTTAGTAGACAAAGGTGAGAAGGTGGTAAGTTCTACAGTAGGTCATGATTTAATGAATGACCATGCTTATGCTAGTGCAAGATTTGAGCAAGCACAAAGTAATTTAACGATATTAAAAAAGGCGTTAAAAGATGGCGATCTAGCTACTTTCATTAAAATAACAGAAAGTGAAGCGCTTACTTTACATGCGATGATGATGACCTCTCATCCTTATTTTATACTCATGAAGCCTAATACGCTGTCGATAATCGAGGAGATCTGGAAATTTAGAAAAGATACGCAAATACCTGTCTGTTTTACACTAGATGCTGGAGCAAACGTACATATGTTGTACCCTAGCGAGCATAAAGCAGCTGTCGATGGACTGATTAACAACAAATTGACGCAATATTGCCAAAACTCTCATTATATTTGTGATCAGATAGGCACAGGAGCAAAAAAGTGCTAAATTAGTCATATGAAAGGACCTTTATTTTATTCTAAGATTTTACTCTTTGGAGAATACGGCATTATTAAAGACTCAAAAGGTCTCTCGATTCCTTATAACTTTTATAAGGGAGCGTTAAAAATAAGTGACGCATTAACTGATACAGCTGCTCAATCTAATAAGAACCTAGAACGCCTAGCGAGGCATATTGAATCACTTCAAGAAACTGATGAAAACTTTCCTAAGTTTGATATCGCTAGTTTTATGAATGATGTGAATGCTGGAATGTATTTTGACTCCAGTATACCACAAGGGTATGGAGTAGGTAGTAGCGGTGCTCTAGTTGCTGCTGTTTACGATAAGTATGCGATAGAGAAGATTACAGTTTTAGAGAATCTAACTAGAGAAAAGTTATTGATCTTAAAAGATATTTTTGGTCAGATAGAAAGTTTCTTTCATGGTAAGAGTTCAGGACTAGATCCATTAAATTCTTATTTAAGTTTACCGATTCTTATCAATTCTAAAGAAGATATAGAGCCAGCTGGTATACCATCGCAACTTGCGACAGGTAAAGGAGCTGTTTTTCTTTTAGATTCTGGAATAGTAGGAGAGACAGCACCTATGGTTAACATCTTTATGGAGAACATGAAACAAGAAGGTTTCCGTTCTATGTTAAAAGATAAGTTTGTAAAATACACAGATATGTGTGTGGAAGACTTCTTAAGTGGTGATGTAAAAGGACTTTTTGGTAATGTAAAAAAACTATCTCACGTTGTGTTAGATAATTTTAAACCTATGATTCCGGCTCAATTTCATGACTTATGGAAACAAGGTCTAGATACTGGTGACTATTACTTGAAACTTTGCGGTTCTGGTGGTGGTGGCTACATCTTAGGATTTACAGAAGATCTAGAAAAAGCAGAAAAAACACTTGAAGATTATAATCTAGAAGTAGTTTATTCTTTTTAAGAAATAACGATTTATAAAAAAAATGCTCAACTTTAAGTTGAGCATTTTTTGTTTGAAAGCACTTTAAGATTTTACATTAAATCTCTTCTTTCCATGCAAATCCATACGGGCCGTCTTTAGAAACCGCTTTGGAATATGGTTTAAGTTGTTCAAAATCTATTTTTAAGAAAGGGATGTTTTTAACCTCTACTATTATCTCTACCATGTTTATGGATATATTGACCTCTGTAGCTAATAGATTTTCTTGTATTGCCTCTGTAGATGCATACTCTTCCATTAAAGGTGGTTGAGAGCCTTTTTCAATGAATTGTTTTACATCTTCATTATTTTGAACGGTAAGACCACGAGAGCATATAAAGCCGTCACAGAGAATTTGATATTCTTCGTTTACATTTTCAAAAACATAGGCCCATACACTATGCTCATCACCTTCTACAATAACATTAAACTCTCCAAAGGAGTCAGATATATAAATTTCTTCATTCATAAATAAGGGGTGTTTTAAGCAATGATATCACCATCTGGAATGGCTGGTTCTAGCGTTATAGGACTTAGTGTGGGATAGTAATTGCGTTTATAATGTGTGCGCTCATCATCACCTATTTTTCTAATAGCCTGATTACCTAAATTTGTAGTAACCAGTACTTCTTCATCATTAGGAAAATGAGGGAATTTAGTCTTCCATAAAGGATATTTCTTATTCTTTCTAGCTCTGTAAGATTCGTATTCAAACTGCTCGTGATAAGCATGGATAAACTCGTGTGCAAGAATAGAGGCAGCGGTGTTGCGACCTACATTAGATTTATGCCACGATTTTCTCAAATCTTTACGGAACATCGATCCCATCTCATCATAAAAAGTAATGATGTCACGAGTACCTTCATATTGGTTTATAGTTCCATCTCTTATTATTAGGTTTTTACCATGGCTAGATATAAATTCTTCTAGTATATCTACTACACGACCATCAGGAAATTCTAATACTAGAGCCTCTTTTTCATAGATAAAGTCTAGTGTTTTAAATGTATTGTGGACAAATAGATTTGCCTCTGGATTAATATAACGATCTGGATTATAGTGATACGGCTCAAACTGCCACTTACCAGCATTGTTCCAAAGTATTTTTATGTTGCTTTCTAGCATGATGTTCATGATGTGGTAGTTTATTTGAATCTTATTGTTTTACTTCAAATTCTTGCGAGAACGGAACCTCAAACTCGCCATCGCGATTGTAATATTTAACCCTACCCTTTAGGCTATATATTCCATTCTCTAGTGAGTCTAAAGTAATTTTATAAAAAGAAAAATCCCCTACACTATCATATTTCAGGTCAACTTTCTTTCTATTTGATGTTAATTGATCGACTAATACATGACGATTGTATGGATTATGTTGTGCGATTTCAGATGATAAGATAATTTCAGTGTTGTTGGCATTGTTAACAATGGCTTTGGTATCGATATGGTCGAGTACGTGAATACCATCAATATAAGTTCTATATCTTGTCAGGTACTCATATGCATATGACATAGAAATAGCAAGATTATTTTTTAGTATTAAAACATGAGTTTCAGAATTATTTTTTAAGTCATCACTTATTATCATGTTATCATCAATCATGTAAGTTTTGTCAGCTTCAACAGCTGTTTCTAAATAGTCTATAAATTTTTGATATTCTAAAAGTAAAGAATCAGAAACTTTTTTATTTTGATTGATTGAATTATCTAGTTTTCTCTGAATTGCTTTATATATAGTGTCATTTAATTTAAAGCTCCCATATTCATTAGGCTGTTCTATACTTAATTGAGTATAGTATGCCTTCTTTGTATTTAGATTCCTTGTATTAAAATCAAAATTTGTAATAAGAAATGAATTTATAGAGTCATTTTTATTATCTAGGTTACATGATGATAAGCAAGATATGACAATTAAATAGAAAGCTATTTTTTTCATTTGTATGCGTAATTTCGGGCGAGATAAATCCCGCTTTTTTCTATTGCGGTATTATATCAGAATTTCTAATTTTCTTAACTGTTAACTGTTAACTGTTAACTGTTAACTCTTAACTCTTCTTATAATATTCAATCGCCTCCTTAATGCGTTCGATTCTGTTTTCAGGATCTGGGTGTGTGCTTTGAAATTCTGGTGTACGATTAGGGCCACCAGCAGCTTTAAGGATTTCCATAACTCCTATCATTTCGTATGGATCAAAATCTGCGTCTAACATCATTTGCACTCCTAATTGATCGCTTTGCAACTCGTCATCACGACCATATTTCATGGTGATCATTTGTGCTATAGCTTCTGCTGCCTGGCCGCCACCGTCAGTTCCTACACTTACACCTGTAATCACTCCTTGAGCTAGGCCTTGCTGGCTCATTCTAGCGGCGCTGTGTTTTGCAACTACATGACCTATTTCATGTCCTAAAACTCCAGCAAGTTGGTCCACATTTTCTAGCTGGCTATAAAGTGCATAGGTGATAAAGCACTGACCACCTGGTAGGGCAAATGCGTTAATCGTACGCTCGTCTGCTAGTAGGTGAAATTCATATCTGTAATCGGTACCTTTACCTATACTGCTCTGTACTAGTTTTTGCCCTACAGCATCTACTATACCTTGATATTCTTGATTTTGATAGAGACCGCCATGTTGTTGCATCATACTGGGCGCGGCTTGCAGTCCTAAAGCGATTTCTTCATTTACAGTAAGGTCTATATATTGCTTTTCTCCCGTATGTTCATTAGTCTCTGCGCTGCCGCAATATTTTATAACGGCAAATGCCACTATGGCAAGCCCTATAAAAAGTCTGATTTTTCCTCCTCCGCGTTTCATTATGGTAGATTTAGTAGCTACTAATTTACTTAAATCAGTCTTTTAATTTAGAGTTTATACCTTTAATGTGTTCTTCTAGATAACGATTAATGCGTTCTTCACTTATTTTATCCATTCCCATGATGTTCTCTGATCTTAAAAAGGAAACCAGATCTATGGTAGTTAGATAGTCTTTGTATCGCTTTCGCGAAAGCGGAACATAACTATAGTGCCACGGCTCATATTTAAAACCTGTGCGGTTATCATTCATCGTGTAAACCAATTCAAAGTCATACTCTGAACTGTGTTTTTCCATCCAGTCTTTAAGTTTGCAGAAAGGACCGGTCCCATGAAATTTAGAAGGAACTAGTACGTCTCCTGTGTATTTTGCGTTAGTATCTATAATATCCATGTCAGTACCCCAGTGATGTCTAGATGTGCCTGGAACAGTGCTGTATTCTACAATTTTATCAAAAATAGCGTCTGGCTCAAGACCTTGTGCTTCATACTTTTTATACTTGCGATTCCAGATTTGAGTTTGTCGCTTAAAACTTCTATAACCAGAAACCACCGTAAGATTAATGCCGTCTTTTGCAGCTGCTACTTTCATTAAATTAAAGGCAGTTTGAGTTTCTTTTTCTAGAAGGTTTTTAGGGTTAGAAGTTTGTCCGGTAAGTTCTTTTTTATCTATTTGAGAAGTCGTGCCAGTTACTAGCAGTAAGAGGCAACATATAAATCGTATCATAATTTCTTTATCATTTTATAGTGTTCTCCTACACCAGGAATGTCAAATGAGTTGCCTACCAGCTGGTAGTCCATCTTTTCATAAAAAGCTGTTGCGTTAACGCGAGCGTTAAACCATAGTACTTCTATATTACGCTCTTTTAAAATTTGCTCGGCACGTTTAAGTATTTTCTTTCCTATTCCCTTTCCTTGAGCAATTTCTAAAACGGCCATGCCTCTTAATTGATAGCAATAGTGAAGTTTAATATCTTTAATCTGTTCTAGATGTACATCCTTATTCATGAGAAAGGTGGCAACGCCTATAATCTTGTCTTTTTCAAAAGCACCTAGATGGAAGGTAGTGCCTAAATCATCTCCAGAAAAGTGACAATCTTCAATAGGTCTTCCTTTTCTAAGGACAGGCTGCCTAACTGTAAAAGTTTCTCTCGCGGTTACTGGAAGTATTTCAATCATTTTTGTTTACTTGAATTTTTCAAAATAAGATGCGGCATCGATTTGGTAGAATCTTGCAGGCTCTCTACCGTCCCAAAGAAATCGATGATTAATAACCATTCCTAATTTTTTAGCCACTATTTGTGAACCATAATTTAATTCATGAACGTGAGCAACCAGATATTCTAAATTATGATCGTGGAAAGCATGTCTTAAGACCTCTAGTCCAGACTCTGTTGCATAGCCCTTACCCCAATATTTTTTCATGAATCGGTAACCTATGTCCACATATCCTTCTGTTACATTCTTTTTTAATCCAGACCAGCCTAGAAATGCGCCATCTTCTTTTCTTATAACCGCCATTCTTCCCATTTTATATAAAGTAAACTGTCCTTGCGCATTTGATACATAGTCTGTAGCAAAGTTTCTTGCAGCCTCTACATCTTTAAACGCAAAATCACCAGTATAACGCATCACTTCTTCATCACTGTTAAGTTCATAAAGAAATGGTGCGTCTTCTTTTTTAAATGGTCTAAGGTATAACCGTTCTGTTTCTAGCTTTAGAATCATATTCTTACATCACTCCAGCTTTCATTCTGGTCGAATAGGACTTCGGCAAACGGACATAATGGATTTATTTTGCGGCCTTTTTCTTTGGCAAATTCATAACTCTCTGTGATTAACTTTGTGCCTAAGCCGTTTCCTTCATGCGCAGGTTCTACTTCTGTATGGTCTATAGTCATTACATTATCTTGTAGAGAATAGGTTAGCTCTCCTATAGTTTTATCGTCTTCTTTTAGATAAAAAATGCCTCTTGAATCGTTTTCGTTATGTTGTATTGTTGTCATTATTATTTTAAATATAAAATTAAATCAGTTTGAAAGTTGGGCGAAATCATAGCCACTGTTTACCTCTATAGCCTCATTGTCTTTAGTAAATACTCTTGCGGTGTGTGGACCACATAGCAACTCTTCTTTATCAATTACTCTTATATAACTACCTTCTCTTAATCCTACAACTGGTAAATTATTGTAAAAATGAAACTCCTTGATACGTTCTTCTCTAGTTTCTCCCATGTGTGTAGAGGTTGTGTCAGGATCTAGATAATGTGCGTTAATATTATAACCTATAGCACCTGTTGTTTTAAAACTAGCTGGCATAACTATGGGCATGTCGTTAGTGTTTCTCATATTTAAACCACAAATATTACTGCCAGCACTGGTGCCTATGTAAAACGTGCCTGTATAAATTTGCTTGCGCAGGATCTCCATAAGATGAAGGTCATGCAGTGTTTTTACTAGGACAAAAGTATTACCGCCACCAGTAAAAATAGCTTGTGCATTTTTAATAGCATCCTGTGTGTTTTCATATTCATGAATACCTTTTACAGTAACACCGGTGTCTTTAAAGGCTTCTCTTACTTTGTCTGTATATGAGTCGTGAGAAATACCGCCTGGTCTGGCATATGGTATAAAAAGAAGGTTTTTTATATCGTTTGTTTTAAAGGCTTTGAGTATATCTGGTAGTAAATAAGCAAGATAACTACTACCGTGTATGGTAGATGTGCTTGCGATAATCATGTTTCTCATAGATTGCGTTTGCTAGGTTAAACATCGTTAAACTCTAGCAATGATAGGGTTAATTGTACGTTCTTTGTTAATATTAAACTTTTTTGACATTATTTTAAGTCAATTATAAACCTGCCAGATGAAAAATATATTAATTCTTTTAATTCTTATATGTGGTGTTGCTACCGCCCAAAAAGAACGTGTACAAATACAAGGTGTTATCAATAGCGTTACAAATGAGCCATTGGAAGGTGTTGCTGTTTTTAATCAGGCATCGCTTGAGGGGACTATAAGTAACAAAGAAGGTGGTTTTTTCTTACATGCTAGAAAAGGAGATAAGATATCTTTTAAAGCATTGCAGTTTGAGTCTTTTTCTTTGGTAATTACTGAGAAGGTTATGGAAAATAAAAAAGTAACCATTTCATTAAATGAAGGTGTTAACCAGCTAGACGAGGTAGTGTTAGACGATGGTTTAATGAGAATAGATGTGAAAAGAACTCCTTATGTAGATCCTAAAATCAATGAAGTAAGTGATTATAATCAAAAGACTAGAGCAGTAGACCGTATAGAAAATACTTTTTCTGACCGAATTAAGCAACCAGAAGAATATGCTATACGTAATGAGGCTTTTCAACAAAGTCAGTTGCGTTACAATATGTCTAACATATTAGGTGGGCTAGCATCTATGGCTTTTTTAGGTGCGTTAGATGGGCTTAAACTTGAGACAGGTTCTGCACCAGAGGCCGTGGAAAAAGAATTTGATGTTTATGTTTTAAAAAATAAATACAGTACTGAGTATTTGTTGAACTATCTGGATATACCGCAAGAAGATCTGTACGAATTTATGCACTTTGCAAAGGATAAAGGTCTTAATGAATCTATGTTTGAGCCAGAAAGAGAATTGGATCTCTTACAATTCCTTTCAAATCAAGTAACTTTGTTTAAAGAAAAGAAAAATTATCCTGAAAAAAATGAAGGCTTCTCACCTTCTACAAAAGAAAAAAGCAATGAAAAATAATTTACTTAAAAATGCCTTTTATGGTATTGCAGCTCTATTTTTAATAACTATTACTTCGTGTGATAGTGATGACGACTTGCCTACTGGACCATCAATAACCGTTAACACATTCTGCTACGGACTAGACTCTCTTAATTCAACAGATGTTTTTGATGCATTTAATCGCGAGGTGCTAGAAACCACGACTACCGGTGTTTTTAACACAAGAACCTTTATTGTGGATGATAATATTACTACAGATAATGGACAACTGGACGGTATAGGTTTTCTTATTACTCTAGATTTATATGGGAATAGAGAACAAGAGTTTCAGTCAGGAACTTATGCAATAGGTGATACAGAAGAGGTGGCAGATGCTGTAATTACTTACTTTACAGATTATGATGCTTCTATGAGAACAAATGTAGGTGTAGAGCTAGTTTCTGGTTATGTTGCTGTGACACCTTTCCGTACAGGTTATGCGCTAGAGATAGATGGTATTGATGAAAATGGAGATCGTTTTCATGGTATTTATCTAGGTGATGTAACGCCTCTTAATTAAATACTTGAAGTAATCCCAAGAACATTTGATTGTGGCATGAATCTAGTTAGATTTCTATCGCAATAAAAATTACCGCATGAAAAATTTCAGAATTGTATTGTTATTATCAGTATTGAGTTTAAGTCTTTCTTCTTTCTCATTAGATAGTAAAAATGAAAAAGAGGTAGAACTATCTCGCTTTCGCGAAAGCGAGAACAACAAAGGTCTACACAAATATTATATTTCAGTTTCTAACGTAACTTATAGCGAGAGCGCAAAAAGTCTACAGATGATTACTAGATTTTTTATAGACGATCTAGAAGACGTGCTTAATTCACGTATCGAAACCCCTGTAGAACTAGGCGATGATGCTACTATTCAAGATTTATATCCATTAATTAAAAGTTATTTAGATAAAAAACTAGAAGTTAAAATTAATGGTGAAGTTTCAAAAATTAACTTTTTAGGAGCCGAGTATGAAGGAGATCAAATAGCACTTTACATAGAAATACCTACTTTAAAAGAGCCTAAAGCAGTAGCTATGAAGTTCAATGCCTTTCTAGAATTGTTTGAAGAACAGAAGAATCTGGTGCATTTAAAGATTAATGGAGAACGTCGTACACTTTTAATGGATAAAAATAAGGATACTGATAGTGTGAAGTTTTAGTTAAATCCTTTTTAAATTCTTCTTAATTGTTAATTTAGCAAACCTTAATTTAAATCAAACACATGAAAGCTATTAAACTATTGTTTATCAGCATGATGCTTGTTTCTTATGGTTCTTTTGCGCAAGAGAAAGAAGTAAAAGAAGAGCCTAAGGCTGAAGAACATGCTAACATCAACAAATTCCGCCAGTTGTATCAGGAATTTTCAACTCCTAATCAATATCGTAGTGCAAGTGGTGCTCCAGGACCACAGTATTATCAGCAACGTGCTGACTACGAGATGGACATTAGATTAGATGATGAGAATCACCATATCTATGGTTATGAAACGATCACGTATACTAATAATTCTCCAGACGTACTGGATTATCTATGGGTACAGTTAGATCAAAACATGCGTGCAAAAGACTCTAAGACACCTCTTATAGAAGGTGGTGGAGTGCAACCGTATATGCAGCCTAGCGGTTTTGCTGGAGAATATCTTTCTGAGCCGTTTGATGGTGGATTTAATATTTTAAAGGTTCTTGATAAAAGCGGTAACCCATTAAAGTATATGATCAACAACACTATGATGCGTGTTGAGTTACCATCAAAATTAAAAACTGGTAAAGAGTTTGAATTTGATATAGAATGGGATTATAACATTAATAATCACGTAGAAGGTCGTGGCCGTAGTGGTTATGAGCAATTTCCTGACGGACACAGAGCATATGTAATCGCTCAGTTCTACCCAAGGATGGCAGTTTATAACGACGTAGAAGGATGGCAAAACAGCCAGTTCTATGGTCGTGATGAGTTTGCTTTACCTTTCGGTACTTTTGAAGTTAATATTACAGTACCTGCTGACCACTGGCTGGACGGAACCGGTAAATTAACGAACCGTAAAGATGTTTATTCTAAGACTGAACTTGCACGTTATGAGCAAGCACAAAAATCTTATGAAAACCCAGTAGTTATTAGAACACAAGAAGA
The DNA here is from genome assembly GCF_039941875.1 of Nonlabens sp. Lineage (GTDB taxonomy): Bacteria > Bacteroidota > Bacteroidia > Flavobacteriales > Flavobacteriaceae > Nonlabens. The sequence continues at coordinate 116,714 of NZ_JBDVDQ010000004.1, read as the reverse complement.
AGCTGAAAAGCTTGCTATGATGCCAGGTTCTAAATCTACTAAGACTTGGAAACTTAAAGCAGATTATGTTCGTGATTTCGGATGGACTTCTTCACGTCGTTATATAACAGACGCAATGGCTGTTAAAGTAGGAGGAAAAGATGTTATGGCTGTATCTGTTTATGCACCAGAAGGAAATCCATTATGGGAGCAGTGGTCTACTAAGGCGGTTGCACAGACTTTAAAGTCTTATTCTAGAATGACTTTTGACTACCCTTACCACAAAGCAATCTCTGTACATGCAAAGAATCAAGGTATGGAATACCCTATGATCTGTTGGAACTATGGACGTCCTGATACAGATGGTAAATATTCTGACCGTGTAAAGTTTGGTATGATATCAGTAATTATTCATGAAGTAGGTCATAACTATTTCCCTATGATCGTAAACTCTGATGAGCGTCAGTGGACATGGATGGATGAAGGTTTAAACACTTTTGTACAGTATGTTGCAGAGCAAGATATGGGAGAAAATTACCCAGCTGCTATAGAAGGATTAGATGCTTATCCATCTAGACGTGGACCAGCAGCTAAAATTGTTCCTTACATGGCTGGTGATCAACGATACATTGCTCCTATTATGAGTAAAGGTTTAAATACATACCAATTCGGTTCTAATGCTTATGGTAAGCCAGGTACTGCACTTAATATCTTAAGAGAGACTGTAATGGGACGCGAGTTGTTTGATTATTCTTTCCGTACGTATTCTCAAAGATGGATGTTTAAGCACCCAACACCAGAAGATTTTTTCCGTACTATGGAAGATGCAAGTGCTATGGATCTAGACTGGTTCTGGAGAGGATGGTTCTACACAACTCAATTTAATGATATGGGTATTGAATCTGTAGATAAATATTTTGTTTCTAGTGAGAAAAACCAAGCTATGAAAGATCTTATGGCCGAAAGAAATATATCTGAAGATAGAATACCTGCATTAGTTTACATGGTAAAAGAAGGTAGTGAAGATTATAAAGAGTCTCTTAAAGGTCAAGAACCTGCTGAGGTAGTAGGTGAATTAAAATCTTACTTAATGGATAACTTTACCGCTAGTGAAAGAGCAGCTATGAAATCTCCTAAGTTTTTCTATGAAATTAAAGTAGTAAAGCCAGGTGGTCTAGTAATGCCTATCATTATTGAGTACACTTATGCAGACGGTACATCAGAAACAGTAACGCACCCAGCAGAAATATGGAGACTTAACGACAAAGAAGTAGGTCTAAGTAAAGCTAGTACTAAGGAAATCGTTAAAATAGTAATAGATCCTAAGCTAGAAACTGCAGATGTGGATACATCTAACAATACATGGCCAGCTGCTGCTGAAGTAAGCAAGTTTGACCAGATGAAGAAATAATTTTCTTTTCTTTAAATAACTTTAAAAACCAGATTCACAATGAATCTGGTTTTTTTATGTTTAATAACAAATATCTTTACGGCATGAAATTATTACCGCTAGTTACTATTTGTGCATTGTTTTTTATTTCTTGTGATGATCCATCGCTAGATCAACAAGGTGATGTGGATGAAATAGTAGATCCTATTGAAAACCTTATGGAGTTAAGCTCTATACAAATAGCACAAGGGACATTTAATAATGTGACGGATAACATAGATCTAGTATATAACAACGATGGATTAGTTGCTCAAGTATTGTTTACCGGTACAACAAGTGTTTCTTATAATATGGAGTATGCTTCTAACAATAGACTAGAGACTATTACTAAGGTAGATGTAAATACCGTAATCTATAATTTCACCTATGATGAAGATTTTGTTCTTGTAAATTTTACAGACTCTAATGGAGATGAGGTAGAGATGCAATTGTTTACAGATACTCAAAATAGAATTAATAGAGTGCTAACTACAGTGACAGACGTTTCTGGAGTAGCTACTCAATCAGAAGATTTAAGGTATTTATATAATGCAAATTTTAATGTAGATAGAATCAATAGTCTTGCTTTTAATGGCTTTACTGTAAATGCTTATAGTGAGCTTACATACGAGTTTAATAACAATCCTTTTAGAGATATGAATGATGTCTTAAGGTTACTTATTTTTCCAGAATTTGTTCCTTATACCAGATATGTTCCTATTACTAGAGAAAATTTTACCGCAGCATCGAGTAGTTTTACATTAGAAAACTCTTTCTCTTTTATATATACGTTGCGTGAAGATGAATTTCCTAGTTCTCGTGAAGTTGTAAAAACAGAGTCGGGAGTAAGTACAACAACATTTGAGATTTTTAATTATCTATAGCTTCTTAACGTAATTCAAAATAGTCCTATCGTATATTTGCACTATGAAAATGATTCCACTATTTATCAGTACACCAGAGCTTATGATCGTAGGTCTAGTAGTGATATTGGTTTTCGGCTCTGATAAGTTGCCAGAAATTGCTCGCGGCTTAGGTAAGGCTATGAAGACGGTACGCAATGCTACTGACGACATTAAGAATGAGATTACTAAAAGTGCAGACGAGCACGGTTTTACAAAAGACGTAAAAGAAATCACTAAACAGATTGAGCAAGTAAAAGATCAAATAGAAGACTCTGGATCTGTAAAACGCAAGTTCTAGATGTGGGAATCTATTGTAGAGGTAGATCAGGATATTTTTAGATGGATCAATGGGCTTGCTATTGGTAAATTTAAAAGCTTCTGGTTATTTGTTACTCATATAGAAAACTGGTTTTTACTTTACATCTTCTTCTTTTATTTACTCTTTAAATGTTTTAAGAAACCCATCAATTTTATTGCCATGGCAGCAGTTCCAGTGGTGGTAATTATTACCCTAGGACTGACTAATGTAGTTAAGAATGGAGTAGAAAGATTGCGTCCCAATAATGAGCCTATACTCATGGATAGTATACAAATATTGTTAAAGCCAGGTAACTTTAGTTTCTGGTCTGGTCACAGTGCTGTTAGTTTTGCTGTAACCACATTTGTTGTTCTAGCATTGAGATCACAAGGCATGAGTAAGTGGATTTTCCTATTTTATATTTGGCCCACAACCTTTGCGCTTTCTAGAATCTTTGTAGGTGTTCATTATCCGGCAGATATAACTGTGGGAATGCTAGTCGGTATATTACTAGGGTGGTTGTGCTCTCTTATCTTCTTTAAAATGGCTAGTAGACTACAACACTCGACTTAAAGTAAGACCGTCTCTAACAGATAGAAGAACAGTTTGTAATCTAGGATCTTCCTTTAGTAAATTGTTGTATTCTAATAGAATAGGAGTGGATTTGTCCTTGCTATTTACATCTTCTACGACTTTTCCGTGCCATAAAACGTTGTCTGATATGATTAAGGTTCCTGAATGTACTTTTTCCATAATCTGATGAAAATAATTTACATAATTTGGTTTATCTGCATCGATAAATATCAAATCAAAAGTCCCTTCTAGTTGCGGTATTATTTCTGTGGCATCGCCTATTTTTTGAGTAATAGAGATGTTATTGGTTCCGCCTTCGCGAAAGCGTGCAAAATATCCAGCAGCAAGATCTTCTAGTTCTTCATTAATATCTATAGTGATAAGCTCGCTATTATTAGGCATGCCCTCAGCTATGCAAAGTGCAGAGTAACCGGTAAATGTTCCTATCTCAAGAACACGTTGAGGTGTTTTTAAATGAGAAATCATACTTAAAACACGGCCTTGATAGGGGCCAGACAGCATGATGGGTTGTAATACTTTTTGATAGGTTTCTCTCGCAAGATCTTGTAGAATTTGTGGCTCGTCCTCAGAGTGTGCGACGATGTAGTTATCTAGATCTTTAGGTAAGAAAAACATGGGTATAATTTAGAAATGTAAAATTACGAAGTAAGAATGTAATGATTGGGTCTATTTTGATATTTGAATATGAATATGATCATCATGTCTTACGGCATGGCAGCCGTGGTATCTAATCTTACTGCGTTGATATGGATCTAATTCATTTAATTCGAGTCGAGTAATAAGGTGTGGCTCAATAAAGATTTTTTCAGCTGATTGCCACGTTAGCATATCTTTTATCATATACTTTGTGAAACCTCCATCTATTTCTAGATCTTCATCTATATTATAACCTAAATACTTAGCATAATCATACTGCCAGTAACCAGCGTCTTTACATTTTTGTGCTTGTGTAACTGTATTATCTAATGGTTCTGTAAAAACGCCGTAACCTAGTAGTGAAGGGTTGGATTCTGTAGATTCACCTGTGCTAGTTTGATAAGCAAATGCGATGTCTATTTTACGACCGTCATTATGACTTAAATGTGGCAATAATGGAAAACCATCTATAAAAGGAAAACCAGCATCTAAATAAATCATTTTTTGTCCAGATATACTTGAATAATAACTCTCGGAATGAAAGTCCATAAAATAGTAGAGATCGTCATGTACATAATTGCGGCACAAAAATACATATCCTAAATTATGAGGTGCAATGTGATCGTCAAATACAGGTAACGCTCTTCTGTTATTAAGTGGTGCTAGAATAGGTATTATGAAAAACACGCACAACAAATAGATTACTGAGAAACTAAGTAGTCGTTTTCTCTTATTCCAAAGTGATTTTCTGTATTTAAAGTATCCAAAAACTGCTATCCAAATCAAACCACCTACTTGGGTAACCAATGTAAGGACGATAACAATACACAGGTGTAGTAGGATTTTTAAGTATTTCAAATGCTCGTTTTTTATGGTAAGTTAATGATCATAGCTCATTCTATGGGCATCTAGTTTTATAAAGATAAATAATAATATGGTGAAACCCATGAGTCCACTACCACCATAACTCATAAATGGTAATGGAATACCTACTGTAGGTAGTAAACCTATTACCATACCTACATTAACGAAAAAGTGAAGGAAAAAGATTCCTGCCACTCCATATCCATAAATACGTGCAAACTGGTTGCGCTGACGCTCTGCCATGATGATTATGCGATAGATTAAGAACATAAACAGTAATATAGTGACTGTCGTACCTAATAAGCCAGAAACCTCTCCTATGGCGCTAAAAACGAAATCTGTGTGTTGCTCTGGCACATAGCCGCCTCTAGTTTGAGTTGCTTCTTCTAGTGGTTTTCCTGCCCATCCACCATTTCCTATAGCAATCATGCTCTGGTTAATGTTGTAGCCTATCCCAGCATCATCTTGTACTCGACCTAACACGATATCGATTCGGTTTCTGTGTCTGTCTTCTAGTATGTTGTTAAAAATGTAACTAGTAGATAGAGTGTAAGCAATGCATATGAATGTAGCAATTACATAGAGATATATTCTTGGTTTAGGAAGACGTTTGTTGTGTTTCCGCTTTCGCGAAAGCAAATATATAATAGCTATTACCACTACTATTATTAAAATGATCCACCAAATATTGATCACTAATGCTGCTAAAAATAAAGCCAACGCGATGATTCCTAAACTAAGATACCATAAGGATAGACCTTCACGATGCAAAGCAAAGAAAAAGGCAGTGTATATTAACGCGCTACCAGGGTCTGGTTGCGGTACAATGAGCAGGGCAGGAAGAGCTATAATACCAGCGACTATCATAAAATCTCTGACATTCTTTAAGGATACATTAAGCTGACTCAAAAATTTTGCTACTGCTAGTGCGGTTGCAAACTTTGCAAACTCACTTGGTTGAAAGGTAAATGACCCAATAGGATACCAAGACACTGCACCATTTACTTCTTTACCGAAAATATATAAACCTGCCAGCGATAGCATGGAGACTACATAAATAAGTCCTGCAAATTGCTCATAGAACTTAACCTCTACAGCTAGAATGATTATGATCAGTAAAGCACAAACCCCTATGAATAAAAATTGTTTTCCGTATACTTGATCAATGTCAGTGATAGATGTGTATTCTAATACTGGAGCAGCACTGTAGATGCTAAAAAGTCCTATAAAAACTAATGCAACATAGATTAATATGGCAGCTATGTCATATTTGGGCTTATCACCTATACCCATCTTATTTTAATATTTTAAGATTAAGACTGTCTACTAGTTGGTGTAGTTTTCTTTCTTTCTCATCGGTAATAAGGCCTTGATCTACTGCAACATTAATGTTGTAAGGTTCGTTTCCTAATTTTTTTGCATATTCATATTCTAGACTATGTGACATAAGATAGTCTTCTAGGTCTGTTCTGGTGATTTCTCCTTTGATGTGTTTTTCAATGAGAAGACTTGCTATTTTTGCAGCGTATCTAGAACCCCAGTATCCGTTTTCTATAAATACTGCGATGGCAATTTTAGGATCGTCCTTAGGGGCAAACGCTATAAAAACTGAATGATCTGTTTGCTGTTTACGAACTCCGTCTACCTTAGCAAAATTTTCTACGGTACCAGTTTTACCACATATTTCTATACCTGGAATTTTTACATATTTTGCTGTACCAGAATTGTAAACCTCATTCATTCCTTCTATCACAGGTTCAAAATGTTTTGCATCTATAGTTGTGAATTTTTTTTCGGTGTAATTAGGATTATCTATAGGGTCACCATTCATTTTTTTAATGATATGTGGCGTGTAGAAATATCCTCTATTTGCAATAGCTGCAGTCATGTTAGCTAATTGTATAGGTGTTACAGCTACTTCTCCTTGACCTATAGCATTAGAAATAGTAGTAGGTGCATACCATTTATATTTATACTGTCTTGTGTAGTAATCTCCATCAGGAATTCTACCAGGCTGACCTACAGGAAGGTCGTACCCTAAAAAATTACCTAAGCCAAAACTAGTCACGTGGTCATGCCATGTATCCATACCGTGAGAAGAGGTTTCTCCTTTTTCAATAATTCGTCTATATACTTGAGCAAAGTAAGAGTTGCAACTTTCTGCTATTCCTTTACTCATTGCAAGTGGGCTAGCGTGTGAGTGACAAGCCATTTTTTTTCTACCTCCATAATCATAACCATGATTACAACTAAATCTTTCTTGAGGTGTCACAACGCCTTCTTGTAAACCTATTAATGCATTTATCACTTTAAAAGGTGAGCCGGGCGCGTACTGACCTTGAAGAACACGATTGACATCTGGTAGTCTAATTGTATCTCGTAATATGGCGTTGATATTTTTAGAACGATCTCGTCCCATCAGTAAACTAGGGTCGTAGTTAGGTGCCGTAACTAATGATAGTATTTCGCCTGTTTTAGGTTCAATAGCTACTATACCACCTCGTTTATTGATCATTAATTTTTCTGCGTATTCTTGTAGTTCTTTATCTAGTGTTACGGTAAGATCTTTTCCAGCAACAGGAGCAAGATCACTAGATCCATTTTTGTAAGATTCTATAGCACGTCCGTAATGATCTCTGGTGTATTTTTTATAACCTTTTTTACCTCTTAGCTCTTCTTCATATTGAAGTTCTATACCGCTTTTACCAGCAAGATCTCCCTGTACGTAATAATCGTCTTTGTTAATCTTACTTTGATTAACTTCTCTAATGTAACCTAGAACACTTGCGCTATGATCTACTTGATACTTGCGTAAAGAACGTCTTTGAATGTAAAACCCAGGAAATTTTCTAAGCTGTTCTTGTAATGGTGCATATTCCTCTTGAGTCAATTGTGGTATAACAACACTAGCTTGCTTTGTAGACCAAATTCTAGCTGTTTTCAGTTTTTTTTCTAGTCTAGCTTCATCTATTTTCAATAAACTTGCTAGTTTACTCAAATCAAAATCTCCAGTTTCTTTTGGGATAACCATAACATCATAAGCTACCTGATTTGCGACCATGAGTTCTCCATTGCGATCGTATATAAAACCACGTTCTGGGTAATCATAAATCGTTTTCACAGAGTTGTTTTCTGCTTCTAGCTTTAACTCTTCAGATATCACGACTTGTAAATAAATCATTCTACCTATAAAGGTCAGTCCTACCAGGGTGACAATAGAAAAAAGCAGTAATTTTTTCATGATTTGACTTTAGGTTTAAAAATAATCAAAAAGAGACTTGCTATAAGAATGGTAGCAATGCCTACGCTCAACGTGAGCTTTAATGTGTAGAGTATTTGAGAAGTGTTAAATATTACTAGACTAAAGAAAACTAAATGGTGTATGATAACAGACAGTACTGTTAACAACAACAGTCGGTCTATAGGAGTTCTTATAATTTTAAGATTTTTCATTAAATAACTTTCTCCATAAACTAGTTTCAACCACACAGGTCTGATAAATGCTAGTGTTATACAAGCTGCAGCATGTGCGCCTCCTGTATTTTGAAAAGTATCTAGAAGGAGTCCTAGCGCAAACGCTATGAACATAAAAGACCATCTATTATTGTCTACAGGATATAGGATGATGAACAGTATATATACCATAGGGTTGATGTAGCCCAAAAAATTAATTTGATCCAATAGAAATATTTGCAGAATTAGTAATCCTACAAATCGAAGTACGTTATTTAAAAGAGTACTATTCATTAGTGCCTAGTGTATCTATTACATGTAAAGCTGCTTTGTCTCTATTCTTAATAACATTGACATAATCTAGATTAGTCATGTCATTGAATAGTTCTACGTTTATTTTATACCTAGAACCATTTTCAGTTAATTCAGCATCTTTTACAACACCTATTAAAATATCAGGTGGAAACGTGGTGGATTGTTTACCTGTAATTATAGTGTCTCCTTTATTTACTTTGGCCAGTCTTGGGACGTCTTCTAAACTCATCATATAAGGGTTATTTCCATCCCATTTTAAAGACCCTATAGTTGCTGTTCCTTTAATCTGTGCGTTTAGGGAAATTTGCGAATTCAAAATAGAAATTACTCTAGAAAACTTATCACTACTGCGGTCTATCACACCTACTATGCCAGTAGGGCATATAACACCCATGTCAGAATCGATGCCCTGATCGCTACCTATATCTATGGTAATAAAATTATCAGATTTATAAAAATCATTTTTAATTACTCTTGCAGGAAAAACTTTATAAGGAATATTATCTGTAAATAAAAAAGTAGATTCTTTTCCTAGTAAGGTGTCACCTATCTCTAACAGTTTCATTCTCAACATGGCATTTTCAGTACTCAGTTTTTTATTTTGGTCATCCAGATCAAAATAGTCATAGATACCAGTTTTTGTACTTAAAACATTACCTGTTAAGTATCCTGTAGAGTGAATTGCTGTATTGCGATGGTAATCATGACTCTGTATGGTGAAACTGAGCGCGATAACCAATAAAAATAAATACAACAACAAGTTTCTGTACTTGATCAGAAAATTGACAATTTGTTGCATGCGATTACTTCAATAAGTTTAGAATAAGATTTTAGTACTTGTTAGCTAGTACACTTTTGTACTTGTCTAGATTCTTAAGAGTAAGGCCAGTACCACGTACTACAGCTCTTAAAGGATCTTCGGCAATGTAAACAGGTAGATCTGTTTTTTGTGATAGACGTTTGTCTAGACCACGTAACATAGAACCACCACCAGCTAGATAAATACCAGTGTTGTAGATATCTGCTGCTAGTTCTGGAGGAGTTTGTGATAATGTTTCCATAACCGCATCTTCCACTCGTAAAATAGATTTGTCTAGCGCTTTTGCTATTTCTCTATAACCTATTTTTACTTCCTTAGGTTTACCAGTTAAAAGGTCACGTCCTTGAACGCTCATTTCTTCTGGCGGCACCTCAAGATCTTCAGTAGCCGCACCTATTTGTATTTTAATTTTTTCTGCTGTGCGTTCTCCTACATAAAGGTTATGTTGAGTACGCATGTAATAAACGATGTCGTTAGTAAAAACATCACCTGCAATTTTTACCGACTTATCACATACAATACCTCCTAGAGCAATAACCGCTATTTCAGTAGTACCACCACCTATATCTACGATCATATTTCCTTTGGGTTGCATGATATCTACACCTATACCTATGGCGGCTGCCATAGGCTCGTGTATTAAGTATACTTCTTTACCATTAACCCTTTCTGCACTGTCTTTTACGGCCCTCATTTCTACTTCTGTAATTCCAGAAGGGATACAGATAACCATACGCAAAGAAGGGGCAAACCACTTCTTTTTCAATGCTGGGATCTCTTTTATAAACATAGAGATCATCTTTTCACTCGCGTCAAAATCTGCAATCACTCCATCCTTAAGAGGTCTAATTGTCTTTATGTTTTCATGAGTTTTCCCTTGCATCATAGCAGCTTCTTTACCTACAGCAATAATCTTACCTGTGGTTCTGTCTCTTGCTACTATAGATGGACTGTCTACAACTACTTTACCGTTGTGAACTATAAGTGTATTTGCCGTACCTAAATCGATGGCAATATCCTCTGTAAGAAAATCAAAAAATCCCATAAATGATGAGTGGAAAAACGTTAATAATTAGGGCTTTGCAAAGCTACTACAAATCTAGTGTTTAAAATGCCTTGTCCCTGTGAAAACCATCGCAATGTTATTTTTATTGCAATAATCTATAGAAAGTTCATCTTTTATTGATCCGCCTGGTTGTATCACTGCTTTAATCCCTGCATTGTCAGCTATTTCTACACAGTCTGGAAATGGGAAAAACGCATCACTAGCCATAACAGAACCTTCCAGATCAAATTTAAATGACTGTGCTTTATGGATAGCTTGGTTCAATGCGTCTACTCTTGATGTCTGTCCCGTACCACTTGCACATAGTTGTTTGTTCTTTGCAAGTACAATAGTGTTAGATTTAGTGTGTTTACATAGTTTAGAAGCAAATAGTAGATCTTCTATTTGAGCATCGGTAGGAGCAAGAGTTGTTGCTGTCTTTAGATCTTCTTTTTGATCTGTTTTTAGATTAGGGTCTTGTACGAGATAACCGTTTAATGAAGCACGCACTTCTAGTTTGTTGGTATCTCGCTTTCGCGAAAGCGCACCATCAACTAGCTCTAACATGATTCTATTTTTCTTACCTTTTAAGATCTCTAGTGCGTCGCTAGCAAAAGATGGAGCAATCACAACTTCACAGAATAACTTATGAATTTCTGTTGCTGTTGCTGCATCAATCTCAACATTAGAAATTAAAACACCACCGAATGCCGATACTGGATCTCCAGCAAGTGCATCTATATAAGCCTCAAGTACTGTGTTACGTTGTGCGACACCACAAGCATTATTATGTTTGAATACACCAAATGTAGGGGCGTCATTCTCAAACTCACTAATTAAATTTACTGCAGCATCTACATCGAGTAAGTTGTTGTAAGAAAGTGCTTTACCGTGATGTTTAATAAACATGTCATCAAAGTTTCCATAGAACCATCCACGCTGGTGTGGGTTCTCTCCATAACGCAATGGCATTACATGTTGTTCACTTAATTTTAAAGATTTCTCTGGAGAGTCGCCAGAGAAATAATTGTAAATCGCACTGTCGTAGTGTGATGAAACGTTAAAACAGCTTGTTGCAAATTCTTTACGTTGTTCGATGGTAGTAACACCATTTCCTTCTTCGAGAACTTCTAGTAGTTTTGAATAGTCGTCTACAGTACCTACACAAAGAGTGTCTTTAAAGTTTTTTGCACCGGCACGTATTAGGGAAATACCACCTATGTCTATTTTCTCAATAATATCTTGTTCTGTAGCACCGCTTGCCACTGTTTTTTCAAATGGATATAAATCTACGATTACGATATCTATTTGTGGTATGTCAAATTCTGCTAACTGAGCTACATCACCATCATGATCACGTCTGTTAAGAATACCTCCGAAAACTTTAGGGTGTAGAGTTTTTACACGACCACCTAATATAGATGGGTAAGAAGTTACATCCTCTACTGGGACTACGTCTATACCGAGATTTTTAATGTATTTTTCAGTTCCTCCAGTAGAATAAATTGTAATGCCTAAATCGTTCATTTTTTTAACGATAGGGCCTAAGCCGTCTTTATTAAATACAGAAATAAGGGCGCTTTTTGCAGTGATTTGACTCATGTTGTGTAGTTATTTATGGGAAAATGCAAAAGTAATTCTTTAGAATGTTTTATGTATTTAAAGAGCATGTTAATTGAAGTGTTTTTAATATTTTTTTTGGCTTTTCTTAATGACTAAATGTTAGTTTAAAACTTGGTAAGCGACTACTACGTATGTATTATGATGTTCTAACAACTTTTTCTGTGTATTTCGTTAATAGTTTAAATGTCACAGAATAAAAATCTCTTTATCACAGAAATAGAGATAATGTTTCCATATTTTAGCAACCTATATCCGAAAATTATGAAAAAAATTAACTTGCTTTTAGCTTCATCCCTCTTGGTTTCATCTTTGTGTTTCTCACAAACCAAGGAAGATAGAGCAGAAATCATCAAACACAACAACCAAAAAAACCTTCAAAGATTAATAATCGAGTTGGATGAAAAGAACACTATTGGTTTAGAACAAGCTTTAGAATATTCAAAAGCAAATAATATTCCGATGATTGTTAAAAACCCTAAAGATGGTTCTTTCCAACAATTAATGAGAATTGCTGAAGATGGTTCTCCTATTTATTATACGTTACATAATGCAGATGCTGCAAATAGTTCTAGAGCTAATAGATTACACAATGGAGGATCTTTAGGTCTAAACGTGGAAGGTCAAAATATGACTGCCTATGTTTGGGATGGTGGTGCTGTACGTATAGATCACAATGAATTTACAGATCAGCCAATAGGTAGAGCGCAAATTGGTGATAATGTTACGGTGCTTAATGGCAATAGTTTTCATGCAACGCACGTTTCTGGTACTATAGCTGCATCTGGAGTTAATCCTGCGGCTAAGGGCATGGCACCACAAGCAGATGTTATTACTAACGATTGGAGTAATGATTTTACAGAAATGGCAATCGCTGCTTCTAATGGAGCATTATTAAGTAATCATTCTTATGGTATTAGAGCTAACTCCATAGGAGATGCTTTATTCGGAAAATACATCGAATCTAGCAGAGATTTAGACCGCATTGCTTTTGAGGCTCCATATTACCTACCTGTTTTCTCTGCAGGTAATGATGGGAATGATAATGTTTCAAATGGAGATCCTTTAGCTGGAAATGTTAATCAAGATAAGCTATCCTTTAATTCAGTTGCTAAAAATGCAATGGTTGTGGCAAATGCTCAGGATGCGTCAATTAATACTGATGGATCTTTAGGTGCCGTAGCTTTAAACACTAGTAGTAGTCAAGGTCCAACTGATGATTTGAGAATCAAACCAGATATAACTGGTAATGGTACTCAATTGCTTTCTACATATGATAATGCAATTAATGCTTACAATTCTATTTCTGGAACTTCAATGTCTGCTCCTAATGTAACTGGTTCAATGTTACTTTTACAGCAACATTATAATGATAAAAATGGACAATTTATGAGAGCTGCTACTTTAAAAGGTTTAGTTCTTCATACCGCTGATGATGCTGGTCCTATTGGGCCTGATCCATTTTGGGGCTGGGGAATGATGAATACCATGGCCGCAGCTGAGGCTATTTCTTTTAATAATTTACGATCTAATATTATAGAAGAAGAACTTCAAAATGGAGCTACCTATTCTTTTGTTGTGAAATCTGATGATATTTCTACGCTCAAAGCTTCCATAAGCTGGACCGATGTAGCTGGAGAAATAAATGATGCTGCTGCAAATGATGGAACTCCTGCGCTAGTTAATGATTTAGATATTAGAATTTCCAAAAATGGGACCGTTTTTGAACCATGGAAATTAGTAACATTAAATTCTAACAGCACTGGTGATAATGTCGTTGATAACGTAGAAAGAGTAGAAGTACCTAATGCTACAGGTGAGTATACTATTACTGTAACACATAAAGGTACTTTAGTGGGCGGTAGCCAGCGTTTTAGTCTTGTGATTACTGGTTTAAATAATGTTTTTGCAGTTAATTCTGAAAATCCTCTTGTTGAAATTTGTAATGATCAAACGGCTAGTTTTGCTCTTGAATTCTTAGCAGATCCTATATTTAGTGAAACGGCTAATCTTAGTTTGAATAATGTGCCAACAGGTGTAAATGCTAGTTTAACAAACACAGCTTTTTCTGCTGCTGGAAATACATTGTTGAATTTAAGTAATTTCAATTCTCTTGCAGATGGTTATTATGATATAATAATTAATGCAGATACTCCTACAACAAATAGGAGTTCTGTAGTAACTGTTAGGGTAATGTCTGATAGCTTTACAACTGTAAGTCTATTTTCACCAGATGATATGGCTACTAGTGTTGATACTTCAGCTTTATTAGACTGGGATGATGATCCAAATGCCCAGCAATATCATGTTCAAATATCTACAAATTCTAGTTTTGCTAGAACAACGTTTGATAGCTTTGTAGATGTTTCATCATTGAGGGTAGATCCTTCATTGTTGTCTCCTTCAGTAACTTATTTATGGAGAGTAAAGCCTATTAATGATTGTGGAGAAGGTACATACGTGACTAGATCTTTCACAACTATAAGCTGTGTATCTTCCATTGCTTCAATTCCAGTTTCAATTAATATACCGGATGATAATCCTGTCGGTATTCAAAGTATTATTAATATTAATAGACCTGTTAATTTATCTGTTGGGGAAACTTCTGTTTTTCTAAGAAGTACACATGAGCGTTCTGGAGATTTATCAATTACACTTACTTCACCAGCAGGCACAGTAGTGCAGTTAGCTTCTGCTAATGATTGTGATTTAGAGGATTTGGATGTTACCTTTGATGAAAACGGTGGGCCTTTCACCTGTAGTGTAAGTACTGGTCTTTCTGGTTATTCAGGAATAATTAAACCGTCAGGGAATTTGTTTGATTTTAATGGAGAAACTATTAACGGCGATTGGATACTTACGATTATTGATACCGAAGCTTCAAATGTAGGTAGGTTATTTGAATGGGAACTTAATTTTTGTGAGCCAGTTCTAACTCTAAGTAACGAGTCTGTTGAAGAACTTGATTTTGCTGTATACCCTAATCCATCTAATGGTGTGTTCAATGTAAGTACTGCAAATGCTACTAATAGTGGTGATGCTGTAATAACTATTTCTGACCTTAATGGTAGAAGAGTCTTTACTAGAGATGTTAAGAATTTAAGTGGTAATTTAAATGAAACGATAGATGTTCAGAATCTTACTAACGGTTTGTACTTATTACAAGTGCAACAAGGTACTTCTACATCTGTTGAGAAGATCATTATCACTAAATAATAATCTGAGATTATTTTAAATAGAAAATGCGATCCTTTTCAGGATCGCATTTTTTTTGTGCTTTACTTAAAAAAAGAATCTTAAACTAAATCAGCTAGTTCTTTAAAATCTAGACCTCCATAATTACCACTACTCATTAAAAGTAAAGCGCTATTGTCCAGACTCTGTTTAAATAGCCACTCTTTGAATGCTGCAGGATCTGTCATGACTATCAAGTCTTCACGGTCAAAAGCTTCTAAGATTTGCTCTTTGGAGACAGGAGCAAGCTTTTTAATCTCCACTGCATGCGGACTGTAAAACACAACAGCCACATCTGCTGGATTTAATGCATCTTTATATTGAACTAAAAACTTAGGATCAAGACTAGAATATGTGTGTAATTCTAGACAGGCTATAGTTTTACGTCCCTTATATTGAGTACCGACTGCTGCTGTAGTAGCAGCAACTTTACTAGGGGAATGAGCAAAATCTTTATAAATAACAGCCGTTTTACTTTCTGCCACTTTTTCTAAACGTTTGGACGCTCCTTTAAAAGTCGCAATCGCTTCATAGAAATCATCTTCATCTATTCCCATATGCTGGCATATCCATTTTGCACCAGCTAGATTGCTCAAGTTATGTTCTCCAAAAATCTCTATTGGCATGTCACCTTCCGGAGTGTCTAGATAAGTGGTGCCATCGATTATTTGATGCTGTGGCACTGTGTAAGAATGTTTTCTAGTAGGCTTTGTAGCTGCTTCAGCAATATCCTTAACTGCAGAGTCCTCTTCATTATAAACTAGAATGCTACCGTTTTTCATTAGTTCTACAAACTGCTCGAACTGACTTAGGTAATTTTCCCATGTAGGAAATACATTTATATGATCCCACGCTATTCCAGATATCAACGCAATATTAGGTTGATATAAATGGAATTTAGGTCGTCTATCTATAGGGCTAGAAAGGTATTCATCACCTTCTAAGACCATAAATTCATTCTCATCGGTTAGGTGTACCATGGTTTCAAAACCTTCTAGTTGTGCACCTACCATATAATCGACTTCTTTTTCATGGTAATGCATCACATGCAATATCATCGAGGTGATAGTAGTTTTTCCATGAGAACCGCCTATAACAACTCGTGTTTTATTTTTAGACTGTTCATATAAATACTCAGGATAAGAATAGATTTTTATTCCCAGTTCTTGCGCTTTTAATAACTCAGGATTGTTTTCTTTGGCATGCATTCCTAAAATAACCGCGTCTAAATTTGCAGTTATTTTTTCTGGAAACCAGCCATATTCTCCTGGAAGCAGATCGTATTTTTCTAATCTAGATTTACTAGGTTCGAAAATAGTATCGTCGCTTCCTGTTACATGGTCGCCTTTATGATGTAAAGCAAGTGCAAGATTGTGCATGGCACTGCCGCCTATCGCGATAAAATGTACGCGCATAATATGTGTATTTGGTAAGTTTATAAAGCTAGTAAAATATATGACTTAGTCATTCATTTCTATCTTAGATTCTAAAGAAAGTATATCTGCTTTAAGTTGTGTGTCGATATGTTTAAGTGACGCCCTTTTCAGAGTTTCCAGAGCTTTTTTATCGTCGTTTAATTTGTATTGATAAATAGCTGCTAGTTTACGATAAGTAAGTAAAGAGCCGCCGGTGTCTATTGCTTTTTGATAAGATACAGCTGCATCATCATACTCTTCTTCATACTCATCTATATAACCATGTGCGAGGTGTCCGTCTACTGGAGATATTTTAATCAATTGATTTGCATAAGACCTGCTTTTACTTATGGAACCGCCTACTATCCCAGGTAGTTCACAGTATAATTGAGATAGGGCATGTCTAGATTCTATATGTTCAGGGTCTAATTCGGCAGCTTTTTTTAAATGTTTTTTAATGTCGTCTAACATTCCTAAAGCCTTAAATTTTGAAGAGTTTTTGGCATATAATCCCATTGCGCCGCCGTATTTAAAGTTGTATCGAGCGCTTTTTCCATTGCTGTCTATTAGTTTTTTATAATATCCCATAGCCTTCTCAAATTTATTTTGATGACTAGCAATATCACCTAATCGTTCTATGACGTCTAGATTAGAATTATCCTGTTCATATAATTTGGTAAATTCTATTTGTGCTTTATCAAATTTCTCAGCTTTGAATAATTGTTCCGCTTTCGCGAAAGCGGACTGACCATAAGCAACAGTGCTCATTAAAAAGAGTAGGGCAATTAATATCTTCTTCATTCTGTAAAAATATCAAAAAGTAAACCAAAAGCAGTTTCCCTCAATGAAAAGATACTTTTACTCAATCTTAGTTTCTATTATTTGATTATCCACGTACCTTTAGGTCAAATCTAAGCCCATGAGACATTTTTTAATCTTTATACTGTTAGTTTTAGGAAGCAATTTCCAGTCACATGCACAAGACTATTACACTGAAAAGTGGGAAGAGGTGGAGAAACTAGAGGTGGAGAATAGGGTAGAAGATGCTAGAAAAATAGTAAAAAACATCTATAAACACGCAAAACGTAAAAAGGATGACGACCAGCTGGTAAAAACATTTTTATTCAGAGCAAAATTTAATTTGATCAAAGAAGAAAATGGGCAGCAACTAGTTCTAACAGAGTTAGCGGAGCTAATAGATCGAGCAAAATTTCCTAAAAAAAATGTGTATCATACCATTTATGCAAATGTTTTAAATGATTATGTGAGTAAGAACCGATGGAAGTTACAACGCCGCACTGCGGGCGCAACGGTAGACGAGAATGATTTTGAAACCTGGGATATTAAAAAATTCTATGATGTAATCTCAACACATCATAAGCTAGCCTTAAAAAATAAAGAAGCCTTAGGGAAACTACCTGTTCAAGAATTTGCTGCTATTTTAAATGCGCGCCCATTAGGTAGAGAATTGCGACCTACTTTGCTAGATCTTCTTGCTAGAGAAGCACTTGATTTTTATAAAACTGGTTATTATGGAATCACTAGACCTAAAGAATCCTATGTGATCACAGATAAAAATGCGTTTCGCTCTACAAAGGCTTTAAGAGAAATAAAAAGACCAAAAGATGATACGGTTTTTTCTAAATACGATGTCTTACAACTCTATGCAGCCCTAGAAACCTTGCATGAGAATAAAAATGACGACGGCGCTTATGTGACCATTTTATTAGAACGACTGGACTATGAAAAAAGTTTTTTAAACGCAAATAAGGAATTACCAGTTTATAAATCTATTCATGAACAGTTATTAAATACCTATAAAGGTAAAGCGGTAAGTACTATAGTTATGTACAGTCTGGCTCAGTATCATTATGAGCAAAGCAATTATAAAAATAAAGATACTCGTCAGGTAGATCGTGACCTAGCCATTGCTATTTCAAAAAATGCTATCGAACAATTTCCAGATTCTTATGGTGCTATAAAATGTAGTTCATTGCTTTCTAGTATTTACACACCTAGTTTAAGAATACAACATCAGGACCAGGTGATACCTAATGAATTGCATCGTGGTGTGATTCAATATAAAAATATAAATGAGGCTACCATCCATTACATTAAAGTAGCTCATGATTTTTTAAGCCTCAAAGGTAATAGAGATTCATTGTATCGCGTCACTTTAAAAATGGCGCAAAAAGAAAATCGTGTGGCTCTTTCTAAAACCATAGAACTGGAGTCAGCGCAGGATACTTATAATCATAGTTTTCAATATAATGTAGACGGACTAGATGCTGCCACCTATCTAGTAGTGATAGAGACTAAAAGTGGTAATAGTCAGGACATAGCGGCTAGTATGATGACCGTTTCTCAAATGTCTATTTTAAATAAACGTGTAGGAAATACCATTGCTGTCCAAGTGTTAGATAATAAATCTGGAAAGCCCCTTAAGAATGTAAAGCTAGAACTTTTTCAGGCCTACTCTAATTATATCGCCACAGCCATAACAGATAGAGATGGGAAAGCTGTTTTAGAAAACTCTAATGGTAAAAATAGTAGGTATTCATTAAAAGCAGTTCTAGGAAACGATATTGTTGTGAATCAGGTGTATTCTTATTACAACAGATATTACGCAAAAAGCGATAAAAAAGAAGAGGTAGAAGATGAGATCGAAGTAAATGTAAAGTCTTATACCTATCTAGATCGTGCTATTTATAGGCCTGGACAGACGGTTTATTATAAAAGTATATTGGTGGCAAATGATGGTAAATCTTCTTTTGTAGTTCCTAATGAAGAACTTTTTCTGACTGTGTATGATGCAAATGACGAAGAAATCCAAGAGATAACAGCAACTACTAATGAATATGGTAGTTTTCACGGTGAATTCACGCTACCCAAAGAAACCTTAACCGGTCAGTTTTATATAGAAATAGATAGCGACGAGGATTCAGATTTTTGGGATAATGTTTATGATTTTAACGACGATTATGATAACGAAACTAAATTTCAAGTAGAAGAATATAAAAGACCTCGTTTTAAGGTAGATTTTAAAAAGGTAAAAGAATCTTATGCTATGAATGACTCTGTTGTGGTTACCGCTTTCGCGAAAGCGTTACTAGGATCCAACATCACAGATGCAGACGTACATTATAAAGTAACAAGATCTGCTAGATTGCCATGGTGGCGATATTCTGGATATTATTCTGATGATCAAGTAATCGTCGATAGTGATGATCTAGACACAGATGAAGATTTTTCTACAGATGGTAAAGGAGAATATGCCATAAAATTTAAAGCCGTTGCAGACTCCACACTAGTTGCAAAAGATATTCACCCTATCTATACGTATAGAATAGATGCTGAGGTGATAGATATAAATGGCGAGACGAGAACGGCTAGCACTAGCGTGCGTGTTGGGAAACAAAGTATAGAAGTGTCGCTTTTAAATGCTACTACCTTATCTACAGACGATAACCAGGTTAAAGTAGCAGTTAAAAATCTAAATGGAGAACTGGTAGAAGCGCAACTAGAATTACAGATAAGACAACTTAAAACACCAGATCATGTCCTTATACCATCTGGGTTACCTGTTGCAGAATTCTATCAAAGCGATGATAAAACTTATAGAGATAAATTCCCTTTTGCAGAATTGCGTGAGAGTGAAAAACCTGCAGATTATAAAACAGCGCCCATTATTTTTAAGAAACGCATGACTATAGATTCATTAACTACAGTAGAATTACCTATTACAAAAAACTGGGATAATGGCAACTATGTGGTTTATGTAAAAGCTGTAGATACAGAAAAAGGTAAAAGTCTAGATAACGAGACAGATTATGTAGAAGAAATTAATAAAGTAGAGGTTTGGGCAAATAAACAACTGCCTGTAAATCCAGAGATTATATCTCATGATATACAGATAGAAGATAATGTAGCGACCGTAAACTACTATACCTCTATGGACGGCGTTTACATGAATCTAATAACTTATGACTTTAAAGGACTTAAAAAAGACGAAATAATCTTTTTACCCAAAGGAAAAACAATTAAAAAATACAAGCTTAAAAATGCAGATAAGAACCTACTTAAATTTAGGTATTCTGTGCAAAAAGAAAATAAGTACATCAGTAATAATTTTATGGCGCAAGGCAGCCAGAAAGCAGCAACTGCTTTTAATATAGAGACCAACACCTTTAGAAATAAACTCTATCCAGGTATGGAAGAAGAGTGGTCATTTACCATAAAAGATCAAAAAGGTAATGGTATGAATGGCGAGGTGCTGGCTAGTATGTATGATAAAAGCCTAGATGACTTTACAGTAAAGAATTGGGATGGGTTTAGTTTTAATACCTATGAGAGTGTTTATGAGCCTGGTTTTTATGAACAGGTTAATTACTTAGGTACTAAAAGTAAAAGTTTGTACTTTCCCTATAGACAGGTTCAAATGCCGCAACTGGATTTTGACCAATTCAAATATTTTGGATTGGATTTTACAAATAACATTAATAGCTATAAACGTTATAAAGCTAAATTAAATAAGCAAATAGAATCACCAAAATTAGTTGAAGGTAAACTGGTAGGTAAGATTATTGATTCTTTTGGAGAACCTCTTTTAGCAGTAACCATATCGATTAAGGACAAAGAAACAGGAACTGCATCTAATTTAGATGGTAATTATATAATCGATCCTGTAAAAGGAGATGTTATAATATTTCAATACTTAGGTTATATCACACAAGAAGTAGTTTATAAAGGAGAGAATTTATTAAATATTCAATTAGAAGAAGATAATTCAACTTTAGATTCGGTTGTAATTGTTGCTTATGCAACGAGTACTAAAAAAGCATTGTCTTATACTTCTAATGAGATAACATCTGAATCTGCTGATGGATTTAATGATTTTAATACCTATCGAGGTGATACTTATCAAAGGGCTTTCCGACCAGATGGTACAATGTCAATTGTTTCAGCAAACGGTATCGCATATGATACTCTTAATAATGGTAAAGTAATAAAGAGACTAGAAGGTCAAGTAGCTGGTTTAGATGTTATAAGAAATATTCCAGGTGTCCAACCTGGTGTAGAAAATATTTTAATTAATTTGAGAGGTGTTTCGTCTAATAATGAATTAGTTGAACCTTTAATAATAGTAGATGGTGTGCCGGTTGATGAAGATTTCTTTAAAAGTCTAGATGCTTCTCAAATTAAAGAGACCGCTATTTTAAAAGGAGAGAATGCAACGGCTATTTATGGCAACCGTGGTGCAAACGGTGTTATTATTATCTCGACCAAAGCTGGCATTAGTGCAAACGACCTAGTGCTTCAAGAAATGTCGTTGAATAATGTCCAGATAAGAAAGGATTTAAAAGAAACTGCTTTTTTCTTACCAGAATTAAAAACAGATAAAAAAGGGAATCTTAAATTTTCATTCACGTCTCCAGAGATGCTGACTCAATGGAAATTAAGACTCTTTGCTCACAATAAAAAAGCAGAAACTGCTTATCTAGAAAAACTAGTCGTGACTCAAAAAGAGCTGAGTCTCATACCTAATGCTCCACGGTTTTTAAGAGAAACAGACACCATTAGATTCTCAACTAAAATTGCTAATCTAAGTGATGCAAAAATGGAAGGAATCGCGACCTTAAAACTATTTGATGCGCTGACTATGCAACCTATAGATCAAGAGTTGAAAAACACCAATGCATTACAAAATTTTAGTGCAGAAAAAGGCGGTAACGCATCTGTTAATTGGACTTTTGTTATTCCTGTAGGTACACAAGCCGTTACTTACCGTGTCATTGCAAAGTCAGATCAATTCTCTGATGGAGAAGAAAACACCCTGCCAGTACTTACTAATAGAATGCTGGTTACCGAGTCTAGATCACTTTGGGTACGTGCTGGACAGACAGAAGAAGTGGTGATGGATAAGTTAGAGAATAATACTTCCACAACACTAGAAAACCACCAAATGACATTTGAGTACACCTCAAATCCTAGTTGGTATGCGATAAAATCACTGCCGTATTTAATGGAATATGAACATGAATGTGCAGAGCAAACATTCTCTAGGTATTATGCAAATGCGATGGCGGCACATATTTTAAACAGCAGTCCTAAGGTAAAAGAGGTTTTTGATAGTTGGGCGGCAAACGGTTCTAATAAGAGTAAACTAGAACAAAATGAAGAGTTGAAATCTGTGATTCTTGCCCACACTCCATGGTTGCGAGATGCGCAAAATGAAGAGCAAAAACAACAACGTCTTGCTGTGCTTTTTGACCTAGATAAAACAGCACGAGAGAAAAAGAAAGCCCTAGCAAAGCTAGAAGAGAAACAAGGTGATTCTGGCGGTTTTCCGTGGTTCAGCGGTGGGAATACTAATGAATATATAACCAGACACATTGCCGCAGGAATAGGTCATTTAAATAAATTAGGAGTAAATGATGCAGACAGACCACAAACAGACCGCATGTATAAAAATGCGATCGCAGCAACAGATCGTTTATGGGTTAAAAGATTCAATGACTATCTTAAGTATAGTAAGGATTTAAAGAAATACAACTTCGGTAGCAGTTATTGGCATTATCAATATGCACGTAGTTTTGAGGCGTCGGTTCTCGATCAAAAAATGGATAAGGTATTAGAAGATGGTAAGAAGTTAGCTTTCGCGAAAGCGGAAAAAGAATTTGCTTCTCAACCTCTTTACACACAATTATTAATGGCAATTGCACTGCATAGAAATGGAGATTCTAAAACAGCATCCAAAATATTAGAAGGATTAAGACAGACTGCTGTTATAAATAATGAAAACGGAATGTACTGGAAAGAAAATACAAATTCCTGGTACTGGTACCGCAGCGACATAGAGACACAAGCACTGGCTATCGAGGCTTTTTCTGAAATAGAGAACGACTCAAAAACAGTAGAAGAATTGCAAGTATGGTTACTTAAAAAGAAAAGAACCACACAATGGAAATCTACAAAAGCTACAGCCGATGCTACTTATGCTCTACTATTTCAAAATGGTAAATGGACAGATGTTGAGGTGAATAATAAAATCACTTGGGCAGGAAAACCATTACCAGAGGATAAAATGAGTCAGACTAAAGTAGAAGCAGGAACTGGATATTTTAAAATATCTCTTGATAAAGAAGAAATAACTAAAAAACACGCTAGAGTAGAGGTGAAGAATAAAAGCGTGGTGACTGGTTATGGTGGTTTATACTGGCAGTATTTTGAAGACCTTGATAAAATCACAACAGATAATCAAGGAACGTTATCCGTAAAAAAGAAGTTGTACAAAAAGATAAGTAATAATTCTGGAGAAGAACTGAAAGAAATTACTTCTCAAGATGCGCTAGAAATAGGTGATTTAATCACAGTACGATTAGAGATAAAGTCTGCAAATGATATGGATTTTATACATTTAAAAGATATGCGTGCGAGTGGTTTTGAACCGGTAGACGTTATTTCAAAATATAAATGGCAAGATGGATTAGGGTACTACCAAAGTACAAAAGATGTTGCTACTCACTTTTTCTTTGATCGTTTAAAAAAGGGAACTTATATTTTTGAGTACGAAGTGCGAGCAAATAATGCAGGTAATTTTTCTAATGGAATTACTACTATTGAAAATATGTATGCCCCAGAATTTTCTGCACATAGTGCTGGAGAGCGAGTAGTTATAAAAGAATAATTTTTTTTATATCCTATAATTTAAAGGTGCAGCTATATGTCTGCACCTTTTTTATTTGACGGTATTTTAGAGTGTAAATTATGATAGGATTGTATAACCATTCCTTAAAATTTCAAGTATGTAAGATCGATGTGTTAAATTAGCTACGTGAATAAGGAGCAGACATATCAATTAAATGCTGATAAGAGTTTTAGAACTCTTATAGTTAAGGCTTTGAGTCTGTTTTCTAGTGTGCGACTTTATAATGTTACCATAGTTGCCATTGCACAATTGCTAGCAGCTATATTTATTATTGCGCCTAATCTGACTGTAAAGTCTATTTTATCAGATTATAAGTTATGGTTTATTGTACTGGCCAGTAGTGCGGCTATCGCAGGTGGTTATATCATTAATAATTTTTATGACCGCGAGAAAGACCTAATTAATAGACCTCAAAAAACCTTATTAGAAAACCAGATAAGTAGATCTACTTTATGGTCGGTTTACTTTACGGTAAATGGTATTGCCTTTATTCTGGGCTGTATTGTTTCATGGCGTGCAGGTTTATTTTTTGCGTTGTACATTTTTGCAATGTGGTTGTATTCTCATAAGCTTAAACGTGTTCTCTTTTTAGGTAATTTAATGGCAGCATTGCTGGCTGTCACTCCGTTTTTTGTATTGTTCATGTATTACAAAAACTTTTATCCAGTGATATTAGTACATGGTGGTTTTCTCTTTCTCATTATCGGTATGCGAGAATTAATTAAAGATTTAGAAAATTTAAGAGGAGATCTAGCCCAAAATTATAGAACGATACCTGTGGTTCTAGGAGAAAAAATGAGTAAGAAATTTTATACATTACTTACTTTTCTTACTATCGTTCCTATCACCATATTAGTTGCCTATTATGAAATAGGTTACATGGAATATTATTTTACCTTAATAGTAGGAGCATTACTGGTATGTTTGCCATTAATATGGTCTTCTAGACGTAAAAGAGAATATTTATTGATTCATTTTATTCTTAAAATTATAATAGGTGCTGGAGTATTTTCGATATTATTGATCGATTTACCAGCAATTTTACAACGATTACAAACCATTTTTGCCTAATGAAAAATTCAGAAATAAAAGTAGCCTTAGCTCAAATATCTCCAGTGTGGTTAGATAAAAAAGCAACACTAGAAAAGATCATGTCTACGCTAGAAGAAGCGGTCGATGAAAAGGCAGAGTTGGTTGTTTTTGGAGAAGGCTTATTGCCTGGTTACCCATTTTGGCTTGCTCTTATGGATGGCGCTGCGTGGAACAAGGATGCAGTAAAAGAGTTGCACAGGCACTATGCTCTAAATGCAGTGAGTATAGAAAATGGTGATTTAGATGTTATTTGCGCTTTCGCGAAAGCGGAACACATATCCATCTACATAGGTATTATAGAACGACCAGAAGATCGAGGTGGACACAGTTTATATGCGAGCATGGTGTACATAGATCAAAACGGTATTATTCAAAGTGTACATAGAAAATTACAACCTACCTATGACGAGCGTTTAACCTGGGCTCCAGGTGATGGTAATGGTCTAGTAACGCACAAATTAAAAGATTTTACGGTAAGCGGTTTAAACTGTTGGGAAAACTGGATGCCTTTACCACGTGCTGCGATGTATGCACAAGGAACAAATTTACATGTAGCTTGCTGGCCAGGAAGCGATCATAATACAAAAGATATTACTAGATTTATCGCCCGAGAGGGACGTTGTTATGTTTTATCAGTATCTAGTATGATGTTTAAGGAAGATTTTCCGGCAGGAACACCACACTTAGAAGAGTTGCTTGATAACGCACCTGCTGTACTGGCTAATGGTGGTAGCGCTATTGCTGGACCAGATGGAGAGTGGATTATAGAGCCGCAAATAGGTAAAGAAGAAATTATCTATGCGACGCTAGATTATAACAGAGTTCTGGAAGAACGTCAAAATTTTGATGCCGTAGGACATTATTCTCGACCAGATGTAACACAATTACATGTGAATAGAGAGCGACAAAGTACAGTGAAGTTTACAAATTAATAAGGATTTAAATTAAGTAATTTGAAAGTTAAAAATCAATTTAAAGCTCATGGTAAGTTCTTAATCACTGGAGAGTATGCCGTTTTAGATAACGTTCCTGCTCTGGCGATACCTTTAAAATTAAATCAATATCTAGAGGTTGCTTACCGTGATGATCAAGAAATTACATGGAAGAGTTACAATAGTGACGGCGACTTATGGTTTCAAGTAGCTACTAATGTAAATGACCTTTATTCTGACTGTATAAATTGCGATAACCCTGTAACCTTTAAATTAAGTGAGATTTTAAATACTGCTTTGCATCTTACTTCAAATAATTCTTTGAGAGGTTTTGATGCAGTAATGAAATTAGATTTTGATAGAGAGTCGGGCATGGGGACCAGTTCTACTTTAATATGTCTCATATCTCAATGGTTGGGTTGTGATCCTTATCAGTTGCAGTTTAAATGTTTCGGTGGTAGTGGTTATGACATAGCTTGTGCCCAAGCAAATAGTGCTGTCGTATATAATTATAATGATGGAGAACCTATTGCTAAAGAAGTAGACTTTACTCCTTCAATAAAGAATCAAATATTCTTTGTCTACCTAAATCGCAAACAGAATAGTCGTGATTCTATCGCGCAGTTTAATGTAGACTTACTTACCGAAGATCTTAGACTTGAATTATCACATATGCCAGAGTTGTTTTTAGAGGTTTCTAACGACCTTTCTAGGTTTAATAAAGCAATGACAAGGCATGAAGAAATTATCTCGAGCTTGATAGGTGTAAAGCCTATTAAAGAACAGTTATTTTCAGATTTTAATGGCGCTATTAAATCATTAGGTGGTTGGGGTGGTGACTTTATCATGGCAACAGGTGATGCTGCAGCGCGTCAGTATTTTATGGATAAAGGGTATGCTACGATTCATGAGTGGAATGATGTGGTACTAAATTCTTAGATTTTTCGTTTCTTGGTTGTCTTAAAAACTACAGCCTATGAAACCACTAATTCTCTTTACGTTACTTGTAGCGCAATTGTGTGTTGCACAAGTTCATTTTAAAATTATTAATGAAGATACCCAAGAACCATTGGCTAACATCCCTGTGCTATTTGGAGAGAAAAACGGAATATATTCAAATGCACAAGGCGAAGTCATTATTCCTAAAGAATTTGAAGTCCAAAAAATAACCATAGATGCGCTAGGTTTTGAACATTATACTGCTGAGGTTTCTACTATTCAAAACACTACTGTTTCTTTAAAACCACTAGCGTATCATTTAGCAGAGGTAGTGTTAAGGGGGAAACCTAAAAAGATAAAGACTCTTAGACAAAAGGTTTCAAAAAAGAACAGTATGTTTGATGGTTATAGGCAGTATCATGGTGTTGAGTATGGTGTTTTTATACCTAATAATGATGATAATGTAGATATGCAGCTATTGGAACTAACTATTCCTTTTGTTTCTAAACGTATTGATTGGAAAAGGGCAAATAAAGATTATAAAAAAGATTCTACTAATGTGAGAGTAAGATCACTTAAAAATGATTTTCAATACCTGTATCGTATTAGTTTTTATCACATGAATCAGGACTCTACTTTTAGTAGGTTGTCCATACCGCCCAAGGAATTAATCGTTTCAGATGAAAATCGCATACTTAAAATTGATCTAGAAGAGGACCAAGTTTGGGCTGACCATTCTGGTTTATTAATAGGAATGCACAATTTAGGTCCTTGTGATGAAAAAGGAATTCTATTAGCTATTCCTAGATTCGGTGAAGAACGTGTTGGTCCTAATGGAAAGACATATAAACCAATTAACAATCGTGAGAATGTACCGCATATAGGTGTTACTAATAAGAGAAAAGGAAATCTGGTAGATTATATGAACTGGCATTTTAAAGAAAATAGTAAATGGGAACCGATGAGGTTTTTAGGTGGTGCTCCAGAAAAGCCTAGACGTTTAAGCTTAGGTTACAAGTTAAAAGTAATTACGTATTAAAAACAAAAACGCCGCTCTTAAGAGCGGCGTTTTAAATAGTATATAAAATCTAATTCTTAGTAGAATACAGATCTGTTATCTTCTATTTCTACTGATTTCTTTAAAGCTTCAACTAACTTAGAAGTAGATTGATTTGCAGCCTGTGTTGCAAGTGTATTTGCATTTGCAGAGTAGTTCTGTAAATCTGGTGCAGTTTCTATAGAGGTAAGCTTGATTACAAAGACACCGTTTTCTCCAGCGATAGGCTTAGAAGTAGCTCCTTGTGCAAGACCGAAAGCTGTTCCTACTACAAGAGGCTCTTCACCTACACCTGTAATAGTTGGGTTCTTACGGTTAACAGCACCTGCTATTTTAGTAGGCTGACCTTGATTTTTTGCAATCTCAGCTACATCAGTTGCTTTGATTTTATCCATGATCATTTTTGCTTTTTTCTCTTTTCTTAAGATAGGAGAAACTTTTGCACTAGCTTCTTCACTAGACATGTTTCCTGCTTCACTCATTTTACTAAGTTTTACAACTACATAACCTTGAGAAGTTTCAAAACGCTCAATATCACCTACAGAACGGTCTTCATTAAATGCCCATTTTACAATACTTCTATTTTGACCTATAACTGGTAAAGTCTCATCTAGAGGTTTTAAGTTTTTAACAGGTGTAGTAGTAACTGCGTTCTCTTTGGCAAGAGCTGTAAAGTCACCGCTTTTTGCAGACTTTTGGAATTTTACAGTTTTAGTAAATAATTCTTTTCCAGTTTGCTTAGATGCAAGAACTTTCTTTGCAACTGTTGCAAGTTTTACAGCTTGTTTAGGAGCAGCAACGTCATCTATTCTGATAATGTGGTAACCGAAAGAAGACTCTGCAATACCTACAGTACCATTTTCGTTTTCATATAAGAACTTAGTAAATCCTGGAGCAAAGTTTCTTGCGTTACCAGAGTACACTACCCATCCTATATCTTGTCCGTTTGCTACTTCTTTGTTCTCTTTAAAGTATTCAAATTTAGAATCGAATTTAGTTTTGCTTTGTCCGATTAAATTAAAGATGCTATCTGCAGTTGCTTTAGCTTCTTCTTTAGTTTGAGTAATGTTTGCAGCAGCTCTTTGTGCTCCAGCGTACGCTATTAAGATGTGTCTGTTTTGAACACTGTCATTAATGGTCTTTTTATCTTCAACTAGAGATAATTTTAAATATTCTCCATCTTCATAAGGGCCATAAGTTTTTCCTTCTTCAACGTTAGCAATTGCTTTAGCGTTTGCAGACAGGTTAGAAGTCATTACATAACGGTCGTTATAAGGCTCTTCACTATTTTGAGATACAAATGCTTCAAGGTCTGTAGCGTCTGTAAAAGCAGGTACTGTGTAATCTTCTTTAGTACTTAAATTACGTAATGTTTGAGTAGTAAGTAACTTGTTTAAGTCAGCTTTAAGAGCTTCTCTATCTGCTTGTGAAGCTTTGTCTTCAAAAAGAACAAATTCTATATTACGTTGAGCATCTACTTTAAATTGGTCTTTATGTTTGTTAACATAAGAATCGATTTCAGATTTAGAAACGTCTACTGCACTGTCAGATATAGTTGAATAAGGGATGTTTACAAAACTAAAAGAGCGGTTATCATTCTCCATTCTGTATTCCATTTCTCCATCTACATTAGTAGCGATAAGTCCAGACTTTAAAAGGTTAAAGAATAACTCTTGTTTTGCACTAGTTGCAGTACCAGCGATATAGTCATTCCATGCCGCAGGATTAGTAGTTTTAATACCGTCTACAAAGGTTTTGAAATTTGCTTCAGAAAAACTACCATCTTCATTAAGAAACTGAGGGTTTGATCTATAAGCATCCTTTACTTGGTCAGCTACTTTCTTATCAGTAACTCTTATTCCAGTTGCTTTGATTTGTTGATCTAGAATTGCATTTCTTACTTCTGCATCCCATACAGAATTTACAGCCTGTACTTGAGAGAAGTTTGCACCTCTGTTTTGAGAAGCATTTTCTACTTTTCTCGCAAAACTCTCACGGTTAATTTCTGTATCGCCTACATAACCTACTGCATCAGCTTGTTTTTGTCCATTTGATGTAAGAACACCTTGAATAATGAATGCAAATAAAGCCAGTGCAATTACTAAAATCAGAATAACTCCTTGATTTCTAATTTTACCTAATATCGCCATTGTTGTTAGTTTATTTTTTTGATAGGGGCGAAAATAGTGTTTTCCGCCTAATAATTAAAGTATCAGACTATTTTAAAAAGAGCTTTTTGTATATAAAATAGAATAGGGAGAGGTAATGGTTTGAATTCCGCTTTCGCGAAAGCGGAATTATTATCCATCTCATTTTTTAAATGAGCATAAATCGACAGTAAATAAGGGTGAGAATATTATTCCGTTTCTCCTAAAGTAAGAAGAACGAGGTCTATTTTATTATCAGATTTCTCTAATATTTTATAGGTGTTTCCATCAATGATAACGATATCACCTTCTTCTGGTATTCCTGCGGTTTCATTTACGATAAGTCCACCTAAGGTCTCGTATTGATCACTCTCTGGCAGGTCGAGTTTATAGTTTTCATTAATCTGGTCTACTTCTAGGCGAGCACTTAGTTTATATTCTGTATCACTTATTTGTGAATCTATCAACTGGTCAGAATCGTGCTCGTCTTCTATTTCTCCAAACAGCTCTTCGATTATATCCTCTACGGTTATAAGGCCGCTCGTCCCTCCATATTCATCGAGTACGATAGCGATGCTTTTATGGCGTTTTATGAGTAGGTTTAAAACGTCTTTGGCAAGCATAGTTTCTGGTACATTTACAACTTTGCGTTTAACGTCTTTTATGCTTTCTGGCGATTTAAATAGATCAAAACTATGTACATAGCCAGTAATGTCATCTATAGTGTCCTCGTGTATTAATATTTTAGATAACCCAGAGGCTACAAATTTCTTGTTTAAATCTTTAATATCAGTTTCTTGATGTAGGGCTACAATTTCTGTTCTAGGTACCATTACTTCTCTAGCTTTAAGACCACCAAAGTCTAAAGCGTTTTGAAATATTTGTATCTCTGTATCTATATCTTCTTGCACCTGGACGCTCTCCATTTGCTCTGTGATGTAATTGCCTAATTCTAATTTTGAGAAAGTAAGTTGCAATGCGTCACCATCTGACTTAAAAAATGCTTTGAGAATAGAGTCTGATATTAAAATGCAAAACCATGAAATAGGCCAAAACAATAGATAAAAAATATAGGCTGGTATAGCAAAAAACTTGAGTAACTCGTTAGAGTATATTTGAAAAAATACTTTAGGTAGAAACTCGGCAGTTAGGAGAATTATAAGAGTAGTAAGTACGGTCTGTGTTAGAAGATTGTTGAGAGTGCTCTCATATTGTGGATATGCACTTACAAGTATGTCACTCATTAATGTCTCCATAGCAAACCCATAAATAACCAGCGAGATGCTGTTACCTATAAGCATAGTGATAATGAACTTAGATGGTTGGACGGTAAGATTACGTAATACGCGGCCTATGAAGTCGTTTTGACGTTTTTCTAGTTCTATGTGTATCTTGTTAGAAGATACATAGGCAATTTCCATTCCTGAGAAAAAAGCACTCAGCAATAGCATTAATACGATAATAAGTATCTGTACGAGCATTATTGTTTATTACGTTCTTCAAATCTACGACGAAAACGTCGTTGAAAGAAGTACTTAAATAATGCAGCTGCTCCCATGGCAATTAATATAAGGCCGAGAGTTAACGTGTTACCTAATTCAAATATTCCTAACACAATAAAAAGTAGGGCGAAAATCAGATAAACGTATTCTAGGTATTTGTATAGTTTACTCATTATTTTTTTTGTGTTACAAAGTTGTCGACTGGGTCGCGTGTAAAATGCTTTTTTAAATCTTCTCTAGCGTCTAAGATAGTTCCTGTTGCCTCTCCTACGCTTTCTTTATTTTCACCATCTACAATAAGGGTCTCAGATGGCTCGTTTGTAAAAATCCACTTTGAGGTTTGATCCCAATATAGTTGCTCTCCTGTAAAAGTAGTGCCGTCAGATGTAATTATATGAACGTCACCTTTAAGATCTACTAGTTTTGTGTCATCATACATGATACCGCTATTTGCTGTAATTACGGTTACCTCAGTTTTA
Organism: Nonlabens sp.; assembly: GCF_039941875.1. GTDB lineage: Bacteria > Bacteroidota > Bacteroidia > Flavobacteriales > Flavobacteriaceae > Nonlabens. The sequence continues at coordinate 84,251 of NZ_JBDVDQ010000004.1, read as the reverse complement.
TCATTACTGTAATCGTAAACTTCTACCTTAATTCCTTCTGGGAATTCTGTATAAGGAAAGTCGTCATTTGAGAAATCTAACATTTTCTTTCCTTGTACGGTAAGTTTTAATTTGCCGCTATCGGTATGTTTTAATAACATTTTCTCTATTTCACCTATAGGTTCATTAGAGGCGATTTCCATTTTCTGGATTTCTTTGAGGTTATCATCACATGACGCAAAAAAACAGATCACGGCTATTGCCGTGATCGTGATTTTTAATATGTGAATGTAAGATCTCATTATGGGATTCTTACAGATTCTCCTATCCAACAGTTAAAAGTGATTGTATCACCAGAGTTGTAGGCGCTGTTTGCAAATATATCAGCTTTACTAGGTGCTGCACCATTGTAACTAGCTACATATTTAGCAGCAGTTTTCTTTAATGAAGGATCTACTCTTCCTGCTTTGCTTGCATATCTAGCCGCAACCCAGTAAATAGCTCTTTTTTCTAGTGGATTAGATCCACAACTACTTGTGCTGTTTGCAACCATATCTGCTATTTTTAAATAAGGCTGTCCGAAAGATGGTCTTAATTTTGTAGCGTCTAGGTATGCTCTTCTTGCACTACCGAATTGTCCTTTTGATTTATACAAGTTACCTTTTTTGTAATAGATGTTTGCTTTAGTATCGTTATCGATTCCTAGTTCTATTGCTTGATCCCAGTATTTAAATTTCTCTTCAGTACTTGTAGCGATGTTACCTAAACCATAAGCAGTTTTTGCACTTGGATTGATAGCGTGTAATGCTTTTACAGATTTAATGTAAAGTGGGTCATCTGTACAGTCTTTTTTCTGTAATCTAACTAGTACATTACTTAACCATTCTTTACTTGTTTTGTTAGCTTCAAACTCTGCATCATACAATGGGATTAGCTTATCGCAATCTGCAAGTTCACCAAGTGTTCCATTTACGCTACCCATTACGATACCGTAATTTTTAAGGTTCTTTTCTTGATAACCTATTTGCTTTTCTTCTTTATCAGTAAGCGTAGTAGTTTCTTGCTTTGATAGCAAATCAGATACTACTTTAGATCTTTCGTCTTGTAATGACTCAATCTTACCGGTTAATTGATCATAGATTTTAAAAAGTTCTTGAAGGCTTAGTTTATTTGCTTTAAACTGCTTTTCAGCTAATTTAAAGTAAGTCATCATTCCGTTAGGGTCTGTGAAGTTTTCTTTATCAGTATTGAATAAATTGTTAAGCATGTTGAACTGCTCTTCTTGAGTACCTACTTTGTACTTCTGCATAGTTCTAGCGATCTCAATTTTCTTTCTAGTTACGTTTACTTTACCTGGGTATTTAGTAACTTGAGTATTTAACATGTCTAAAAGACCATCGACATTTTCTTTTTGTTCACCTTCTTTTTTCTTTAGACGGTATTCAAAAATTTGCTCACCATACTGGTATATCGCTAGACTAGCGTCTGGACATTTTTCTACTAGTGGTCCTAATTGTTTATAAGCCTCACTATAGTTTTTTGATTTTGCGTTTTCAGCAAATATGCTCAACATTACATTACAGTCGTCTGGTGCTTGCGCTTTCGCGAAAGCGAAACTGAAAACAGTTAATGCTATTAATAAGTTATTTCTAAGTTTCATAATAATGGTTTGTGTTATTCTTAGTTATATTTTCTTTTGATGAACCAAACATCGTTGAGTGAAAGTCCTACAGAAAGGTTGAAAAACGTTTCTTTAATAAGTCCTGCATCTTCAGTTCCTCTTTGACCGATTTCAAATCCTATGTTAGCGTTTGAGAAACCATTTCTACGTCCGATTGGTAAACCTAGACCAAAAGATATGCCAAACTCGTTGATATCTTCTGTTTCGATCCCGTTACCACTAACTGAAAGGCCTAATTCTTCATAGCGTATTCCACCTCGATATACTACGCGATCCCAGTAACTTGTTATACTGTTATAGTTAGGGATGTAAAATCCACCTGCTCTGTAAGAATTAGCATCTGTAAACGTTGTTCCTGCAGGAGCAAATGTTCTAGAAGTTAATGCGCTACTACCTTTAGTAGAGTACTCTGCACCGATATTCCATTTAAGCGGTTGACCTATAGTTGCTCCTAATGTAAGCTCTGATGGTAATTTTAAATCTTGCTCGTCAAATTCGGCTTCACGCGCATTTACGGTACTCTCGATTAAATCGGTAGAAAGAATGAATGCAGATAAGTTGCGCTCATTTTTTGCGTTTAATTTACTTTCTGGACTGTAAACTACGCTAGCTTGTATTTCTAATTTATCAGTTATCATTTTCTGATAGTGTAAGCCAAAGTTGTATGATGCGCCACTGAAATCAGTTTCATTAGTTTCATTAGTTCCTAATTGAACCGTGCTAGTTGCTATGCTGGATGAGTTAGTCTCTTCACCAAAGTTGTATCTAAATTCGGCACCTATACTTAATGCAGGTGTTAGTTTATAACCAGCACCAAGATAGGCACGGTTTATACTTCCTTCTCCAGTATAGTTGGCATATAAGGTTTCTGTAACGCTACCTATTTCATATCCTACCGAGTTAAAAGGAACTAATCCAAAACCAAATGCGGCTTTTTTACCAACAGGTATACCTATACTAACGTATTCTATAGATGTAGCGTCATAAGAGTCGCTTTCTGTTTCTGTAGATGCAGATGTTTTAGAATGTAAAGCACCTAGGGAATACGTGGTTACTCTAAGGTTTGCATAGGCAGCTGGGTTTCTTAAGTTTATGTGTATACTATCTACATAAGTCGACATGCTTCCCATGCTGCGATTTTCAATGGTACCTTTAAAGGTTTGCTGCCCTAGTCCAAAGAATGAATAAGGTGATGAAGTACGCGATTGTGCAAAGCTATTCATGCTAAATAAAATCACTACCGCGATTAAAAAACTTCTGATCATAGGTTTTTATTAAATAAATATAAATAATGGATGCCATGTAGCATCAAAAAAGGCGTGGCAAAGAAACGGTTTTTTAGTTGTTTTATCAATAGTTCACTATCTCCACCGGTTATAAATACTTCTAAATTTTTATTAGACTTTTTATACTGCTTGATAACTCCTTTGATTTCTTGGCTAAGACCGTTTACAACCCCACTGTGAATCGAGGTTTGCGTAGTGTTTCCTGTTATGTTTACTACATGTTCTGAATGTAATAACGGTAGGTTTGCTGTAAAATTATGAAGTGATTCATAACGTAATCGTAAACCTGGTGATATGGCGCCACCGTAGTAATTTTGTTTTTGATCAACATAGTCGTATGTCACGCAAGTGCCAGCGTCTATCACTAGTAACGCGCTATTTTTGGATGTTATGGATAGTGCTCCAGCTACCAAGGCAACACGGTCGTTACCCAATGTTAAGCTTTGATAACGATTGTTAAAGGGTAGTTTAATGCTGTTGTTAACCTCAAATACTGTTTTAAATGTGGTTCTAAGATGATTCATTAGATCATCTGGAAAAGAACCTACGTTGCAAATAGCTACTTCTTCTACTGTTGGATACTGCTTAGTTGTTTTTTGTATAGATGATTTGAAACCATCGTTATCGGTGCGAAAAACTTTGTAAATATTCCCCTTATCCATAACGGCTACCTTTATGGATGTGTTTCCTATATCTATTACTAAAATCATAATGTGATATTTTTATTAGGGTGAATGGTATTGATCTAAAATAAAAAAGCCCGATCATGAGATCGGGCTTTTAAGTGGTACCTCCAGGAATCGAACCAGGGACACAAGGATTTTCAGTCCTTTGCTCTACCAACTGAGCTAAGGTACCATTGCTCGTAAGCGGTGGCAAATTTACATCATTTTTTGTTTGAAAAAAGTTTTTTCGTGTTTTTTTTCAAATTATTTTTAATTTTTTAGTGAGTCACTTTCTAGTATTTTTTCTAAGCCCATTCCTCTAGATCCTTTTATTAATATAACTTGTTCTTTTTCAGTGTGTATATCTGTGTTTATAAGAAATTCAGTGAGGTCTTTAAATTGCGCGGCAGTTTTAATTTCTGATTTTAAAAAGTTTTCTCCTATTAGATAAACGTCGTTTATTTTTAGTTTTTGCGATATGTATGCAATATTTTGATGTTCTTCTTTTGCATATTTTCCTAATTCAAACATGTCTCCTAAAATGGCAATTTTGTGAATGTAATCTTGTGCGGCTAGATTTTCTAAAGCAACTTTCATACTGCTGGGGTTTGCATTATAAGCGTCTAGAATAATTTTGGTGTTGTTTTTTAAAATAATTTGAGACCTATTATTTTTAGGGGAGTAGTTTTCTATGCCTGAAATAATCTGTTCTGTTTGCATCTCCATTAGTTTGCCTACTGTGTAAGCAAATAATGCATTGTGATAATTGTAAACACCAGTTAGCTGTGTTTTTATCAAATTATCTTCTACGATAAATTGTATGTATGGGGTTTTTGAATGAATTCTAGTGTTGGATGGTGTGAAAAATTGATTCATACCTACGGTTCTGACTATTTGTTCAGGATCCCATTTACCTACAATGACTTTTCCGTTGTTTTCTTTTAGGTAGTCGTAGAGTTCGCTTTTGCTATTTTTAACGCCTTCTATGCTGCCAAAACCTTCTAGATGTGCTTTACCGTAATTAGTTATAAGACCTATGTTAGGTTGTGCTATTTCGCATAGTGTTGCGATTTCTTTTGGGTGATTTGCACCCATTTCGACCACTCCTACTTGTAGACTAGAGTCGAAGGAAAGAAGTGTTAACGGAACGCCTATATGATTGTTTAAATTCCCTTTGGTTCCCTTAACTTTAAATTGATTAGATAATACGGATAGTATAAGTTCCTTAGTCGTAGTCTTACCATTGCTTCCTGTTAGTGCAATGATGGGAATGTTAAGATGATTTCTGTGGTGTGTAGCTAGCTCTTGTAGTGTGGTAAGAGTGTTTTTCACAACGGTTACTCTAGGGTCTTCAGACCATATGGTGTTGCTGCTTACGGCATGAATGGCGCCATTGTTTAATGCCTGTTCTATATATTGATTACCATCAAAGTTATCCCCTTTAAGAGCAAAGAATAATTGATCTTTTTCTATGCTGCGAGTGTCTGTATTTACTCCGCTAGATTTTAAGAATATTTGATGAAGTTGTTGTAACATTTAGTTTCAATTTAGGGTATTAAAAAAGCCCTTAAAAATAAGGGCTTCTTTGTAAATATGAAAGGTCTCGTTTTATTAGTTACGAGGTCTTTTAGTTTTCTTTGCTTTAGAACCTACTCTAGACATTGCGCAACGGAAACCTAAGTCGTCCTTAGCCATATCTTGTGGGTATGATCTTCTAGCTGCTGGGTCTAACCAGTATGCTCTATCTCTCCATGATCCACCTTTGATAACTCTTACTTCGTTATTGATTAGTGAAGTTCTGTTGGTATCCTTGTCGTATTGACGATCTAAGTTACCTAGAGAATCTGCAGTTACACTGTGATTAGGAGAATTGTACATTCTGTTGTTTTCATCATCTAGACGATCTCTTTTATCAAAGTACTTAGTAGACTGAGCATCACCATCACGGAAGTCACGGTTATCACTTCTATCAAAGTTAGTTCTAAGATAAGTCTCATCATCGTCGATAGCTTCTTGCTGGATCTCACCTGGCAATGCACGAGCGATAACTTTACCATTACTTAAAGTGTCATAAGGAATTGAGTCTGCACTAACAATTGCAATCATTCCATCTGCACCAATTTTGTTTCTTGTGTAAACATTACCACGGTAATAGTTAAAGTCGTTAAACTCATCATCTACCATAGGACGGTAAACGTCAGCAACCCATTCAGAAACATTACCTGCCATTTCATAAACACCAAAATCGTTAGGCTCATAAAACTTAACAGGAGCTGTAATATCTGCACCATCATCACTCCATCCAGCTATACCACCGTAATCACCATCACCTTGCTTGAAGTTAGCCATGTGGTCACCACGAGTTTTGCGTTTTCCACTTCTTGTGTATTGTCCATCCCAAGGGTATTTTTTTCTCCCACGGTATGCGTTATACTCACGTACACTTCCTAAACCTAGAGCTGCATATTCCCACTCAGCTTCAGTAGGTAGTCTGTAACCTGGTAAAATAACACCATCTTTTCTTGTTACATATAAGCCACTTGCTTCTCCAGTACCATCACCTTGTTTAGCTGCTTTAGCTGTTTTTTGCTTTTCTAACTGTTCAGATCTTTTACCACCTTTTGTCTTTTCTTCGTCACCACCGTAAGTTAGAGTCGGAGCGTTTAAATAAGTTTCAGTACTAAATGTTGCGCCAGCCTCTTGATTTGCTAGAGCGTCTTTAGAAGTGTAACCTTGTTCGTTAAGAATTAATTCGTTTACACGATCAGTTCTCCAGTTAGCATATTCTACAGACTGTATCCATGTTACACCTACTACTGGATAGTTTTGGTAAGCTGGATGACGTAAGTAGTTTTTAGTCATTTCTTCATTGTAACCTAAACGGTTTCTCCATACTAATGTATCAGGAACTGCACCGTTATAGATGTTACGATATTCTTCATCTTCCGGTGGGAATACAGCTTTAATGTATTCTAACATCTCAAGGTACATACCGTTAGTAACCTCAGTTTCATCAATGTAAAAAGATTGAACATGCTGTTGATTAGGAGTATTGTTCCAATCATGCATAGGGTCATCTTTTACACGACCCATCGTGAATGTTCCACCTTCTACAAAGACAAGACCAGGGCCTGTATCTTGTTCTTTATATTTTGTGTTTAGTTCAAATCCGTTTTTACCGGTGACGTCCCAACCGGTTCCACGAGATGTGGATGTATAGTCGTTTCCACCACCACCACAACTCACTATCGCCATTCCGGCGAAGAGAGTAAAGACTGCTTTTACTGCAAAGTACTTCTTCATTTTAAGAATTTGTTTTGAAAAATGAGTCGCAATATAATTATTTCAATCTAATACGAAAGCATTATTTCATATAATTCGCGTTACATTTGTCGTTCAAGCATATTAAACGACGACGAATTGCGATTATTATGCGTTATCTTAAAATTTTGTGAATATTTTTAAATACTAATTAATATTAACTGTCGTTAGTGTATCGATGAAGCATTTTTTCTACTTAATAATTTTACTTCTTAATGCTAGCGCGCTTGCTCAAAGTGGTCGAGAGGTAATTGACTGGAAGGACTTGGAGTCCTTTGATATCGGTAATCAGCAAATTAAGGTGCCGTTTTTTGAAGAAAATCACAGTTTTGATGGGCAAAATTTGTTTTGGATAAAAAGTTTTGAAATAAATCAAAAAGTTAATGAATTCTCTGTTGAGATAACAAATTTGAGAACAGAGACGATAAGCGCAACAGATCTCGGACAGTTAAATCCATCACAAATTTCTATTGGATTTCAATACACTTTAAGAAATGCGCTTTCGCGAAAGCGTAACTATGCTCAACTTAAAATTTCTCCAATATATAAAGATGGTAATCAATATAAGAAGGTGGTTTCTTTTAATTATAGCTATTCTTATGCGCCGGCGCAATTTCAGGTTAAAAACGCAAGTTTTAGTAATTCTATTTTAGCTTCTGGAAATTGGTACCGATTTAGGGTAGAGCGAACCGGTGTAAATAGAATAAGTAGGTCTTTTTTATCCAATTTAGGTATAGATGTAAATTCTATTGATCCTTCTAGAATTAAGGTTTATGGACAAGGAGGTACTTCGTTGCCTCTAGTAAATAGTGACGACCAATTATTTGATTCTCCAGAGGTTGCGATTACTGTTACAGGTAGTGAAGATGGTAGGTTTGATAATGGAGATGAGATCTTGTTTTACGGAATTGCTACAGATACAGATTATGTTAGTGAAAATGATAGTTTTATTAATCCTTATACAGATGAGTCTTTTTATTATCTAACGGTAGATGGGGTTATTGGGAAGCGTATTTTACCATTTGTGCAGCCTAGTGCAACGCCGACTATTACTTATGATTACTATTATGCTAGGCAACACCATGAGGTAGATCTGGTAAACATAGCTTCTATAGGTCGTGTATGGTACGGTGAGCGTTTTGATTTTGAGCCAGAGCAGGTTTTTGAATTCGAGTTTGAAAATGTACTAAGTAATTTACCTGCGATAGTGAGAATAGCGACTGGAGCAGTTTCAGATAACGATACCAGTATGAGTTTTAGTTTAAACGATGTAACTCTAGGTACTTCTTCCTTAAATGGGGTGGTTGGTCAGAATATACGTGCTGCGGCTAGAGCAACTTTATTAGTGTCTAATGCTAGTGTTAGCTCTGATATGGTATCTGTTAATGTGTCTTATGATAATGCTGGGAACCCTGGTGCGTCTGGTTATTTGGACTACATAAGTTTAGAGATACCTCAAAGTTTAACTGGTAAAGACGAACAATTTAGATTTGACGTGCCTAATGCTGCATCGCAAAGTGGTGTGGTGGAATATCAGTTTTCTAATGCTTCTCAAATAAGCGAGGTATGGGATATAACTGATGTTAATAATGTACGTAAGGTTACTAATAATTTACAAGACGCTACTTTTTCTTTTACTGATAATGGTGGGCAAGCTAAAGAGTATCTAGCTGTTGATCCTTCAGATATTTACAATGTAGTAAGCGCAAGAAATAGTACTGTTGTAAATCAGAATTTAAAAGGGACTATTTTTAACGACCGATCAGGTAGTTTTAGAGATATAGATTACTTAATTATTACAGCTGAATTTTTACAGTCAGAAGCACAACGACTTGCAAATTATCATATCGCTGAGAGTAATCTAAATACCAAAGTGGTGACATTGCAAGAGATTTATAACGAGTTTTCTGAGGGTAGACAAGATTTAAGTGCTATCAGGAATTTTGTGAGGTATGTTTATGACAATGCATCCTCACCAACAAATAGGGTGCAGTTTGTAAATTTATTCGGTGATGCTAGTTATGATTATAAGGATAGATTGAGTGTAAGAGATAATATTGTACCGTCTTATCTTTCTTTAGAGAGCACTTCATTAACGGCTTCTTTTTGTACAGATGATTTTTTTGCTTTCATGGATAATGGTGAGGGGACAGTCGCTGCAAATAATCTCATGGACATTGCTGTGGGGCGCATGATAGTGAGTGATATTCAAGAAGCTAGAGAGATGGTGGATAAGGTAATCAGTTATACTGCAGAGCCTGCTTTCAATAAATGGAGAAATAATATCGCTTTGATAGGTGATGATGTAGATATTCTTTCTGATAGAATATTGCAAGAAAATGTAAATGATCTAGGTGATGAGATCTTTTTAAACAGACCGGATTATAATGTAAATAAGATATTATTAGATAGTTATGAGCAATTTAGTACCGCTGGTGGTCCTAAGTATCCAGATGCTGTTAATGATATAAGAGATGCTTTTGAACAAGGTTCTTTAGTGATAAATTATTTTGGTCATGGAAATGAGGATGGACTAGCAAGAGAGTTTGTTATAACTCAGTCGCTCGTCCAGAATTTGCGTAATCCTAATACACTACCGTTATTTATTTCGGTAACATGTGAATTTACACGTTTTGATAATCCGTTGCGTGTTAGTGGTGGTGAGTTAACTTATCTGAATCCAGAAGGTGGAGCTATTGCTTCAGTGGCAACTAACCGTTTGATTTTTGTTAATGTAGGGGCTGGATTTAATAATATATTAGATCAGTACATTTTTGGTTATGATAATGTTGAACCAGTTTCTATGGCTGAAGCGTTACGACTAGCAAAAACTGACCCTAGTTTTCAATCTACTTCCACTCGTAGAGTTATTACTTTTATTGGGGATCCAGCATTAAAATTAGCTTTTCCTAAACCTCGCGTAGTTCTTAGTACTGTTAACGGTAATCCTATTGCTACTAATACAGACGTATTACAGTCATTAGGCCGTGTGTCTTTAGGTGGAGAGGTGCAAACAGTTTCAGGTTCTCGTATTAATGATTATAATGGTACTCTTTTTGTAACTGTATTTGATAAAAATATCAGTCGACAAACTTTGGCAAATGATAACATTAGAGATACTGCGGTAGCTGGAGATCCCATAATCGTTTTACCCTTTGATCAACTAGGAGAAGCTCTTTTTAGAGGTCAGGCGACTATTACAAATGGAGAGTTTGAATTTGATTTTATCATGCCTAGGGATACACAAATTCCTATAGGTGCTGGGCGAGTTTCTTTTTATGCAAAAAGAGATAACGTACCAGAAGATCAAAATGGGTATTCACAAGATATTCAAGTGGGTGGTATTAACCTCAATGCGCCTACAGACGATATTGGTCCAGAGATCGAGTTGTTTATGAATGATACCAATTTCGTTTCTGGTGGTGTTACAGATAGTGATCCATTTTTGCTAGCTTTTTTAACGGATGATAGTGGTATAAATACCTCTAGTGGAATAGGGCATGATATTACTGGTGTGCTAGATGGTGATGAGACTAATCCATTTATTTTAAATGATTATTATGAAGCTAATGAAGATGACTTTACTCAAGGAAAAGTGTATTTTCCACTTAGAGATATAGAGCCAGGATTGCATACCTTAAAAGTTACCGCATGGGACACATATAATAATAGTTCTATGAATGAGATTCAATTCGTAGTTTCAGAATCTGACGGTGTAGAATTAACTAGAGTTTTAAATTACCCTAACCCTTTTAGTACGTATACTGAGTTCTGGTTCAATCATAACAGGCCATTTGAGCCATTAGATGTTCAGGTTCAAGTAATTACTGTAAGTGGTAAAGTAGTCTGGAGTAAAAATCAAAACATCACGACCACAGGGTTTACTTCTAGAGAAATCACTTGGGATGGACGAGACGATTTTGGTCAGCGATTAGGGAAAGGTGTTTATATTTATAAGATAACTGTAAAATCTACGTTAACTAATAAATCTGCGAGCAAAGTAGAAAAGCTCGTGATTTTATAATAAGATTGATTAACATATATTTGTCACCGCATAAATTTTATTGATGAAGAAAATATTTTTACTTTTCGTAGTAGTAACATTTGCAATACCTAGTGTAAGTAATGCTCAGGATAATGATACTCGAGTAATTACAACGGCACTACCTTTTTTAAGAATTGCTGGAGATCCTAGAGCTGCTGGTATGGGAGATATGGGTGTGGCTACTAGTCCAGATGCATGGTCTCAACAATGGAATCCTGCAAAATATGCCTTCAGTACTAGGCAGCATAAATTTGGTGTAGCTTATACTCCTTACTTAGGTAATTTAGTAGATGATATCGCAATTGCTCAATTAGTATATTCAAATAGAATAAATGAACAAAGTGCATTTGCTGGTAGTTTAAGGTATTTTTCTTTAGGCTCTATTACGTTGCGCCAGGATGCTGCAGATCCAGGTAGAGAAGAAAGTCCAAATGAGTTTGTTCTTGATGGTACTTATTCTTTGAAATTGAGTGAGCAGTTTGCTATGGCGGTAACTGGTCGTTTCTTAAGATCTGATTTACGTATTCAGGGTGTTGATAGTGATGCGAGTGCGGCAAATAGTTTTGCCGTGGATGTTTCTGGATATTACCAGTCAGAAGAAGAAGCTTACAATGATTTTAATGGTAGATGGAGAGCTGGATTTAATATATCTAACATTGGCCCTAAAATTACTTATGATGCTGGTGGTCAGGAAAACTTTATTCCTACTAACCTAGCTTTAGGTGGTGGATTTGATTTTATCCTTAATGATGGTTTCAGTAAAATAGGTGTAACTGCCGAGGTGAATAAACTTCTTGTGCCTACTCCGCCGATATTGGACGATACTACAGGAGAGATTATTGAAGGGCAAGATGATGATGTTGCTTTTATTTCAGGTATTTTTCAGTCCTTCGGTGATGCGCCAGGTGGATTCAGTGAAGAGCTTAGAGAGTTTACGTGGGCGTTAGGTGCAGAGTATACTTATAATGATGCTTTTGCTTTACGTGCTGGATATTTTAACGAGGCAGATGATAAAGGAGCTAGACAGTTTCTTTCTATGGGAGCAGGATTTGAATTCTCTCAAATCAACATTGATTTATCTTACCTTTTCTCTACAAGTAGAGTAAATAGTCCATTAGAGGGGACGTTGAGATTTGGACTTACGTTTAATTTCGGTGACGAATACACAGAATACTAGACTATCAAAAAATTAGAACTACACACTACCCTCGAGGTATACGATAATATAGAAGAGCTCGCCACACAAGATCATTCACTTATGGATCTGGCTATCGAGGCTCGTCACCGCGCATATGCTCCTTACTCAAATTTTACAGTAGGCTGCGCATTGCTGCTAGAAAACGGTGAGATAATAACCGGTAATAATCAAGAGAATGCAGCTTATCCATCAGGATTATGTGCAGAGCGTGTTGCTATATTTGCAGCAGGATCTCAATATCCTGGAGTGGCGATTTTGAAAATGGCTATTACCGCAAGTCCTAAGGACGATTCTTTTCACAAGCCGGTACCGCCATGTGGCGCTTGCAGGCAGTCTATTGCTGAGTATGAGAATAATCAGCAAAATGATATAGAGCTCTATTTTATGGGCGCTGCAGGCAAGGTTTTAAAGTCCGATTCTTTAAGTGATTTATTGCCACTTATGTTTGATAAGAATTATCTATAACGTTTGCGTACAATTTTAACCCATAAATAGGTTTTTCCTTACCCTTTTTTCGTCTATTTTTGTTCTGCAGCTTGGACAAAAGTTGGGAAAGGATCTTTATATTTGATCTTTGTTCCGCTTTCGCGAAAGCGGACCACTTAACATATAATTACATGAAAAAAGTCACTAAAGACGTCTTACTGAACTGGTACGAGGAAATGCTTTTCTGGAGAAAGTTTGAGGACAAATTAGCTCAGGTTTATATCCAACAAAAAGTACGTGGATTTTTGCACCTATACAATGGTCAAGAAGCTATTCTTGCAGGAGCATTACACGCAATGGATCTGACAAAGGATAAAATGATTACCGCATACCGTAATCACGTACAGCCTATAGGAATGGGCGTAGACCCTAAAAGAGTAATGGCAGAGCTTTATGGTAAAGCAACTGGTACTTCTCAAGGATTAGGTGGTTCTATGCATATTTTTTCTAAAGAACACCGTTTTTATGGTGGTCATGGTATCGTAGGAGGACAGATACCTCTAGGTGCTGGAATCGCTTTCGGTGATAAATTTCACGGTGTTAACGCTGTTACACTTACCTTTTTTGGTGATGGTGCTGCACGTCAGGGTTCTTTGCACGAAGCGTTTAACCTTGCTATGTTATGGAATTTACCAGTAGTGTTCTGTGTAGAGAATAATGGTTATGCGATGGGTACAAGTGTTGCTCGTACTGCAAACCATACAGATATATGGAAACTAGGTCTAGGTTATGAAATGCCGTGTGGACCAGTAGACGCCATGGATCCAGAAAAAGTTGCCGAGGCGATGTCTGAAGCAATTGAAAGAGCTCGCTCAGGTGGTGGACCAACTTTCTTAGAATTAAAAACTTACCGTTACAGAGGTCACTCTATGAGTGATGCTCAAAAATATAGAACTAAAGACGAGGTGGCAGAATATCAGAAAATAGATCCTATCACGCAAGTGAAGGATAGATTGATGAGCGATCACGGTATGTCTGAAGATCACTTTAAAGATGTTGCAAAACGTGTTAAAGAGCGTGTTGCAGAATGTGAGAAATTTGCGGAAGAGTCACCGTTCCCAGAACAAAGTGTGATGTATGACGCTGTATATGAACAAGAAGATTATCCATTTTTACCAGCAAAATCATAAGTTATGGCAGAGATAGTTAACATGCCACGTTTAAGTGACACCATGGAAGAAGGTGTTGTAGCTGCGTGGTTGAAGAAAGTAGGTGATAAGGTGGAAGAAGGAGATATCCTTGCAGAAATTGAAACTGATAAAGCTACCATGGAATTTGAATCATTCCAAAACGGTACTTTACTGCACATAGGTGTTCAAGAAGGAGAAACTGCTCCTGTTGATCAATTGCTATGTATTATAGGGGAAGAAGGTGAAGATATTTCTAGCTTGCTAGAGGGTGATTCAAGTTCTGAAGCTAGTGAAGAAACTAAAGTAGATGCAGATTCAAAAGAAGAAGCGTCTTCAGAAGATAAAGAAGAATCTAGTGCGAGTTCTGATATTCCAGATGGTGTTGTTATCGTTAACATGCCTCGTCTTAGCGACACAATGGAGGAAGGAACTGTAGCTTCATGGTTAAAACAAGAAGGTGATACTGTAGAAGAAGGAGATATCCTTGCTGAAATCGAAACTGATAAGGCGACGATGGAATTTGAATCTTTCAACAGTGGTACGCTACTTAAAATAGGAATCCAAGAAGGTGAAACCGCAAAGGTAGATACCCTTTTGGCTATTATAGGCCCTGCAGGAACTGACGTTTCAGGAATAAGCATGGATAAAGCTGCTGCTCCTAAAAAAGAAATTAAGAAAGAAGAGCCTAAGCAAGAAGCTCCAAAGGCAGAGCCTAAAAAAGAAGAAGTTAAGAAAGAGGCTGCTCCAGTAGCGTCTTCTTCTAACAAGACTTCTAACTCAACTGCAACTGGTGGGCGCATTTTTGCTTCTCCACTTGCAAAGAAAATGGCTGAAGAGAAAGGAATAGATTTAAGTCAGGTTTCTGGATCAGGAGAAAACGGACGTATTGTAAAAAGTGATATAGAGAGTTTTACACCTAGTGCTGCAGCTGCATCATCTGGTAGCTCTTTCGTATCGGTAGGAACAGAAACTTTTGAAGAAGTTCCTAATTCTCAAATGAGAAAAACAATTGCAAAACGTTTAGGTCAGTCTAAATTTACAGCGCCTCATTATTATTTAGGTCTAGATCTAGATATGGATAATGCTATCGCTAGTAGAAAAGCAATTAATCAACTACCTGATACAAAAATTAGCTTTAATGATATGTTAATTAAAGCGGCAGCAATGGCGTTGAGATTACACCCTAAAGTGAATACACAGTGGACAGATAAGAATACTATTATAGCAAAGCACATCCATATAGGTGTAGCGGTTGCTGTAGATGACGGTCTTCTTGTACCAGTGTTACCATTTGCAGACCAGATGAGTATGCAGCAAATAGGTGGTAAGGTAAGAGAACTTGCAGGTAAAGCACGTAATAAGAAATTACAACCTAAAGAAATGGAAGGAAGTACATTTACTATTTCTAACCTTGGTATGTTCGGTATTACAGAGTTTACTTCTATCATTAACCAGCCTAACAGTGCAATTATGTCTGTAGGAGCTATTGTTCAAAAACCAGTTGTAAAAGACGGTCAGATAGTAGTAGGTAATGTGATGAAGATTACACTAGCTTGTGATCATAGAACTGTAGATGGAGCAACAGGTGCTGCATTCTTACAGACATTCCAGTCTTATATTGAGAACCCAATTGTTATGTACATGTAATCAATAAGATTCATAAATTATTATTTAAAAGCCAAATCATAAGATTTGGCTTTTTTGATTTCTCTTTTTAAATATATCATACTACATATCTGCTCTTTACTCTTTAACTAAATAACTATCTTTACTTCAACTAAAAAACAGTCATGAAAAAAATTATATTTCTACTTTCCACCGCAGCGATTCTAGCATCATGTAGTTCTACTAAGAAAATAGACACTGTCTCTAAGGCTATGGATAATGTAGAAAAAATTAATGAACTTAAGTTTCCTAAAGTAAATGCTATTCAAATAGCACAAGATGTAGCTTTTCTTGCAAGTGACGATTTAAAAGGTCGTGATACAGGATCAGAAGGTATAGAAAAAGCGGCTGCATATCTTTCAGAGCGTTTTCAAGAAATGGGTATAGCATCATATAAAGGGGCTTATCTAGATAACTTTGATGCAAAAGGTAAAAAGGCCTTTAACGTAGTAGCCATGATTCCAGGGTCTGATAAAGCATTAAAGGATGAAGTGGTCGTTATAGGTGCTCATTATGATCATATAGGTATATTACAAGCAGTAGCTGGTGATAGTATTGCAAACGGTGCAAACGATAACGCGACAGGTACAGCGTCTGTTCTAGCTCTAGCGGCTAATTTTCAAGAGATAGATTTTAATAGAAGAACGGTTGTTTTTGCATTATTCTCTGCAGAAGAAAAAGGACTTCTAGGTTCTAAGCACCTTGCTAACCGTATGAAAGAAGAAGGTGAAAATGTGGTAGCAATGCTTAATTTTGAAATGACAGGAACACCTATGGTAAACCGTCCATATATTGCTTATTTAACAGGGCACGATGGATCCAACATGGCAGCTGTTTTTAACGACGCAAACATTAATCGTGTGGTTACTGGTAAACTAGATCAAGCGGCAAAGTTTAATCTATTTAAAAGATCAGATAACTATCCGTTTTTTGAGGCGTTTAACGTTCCTTCTCAAACCTTCAGCACATTTGATTTCACAAATTTTGATCACTACCATAAAGTAGGAGATGATACGACACAGGTAAATACAGATCACATGGCGCAGTTAGTAAACGCGGTTATGCCAGGTGTGTTTAGTGTCGTTAACGGAAAAAAATTAAAATTAACACCTGCAACAAATGAGTAAAAGAATAGTAATTACAGGAACTAGTCGTGGTATAGGCTTTGAGCTTACTCAACTACTTTCTAATGCTGGACATGAGGTGATAGCGCTTTCGCGAAAGATTGCTTCCGTACAAGCTCTAGAACGTAATACAGTCCTTGCTATTGCAACCGATTTAAGTGATCAGTCTAATATCGATCATGCAGCAAATGAGATATTGAAAAAATGGGATCGCATAGATGTCGTTATTCATAATGCAGGTATGTTGGTTAATAAACCTTTTGAGCAACTAACAGCTCAGGACTTTCAGCAATGTTATGCGGTAAATGTTTTTGGTGTAGCAGCATTAACACAGGCTTTACTGCCGGCTATGAATAATGACTCACATGTAATCGCTATAAGTTCTATGGGAGGTGTTCAAGGAAGTGCAAAATTCCCTGGACTTGCAGCATACTCTAGCGCAAAAGCAGCCGTAATCACCCTTTTTGAGCTCTTAGCAGAAGAATATAAAGAAAACGGACCATCATTCAACACACTTGCCTTAGGAGCCGTACAAACTGAAATGCTAGAAGAAGCATTCCCAGGATATAAGGCGCCATTAACGGCAACAGAAATGGCAGCTTATATCATGAATTTTGCCTTAACTGGTAATAAATTCTATAATGGTAAAGTTTTAGAAGTAAGTAGTAGTACTCCTTAAAGGAATATCGATCAACGATTGCAGATTAACGATATCAGATTTTTGATTTTTGAGATGTCAGTTCGAGCGGCAGTCGAGAACGATTATTACCCAGTTTCAATTTGATATTTAATTGGAGATGTTGACTTTCAAATCTTTGGAAAATGGAAACCAAAGCGTTATCTTAACCTGTAAGGTTTTGCCCGATAGCAAACAGCTTGAAATTATTATGTCGAACTCACGTTATTTATGAACTTGCTAACTCAATGGCAGTACCTTCCTGATAATGGCTCTTGTAATGAATGTATAAAATCAGAGACGTGGAAAGTTGCACTTCTTATCGGCTCCATAGTCGCGATTGGATTGCTATACAGCTTTGTTATTAGAAAATATCTTGATAAAAAATGATGGTGAAGAACGTAATTTTAGACACTCAATTATAAATTATGCATTTTGTCAAATTGACCATGTTATTATTACAGTTGTCACCGCATAAAACAACTAGTAGACTTCCAGGTAGACCGATGGAAGGTTACTGGCATGTTTACGTTGGGATTGTGATTTTTATTCTGGGTTTTGCTATTTATGGAAGATGGAAAATGAAGCAATTTAAAAATAAAAGTGATTCTGAAGATAATTGATTGTATCCCTTTAGTACTCTATATTCCATGTCTTGCTTTAATTTGTAAGGTTTCGCCTAGGAGCAAAGAGCTTGAAATTAAATTAGAAAATCAGTAGGGAAGCTGTCAATATTTAATTCTGAATACTGATTGCAATATTGATTAACGATACATAACTTACAACCGTAGTGTCACATTATATTAATTATGATTAACGGAGTTCACTGGTTTTTTTATTTCCTAGCTTCTTTTACTCTACTGAAACAATATCTTCGATAAGATTTAAGTTTTTATTATAAACATCACATGATCAGAATAAAACATCTATTATTTACTATAACATTTTTGATATTAATTTCTTGTGATACAAAAAATAGCAATAAGACAAACGAAGATGAATGTGAGGAGTGGTTACTTATTGCCTTGGAAGATCAAGCGGTAAGGTTTAATTATCGTTACTACGCTAAAGAAGAAGCTAAACTTGTTTATCTTGACCTTACTAGATACCCAATTGATCAGTTTCTAATAAGGTCTTTTAGTCAGCATTCTAAAGGAATAGTTATTGATAGTGCATTACAAGATTTTAAACAATCTTTAATTACTCGTGAACTTGATTCAGCGCAAGTTGATACCGAGCAATATTATCGTGTTATAAAAGAAGGTGCTAGTAGGATACAAGAGTTTGGGCGACGTGACTCGATAAATTTTGTAAGACTCAAAAAATACCTAAACACATACGGTTTTCCATCTGATGACTGTGCAGGTTTAGGCCTTAAAGTGACAAGGTATCAAGTTATGAACCACCATCGTAATAAAGAAGAATATGGAAGTATTCTTGAGGAGTTATGGATTGAAAAGAAGATCGATAGTCTTCATTATAGCAGATTAAAATTAAATTAAAAATTAATGTTTCAATTTTGAGAAACCCAAAGATCGAGATAACCACTAGATTCTCCATCAAGTGTGGTAATTCAAGAACTCATTCTCACTTCTCAGCAATAACTCTAATTTTTCCTTTTACAACTTCAGCAAGTTCACGAGCAGCGACTATATCATCTGCGACTATAGTAACATGTCCCATTTTTCTAAATGGTCTTGTTTCTTTTTTACCGTAGATATGAGGTGTGACACCTGGCATGGCAAGAATATCTTCTATACCATCGTAAATTACATTACCAGTATGACCTTCTTCTCCTACTAGATTTACCATAACACTTGCAACTGTACTGTCTGTAGCCCCTAGAGGTAAGTTGCACACGCATCTTACATGTTGCTCAAACTGGTCTGTAATAGATCCTTCTATGGTATGGTGACCAGAATTATGTGGTCTTGGAGCCACTTCATTAACTAGTAGCTCGCCAGACTTAGTAAGAAACATTTCTACAGCAAGTAAACCTACATGTTCATAAGCTTCAGAAACTTCTAAAGCAAGTTCTCTTGCACGGTCAGAAATATCCATGTTAATACGTGCTGGACATATTACATATTCTACTTGATTTGCCTCAGGATGAAATTCCATTTCCACTACTGGATATGTTTTCATCTCTCCATTTGCATTGCGAGCAACGATTACGGCTAGTTCTAGATCAAAATCGACCATATCTTCATAAATACACTCTACTTGAGGTAAGTCTTCTAGTTCACTAGCTTGTCGTATTACTTTAACACCTTTTCCATCATAACCACCTTCGGCACTTTTCCATATGAAGGGATAGTCTCTTTGGTGCTGTGGATTAGGTTGAGAATATACCTCAAAAGCTGCAGTCGCAATGTTTTTGTCAAGGTAGAAAGATTTTTGTCGTGCTTTATTTCTTATAAGGTTAAGAACTTTGGCACTAGGGGAAACAGCTATTCCTTTATCTTCTAGATCTTGAAGCGCTTGTACGTTTACGTTTTCTATTTCTACAGTAAGTACATCTACTTGCTCACCAAATTCCATTACAGATTCATAATCCATAATATCTCCTTCAAAGTAAACATCACAACCTTGATAGGCAGGCGCCGTGTCGTCCTTATCCATCACATAAGTGTTGATGTCCCATTTTCTAGTGGTGTAAAGCATCATTTTGCCTAGTTGTCCACCGCCTAAAATACCTAATGTAAAACCTGAAGAGAATTGTGTCTGTTTCATGCCTCAAAAATAAGAGGTTAAATTGAAACCTAACTTGAAATAGAAACAGAATCTTATATATTTAAATCGATTAGTTTATCCATCTAATAACCACCGCTAACAGATACTGTCAACTGCTTACTAAATAGTATCTTTGCAAAAAATGAACTATAGTGATTAAGATCCACGATCTTTATTTTAAATCTTTTTTGAGCGCACAAGAAATAGCAGCTGCTGTAGATAATCTTGCGTCTCAAATCAACAAAGACTTATCAAATAAAAAGCCCGTATTTTTAGGAATATTAAATGGTAGTTACATGGTCCTTGCCGACCTGACTCGTAAATTTAATCATGAATGTGAGATAAGTTTCTTGCGTGCAAAAAGTTACGACGGTACTAGTTCTACTGGTGTCGTAGAGTTTGGTAACGAGCTAGATGTAGATCTAGCAGGTAGGACAGTTGTTATCGTAGAGGATATAGTAGATAGCGGTTTGACGGTAGAGAAGCTTTCGCGAAAGCTAGCCGAACACAATCCTCTAGAGATTAAAATAGCAACGCTCTTTTTTAAACCAGAAGTGTATGATCGAGAGTTGAAAATCGATTATATAGGACAACATATAGAAAATAAATTTGTCGTGGGATACGGCATGGATTATAATAATTTAGGGCGCAATTTGCCCGAACTTTACGTACAAACTCAACGCATGAAAAATATCGTTTTATTCGGCCCTCCAGGAGCAGGAAAAGGAACTCAAGCAACTCGTTTAAAAGACAAATATGGTTTAATTCATATTTCTACAGGAGATGTTTTTAGATACAATATTAAAAACGGTACTGAATTAGGAACGCTTGCAAAGTCTTTTATGGACAAAGGAAATCTAGTTCCAGATGAAGTTACTATTAAAATGCTTAAGGCCGAGGTGGAAAAAACACCAGACGCTGCAGGTTTTATTTTTGATGGTTTTCCTAGAACAGATGCTCAAGCAATTGCTCTAGACGAATTATTATCTCAAAAAAATACAGAGATAGCTGGAATGGTTGCTCTAGAAGTAGATGATGAAGCTCTAGTAGAACGTCTTCTAGAAAGAGGTAAAGCTAGCGGTCGTGCAGATGATGCTAATGAAGGTGTGATAAGAGATCGTATCTCGGTTTATTACA
This sequence comes from Nonlabens sp., assembly GCF_039941875.1. GTDB lineage: Bacteria > Bacteroidota > Bacteroidia > Flavobacteriales > Flavobacteriaceae > Nonlabens. The sequence continues at coordinate 63,125 of NZ_JBDVDQ010000004.1, read as the reverse complement.
AACAAACTGCACCGTTAAAAGATTTTTATGAAGCGCAAGGTAAATATTACGGCGTGGATGGTGTAGGATCTATGGATGCTATTACAGAGCGTTTAAGTGTAGAGTTTGATAAACTTTAAAAAGTAACAAGTAGAAACTATCCCCTTCTGGTCTAGGGAAACGGTTTCAAAAATATAAATACTTAGTTGACTATTAACTGAGAACAAAAAACGGTTTGTCAATAACCGTTTAACTGAACATAGAACTATGACTGAAGGAAATTTTGTCGATTATACAAAGGTAACTGTAGAATCTGGCCGTGGCGGTAAAGGAAGTACTCACTTACACAGAGAGAAATATATAGATAAAGGAGGTCCCGATGGTGGTGATGGTGGTCGTGGTGGTCATATCATACTTAGAGGTAATAAAAACCTATGGACGCTTTATCATTTTAAGTATAAACGTCACTTTAAATCTGCTCAAGGAGGTAACGGTGCAAAGCAACGTAGAACTGGGTACGATGGAGAGGATATTATAATAGAGTTGCCATTAGGTACTGTTATTAGAGATACAGAAACTGGTCTTGTGGTACATGAGATTCTAGAAGATGGTGCAGATTTTATCCTTTGTGAAGGAGGAAAAGGCGGTCGTGGTAACTGGCATTTTAAAACCTCTACCAGACAGACGCCTCGTTATGCACAAACAGGAATGGATGGTACATCTCTAGATGTGACTTTTGAACTTAAAATTCTTGCAGACGTAGGTCTGGTAGGATTTCCTAATGCAGGAAAATCTACATTACTTTCTGTTCTTACAGCGGCAAAACCTAAAATAGCTAACTACGAGTTTACTACTTTAAAGCCTAATCTTGGTATCGTAGAATACCGTGATTATAAAACTTTTGTAATAGCAGATATTCCTGGGATTATAGAAGGTGCTGCAGAAGGTAAAGGGATAGGACATCGTTTCTTAAGACACATAGAGCGTAATTCTACCTTACTATTTCTAGTTCCTGCAGACTCTGACGATATTAGTGCAGAGTACGACATTCTAGTGAATGAGTTGAGAAAGTACAACCCAGAGATGTTAGATAAAGAACGTTTTGTAGTGATCTCAAAAGCAGACATGCTGGACGAAGAGTTAATCGAGCAAATGAGAGAAGAATTAGATAATGAAGGAGCTTTTGATGGAGCGCCGTACATGTTTATATCTTCTATCTCACAGCACAACTTAACACAGTTAAAAGATCGTCTATGGGCGATGTTGAATGAGTAGGTTTCAATTTCTTAATCTTCAAAATAGTTGAAAATGATTAAACAGTTTTTCTTTATAATGATCTTGTTGACTTGCACGTTAAGTACAGCACAAGATTTTTTAGGAACATGGAGTTTTAACCGTGTGGATCGTAAGGCTATTGATGATGGTGTCTTGAGTGCTGAAGAGTTAGAAAAACGAATTAGCACCGTTTCAAATATGTTTGCTTCTTATAAATTAGTTTTTAAAGAAGACGGTACTTATGTAAATAAGTTCATGGGAAAAGAGACAGAGGCTACTTACATTAAAGAAGGTAATACGCTACAACTAGAAGAAGGTTCTCTAGAGATATTATCTGAAAATGAAGCTCGTTATTCTTTAAGGAATATGCGCTTTTATTTGATAAAAGGCGATGTTACGGCGGCAAAAACTTATACATATTTAAAAGAAACTAGCTATAAAAACGAGAAGATAAACGAAGAGTTGCTTCTAGGTAAATGGAAAGTAGAAGAAGTAAGAGTTGTTAATGAGTCCGAAGGTGCAGAGTTGTTTGAAATGGTGGGTTTAATGATAACCCTTCATTTTAAAACTAGTGAAGAGGTAGAGCTAGGTGTAAGTGGATTCGGTACTACTCAAAAGTTTAAAATTAATCATGATAATAACGATCTAGTAGGTACTTCAAATTCTGGTGATGAAAAGATTGTATATAGAATACATCAATTGAATGATAGTTTTATGATCGTCTCTCAAATAGAAGATGAGATTTTATTATACATGGTCAGAGACAACTAGATAGTATTTAAATAAAATCAAAAAAGCCTGAATCTTAATTAGATTTAGGCTTTTTTGATTTTTGACAATCTTAATTCATAACTCAAATTACTTAAAATTTGGTAGGTACATTACGTTGTATATTTTTCCATCGCTCTTTTATAAACATGCTGAATAAAACCAAGGTGAGTTAATTGGTTATCATTATTACCACTGTGCGATAACCATTCATGCACATTGTTTTTATTTATAAAGTAAGTATTTCACTCTTATTTTTTGATAATCTTGTAAGCCTTTCTCCCAGGTTGCTGCTATTTCTTGTGCGGTCATACCTTTCTCGATTTGAGCTTGCAAAGTTTTAGTTCCTGCTAGTTTAGTAAAAAATGAGTTGAAAAAGTTTTGTTTTGATGGCGCTTTCGCGAAAGCGTCTACCAAAAAATCTAAGTTCAAATGATCTAGCTTTTTATATTCTCTAAGGTCCACACCGTAGCATTTCTTCCCGTTAAATTTAGGTCTTTTGGCACCTACATTAGGCGTAGGTGTAAAGTCAAAGTCTGTATATTTTACCAGTGATGGAGAACCGTAAACTTGAAATTGCATTTCTGTACCACGACCTACACTAACGTCTGTACCTTCAAAAAAGCAAAGACTAGGATATAGATTTATAGCCTGATCGTTAGGTAGGTTAGGAGATGGTTTTATAGGTATGCTATAGGAAGAGTCGTGTGTGTAGTTTTTACACTCGATAACCTCTAGTTTTGCTGTTAGGTTATTGTCTAGCCATTTTTCTCCATTAATCATAAGGGCATATTCTCCTATGGTCATACCGTGAATCACAGGAACAGGATGCATGCCTACAAAGCTCTGATGTTCTTGCTCTAGAATAGGTCCGTCTATATAATGACCGTTAGGGTTAGGTCGGTCTAGAACGATCAGTTTTTTATTGTACTGCGCACAGGCTTCCATCACATAATGTAGTGTAGAGATATAAGTGTAAAAACGTGCGCCTACGTCCTGTATGTCAAAAAGGACAACGTCTACGTCTTCTAATTGTTCTTTGTAAGGCTTTTTATTTTTACCGTATAAAGAGATAATAGGCAGCCCAGTTTGAGAGTCGATACCGTCTTTAATAGTTGCGCCAGCGTCTGCAGTGCCTCTAAAACCATGTTCTGGTGCAAATACTCTTTTAATGTCTATGCCATGTGCTAATAGAGTGTCTACTAGATGTGTGTAACGTAGTTTTTCTTTAGTTTTCCATTCTTTGGAAATGATGGTGTCTTGTGTTTTTACAACACTGGTTTGATTACCTACTATGGCAACTCTTTTACCTTTTAATTTTTCTATCCAATCCCCTAATAGGTAGGCGGCAGGTATTGGGTCGTTGTTATTTGCGTCTACTAGAAGCTGTTTATTACGATTATCTTGGAGAATAAGCTCTTCTTCAATAGGAGATGTAGGTGTATTATTACCATTGATCTTAGAATTACAAGAAGTTATTCCTATGACCATAGCGATTATGGTATATTTGAATATAGAAGGAGAAAAAGTGAATCTAGAGTATTTCATTGCTAAAAGGGTACAAAGTAGTACAAGTTATAAAAATAGCGTAAGTGCGCCGATAATAAAAATTGCGATAGCAGCAATTGCAATAGGTATTATTGTGATGCTTATAGCTATTGCCACTGGTGTAGGCCTGCAAAAAAAGATAAAAGAGAAGGTAAGTGCCTTTAATGGACATGTAAGTATTTCGTTATATGATCGCAATAACTCTGTAACGACGGTAAAACCGATCTCAAAAGAGCAAGGTTTTTATCCTGATTTTACAAAAGTACCAGAGGTAACACACATACAGGCTATCGCTACTAAAGGCGGTATGATACGCACAGCAACCGATTTTGAAGGGATTATTCTTAAAGGTGTCGGTACAGATTATGACTGGCAGTATCTCCAAGATTTTTTAATAGAAGGTGAGTTGCCCAAATTAAATAAAGAAGACACTTCTTTTGATATATTAATTTCTGATGATATTGCTGCGCGTTTGCAACTCAAAGTAGGTGACCAGGCCAGTACTTATTTTATGAAAGCAAATGGTCAGGAGCCTATTGCTAGATTTTTTACTGTTTCTGGGATTTATGATAGTGGTCTAGAAGAATATGACTCTAAATTTATAATAGGTGATATCAAACACATACAGCGTATCAATAAATGGGATGAGAGCCAGGTAGGAAAGTTTGAAGTTTTTATTAATGATTTTGATAAGCTTAATGAGATAGGTAGGAACATACAATTAAACACACCGTCAGAATTAAATGCTAAAACTATAGAGCAAGAACTACCTGCGATATTTCAATGGCTCGCTTTGCTAGATGGTAATATTTTTGGAATTATAGGTATTATTCTTATTGTAGGTATAATCAACATGATTACCGCGTTACTAGTACTGATTTTAGACCGTACTAATATGATAGGTGTTTTAAAATCGCTAGGTGCGTCTAATTGGACGGTGCGTAAAATATTTCTTTACAACGCAATGAATTTAGTTTTTAAAGGTCTTGTGATAGGGAATGTGATAGGTCTAGGATTGATAGGGATTCAATACTTTTTCAGCCCGTTAACGCTAGATCCACAATCGTATCATGTTACCGAGATGCCTGTTTATATATCGTGGTGGCATGTTGTAGCTTTAAATCTAGGAACCTTTGTAGTGTGTTTGCTAGCCTTGATTATACCTACTTTTATAGTGAGTAAAATAAGTCCTGTTAAGGCGATGAGGTTTGAGTAGGATAAATGTTAAATGATGATAAATTTTGAATTGAAAACGTTTTTTATTACCATATTTTTTTAATGATAGTTTCTTGTAAAGAAAAATCGATATGTGAAATAAGCTCTAGGAGTAAAAATAGTTTGAATTACAGCTTAGAGGAAGCAGCATGTTGGGTAACTCTTGAATTGAATCTTGAAAAGATAGATGTGTCTCAAATTAAAAGGGCAATAAACTTTGAACAAGAATTGATTTACCAGAGTATGCTGATTAAAAATATTGATCTTAAAATTAATCAACAGCCGCAAGCCTTAAAGATAGAAAAAATAGTTGAAGAAGCTTTAAAGGATTCTATCATCAACCTATCAAAAGAACAACTTTTTGAGGTCTATAAATCTGAACTAAACTATATAGAATTTATCGGACTAAGAAAGTAATTTTACCTTCTACCAACCTTTAGAAGTTTTTCCTGTCTCTAGCTTATCCTCCATATAATCTGGTAATTGATAAAAGAAATCAGTTCCAGTTAACTCTTCTATTTTATCTACACTAGTGATAAAATCATAAATAGATTTATTAGTCTTTTCATGTGGCATAAGAAAAGCTACCATTTTACCACCGTCAGAGTCATTGCGATATAGGATTTTATAATACTGTTCTGGTACAGACACGTTCTCAGAACCTATTGATTTTAAATCGTCTTTTAGGACAGATCCTGTGATCACATAAACCTCATCATAACGCTTTGCATAATATCTAGTCTTCTGCTCCAGTGTGTTCCATATACCGGCATTAAACGCATGTTCTTGTGGGCTTATGTTAGAGGTTAGAAAAGTCTCGTCATGAGCAGCTTTAGTAGACTTTCTGTCTCCTGCAGGAACTAGGTGACCTTTATCATAACCGCTTTTTTTATAATTGCGCCAGTGAGCAGCTTTGGTTTTTACTTTATCATCCACCTCAAAGTAAGGTCGCTTGTAGTTGTTATTAGTTATGTCGCTTGCTCTTAAAACATGTGCCGTCCACTCTGCCTGCTCATGTTGTTCGTTATATGATAGACTGTATGTATGGTGGTTTACAATTTGATTATTAGAACGTGGTAAAAAATCCTTCAATGCCAGCGATTTGATACCGTCTCCATCTACGTCACGATTTAGAAACTCATCTTGAGATAAATTATCTTCAGAATATGCATCGTTTTCTTTATTTTGATAAGTGTAGTAAACAGCAGCACATGCTAGTATTATAATTGGGTAAATGTATTTTCTCATCTAACTAGTTTTTACGTCCAGTGCATCTCTTAAAGCATTTCCTAAAAGCATAAAAGCCATTACTAAGGTCATGATAGCAATTCCTGGTACGATTGCAAGATACGCCTTGTCTAGAATTATGTACTGGTAATGATCTTTTATCATACTTCCCCAACTAGGCATGGGTGGTTGTGCGCCTAGACCTAAAAAGCTAAGACCGCTTTCTATAAGAATAGATGCAGCAAAATTTGCCGCGCTAATCACAATTACCGGTGCCATAATATTGGGTAAAATATGTTTTGTTATGATTCTAAAATTGTTGAATCCTAAGGCCTTGGCTGCAGTTACGTATTGATATTCTTTGGCGACTATAATCTGTCCACGCACCACACGTGCCACTTCTACCCACATAGTGAGACCTACGGCTATAAAGACAGTAAGAAACCCTTTTCCTAAAGCTATACTTATAGCAATTACCATAAGAAGAGTAGGAATGGACCACGTAACATTAATTAACCACATGATAGCAGCATCTATTTTACCACCATAATAACCTGCGACCGCTCCAAGAAATATTCCAATGAATAAGGAAATGAATACCGTAACAAAACCTATAGAAATACTAACTCTAGTTCCCACTATCATACGGCTCAAAAGGTCGCGACCATATTTATCAGTACCTAGAAGAAATGTTTTTTTAGAAGTATAGCTTTCGCGAAAGCGAGACAAATCCATTTTATCTCCTAACTTTAAAGGCACTTCTATAAAAGGCAATAAGTTGCCATCTACATCATAAGGGCGGTAGTAAAATTTACCATCTTTTAAGTTAAGATCTGAATATGGGATTTCTTCAATAGAAGATGTTTTTCCAGTCCACCAGTCCCAAAAACTAGATTCTGTTTGTGTAGATGGAAGTTCTAATAAGTTTACCGTAAAACCTGGAGGCTGTGAATGGATAGAAATATGCATTTGATTTGCATACTGCGTGTCGTCAGGTGCGAGTGCATATGCGAATAATGCGATGATAGCGTAAAATAGAATAACTATAAAACTCAAAACGCCCCAGAAGTTTTTTTTGAACTTCTGGAGCGCGAGTGAGCTTAATGATGTTGATTTATGAGACATTAATTTTTAACGCTCCATTTAGTCTTGTTCGTATTTTTAATATTGTTCATACGTAGATCTTTAAGCACATTTACAGCCTCAGAAACATAGACGTCTTTCTTAAGATTTTTCATCCATGCTTCACGTTTATCTTTAAGAGCACTATCATTTAAAGTTAGTGTCTTTTCATAAGCTAGCATATCAAATTCTAGATTATTCTTATAATCAGATAAAGATTCAAATTGCTCTGTTTCTTTTTCTAATCTATCTAGACGCTCACTATACTCTGTGAAATTTAATGGAATGTCATTGTTATCACGTTGCTCGCTCAACCATTTTGCGTTGTCATCTATCAGCTTAAATGTAGGGTTGTTATTTATTCTTTCTTGTGCTTTTTGAATAGATTCTGCAAGATTAGAATAACCTGTAAATTTATTATAATCTGCTTTTGCGATTTCATCATATGGTAGAGGGAATTCTTCATCACGTTCTCCTACATCAATATAGCTATATCTACCAGGAGTAACTACATCACTTTTTACACCTTCGAGCTGTGTACTACCTCCATTAATTCTATAGAATTTTTGAGTAGTTAATTTAATAGCGCCTAGATCACCATATTCATTATTACGTACCCATTGGTTTAGATCTTCAAAATTTTGAACGGTTCCTTTACCAAAGGTTTGCTTACTACCTATAATCACAGCACGCTCATAATCTTGTAAAGCTGCGGCTAGTATTTCACTTGCACTCGCACTAAACTCGTTTACCATTATCACTAGCGGGCCTTCCCAAAGAATCTCACCACTATCGCTGTCTCTAAGAGTTCTAGTTCTTTTATCTTTTAAAGCTACTTGTACAACAGGTCCTTCATCAACAAAAAGTCCAGCCATTTCTACTACTTCTCTTAAAGAACCACCACCGTTATTACGGAGGTCTAAAATAAGACCGTCCATACCTTCAGTTTTTAGTCTTTTAATTTCTTGTGCGATATCATTTCCTGATGCACGCCCATTAGGATCGTCAAAATCAAAATAGAATTTAGGTAGGTTGATAAAACCAAATCTAAAGTCCTGATCTTTTCCTATCACAGATTTTGCAAAAGTTTCCTCTATTTGAACTACGTCTCTTACTAGAGTAATGTCTTCTATAGATCCATCTACTCTTTTAAGAGTTAAGATAACTTTACTGCCTTTAGGGCCTTTTATCAATTCTACAGCATCGCTTATTCTCATACCTACTATAGAAGTAGCGGTAGTATCTTTTTCTTGTGCTACTTTAAGAATCTTATCACCTACTTCGATCAACTCACTTTTCCATGCTGGTCCACCAGAGATAATTTCTATAACACTTATGTAATCCATTTTCTTTTGAAGACGTGCACCTATTCCTTCTAGTTTACCACTCATTGAAGTATCAAAACGATCTTTGTTTTGAGGTGGGAAATAGTTAGTATGTGGGTCAAAGTGTGCTGTTATAGAATTTACAAATAAAGAGAAGTAATCAAGACGTTGTACATCATCATTATTGTCAAAATTCTCTAACATCGACTTTTTGATCTCTGCTCTTGTTTCTTTTTCTAGATCAACAAGGCTCTTTTGTTCAGATTCAGGATCTTCTTCTAGAGCTTCTTTTTGCTCTTCTATTTTATCGTAATAAGTACCTAAAGCTGTTAGTTTTAACAGTTTCCTCCATCTGTCTTTTAACTCAGTCTTATCTTTTGCATAAGGAGCCTTTTCATAATCGGTATCCATACGCTCATCTACCGTAAAGTCAAATGGCGTTTCTATTAAATCTGCAAAAATCTTTTCTGATTCTTCCTGACGTTTTAGAAGACGCTCGTAGGTTAGATTAAATAAATCTACCTTACTATCACGTATTTGATCATCGATCAAATATTCATAAGCCTGAAACTCTTTATAATCACTTTCTAAAAAATATCTCCTTGCAGGATCTAAGTCATTAATGTAATTGTCAAAAATTTCTTTTGAGAATTCATCAGTAAGATCTGCTGGTGAAAAGTGATTTCTTTTTAAGACGTGCGAAATTAAATTCACTAATAACTGCTCTTTTTCTTTGTCTCCAGGGTCTATAGTATTATTAGTAAAACTACAGCTAGCCGTTGCCACTAGTAATGTGAGTATCGCTAGTATAAAATTATTTTTAAGGAAATTCATAAGGATCTTCATTTGTCTCTTTCTACACATGTAAAAACCATGCCAATTTAAGATGGTTAAAGTAAGGCAAGAATATCACATGGTTCGGCTAATTTACTTAATTTTAACCACCTTAAAAATCTTATGGAAAATAAAAAGAAACCACTCATCCTTGTTACTAACGATGATGGTATTACCGCAAAGGGAATCAGGACGTTAATAAGTATCGCTAGAGAACTAGGCGATGTAGTAGTGGTTGCACCAGATAGTCCGCAAAGTGCCATGGGACACGCAATTACTATTAATGATACGCTTTATGTAAAAGAATTCTTACAGCATGACTATGATCATAAAGAATACACCACTAGTGGTACACCAGTAGATTGTGTAAAAATGGCTAGTCATGAAATATTAGATCGCAAACCAGATTTATGTGTCAGTGGTATTAACCACGGTAGCAATAGTGCTATTAATGTGATTTACAGTGGTACGATGAGTGCAGCCATGGAGGCTGGTATAGAAGGTATTCCTGCCATCGGTTTCTCTCTATGCGATTATGATCATGATGCAGACTTCTCTCAATCTAGAGATTATGTAAAACAAATTATCGAGCAAGTACTTGAAAAAGGAATGGCTAGAGGTGTTATATTTAATGTAAACATACCTAAAGCTACAAAGGAAGAAATCAAAGGAATTAAAATATGCCGTCAGGCAAATGCCTACTGGGTAGAAGAATTTGATAAACGTACAAATCCTTATGGTAGGGATTATTATTGGCTTACCGGTAAGTTTGTAAACGACGATAAGGGAGAAGATACGGACGAGTGGGCTCTAGAAAACAATTACATTTCTATAGTACCTACACAATATGATCTTACTGCACATCATTATATAGGAGAACTTAATACTTGGGATTTTGGTAAGTAAAATATTAAAAGGATTCTTAATGGGACTGATAGCAAACGCTATAGGTACCTACTTATATATTGTTCTTATAACACCTTATGCGTTTGAAGAAGCTCTAGTAGATGGTTATAGAGAAGGTTTTTTAGGTAAGTTAATTGTATTAGGTGCAATTTTTAATTTAGTTCTTTTCTTCTTTTTTCTTACTGGAAAAATAGGCAAGTTTCAAAAACCGGTGCAGGAATACGAGGCGCGTGGTGTTGTAATGGCTACTATGCTATCAGGTATTGTAGGTTTAATGTTTAATTTTATTCTATGAAATACTATTTAATAGCAGGCGAGGCGAGTGGAGACCTTCATGGATCTTTACTTATGCAAGAGCTTAAGAAGAAAGATCCAGATGCTCAATTTCAATTTTGGGGTGGAGATTTGATGGAGGCTCAAGGTGGTAAACTTGTTAAGCATTATAAGGAACTCGCTTTTATGGGTTTTGTAGAAGTGCTGAGCAATCTCAAGACTATACTTGAAAATATAGGTATATGTAAAAGAGATATAGAAGAGTTTAAGCCCGATGTTATTATTTATATAGACTATCCTGGATTTAATTTCAGGATTATGAAATGGGCTAAACTTAAAGGTTACCGCAATCATTATTATATCTCACCACAAATATGGGCGTGGAAAGAAGGCCGCATAAGTGCAATTAAAAGTGATGTAGATGAGATGTACGTTATCCTGCCATTTGAAAAAGATTTCTATGAGCAGAAACATCAGTTCCCGGTTCATTTTGTCGGTCATCCATTAATAGATGCCATTTCTCAAAGAGAGCCTGTAGATCATATTAAATTTCTTGCCACTTATAATCTAGATGATAGACCGCTTATCGCTTTATTACCAGGTAGTCGCAAACAAGAAATAAAAAAGATGCTTAGTGTCATGCTAGAAATGGTAGATCAGTATCCAGATTACCAATTCATCATAGCTGGTGCACCTGGTCAGGACGAGTCTTTTTATAGTACCTATTTAAAAAACTATCCAGTAACCCTAGTCATGAATCGCACTTATGATTTAATGAGTTTGTGTCATGCGGCGTTAGTAACCTCTGGGACAGCAACTCTAGAAACAGCCTTGTTTAAAGTCCCACAAGTGGTTTGTTATAAAGGGAGTTCCATAAGTTATCAAATAGCAAAAAGAATCGTGAAGCTAGATTACATTTCTCTAGTTAATTTAATTATGGATGAGCCTGTGGTTACAGAACTTATTCAGGGGGAATTTAATAAAAGAAAGCTCCAGCAAGAACTAGATGCGATTTTAGATCCTATGCAACGCAATCGTGTTTTTGCCGATTACTACGAGTTAGAAAAAAAATTAGGTGGTATAGGTGCGAGTGAGAACACAGCTAGTTTAATATATAAAGATATTAAGAAGTAATATGAATGTAAGTATTCCGCTTTCGCGAAAGCAAGACCTAAATAAAAACCGTTCTATTCACATAGTCACATTTACATTACTAACCCTACTATTTTTAGGATTAACCTCTTGTGGTAGTTCTAAACCTAAAGTGGTCACCACAAAAAGGCAAGCAGCTAGAGCCTCGACCAAAAAAGACGTTCCTGTAACAAGACCTGCACGTACGATGATAGTAAAGAGTGAAGGAAGGGAATTTTCTTATACAGAAACGGCTGAAAAAAAGCTAGAAGAAAAGCCTGAAGAAAAACCTTATGAGGAAAGTACTCTTTTTATTGATGAGGTAATAGATAATGCAATGGATTATAAAGGAGTGAAGTATCGTTATGGCGGTACAACTCGTAAGGGAATGGACTGCAGTGGTCTAATATGTACGGCATTTAAAGAGGCGGGAAAAACCATACCTCGCACCAGTCGTTCTATGTATGATACTGCCGAAAAAATGGAACTCGATGAGGTGCGAAAAGGAGATTTTTTATTTTTTGCCACTGGTAGAAATAGAAAAAAAGTTAATCACGTTGCTCTTATTACTAAAGTAACACCAGGAGAAATAGAATTTATACATTCTACAACATCACGTGGTGTTATGACCTCTACACTTAATGAACCTTACTGGCTAAATGCCTTTCTTAGAGCAGGTAGGATAGATTAAAATAGTTTGACTATATTTAGTCATGCGCTGGCTGGACTATCCTTTTTACAGAATTTTATTGTTTCTCATTGCTGGAATCTTATTCTCTAGATTCATAGAAGTAGATTCTACGCTTTTCATTTATGTGATTTGTGGTGCTGTCTTATGTGCAATGTTAGTATTGTTGATAGGTAGGTTTACCTTTGGTTTTAAAGCTGTTTTTGCTCTTTCGGTTTATAGTTTTTTCTTTTTTATAGGTGGTGCACATTTATATTTTCAGAATGAATTAGGTTCAGATCATTTTATAAAGAAGCAAACACAAGGTCAGGATCATGTCCTGCAATTAAAGCTGTCTCAACGATTAACTCCTAATAAATTTAATGACCGATTCTATGCTCAGGTTCTTGCACTAGATCAAGAAGCTGTGTCAGGAAATACCCTCGTATTGTTCAAAAGAGCAGACAGTCTGGGTTATAAAGTAGGTGATCGTCTCACCGTTTATGATGATGTGAATTTACCTGCATTTGCCCGTAATCCTGGTGATTTTGATTACAGAAAGTATTTGAAATCTATAGATGTCTATGGTCAGGTATATGTAGATAAACCTCGAATTTTAAATTATACTAGTGGAGAAGGAGATTTAGGTTTTTTATTACAACTGCGAAAAACCATTTTAAACAAATTGGCTAAGTCAGGTTTAAGAAATAGACCTAAAGCTATGATAGAAGCACTAGTTTTAGGACAGCGACAGAATGTAGATCCTGAGGTGACTAAAAGCTTTAGAGACGCAGGTGTTATTCATATACTGGCATTAAGTGGGTTGCACGTGGGTATCATACTATTGATATTAAGATTTCTTACTAGACGTCTTTTAAGATTAAAGTATGGTCGCTGGATACAGAGTGCTGTGCTTGTAATATTATTATGGTCATTTGCATTACTTACTGGAATGTCGCCATCCATCATGCGGGCTGTTACGATGTTTTCTTTTGTAGCGGTAGGAATGAATCTTAAACGCAAAGGATCAGTTTATCACAGTCTTACATTATCTGCGTTTGTGCTTTTATTACTTGATCCTAGATTGTTGTTTCAGGTAGGTTTTCAATTAAGTTATATGGCGGTTTTTTCCATAGTATTGATTCAGCCGGTTATTTCAGGTTTATGGGTAATCCCACGCAAGAATTGGTTGACTTCGGTGGCTAGAAAGTTGTGGGGAATCTTTACGGTAACTCTTTCTGCACAAATAGGCGTTGCAGGTATAAGTCTATTCTACTTTCATCAAATTCCTGGACTTTTTATTTTTGGTAATATGTTGCTATTACCTATTTTACCTCTAATAATAGGAGCCTCATTACTACTTATTATTTTGCTTATGATCGATCTTCCGTCACTTTGGTTAGCAACTGTGCTTAATTATATACTGGAATGGATTATAAGAATTGTAGGTAAAATAAGCTCTTATGATGATTTTATTCTTAAAGATATACATCTTACATTAGCAGAAACCATTTTAGGATATGTGGCATTATTTAGTTTTGTTTTATTTGTATTGCCTTATTTTAAAAGAAGTAAAAGAGAACGTTTTTATCTTAAAAAACCCAACTGGATGTTGCACCTGAGTGTAGTTTCCTTAGTCCTATTATTTGGTATAAAAGGTTTTGAATCTTATTCCTCTAGCAAGGATCGTTTTCTTGTTTTACATCAAGCAACAGGAAGCGCTGTAAGTGTTAGTAATAAAACAAATGCCGTGTTGTTTACAGATTTACACGTTATGGACTCTACACGTGCATTTAATAGTCTTAATAGATTAAAAGCGATTGAGAATAATCGTGGTAAAGAATTGGTTTTAGATTCTCTAAAAAATGTTGTCGGTTATAAAGGCGACCAACTCATAGTTATAGATGAAAACGGTGTTTATAACACAGAGATTAAGAACGCCACTGTACTGCTCTCACACTCTCCTAAAATTAATCTAGAACGACTTATTCTAGATTTAAATCCAAAACTTATTATAGCAGACGGCTCTAATTATCGTAATGTAGTTAATACATGGAAGGCTACCTGCGATAAGATGAACGTAAAATTGCTCAACACTTATGAAGCAGGAGCTATTGAAGTTAATTAATCTTGCAATTTATATTTAAAATTACGCTGGTAATCACTCCATTTTTTACCAGTATTGATAGATCTGTAAGTCTCGTCAGATAACATAGTGATGTAGATCTCTAACTTTTTAGAATCTAATTTTCCTGGTACTGGGTTAATAATCGTTCCTTTCTCATCAAAGAAAACTAAGGTAGGATATTCAAATATTCTTATGAATTCTGCAAACTGATGTTGAGCTCTATCATCGCGTTTTTTAAACGGATTTGCATAAGTAGCTCCTTTGTAATTGATCACCTCTGTCCCTTCAGCATTAAATTTCACAGGGTAATAATTTTCATTGATGTAGGTGGCTATGTCCGCTTTCGCGAAAGCGTGCTTATCCATCCATTTACAATTAGGGCACCAGTCTGTGTAGGATTTCATTAAAATCTTGCGAGGTTCTTTTTTCTGAGCTTCTAATGCCTCGTTCATGGTCATCCAGTTTACTTGAGAAAAACCAAGTGCCGAAAATAATAGGAATACTATAGGGGATAATTTCATAAGGTAAAGTTACAAAATCTATCAACGCAAAAAACGCACCGTTATGGTGCGTTTTGTGTTAAAAATATGTTGGAATAAATTTATTATCTGATTCCGTGCATTTTTTTGATCAACATAGGTTTGATCAGTAACATGACTATTCCAGCACCTATAGGTAAAATGGTGAAAATCATGAAGAATGTAGAGAGTCCGTATTGCTCAGAAATAGAGTCAATAAAACTGCCTGAAAGTCCTGCAAGAGTGTTAGCAATAAAGTTCGCAACAAACCATATACCAAACATTAAACTCATCAATTTAACCGGCGCTAATTTACTTACATAAGATAGTCCTACAGGAGAAACACAAAGTTCTCCTAGTGTATGGAATAAGTAGGCTAGAATAAGCCATAAGATACTTACTGAAGCTGTTTTGGCACCTTGTGGTATATCCATAGATCCATAAGCCAAAGCTCCAAAACCTATCCCTAGAAGAATTAATCCGATGGCAAACTTCACTGGTCCAGAAGGATTCAGTTTAGATTCCCATATTCTAGAGAATACTGGTGCAAAAGCAATAATAAAGAAAGAGTTTAGGATACCAAACCATGATGCCCCTATTTCTACTTCGTTCTCATTAATTTTAGTTAATGTTCCTTTTGTAGCACTTTCCTCAGAAAAACCAACTCCTTGAGCTAGAAGAAGATTATAAGGATTACCTACTTTCATAAGTTTGTTCTCTTCCTTTTCTTCCTCACTTAGCTCATTATACTCACCTTCCTTTAAGTAAGTATCACCTAAGAAAATATCTGTCGATTGTTTTACTCCTTTTGCATCTGTATATTCTACTATAGCATACTCAGCATCTTTCCAGAATAATCCTTTTTTAGATCGAGCTTCAAATTTAGTTATGACACCTTTTCTTATCATACCTATAGAATCATTCTTAGCATTTACTATGTAATTACCATTTTGAACATTTGATTCGTTTTTCTTATCGTCTGCAAAGTAAAGGTCTAGTCCATTACCTACACCGATTCCAGTTTGAGAACCTATTTCAAAATCTTGAGTGGTAAGAATTTTAGTGATTCTAGAATTTCCGTTATCATCTACATAAGAAACCTGGTAAGATTTAGTGTCAAAATCGTTCTTTATAACAAAAATAGCAATCGCCCATATGGTTATAAAACTAGCGATAAGCATGATGCTAGAAAGAGGGAAGTCTTTCATAATTTGTTTACACAGCATAGCCAGTACCCAAGTAACAATAATCAAAGGCACAATTACAAGAATCGTGTTAATAATAGTAAACGCACTTGCAGCACCACCGGTTAATACACGGTCTGTATAATCACCTGCAAAAATGGTCATAGACCCACCAGCTTGTTCAAATGCCATCCAGAAGAAAATTGTAAAAAAGGCGAGTACCCCTATTACTATAATTCTATCACGTGATATTTTATTTTTCTTAGCTTCTTCTACTACGTCTTCTATCGCATCTTCAGTTTCTTCTAATGTATCTTCTACAGCGTCATCAAAATCTTGAGTTCCTTGTGGTGATAATCCTATTCTACCAAATATCTTTTGGACAAAAAAGAATTGTAACATTCCTAAGAACATAAATATTCCTGCAAGACCAAAACCGTAATTCCATCCAAACTTCTCTCCTAAGTAACCACATAAAAGAATACCTAAGAATGCACCTGCGTTAATACCCATATAAAATATAGTATAACCTGCATCTTTTTCTTTCCCTTGAGATTTGTATAGATTACCTACTATTGAAGAGATATTCGGCTTAAATAAACCGTTACCTAGAATCAATAAGGCTAGTCCTAGATAAGTAAAACTTACCGTTTCTATAGCCATTGCTGCATGACCCAAAGTCATGATTAAAGCACCTATAACTACAGCTTTTCTAAAACCGAAAAATTTGTCAGCTAAAAATCCACCTATAATCGGTGTTAAATAAACTAGTCCTGTATAAAAACCATACAGTGTTAAAGCATCTGCTCTTTCCCATCCCCAACCTTCGTTTAATAAAGATGCAGTAAGAAAAAGAACTAATAAAGCTCTCATCCCGTAATAGGAGAAACGTTCCCACATTTCTGTGAAGAACAGAACAAATAGACCAGCTGGGTGATCTAAAATGGTCTTTTGATTTGCGGCAGAACCGTTGAATTTAAATTCCATATGTATAGTTTATATTTATAGTTGAGTTGATTGTTATTATAAATTCTCTTTGATAAAATTAGTCATCTTGTTGTACAAGTGTATTCTAGTGTTACCACCGTAAATACCATGGTTTTTATCTGGGTAAATAGCCCAGTCAAATTGCTTATTAGCTTGCACAAGTGCTTCTACCATTCTCATGGTGTTTTGAACATGTACATTATCATCTGCAGTACCGTGTACTAAAAGATATTTTCCTTTTAATTTATCTACATGGTTTATAGGGCTATTTTCATCATAGCCACTTGCGTTTTCTTGTGGTGTAGTCATGTAACGTTCTGTGTATATAGAATCATAGAATCTCCAGTTAGTCACTGGTGCAACTGCAATCGCCATACTGAAGGTGTCATTACCTTTCAATAAACAGTTAGAACTCATAAAACCACCATAAGACCATCCCCATATTCCTACGCGGCTTGCATCCACATAATTCATAGAACCCAATTGCTTTGCAGCAGCAATTTGATCTTCTACCTCATACTTACCTAATTCTTTTTGAGTAACTTTTTTAAAATCTGCTCCTTTAAAACCTGTACCACGTGGGTCTACACAAACAACGATGTAACCTTCGTTTGCAAGCATGCTGTACCAGAAGTCATTTGCACCATACCAGCTATTTGCTACAGATTGTGATCCAGGACCACTGTATTGAGTCATGAATAATGGATACGTCTTGTTAGGGTCAAAGTTTTTAGGTTTCATAGTCCACATATTCAAGTCATTTCCATTAATATTAATGGTAGAGAACTCTTTTTGTGCAACTTGATAGTCATTAAGCTTTGTAGTAAGATCATTGTTGTTTTTGATCTCACGTACTTTTTTCCCATCCTTTGCATTGTTTAAAGTATAAACAGGTGGAGTAGTAGCACTAGAAAAGGTGTTGATGAAGTAAGTAAAGTTTTTACTAAAAGAAGCACTGTTAGTTCCTATTTGAGCAGATAGTTTTTTCTTTTTCTTCCCTTTTAAAGATATAGAGTAAATACCTCTATTTATAGAGCCATCTTCCGTACTTTGAAAATAGATGCGCTTTGATTTTGCGTCATAACCGTAGTAAGAGGTAACATCCCAATTTCCTTTAGTTAATTGTTTTTTCTCTGTACCATCTGCATCATAAAGATAAATATGTCTCCAGTTATCCTTTTCACTAGTCCATAAAAAGCTACCATCTTTTAAGAAAGTAAGATCGTCAGTTACATCTACGTACGCGTTGTCCTTTTCGGTAAAAGCGATACTTGCATTACCACTAGCATCTACATAATAAAAGTCTAGCACGTTTTGATGTCTGTTTAAAACCTGTGCAGCTAGTTTACCGTTAGGTGAATAGTTTATTCTTGCAATGTAAAATTCTTCATTACGCCCCAGTGCAACTTCTTTTCTTGCTCCACTAGATAGTGTAAACTGATGCAACGCTACGACAGCATTTTTTTCACCAGCTTTTGGGTATTTAAAAACATATGGTTTTTGGTATAATTCGTTACCATAAACATCCATTGAGAATTCAGGAACAGCACTTTCGTCAAAAGAGATAAAAGCAATTTGCTCGCTATTAGGACTCCATTCATAAGCTTTTACTATAGCAAACTCTTCTTCGTAAACCCAGTCAGTAACACCGTTAATAAGTTTGTTTGTTACACCATCTGTAGTAGCTTGTATAACAGCACCGCTTTCTAAATTTTTGTAGTAAATATTGTTTTCAAAAACATAAGCTACCTTTTTACCGTCTGGCGAGAAAGAAGGGCTTCTCACTAGATCATCACTTAAAGAGGTTAACTCTTTAGTTTCTAAATTTAAAATGTGAACTTTATCATTAGAACTACGTCTAAAAATTTGAGAACTCTCAGAAATAATCATCATTTGCTTCTCATCACTACTTATAATATAGTCACGTATAGGTAATTGAATGTCAGAGCTACTTACTAGAGTTCCAGTTTTTTCACCAGTCGTATAACTGTACTTATCTATAGTTTGAGTACGATCTCTATTATAGTTGAGAACTAAATACTCTGTTCCATTGTTTAAAGATGCTAGAGACTGTAACCCTTGTGTGCGAAATTCACCTCTATAAATATCTTCTACACTAATGTTTTTCTGTGCGGTAATGCTTTGACTTACAAATATAAAAGCCAATAAAAGCATGCAGTTTTTGATCATTCCTTAGTTTTAATTACGTGTGACCTCAATTTTACAAAAAATACACCAATAAAGCTACGGTTTGGGCAATTATCCTATGTAAGGGAATTATGCATAACGATTGTATCTTTGCCGTTCAATTATATTTTATGCAACCTGTTAACGGATTCTCAAAACTTACTAAATCACAAAAAATAGATTGGCTTGTTTCTAATCATTTAAATGATAACGCTACGGCTAGAGAAACGCTAACCCAATACTGGAATGAAGATCAGAAATTACAAGATCTACATGATGGTTTTAGTGAGAATACCGTTACTAATTATTACTTCCCATTTGGACTCGCTCCTAACTTTAAGATAGATGGGCAGTTGGTCACTATTCCTATGGCGATAGAAGAGAGTAGTGTGGTGGCTGCAGCTAGTAAAGCGGCTAAGTTTTGGCTAGATCGCGGTGGTTTTAAAACCGTTATCAAAGGGACTAAAAAGGTAGGGCAGGTACACTTGATGTATCATGGTTTGAGCAGTGAGATGGATGCTTTTTACGCTTTCGCGAAAGCGGAACTACTAAAATCCCTAGAACAAATTAACGCCTCGATGAAAAAACGTGGCGGCGGTATAGTCTCACTAGATTTAATCGATAAAACCAAAAACCTAAAAGGCTATTACCAGTTGCATGCAACTTTTGAGACCAAAGATGCGATGGGAGCCAATTTTATAAACACAACGCTGGAACAACTAGCAACTACTTTTAGATTAAAAGCCTCTCAATTTGATGGATTCTCTAGTGATGTACCAGAGGTAATCATGAGTATCTTGAGTAACTATGTGCCAGAATGTGTAGTAAATGTTTTTGTGTCTTGTAAAATAGATGAGATAGGAACTATCAATGGGGTAACTGGAAAAGAATTTGCTAGAAAATTTGTGCAAGCAGTTGATATAGCAACGGTAGAGCCTTATCGTGCAGTAACACATAATAAAGGGATAATGAATGGTATAGATGCTGTGGTTATTGCTACAGGAAACGATTTTAGAGCAATAGAGGCTGGTGTGCATGCCTATGCAGCGAGAGACGGTCAGTACCGCAGTCTAACTAAAGCTAGAATTGAGAACGATACCTTTATTTTTGAGGCAGATTTCCCACTAGCATTAGGAACTGTAGGTGGGCTTACTTCTCTACATCCACTCTCTAAACTTGCTTTACAGATATTAGAAAATCCTAGTGCAGAGCATTTAATGAAGGTAACTGCTGTGGCAGGATTAGCTCAAAACTTTGCAGCTCTTCATTCTCTTGTTACTACAGGAATACAGGCAGGTCACATGAAAATGCACTTGGTGAATATGCTAGAGCAAATAGGAGCAACAGATGGAGAAAAGGATTTATTGCGCAAAGAATATGCCGATAAAACACCTAGTTTTTCTAGTCTAAGAGAAAGTCTAGAGGTATTAAGAGGTTAGGTAGGTTTTCTGCTTATAATCTGATTGAATTAAATCCAGTCTAGTTTTTCCTTGGTTATTTCATGTTGTACATCGCCAGTATGTTTTATAACTGCTGGTTCAAATAACATGATGTGTACTTCTTTATGTGCGATAGGTTTGTGCTCTACTCCACGAGGTACAATGTACAAGTCACCTTCATTAAGTGTAATAGTTTTATCTCTTAACTCAATGATAAGCTCGCCTTTTATAACATAGAACAACTCGTCTTCATTAATATGATCATGCCAGACGAACTCGCCTTGCAGTTTTGCCAGTTTTACGTGTTGACCATTTAACTCACCTATTATTTTAGGAGTCCACTGATCGTTAAATAAACTTAGTTTTTCTTTTAGATTAATGGCGCTCATAGTTGTTCCTTTATTGTATCTGGGTGAATATAATAAATGTCGTCTGTATATGGAATTTGAGTTTTTATATTCTCTAGTATTTGCTCGTAAATTTCTAACTCTGGATGTATAGCGATACCTCGTTCTTCCATAGAGTAACGCTGTAAGCTGATTAACATTTTTTCATGATCAGGTATGCGATCGTAATTTACAAATTGATCTACCTTTTTATTGATAACGAGGTGACCGCTTTTTGATGTGCCAGAATACAATTTCATACTTAGATTTTCTGGAATCCACATAATTTGTGAAAGTCCAGGTAGTAACCAGAAGAAAACACCTAGTAGTGTTATAATCGATTTTGCAGATCCTATTCTGAAGGTTGATAAAGAACTTTTTCTAAACAAATATATCAGTATCATCACCATCATGAAATTCCATGGAAGAATGATAATATTCCAGTCCATTTTCCACGGTCCTAATTTCCAGATAACGATGGTATGCATGATTATGAGGAGGATGCATGCAAACTTTCGCGTAAGCGGAATCAGCAATAATAAACCACTTAGTATTTCTACTATGGCAAACGTGTATCCTATAGTCTCGGTATAAGTTATAGGCAAGGAATGAAACCATAATCTAGGAGCTATATGGGTAACAAAACCTGGGTTTAACTTATGCAAACCACTAAAAATATAAATTCCTGAAGCGATAATTAATAATGCAGTATATAAAATACTGGAGTCGTATTTGAGTAGTATGAGCGATGTGAATATCCCTAAATAAACAATCATGTATGGTGTTAATCTATGAAGGTCTAATAAAACAAGTGCCACATATAAAACTGCGGCTATAAGAAGTAGCCATTTTGCAATTCTAACATTGATAAACAGTCCAATTACAGGAAGCGAAAAAACACATGCGGCTATAAGAGATGTAAAAGTATCAGCTATTTTGACACCTAATAAAGAAACCGTTAATAATTCATGAGATCTAAAAAAACCATTAAAACCCAAGAATGCTGTTGCTAGCCAGCAAATTATTAGTGTGGCATTAAGGACATATCTATTTGAAAAATGAAGATTCAACAGTTTTAAATTTAAATTCAAGATATAAAAAAAACGAGGAATATGAATTCCTCGTTTTATGATATTACTGTTATGTTTTTATTAGTTATCGTAAGAATGTTTGTATTCCTGTCCAGTAACTATTTTTAACATGTCTTTTTCTAGAGACTCTCTAGGTCTTTCTACATAGCGTCCTATTTCTTTTCCATCTCTATAAAAAATAAAAGTAGGGACACGTTTTACGTCATATCCAGAAACTAGGTCTGTAGGTTTTGATTTTGATCTATCTACGGCAATCATAGTTACCTTATCAAGATCATAATAAGCAGCCTCTAATATATGATAGAATTGAGGTACTTCTCTTTTAGAATCTCCACACCAGGTTCCCATATAAGCTCTTATCTCTATATCTACTAGAGCGACCTTAAGTCCATCTATACTTTCCTGATCTGGTTGATATGCAGCTAGACGACTGTTGAACCACTTATCAAAAGGAGCTTGCATAAAAGCATCTTTTTGAACCTCTCCAGATAAATTTCCAGACGCATCCTTAATATAAGAAGTTGTAGCGTCCATAGTAGGCAGTTCTTTAGTCACTTCGTCTACTTTATTATCCATAGATGTTTTAGTAGTAGAAGCTGTGGTAACAGTTTTTTGAGTTCCACATGCAGTAAGTGCTACCGCAGCAAGTAGTATAAGTATCTTTTTCATATTACTAAATTAAGGAATTTTGAGTCATTTCTGCTGGTTGTTGTGTTCCTATTAACTTTAAGATAGTAGGTGCGATGTCTCCTAAAATACCATCTTTTACCTCTTTAATATCTTTGTCTACTATAATAATTGGGACAGGATTTGTTGTGTGAGCCGTATTTACAGAGCCATCAGGATTAAGCATTACTTCACAGTTTCCATGGTCTGCCATAACGATTACAGTGTAATCATTTTCAATAGCCGCAGTAATAACTTTATTTGCCGCATCGTCCACAGCTTCACATGCTTTTACAGCTGCCTCCATAGAACCAGTGTGTCCTACCATATCAGGATTAGCAAAATTTAGACATATAAAATCTGCTGCTTTATTATTGATTTCTGGAATAATACTGCTAGAAACACAGTCTATAGACATTTCTGGTTGCAGGTCATATGTGGCCACTTTAGGAGAGTTACACATCAATCTGCTTTCTCCATGAAAAGGTTCTTCCTGACCGCCGTTAAAGAAAAAAGTAACATGTGGATACTTTTCTGTTTCGGCAATACGTATTTGGGTTTTACCATCCTCAGACAGTACTTGACCTAGAGTGTTTTTAAGATTATCTTTCTCAAAGATTATTTTTACGTTCTTGTAACTATCATCATACTTTGTCATAGTCACATAGTAAAGATCTAGAGCGTGTGTGTTTTGCTCATGGAAATCTTTTTGAGATAGCATTTGTGTTAATTCGCGACCGCGATCAGTTCTATAATTAAAGAAAATAACCACATCGCCATCCTCTACTAGTCCAGCAGGTTCTGTACCATTAAGAACTACTATAGGTTCTATAAACTCGTCAGTAATGTCATCTTTATAATTATCTTCTATAGCAGCAACAGGGTCGTGAGTAGGTGTTCCCATCCCATGAACAATCACGTCATAAGCCTTCTTTACTCTATCCCATCTCTGGTCTCTATCCATTGCAAAATAACGTCCAGTAATCGTAGCTAGTTGTGCATTAGTGCCGCGTACATAATTCGTGATATCTTCAACATATCCAGCACCTGCTTTAGGATCTACATCACGACCGTCAGTAAATGCATGTATAAAAACATCTTCTACTTCCATGTCTTGCGCTACATCCAGTAATGCTTTTAAGTGGTCGATATGTGCGTGAACACCACCGTCAGATAATAAACCTAAGAAATGTACTTTTTTAGAATTCGCTTTCGCGAAAGCGAGAGCATCTACCAACACCTTCTCATCTTTAAGAGTGTCGTCTTTTATCGCTTTATTGATTTTAGCTAGATCTTGATACACAATACGTCCAGCTCCTAGATTCATGTGTCCTACCTCGCTGTTTCCCATCTGTCCCTCTGGTAAACCTACATGTTCACCGTCAGTACGCAATGTAGCGTGCGGATATTTATCATATAAACTGTCTATAAAAGGAGTATTAGCTTGTGCAATCGCACTTACTTTTGGGTCTTGTGTGATTCCCCAACCGTCGAGAATCATCAATATCGTTTTCTTATTCAATGTGTCAAAATTTGAACACCTAAGTTAAGAAAATCGCAGGATACTAGCTGGTTTTTTGATGATTGTTTGCTTGTATTTCTACGAAAGCGATTGCGGTATTTTAAGAATTATATATCTATTCTCGTTATAATTCGTTTTACTTATTTTAATGACATTACTTAATAGTCGACATAATTGATAAATTAATATGTATTATTGAATCAGAAATAAGTGACTGAATACAAGTGTTTTAACTAAAGATTTTTTTACTGGAAATGGTGGTAGTGTCATTGCGTTTTTTTCTTGTAATTAATTTACAACTTCAATTTTATTATGAATCAATTATCAAATCTTTCTTCATTAGTCTTAGTAGTGATGCTAATTCTATCATTTTCAATAATATTGATAATCCTTTTAGCTATAATTCCTGATCATAAAAGGTCATCTGTTACGATAAGTTTCGTTAAAATAATTAAGTCAATTTTCAATAATTAGAAATTCAACTTTATCTATTTACTTATCGCCCTAGCAATCACCCAGCCACCAGTCCAGGCATTTTGAAAATTAAATCCGCCTGTAATGGCATCTATGTTTAGGACTTCACCAGCTAGATAGAGGTTCTCTTGTTTCTTAGAAGAGAAGTTTTTAAAGTTGATTTCTTTAAGATCCACTCCACCTGCGGTAACAAATTCATCTTTAAAAGTGCTTTTTCCATTGATCGCAAAAGAGCTTGCTGTTAAAAGTGTGGCTAGGTTTTCTAGATCTAGGTTAGAGCAGTCTGCCCAGTTTTTTTCTGTAAGAGAAATGCTATTTACTAGATGCTTCCATAATCGTTTGGGAAGATCAAATAACCATTCATTACCTACTTGTTTCTTAGAGTTTTTTCTTCTTTCAAAAAGAGATTCTAAACATTCTTGATGGGATACATAATTCAACCAATTGATAACTAGATCAAATTTATAATCTGTTTCATGTAGTTTTCTGGCACCCCAAGCGCTCATTTTTAAAATGGCAGGTCCAGAAAAACCCCAATGCGTAATTAATAAAGGTCCTTGAGATTCTAATTTTAGACTAGGTATAGAGACACTGGCTTCTATTGCGACGCCTGCAAGTTCTGTTATTTGTTTGTTTACTATATTAAAAGTAAATAGAGACGGAACTGCATTTACAATAGTATGATCTAACTTACTCATCATTTGCCAGACCTTCGGACTACTTCCAGCAGCTACTACCAGATTATTACTAGTAAAAGTGTCTGTTTTGGTTTTTAACTTCCAGTGATCTGTTTTCTCTATAGAGGCTACATTCTGACTGGTAAGGATATCTATTTTATGTTTTCGCGCAAGCGAGATAAAACAATCGATAATGGTTTGTGAAGAATTAGAAATGGGAAACATGCGGCCATCTTCTTCTATCTTCAATTCTACGCCTCGCTCCTCAAACCAAGAAATGGTATCGCCTGTCATAAAACTATGAAAAGGACCTAACAATTCCTTCTCACCTCGAGGATAATTGCGTGATAGTGGTTTAGGTTCAAACTGTGCGTGAGTGACATTACATCTTCCGCCTCCTGAAATACGTACCTTTTGAAGTACATCTTTACCACGTTCTAGAATCGCAATTTTATGATTTTGAGATTGCTCTGCCAAGTTGATTGCTGTAAAAAAGCCAGCTGCGCCGCCGCCTATGATTATGGTGTTGTAGTTATTGTTGTTCAAAAGTAGGAATGAAAGAGTTGTTGGATTGATATGTTTTATGAGCTGCAACAAAGTTAGTAGAATCGTCAAATAATTCTAGAACAAAATCACGATCTACAAAAGTTGTTACATCATCTAAAATTTCATGATATGAAGACCATGGATAGCTAATAATATCTTCTACAAAACCATCTTTCACAGGATTGCAGTGCACATAAAGAATGACATTTTTTAAATAAGATTCGGACTCGATAAGTTTTCTTTTGAACGGTTTTTTGAATAAACTACCAGATCGGTTATAGGCTTTGTTGTATGATTTTGCATAACCAATAAATAAATTTGCAAATGCACGAGATATTTTTAAGTCCTCTATATCTTTAGTTTTGATAACTAAATGAAAGTGATTTTTCATTAAGCAAAAGGCAATAATGTCACAAACAGGAGATAAGTGTTTTTCCATTTTATCAATAAAAAATGGATAATTGCGTGATTCTTTAAAGATATCAATCATGCCATTTGCTTGATTAAAAATATGGTAATATCGATCACTTTCTATTTTATAGTACATAGATACAAGTTACCATTATCGTGCAACTCCACCAAACATGCCAAGAAAAATACTTGGCATGTTGGTTACCAATAGTTTTTATTTTTGAGAGTTGTTAAGATTTGACATGCCAACTATTTGTGTTGGCATTGTCTAAATCAGTTCGATATGTTGGTTTTGTGATTAGTATTAAACATGGTAATTATTCGTGTTGATATCGTCTAAATCTATTCTCGATGCTAGTACTCTATACAAACATTTTTAGGTTCTGTAAAGAAGTCCAGCGCTTCAAAACCGCCTTCACGACCTACGCCGCTGTCTTTTACGCCGCCAAACGGTGTGCGCAAATCTCTATTTAACCAGGTGTTAACCCAAACGATTCCTGCCTCAATTTCTTGCGTCATGCGCATAGTTCGCGATAGATCGTTAGTCCATAGAGTAGCGCTCAGTCCGTATTTAGTGCCGTTTGCTAGTTCTAGAGCATGAGCCTCATCGGTAAATGGCATGATGGTCACGACTGGTCCAAAGATTTCTTCTTGGTTCAATTTACAATCGTTAGAATTTACTTCTATAACAGTAGGTTCTAGATAATAGCCTTCTTCATAATTTTTTATAATCACTCTATTACCTCCAGTGAGAATAGAATAATTTTCTGGTTCTGCTTTTGCGAAAGCGAGATATTCCTCAATCTTTTCTCTATGTCCAGCGCTTACTACAGCGCCAACTTTGGTGCTAGACTGCTCTGGATGACCTACGGTCAATTTCTTAATGCGATCAACAAAATCTGTTTTGAAACGGTCATAAATCTCTTGTTGTACAAAAATGCGACTACCACAAAGACAAATCTGACCTTGATTTGCAAAGGAAGATCGCACCGTAGTGTCTAGCATCTTATCATAATCACAATCGGCAAAGATGAGGTTGGGATTCTTACCGCCTAATTCTAGGGACAATTTCTTAAACATGGGTGCAGCAGTTCTTGCGATGTGCGCTCCAGTAGTTGTGCCACCAGTAAAACTGATCGCCTTGATGTGTGGATGCGACACAATGGCCTGACCACAACTCGCACCATTACCATGGACTATATTTAAAACACCAGGTGGTAATCCAGCTTTTTTTACTATCTCGCCGAGTAAGTAAGCTGTCGCAGGAGTTACCTCACTAGGTTTTGCAACCACACAATTTCCTGCGGCAATTGCAGGAGCTATTTTCCAAGAGAATAAGTACAAAGGTAAATTCCATGGAGAGATGCAACCTACGACTCCTATAGGTTTACGCAGCGTATAATTTATAGTGTTCTTACCTACACTTTCATGGGATTTACTCGCATATTGAGTAATTGCATTACCGTAAAACCTAAAGTTAGATGACGCTCGCGGTATGTCCACAGCTCTTGCCAGCCATAAAGGTTTTCCATTATCGCGAGATTCTGCCGCGGCTAGTTGTTCTATATTTTCTTCAATTAAGTCTGCTATGCGCAACATGATTTGAGAACGTTCATCAATTGTGGTATTGGACCATAATGGAAAAGCTGCTTTTGCCGCTTGGTATGCCTTTTCTACATCGTCTTCATTAGAATTGGGAATCTCTCCATAAATTTCTCCAGATGCAGGTTCATAATTATCCAGCCATAATCCTGATAAAGGAATTTGTTCTTCGTTATTGATGAAGTTGGTAATATCCATGTAGTGTTGTAATTGGTTTTTTAAATATCCTTTGATAAAGAAATTTAGAGTTTAAAGATATGGAAAAGGATTTTTGTGAGTCCGCTTTCGCGAAAGCGGAATAAGTTTAAACAATTATAGTAAAACGATCTTTATCTTTGTAAAATGCTTACACCACTATCAGAACAGGAATTGCACCAACTGGCGATGAATATCGTAGGAAAAGAAATGGAAGAGTTGGGTTATGAATTTTTATCCATCAACTCTAAACCTAAAAAAGATCCACAGTTTGTGGCTTTGAAAGATAAATTTCTTCATTTTGTAGTGGTACGTGCGGTTACTTATCCTGCAAATCCGGTTCATTATGATGAGAAATTACTTCTTATGATGCGCGATCATGGTAAAAAGTATAAGGCTAGAACTTATTATGCTGGTGTAGGACTGGCTAACTCTCGTAATTATGAAATGCCTGTACATCATCAAGATGATTATGTGGTGAATTTTGCAGGTTTAATAGAAATTAAATGAAAAACGTCTTAGTAGTATCTTGTTTATTGTTGCTTTTTTCTTGTAAAGAAAAAGAAGCTGATGTTGTACGTCCAGAGCCACAACAATTTGTAGGTAATGCCATAGGAACTACGTATTCTATAAAATTATTTGCAGACGATCAGGTTGATGTTGAAAAAGATGTAGATAGCATTATTAATATGTTTAATAATTCTATGAGTACTTGGGTAAAGGGTTCTCTTATAAATAGAATTAATGCTGGAGAAGATAGTGTACTGGTAGGGAAACCTTTTAAAGAGGTGTTTGAACAGGCACAAGAGGTATATCGCAAGACCGATGGATACTTTGATCCTACGGTTGGGAATCTGGTAAATGCATATGGTTTTGGAGCAAATGGAGAGCAAGAGGTCATACCGTCACAAAAGAAAATAGATAGCCTTAAACAATATGTAGGTTTTTATAAAATGTCCATCGTGCCTACTACGGTTAAAGATTCTTTTTATATCAAATCTGACCAGAAAGGAATGTATCTAGAGTTTAATGCTATTGCCAAAGGTACTCTGGTAGATTACATGGCACGATTACTAGATGAAAAAGGAGTTAATGATTATCTAGTAGAGGTAGGTGGTGAGGTGGTTACTAAGGGTATGAATTTACAGCGTGATGGTAAATGGTCTATAGGAATAGATGACCCTAAGCAAAAACATGATGAGCGTGTTTATGTTACTGTGGTAGAGTTGTCTAATAAAGCTATGGCTGGTAGTGGTAATTATCGCAAGTTTAAAAAAGACCCTAAAAGCGGACAAGAATTTGTGCACACTGTTAACCCTATCACTGGTAAAGCACAACCTAGTGAAGTGTTAGGAGTAAATGTAATAGCTAGCAACTGTACTCTAGCAGATGGATATGCAACAGCTTTTATGGCCATGCCACTAGAAAAATCTAGAGAACTATTGAAAAACTTAAAAGACCTAGAGGTAGTTATTATGTATACCGACGGTTTTGGTCTGTTGCGTTTTGAGGTAACGCCAGGTTTCCAAAGTTATGTGAAGCAGGCTGGTAAGTAGTTTTCTTTCCTTAAGGGTAGAATTAATTCTATCCTTAGGAATAGAATACGAGATTACTTCTTTACAACAGGGATTAACTCTTCAGGTGCTAACCTATAGCGATCTACTTGTTTTGCGCCTAATTCTTTAGTGTAGTCTACAGCATCTACTATAAATCCTATTTGATCTAAACGTTCAAAGTAATCCATTCCATACACGCGTACGTGATCGTACTGTCCAAAAATGCGAGCACGTTCCTTACGGTCTGTTATAGAGTCGTCTTCAAAGGTTTCTTCGCGATCGTTTTCTAAAGGTATTTGCAAGATGGCTGTACCGCCAGGTTTAAGAATTCTATAGATTTCTTGCATCGCTTTTTGATCGTCTGGAATGTGTTCTAAAACGTGATTACAAAGAATGAAATCAAACTCATTGTCCTTAAAAGGTAAATTGCAAATATCTGCATGAACATCAGCTAGTGGAGAGTTGAGGTCTGTTGTGGTGTAATTAATGGTTTTACTATCACGAAAGAGTTTATAAAAACATTGCTCTGGTGCAAAGTGTAATAATTTTTGTGGTCTAGTAAGTAAATCGGTTTTGTGTTTTAAGTACAACCATAATAAACGATGACGCTCTAGAGAAAGCGTAGACGGTGATAATACATTCTCACGCACACTTTCATAACCATAAGGCAAGAAACTCCTAAATGTCTTGCCGTCAATAGGGTCTTCATATCGATCACCACGATACCACCATGCGATTAATGGACGTACAAAATAACTTGCGCTTATAAGCCAAGGTCTAGGGATGAGGTTGAGGGAGAATTTGAAGAGTTTTTTCATTAACTTATTCTTTTGTTTCTTACAAAGTGAAGTCTATCAACCATCCATTGTTTTTTTTCAGAATTATTAGGGAATAATGATTTTATGACTTTTGCAGAAATAGTATCCAATTGTAATTCTACTAATTTGGAAAATTCGTTAATTAGTTGCTTTAAATTAAATTTTTCAATTTTATCTAAACTTGAAAACAACATCAATTGATCGCCCCATTTAGTTATTGTAGTTTGTGCTAATCTATAAGATTCAGTTTTACGACTTCCTTTTTCAATGTTATAATTAGGAGTGTGAGCTCCTATCTTATTTCTAACTTCAATAATTTTTAAAGCTCTGAATTCATTATTGATTTTTTTCTTATTGGGCATTTTGAATAATTCTAATAACTCAATAACTGCTTGCATTTGTAGATAAACTGCGTTTAAAACTCCGTATAATCGTAGATACATTTCTCCTTGATTTTCAGGATTTGGGATAAGTCCTTTTTTGTTAAACTCAGTTATTGCATTCTGGCTATCTTCTATTAAGTCAATACAAGCTCTCAATCTTAAATGGTCATCAATATTTTCAAATTTCAAATTCTTCTTGAGAATTTCATAATACTCGTTTTCGTCACTGTAATTTTTGACAGAAATGAATCTTAAAACTCCAAGTAATATTTCACAGTAAATTTCAATACTATTTAATTTTCTTAAATAATCTTCATCCGTCATTACAACAATTTATTAATTTTTACTCCTTCCACCTATAAGGATCTTCTTCATTAGAAGTGATTCCTAGAACTTCATAGATATAATCAAAGGTACTTAGTAAGCGAGGCTCTCCGTCTACTATAGCAACGTCGTGTTCAAAGTGCGCACTTGGTTTTTTATCTCTAGTGGTAATGGTCCAACCATCAGGATGGTGTTTTATGTTTTTAGTACCTAGGTTAATCATAGGTTCTATAGCAACCGTCATTCCTTCTACAAACTTTTTACCACGACCACGTTTACCGTAATTAGGCATTTGTGGATCTTCATGCATTACACGACCTAATCCATGGCCTACCAGTTCACGTACGACACCGTAACCGAAGGATTCACAATAATCTTGAATCGCGTAACCTACATCTCCTACACGTTTTCCTACCCTTAGTTGGTCTATACCTAAATATAAAGAGTTCTTAGTACGATCTAATAAATCTTGAGTTTCTTTCGGTACATCGCCTACGGTAAACGTGTAAGCATGATCACCATAAAAACCATCTACTATGGCGCCACAGTCTATAGAAAGAACATCACCTTCTTTAATGGCAACTTCTTTAGGTATACCATGTACGACTTCTTCATTAGGAGAAATAAGTAACGTACTAGGACAATCGTATAATCCTTTAAAACCAGGAATAGCACCATTATCACGTATGTATTGCTCTGCAAGTGTGTCTAGTCTAAGCGTGGTTACACCAGGCTTAATTTCGGCAGCAATCATACCTAAGGTTTTACTTACCATTAACGCCGCACGACGCATGATTTCTAACTCTTCTTTATTCTTTGTAACGATCATAATCTATGGAAAGCGGCAAAGGTAGTTATTATCAAATCATTGGTCAATAAAGTAAGACGTTATCAAAAGTATTACAATGGTCTATTTCTCTCATTTTTCTGTAAATTCGCTAGATGGATATCAACTTAAAAGACAAAACTGCTCTCGTTTGTGGAAGCAGTACCGGAATAGGAAGAGAAACTGCAATACAGTTTGCTCAAGCAGGTGCACGTGTAATTTTGCTAGCGCGCAATCCTAATAAATTACAAGAAGTTCTTAGTGGATTAGACACGAGTAAGCGCAATGATCATGCTTTTCTTGTGGCTGACTTTTCTAACTTTAAAGAAGTAGAGGATGTTGTTTCCGCTTTCGCGAAAGCGAACCCTATACATATTATAGTAAATAATACAGGCGGTCCTGCACCAGGATTCTTAATCGATGCAGAAGTTGATGCGTTAGAACAAGGCTTTACACAACATGTAAAATGCAACCAAGTATTGATCAAAGCCTGCGCACCAGGAATGAAAGAAGCTGGTTATGGCAGGGTAATTAATGTGATCTCTACGAGTGTAAAAGCACCTATTGAATTCTTAGGGGTTTCTAATGTGATACGTGGCGCAGTGGCTAGCTGGGCAAAAACATTGGCCACAGAATTAGGACCTTATGGAATCACAGTTAATAACGTGCTACCAGGATTTACCGCAACCGATAGACTTGATAAAATCATTGCGGGAAAAGCACAAAGAGCAGGACACAGTGAAGAACAAGCTGCCGAAATAATGAAGGGCTACGTCCCAGCCAGAAGATTTGCCGCGCCAGAAGAAGTGGCAAATGCGATTACATTTCTAGCTAGTGACAAAGCAGGTTATATCAATGGAATCAACCTTCCTGTAGATGGTGGTAGGACTAAGAGTTTGTAGGATGAAGTTTTCTGCTAAGTTGGTTTTTAACCGTATTAAAGATATCTAATTTGTTTTTTGCTTTAAAAATAGGAGTAACAATTTTAAGTGTAGTACTAGCAATAGTATTTATGCTACGTAAATCTTTTAATAATGACAAGGTGTTTAATGATTCTATAGATGAAGCTGTGGAGCAAAGGAAAAACATCAAAGCCACCTGGGATGAGTTTTATGAATTTTATCTAAAACGTGGTTTTAAAAGAAAGGAAATACAAATTATAAAAGAAGCAATTCAAGAATATTCTAAAGTTGCCGCAATTATGATTGTTCCGAAAGATGATTTGTATTATGATTTAAAGGTAGATTCTACAGACGAAGATGATGATAAAATTATGATTCAAATATCTGAAAAGTTGCAATTAGCACCTTATTCAGAAGGAGAGTTAATAGATAACAATATCTCTACAGTACGAGATCTGTTCGAATACATTAAATTAAAACAACAACAGTTAAAAGCTAACAACGAGACGTTATTTTTAAATAAGTAATTATTTTAAATCCATACAGACTAATAATTTAATACAACTAAACAGCCATGAATAAAAAACTACGCATTAACGGTCACTCACATTTATTGCCATATCCTGAACAAATTCCAGATTTCATGCGTGAGAAAGGGATTTTTTGGGTAGATCCTGAGCGTAAGAATATGTTGCAAAAAGGTTGGTCTCGTCCTGTAACTGATTCTAGTTTCTTTCTAGATGAAAAGTTAGAGTGGATGGATAAGTATAAACTAGACCATGCGGTTATCTTAAATCTAAGCCAGCTGTATGGAAATGGATTGCGTCTAGAAGAGATGAAACAAGCTTTACGTTTTCAAAACGATTTTAATGCAAAAATACAACACGACCATCCTTCAAAATTCACAAGTGGTTTTGTGGTACACCCAGGTTATGTACGTGGAGCGTTATGGGAAATAGAGCGTTGTGTGAAAGTTTTAGGTATGAAATTACTTTGTCTACCTACTCATTACATGGACACTATAGGACAGTGGCGATGCATTTTTGATGAAGAAAACGAGCCTATTTTTGAGTTAGCTAGTGAACTTAACCTTGCAGTAGAAATACACCCTTATGATGGTGAGAAATTTATAAAATTACAGAATACCTCGTGGCGTTTTCATTTAATATGGATGCTAGCACAGTGTGCAGATGCTTATCATTTCCTTACTCTTAATGGATATGCATTTAAATATCCCGGTATGCGTATATGTTTTGCGCATGGTGGACAACTAGCACAAATGAATTTAGGACGTAGGATTCAAGGTTTCGACGGTAGACCAGATTTATTTGAAGGAAAAACACATCCAAGAAAATCTGTAGGGCATCCTAATATTTTCTTTGATACTCTAGTGCATGATACCGGTTCTTTGAAACTTCTTGTAGAAAATCAAGGGGCAAAACAGGTTCTCGTTGGTCTAGATGATCCATATCCGTTAGGAGAAATGGATAGTGAAAAACAAAGTAGTTATCCAGGTAAAATTATTGATCTAGCAATAGAGCGTGATATAATTTCCCCAGAGCAAGCAGATGATATGTGGGATGAACACGTGGTAAGATGGCTTTTCGGAAGTGATGAAGCTGCTAAAAAAGCTTTTTATGAACGTGTAAGGAGTTAGGTTTTTACAACACTCTAAGTAGAATATGAATTTAGTGGACAGATTAAGATATATTTTTATCTTGAAACTAGTTTAAGTTATATTTTTGCAACTTAATTAAGAATAAATGGATTACGTAGAAAATATATTAGGTACTATAGGAAATACACCTCTTGTTAAAATGAACAAGCTAGCAGATGATGTTCCTGCACTAGTACTTGCAAAGTATGAAACCTTTAACCCAGGAAACTCTGCTAAAGACCGTATGGGTTTAAAGATGATAGAAGATGCAGAGGCAGATGGACGTCTAAAACCAGGTGGTACTATTATAGAGGGAACTAGTGGTAATACAGGAATGGGCCTTGCTCTTGCTGCTATTATTAAAGGGTACAAGTTAATATGTGTTCTAAGTGATAAGCAGTCTAATGAAAAGATGGATATTCTTAGAGCTGTGGGTGCTGAGGTACATGTGTGTCCTACTGATGTAGCTCCAGAAGATCCTCAGTCTTATTATTCTACTAGTAAAAGATTAAGTCAGGAGATTCCTAACTCTTGGTATGTTAATCAATATGATAACCCATCAAATGCACAAGCGCATTATGAAAGTACTGGCCCAGAAATATGGGAACAGACTAAGGGTAAAATAACTCACTTTATAGTAGGTGTCGGTACTGGTGGTACTATAAGTGGAGTAGGTAAATACTTAAAAGAGCAAAATCCAGATGTTAAAATATGGGGTATAGATACGTATGGTTCAGTTTTTAAGAAATATCATGAGACTGGTATTTTTGATCAAGACGAGATTTACTCTTATGTAACCGAAGGAATAGGTGAAGATATTTTACCTAAAAACGTAGATTTTGATATTATCGATGGCTTTACTAAAGTTACTGATAAAGATGCAGCCGTTTACACACGTAGACTGGCAAAGGAAGAAGGTATGTTCTTAGGAAATAGTGCAGGTGCTGCTATAAAAGGATTAAAACAAATCCATAAAGAAGTAGGTTTTACTGAAGATGATGTAGTTGTCATTCTTTATCATGATCATGGTAGTCGTTATGTAGGTAAGTTCTTTAACGATAACTGGATGAAAGAAAAAGGCTGGTTAAAAGAAGATGGTACGTACCATCCAGATGATAAATAGTAGCTACTTATCAAGATAAATAGAAAACCTCAAAAGCAATCGCTTTTGAGGTTTTCTATTTTACTACAGTTTCTTTAGTTTTTAAATAATTGTTATCTTCCCATCATGCAAGAAGATTTTATTCATTACCTCTGGAAGTTTAAGAAATTAAGTGGTCAGCAATTACAGACAACAGAAGGAAAAGAGATAAAGATAAAATCATTAGGGACACATAATTTCTTTTCAGGACCAGATTTCTTTAATGGTCGTGTAGAGATAGATGGTCAAGACTGGGCGGGAAATGTAGAAATGCATGTAAAAGCTAGTGACTGGTATCTTCATGGTCATGACGACGACCCTGCTTATGATAATGTAATTTTACACGTAGTATGGAATCACGATACAGAGATTACTAGGCGAGATGGTGTTAATATTCCTGTTCTAGATGTTTCTAAATATGTAGATGAATCGCTTGTACAGTCTTATAGAAAACTCTTTGCCGTTAAAAACAATCAATTTATAAATTGTGAAAATCAGTGGGGTACGGTAGATTCATTTTTTCGAGATCAATGGATAGAAAAGCTCTTTTTTGAAAGATTAGAATATAAGTCTGAGAGAATTAAGCACATGCTAGACCAAAACAATAATGATTGGGAGGCGGCATTTTTTCAGTTGTTAGCAAGAAGTTTTGGTACAAAAACAAATGCTGATGCTTTTGAGCAACTAGCTAGTAGTATGGAGCAGTCCGTGGTGCGCAAACTGGCTAAGGATACGTTTCAGTTAGAAGCAACTCTATTGGGTCAGTCAGGATTGCTAGATGAGGTAAAGAAAGATCGTTATTATAAAGATTTAGTTAATGAGTTCGCTTTCGCGAAAGCGAAACACTCCTTACAATCTTCTTTAACTCCTATGAAGTTTTTTAGACTGCGACCAGCAAACTATCCTACCGTGCGCATTTCACAACTTGCGATGTTGTATCAACGCAATCCTATGCTTTTTGGAGAGATTTTGCTAGCTAAGAATAGATCAGAAATTCATGAATTATTTGATGTAAAAGCTTCTAAATATTGGGATACTCATCATGTTTTTGATAAAGAAACAGAGGCGCGAGAAAAATCACTAACAGCCGATTTTATAGATCTTTTAATTATAAACTGTATTGTACCTATAAAATTTATGCAAGCAAGGTTTATAGGAAAGGATAAAACAGAAGAACTTATGGAACTTATGTATGAGTTAAAGTCCGAGAAGAATACTGTGATATCTGGATTTAAAAAATTATTTAAAGTAGAAAATGCATTACAAACACAATCTTTACTGCAATTAAAACCTAATTATTGTGATGTCCATAAATGTTTAAACTGTGATATAGGTGTTGCATTATTGAGAAGTTAACTGGATAGAGTTAATTTATCGATGCTTTGAAATTTTATGATCACGATTGATTAAATTTACCACATGAGAATAGTTACTTATATACGCACATTAATGGAGAAATACGGCTTTTACGTATCATCTCGTGTGGCAGATAAGTTAGGGATGAAAGCACGTAGCGTGCGTATTACCTTCATTTATTTTACGTTTGCAACTTTGGGAGCTGGATTTGCGGTGTATTTAATTATGGCTTTTTGGCTTAAAATTAAAGATCTTATTTATACAAAACGCAGTTCTGTTTTTGATCTCTAAAAATGACAGCTGTTGCATAATAAACTAAAAATAGCTTTTGCCCTACTGCTTTTTATGCTTTCTTTAGGTGTAATAGGTTTTAAAATTATAATGGATCTGTCATGGATAGATGCGTTATATATGACTGTAATAACGATAACCACTGTAGGGTATAGAGAGTTGCAAGAACCTACCGCTTCTGGTAAATTGTTTATTACCGGTTTTATTCTTTTCAGTGTGATTACTGTAGGTTATGCACTGGCAGTGATTACAGAGTATTTATTGTCTACAAATAGTTTAGAAGAACTAAGTCAGAAAAGAAAAAATAAACATTTAAATTCTAT
Source organism: Nonlabens sp. (assembly GCF_039941875.1). Taxonomy (GTDB): domain Bacteria; phylum Bacteroidota; class Bacteroidia; order Flavobacteriales; family Flavobacteriaceae; genus Nonlabens. The sequence continues at coordinate 25,265 of NZ_JBDVDQ010000004.1, read as the reverse complement.
GGAGAATCACATTATTATTTGTGGATATGGTCGTAATGGAAAACAAGCCGTTCAGAAATTACAGGATTATAATAGAGAGTTTATCATTATTGAAAAAGACCAGCAGGTAATCGATGACTGTTCTCTAGACCGATTAAATTTTATAAGAGGTAATGCAAATGATGATGAGGTGCTTATTAAAGCAGGTATAGATAGAGCTTCTACTTTAATTACCGCCCTGCCAGAAGATGCTGATAACCTTTTTGTGGTATTAAGTGCCCGACAGTTAAATGCAGATTTGAAAATTATATCTCGTGCTAGCGAAGATAATTCTTATAAAAAATTAAAATTTGCTGGTGCAAATAATGTGATATTACCTGATGCGATAGGAGGGCAACACATGGCTTCTTTAATCGTTAGTCCTGATTTGATTGAGTTTTGGGATAAATTAAGTTATGGAGGTAGTGATGGAGTAAATCTAGAACAAGTTTCTTTTGAGCAAATGTTTGATGATGTTAAAGATTGTCCCATTGTTAAATTAAATCTAAGAGAGCAAACAGGTTGTACGATTATAGGTTATAAATCTCCACAAGGCGATTATATTGTAAATCCAGATCCTAATTTGCAATTAGTTCCAGGCTCAAAAATTATAGTTGTAGGTAATACAGAGCAGATTTCTAGACTGCAAAAAGTCTACAGAATTAACAATGACGTAACATAAATAGCTGTAAAGCTTTCAAAAAGCAAGATTTTTGTGCATCTTGCTGACTTAACCATTTAATGTATTTAAAGTTATACTTCATGAATAAATTATTTCTTAGTTTAATAATTTTCACATTTTTCTCTCAATTAGGTTTTTCTCAATTAAAAGTTTCTCATAACATCACCGATGATTCTAGTGAGATAGAGACAGCTGTTATAGATATAAATGTAGAAGGAGGAGCGGCTCCATACAAATATTACTGGTCTGAAAAGAATATTGATACTTCTACAAAAACCGTAAACAATGCAAAAGAAGGTAAAGAATACTCTGTAAGAGTAGAAGATGCTGCAGGTTTAACTGGTGAACTAGCCTTTGAAGTGCCAGCAGAGTCTATACCTGAAAAAATGAGTGCTGCATTTGCACCTATAGTAGGTTTCATGGATAAATATTTCTTTTTTGATCCCTTTCATGGATTAGGTTTATATGATAATCAAGTAAAAGATGCTAATGGAGAGTTAGTTTACAATCCTAACGGTACCGTAAAGACTATAAAGTTGCCATTCATGGTGATCTGGTTAATTCTAGGAGCAGTGTTTTTTACTATTCGTTTTGGTTTTATTAATATACGCGGTATAAAGCATTCCTTAAGATTAGTGCGCGGTAAGTATGATGAGGCAGATGCTAAAGGTGAGGTTACACACTTCCAAGCTCTTGCAACAGCGGTTTCTGGAACAGTGGGGTTAGGTAATATAGCAGGTGTAGCAGTAGCGATTTCTGCAGGTGGTCCAGGAGCAACGTTCTGGATTATTCTTGCAGGTTTGTTAGGTATGTCCTCTAAATTTATTGAGTGTACGTTAGGTGTAAAGTATAGAACTGTTGCTGAAGACGGAAGCATATCTGGTGGACCAATGGAATACCTTAAAAAAGGATTTGCTGAGAAAGGCTTAGGAGGTTTAGGAAAAGGACTTTCTATTCTTTATGCCCTTATTATTATGCTTGCGGCATTTGCAGCAGGATCAATGTTTCAAGCAAACCAAGCAACTGCTCAACTAGCAAGTGTTACTGGATTAGAAGGAAATGCTAAAACTTATATAGGAATAGGTATCGCAGTTCTTGTAGGTATCGTTATCGTTGGTGGTCTTAAAGGTATTGCCAAAGTAACTGATAAAGTAGTGCCATCAATGGCAGGTTTATATATATTAATGTGTTTGATAGTTGTTATAGCAAATATTACGCATTTAGGGGACGCTTTTTCACAGATTATAGGTGGGGCCTTTGAAGCAGATGCTATGTATGGTGGTTTCTTAGGTGTTCTTGTATTAGGATTTCAACGTGCTGCATTTTCAAATGAAGCTGGTTTAGGTTCTGCATCTATTGCGCACTCTGCTGCAAAAACTAATCACCCAGTGGCTGAAGGTTTTGTAGCTCTTTTAGAGCCGTTTATTGATACCGTTGTAGTATGTACGTTAACTGCTTTAGTCTTGATTTTCACTGGCACAGGTATTACAGACGGTGCTTCAGAAACAGGATCTGCTCTAACGGCAGTTGCTTTCTCTAAGGTGATTCCTTATGCAGATGTGTTGTTAACTATCGCAATATTCTTGTTTGCATTCTCTACTATTTTGACATGGTCTTATTATGGTACTAAGGCAGCACAAAGTTTATTTGGTCAGAAAAAGATCGTAGAAGCAGTCTTTAAAATAGTATTTTTACTAACAGTAGTTCTTGGAGCTTCTATAGGTTTAGGTGCAGTAATAGACTTTGCAGATATGATGTTCCTTACTCTTGCTATTCCTAACCTTATCGGTTTATACATGATGTCAGGTGGAGTTGCAAAAGATCTCAAAACTTATTTTGCTAAAGTAAAATCGGGAGAAATACCACAGACTAAATAAAACATACTTATTTTGAATAATATAAAATCCCTCTTTGCATTTGATAGAAGTCAGCAAAGAGGGATTTTTGTGTTATTACTATTCATCATATTAATGGTTGCTGGACTCTATTACGTTAAGACCTTGCCGCCAGATCCACTCGTATTAGATGATGTCTCTTTGTATCAACGTAAGGTAGATTCATTGAAGAGAATTCAGCAAAGTAGAAGAGATACTATTTATCCTTTTAATCCTAATTATATAACTGACTATAGAGGTTATAAATTAGGTCTGAGTATAGAAGAGATAGATCGATTGCACCGCTTTCGCGAAAGCGGAAAATGGGTAAACTCTAAGAACGATTTTCAAAAAGTAACCCAAGTTAGTGATCAATGGTTAGATAGCATATCACCATATTTTAAATTTCCTGAATGGGTTACAAACCCTAAAAAGAATACTTATAAAACTTTTGTGCCTTTTAAAGATCGTAAAATTGTCGCTGCAAATATCAATACGGCATCACAAGATCAACTTAAAAAAGTTTATGGGATAGGTCCAGCACTTTCTGGTAGGATAATTAAAGAAAGAGAGCGACTCAATGGTTTTATAGATATATCTCAAGTTAGAGGGGTTTACGGACTTACAGATTCTACTATGGTGCAGTTAAAAAAGCATTTTTATGTCACTGCTCCGGTTGGTTTTAATAAAATAGCATTAAATACCGCTACGGACGAACAGCTGTTAGCTATTCCTTATTTTGACGACTACCTAGTTGATAAACTAATGGAACAAAGGACGTTGCGTGACGGATTTAAATCTTGGGATAAAGTGATGTTAACATCTAGGTTTCCACAAGAAAAATTAGCATTAATTCAACTATATTTGACATTAGATTAAAATAATCAGTTGTAACTGAGAATATCGCATTTAAACTTATGTTTTAAGTGTTTTTCTATAATCATATAGTATTTTATTTATGTATTCAAAATATTTCACTGAAGAGCACGACGCCTTCAGACAAAGTTTTAGAGACTTTCTTAACAAAGAAGCCGTTCCACATATCGATAGATGGGAAGAAACAGGAAAAATAGATCGTGAGATTTTCCAGAAAATGGGAGAGATGGGTTATTTCGGTCTTTACTATCCTGAAGAATATGGTGGTCTAGATTTAGATTTCTTTTATACAGTAATATTTTTAGAAGAAATGCAGCGCATTAACTCTGGTGGTTTTGCAGCAGCAATGTGGGTGCAAGCTTTCTTAGGAGCTCAACACTTACTTAAAGAAGGAGATGAGCGTATAAAACAAGAATACCTTGTTCCTACTTTAACAGGTGAGAAAATAGGGTGTCTAGGTATTACAGAGCCATTCGGTGGTAGTGATGTTGCAGGAATGAGAACCACTGCTGTTAAAGATGGTGATCATTATATTATTAACGGCTCAAAAACATTTATTACTAACGGTGTTTATAGTGATTACTTAGTAATCGCTGCAAAAACTGATGTAGATGCAAAGGGTAGAGGTATCTCTATTTTTGTTATGGATCGTGAGACGCCAGGTATAAGCGCTACTAAACTTAATAAATTAGGATGGAGAGCAAGTGATACAGGAGAGATAGGTTTTGATAATGTACGTATTCCTGCTGCAAACCTTATGGGAGAAGAAGGAAAAGGATTTCCTTATATCATGCAGCACTTTGCCCTAGAGCGTCTTATCATGGGAATTAATTCTCATGCAAGGGCAGAGTATGCTCTAGAATATACAGCGCAATACATGAAAGAGCGTACAGCCTTCGGTACTACTATTGATAAATTCCAGTCTTTACGTCACGGTATGGCAGACATGTATAGTGAGGTAGAGATGGCAAAAAACTTTAATTACTCCATATCAGAGCAGTTAGATAAAGGACTTTATCCTGTAAAAGAGGCTAGTATGTCTAAACTTGTTTCTACAAAAATTGCAGATGAGGTCATTTATAAATGTCTTCAGTATCTCGGTGGTTATGGTTATATAGAAGAGTATCCGCTCGCTAGAATGTGGAGAGATAGTCGTCTAGGTCCTATAGGTGGCGGTACTAGTGAAATCATGCGCGAGATAATTGCAAAAATGATGTTAGACGGAAAAGACTACCAGCCAGCAGCAAAGTAGGTTGATGGTTACGCTTTCGCGAAAGCAAAAAAATAAATAAATATCTAATAAAATAAAGTTCTTTGAGATTGTAAAATAATATGTACTTTTGCGATCCCAAAGAAAGGAGGTGATGACACTATGTTAATAATACCAGTTAAAGACGGAGAAAATATCGATAGAGCTCTGAAGCGTTTCAAAAGAAAATTTGATCGTACAGGCAAGATGCGTGAACTACGTAGAAGACAGCAGTTTAATAAACCGTCTGTTGTAAAACGTGCTCGCAACATCAAAGCAGCTTACATTCAAGGACTTCGTGACGCAGAGAACATCTAGAGAATTTCTTCTTTAGAATATCATACCGCTAGTTGTAAATTTATACATTTACAGCTAGCGGTTTTTTTATGCATATAGAATCATATATAGAGTATTTGCAGTATGAGAAGAATTATTCATCTCATACTATATCAGCTTATAAGAAAGATTTAAGCCTTTTCTTGCTGTTTGTACAGGAGCAAGGAGTGGTTTCTGTAGTGGATGTCGCTTATAGCGATATTAGAGGCTGGGTGACAGATCTGTTAGAAAACGGAGACACTCATAGAACCGTTAATCGTAAGATGTCTTCTATAAAGTCGTATTTTAAATTTCTTCTTAAAATAGGTGAGTTAACCATAGATCCTTCTAGTTTATATAAAAGCCTGAAGGTTGCAAAAAAGATTCAAGTTCCTTTCTCTACAAGTGAGGTTTTAAAATTACTTGACTCAAATTATGATGAAAATGATTTTGAGCAATCTCGAGATTTTTTAATGATAGAGCTTTTATATGCAACAGGTATAAGAAGAGATGAGTTGATTAACTTAAAAATACCTGATGTCGATTTAATACGTGGTCAAATAAAAGTAACAGGTAAAAGAGATAAGCAGCGCATAATACCGTTAGTTCATTCTATTAAAAATCACTTACAGAAGTATTTAGGTTTAAGAAGTGTTGTTGCTGTTTCTAGTGTACATGAATTGTTCGTTACTTCTAAGGGAATTAAAGTCTATCCAAGTCTTGTGTATCGCGTTATAAAATCATATTTTAGTAAGGTATCTGTGAAGGTAAAGATAAGCCCTCATGTTTTGAGACATACGTTTGCGACGCATTTGTTAGATCATGGTGCAGATTTAAATGCTGTGAAAGAATTATTGGGGCATACGAGTCTGTCATCTACGCAAATATATACGCATAGTAGTATGGCTACGTTAAAAGGGGTTTATGGTAATGCTCATCCTAGATCAAAAAAATAATTAATTTAAAACCTATTTATTATGAAGGTAAACACGCAAGCAGTAAATTTTGATGCAGATGCTTCACTTATTGATTTTACACAAAAAAGATTAGATAAGTTAGAGCAGTTTTATAATAAGATCATAAATGCAGATGTGTATCTTAAAGTTCAGAAGACATCAGCTCCAGAAAATAAGATTGCTGAAATTAGAATTTTTGTACCAGGAGATGATATGGTCGTAAAAAAAACATGTAAAACTTTTGAGCAGTGTATCGACGAGTGTGCCGCGTCTTTAGAGAGACAATTGAAAAAGCGCAAAGAAAAATTGGCTGAACATTAAAAAAAAATCAAAAAAAAGTTTGGTCAATTAAAAAATAGACTTACATTTGCACTCCGTTAGAAATAACGAACTTTTTTAGAAATAAGAAAGTGTCAAAAGCCGATGTAGCTCAGCTGGCTAGAGCAGCTGATTTGTAATCAGCAGGTCGTGGGTTCGAGTCCCTCCATCGGCTCTTTTGAAATAACAAATCTTAATTGATTTGTAGGGGAGATACTCAAGCGGCCAACGAGGACGGACTGTAACTCCGTTGGGAAACCTTCGCAGGTTCGAATCCTGCTCTCCCCACTATATTGTCTGAAAAGATAATTTGAAATATTGAATACCTTTTAGTTGTAAAACTAATAAATGCGAGAGTAGCTCAGTTGGTAGAGCGTCAGCCTTCCAAGCTGAATGTCGCCAGTTCGAACCTGGTCTCTCGCTCTAAAATATTAAACTCTATTTTTATTTGAGTTTAAAGTCAAGTTGTCCACTCCTTATAAAAGGGTTTTGCCGGTGTAGCTCAGGGGTAGAGCGTTTCCTTGGTAAGGAAGAGGTCACGAGTTCAAATCTCGTCATTGGCTCTGTAAGATAAAAATAGGTCTCAATAGAGACCATTACTAGTATAGACTGATTTGGTTTTAGCTCCGTGTCTGTCTCTTTTTAAATTGAAACACTAATATAAACTAAGATTATAAATTATGGCTAAAGAAACGTACGATCGTTCGAAACCCCATCTTAATGTAGGAACTATTGGTCACGTTGATCACGGTAAAACTACACTTACTGCTGCAATTACTAAAGTACTTGCAGATGCTGGTTTTTCTAATGCGGTGAATTTTGAACAAATTGATAACGCTCCAGAAGAAAAAGAGCGTGGTATTACTATTAATTCATCACACGTTGAGTATCAGACTCAGAATAGACACTACGCACACGTAGATTGTCCTGGTCACGCCGATTATGTAAAGAACATGGTTACTGGTGCTGCTCAAATGGATGGAGCTATTCTTGTTGTTGCTGCAACTGATGGTCCTATGCCTCAGACTCGTGAGCACATCCTTCTTGGTCGTCAGGTAGGTATTCCTCGTATCGTTGTATTCCTTAATAAAGTGGATATGGTGGACGATGAAGAGCTTCTTGAGTTAGTTGATATGGAAGTTCGTGATCTTTTAAGTTTCTATGAATATGATGGTGACAATGGTCCTGTTGTATCTGGTTCTGCACTTGGTGCGCTTAACGGTGAGCAAAAATGGGTTGATACAGTTTTAGAGTTAATGGAAGCTGTTGATGCATGGATTGAAGAGCCTGTTCGTGATATGGATAAGCCTTTCTTAATGCCTATTGAGGATGTATTCTCTATTACAGGTCGTGGTACTGTTGCAACTGGTCGTATTGAGACTGGTGTAGCTAATACTGGAGATCCAGTTGAGATTATTGGTATGGGTGCTGAGAAGTTAACTTCTACTATTACTGGTATTGAAATGTTCCGTCAGATTCTTGATAGAGGTGAAGCTGGTGATAATGCAGGTATCTTATTAAGAGGTATTGAGAAGTCTATGATCTCTCGTGGTATGGTAATTACTAAGCCTGGATCTGTAACTCCTCATGCTAAATTTAAAGCAGAGGTTTATATCCTTAAGAAAGAAGAAGGTGGACGTCATACTCCATTCCATAATAACTACCGTCCACAGTTTTATGTGCGTACTACCGATGTAACTGGTAATATCGCTCTTCCTGATGGTGTAGAAATGGTAATGCCTGGTGATAACTTAACTATTACAGTTGATCTTATCCAGCCTATTGCCTTGAACTTAGGTCTTCGTTTTGCAATCCGTGAGGGTGGTAGAACTGTAGGAGCTGGTCAGGTTACTGAAATTCTAGATTAATTTCTATAATGATATTATAAGTATCCTATCTATATTCTAGATAGGATACTTTTCCTTTGTAATAAAGGAAGGCAATATAAATCATGCTTAATGTGTGATTGTTTGCGGGCTTAGCTCAGTTGGTAGAGCACTGGTCTCCAAAACCAGGTGTCGTGAGTTCGAGTCTCTCAGCCCGTGCAGATTAAATAAAGTTGCTCCATTTTCATAGGTTTACTATGAATATAGTTAACGTTTACAACATTACAATTATGAGTTTGATAACATATGTAAAAGAGTCTTATAATGAGTTAACTAATCATGTTACTTGGCCTACATGGGCTGAGACGCAGAAGTTGACTATTACTGTTGCTGTATTCTCAATTGTTTTTGCGCTTATAGTATCGGGAATTGACTTTGTGTTTAGTTCGGCGATCGAAAATTATTTTTATTGGATTAAGGCAAACTAATTTTTGATATGTCAGAAGAGAAGGATTTAATGAAGTGGTATGTTGTACGTTCAGTGAGCGGACAAGAGAATAAGATTAAGGAATATATAGAGTCTGAAATTTCACATCATAACTTAGGTGATTATTTACAACAAATTTTAGTACCTACTGAAAAGGTTGTTCAAATAAGGAATGGTAAAAAATATAACAAAGAGAGAGTTTATTTCCCTGGTTATATTATGGTGCAGGCTAGGTTAGAAGGAGAAGTTCCGCATATTATTAAGTCTGTTAATGGTGTGATTGGTTTCTTAGGGGAGACTAAAGGAGGTGATCCAGTGCCATTAAGACGTTCAGAGGTTAATAGGATGTTAGGTAAGGTTGATGAGTTAGCCGAGCAAACAGATAACATTTCTATACCTTATAAAACTGGTGAGACAGTAAAGGTTGTTGATGGTCCTTTTAATGGTTTCAATGGTACTATTGAAAAGGTAAATGAAGAAAAGCGCAAGCTAGAAGTTATGGTTAAGATTTTTGGACGTAAAACTCCTTTAGAGCTTAGCTATATGCAAGTAGAGAAAATATAAATGTTACAATTTATAGGTAGTAAATAAGGCTTCCACTTTATTATTATCAAAATAGTGAAATTAATTAGAAATGGCTAAAGAAGTATCTAAGGTTGTAAAACTACAAGTTAAGGGTGGCGCAGCAAACCCATCTCCTCCTGTAGGACCTGCACTTGGTGCGGCTGGTGTTAATATCATGGAGTTCTGTAAGCAGTTTAATGCTAGAACTCAGGATAAAGCAGGTAAAGTTTTACCGGTGGCGATAACTGTTTATAAGGATAAGTCCTTTGACTTTGTTATCAAAACTCCTCCAGCAGCAGTACAAATCCTTGAAGCGATCAAGCTTAAGGGCGGTAGTGGGGAACCTAATCGTAAAAAAGTTGGAACTATCACATGGGATCAAATTCGTTTGATTGCTGAAGATAAGATGCCAGACCTCAATGCATTTACAGTAGAAAGCGCTATGAAAATGGTAGCTGGAACTGCAAGATCAATGGGTGTGAACGTTAAGGGTGGAAACGCACCTGCTTAAAACTTGTAACAATGGCAAAATTGACAAAAAATCAAAAAGCAAGTCTTCCTAAAATTGATAAGTCACAAACTTATTCAGTTGCTGAGGCTGCTAAATTAGTAAAGGATGTTACGACTACAAAGTTTGACGCATCTGTAGATCTAGCTGTGAGATTAAATGTGGATCCACGTAAAGCTAACCAAATGGTTAGAGGCGTTGTAACACTTCCTCATGGTACTGGTAAAGATGTTAAAGTATTAGCATTAGTAACACCAGATAAAGAAGCTGAAGCTACTGAAGCTGGTGCTGATTATGTTGGATTAGATGAATACCTTAATAAAATTAAAGGTGGTTGGACTGATGTTGATGTGATCATTACAATGCCTAGTGTAATGGGTAAATTAGGGCCTTTAGGTCGTGTTTTAGGACCAAGAGGTTTAATGCCTAATCCTAAGACTGGTACTGTTACAATGGATGTTGCAAAAGCTGTTTCTGAGGTAAAAGCTGGTAAAATTGACTTTAAAGTTGATAAAACTGGTATTATTCATGCTGCAATTGGAAAAGCATCGTTTGACGCTGCTAAAATTGAAGGGAATGCTAAAGAATTAATTAACACACTAGTTAAATTAAAACCAACAACGTCTAAGGGTATTTATATCAAAAGTATCTTTATGTCTAGTACGATGAGTCCTAGTATTGAGATAGACGCTAAACGTTTTGCAGACGACTAAAAATCTAGATCATGACAAGAGAACAAAAAGCAAATGTTATACAAGATTTGACTGCTACGTTAGCTGAAAATTCAACTATTTATTTAGCAGACATATCTGGTTTAAATGCATTAGATACATCAAATTTACGTAGAGCTTGTTTTAAAGCTAACGTGAAAATGGCAGTAGTAAAGAATACACTTCTTTCTAAAGCTATGGAGGCATCAGATAAGGAATTTGCTGAATTACCTGAATTATTGAAAGGTAATACTGCAATTATGTTATCAGAGGTTGCAAATAGCCCTGCTAAAGTTATTGAAACTTTCCGTAAGAAGTCTGATAAGCCCGTGCTTAAAGGAGCTTATATCGAGGAGGCAATATATGTAGGAGATGATATGCTTAGTACATTAAGTAATATCAAATCTAAGGAAGAAATGATTGGTGAAATTATCGGTCTTCTTCAAAGTCCTGCTAAGAATGTTATTTCAGCACTTCAATCTGGTGGTGGAAAAATCGCAGGAATACTTAAAACTCTATCTGAAAGATAGAACACAAATTAGTACGCACTTAATTATTTATAAATTTTATTAAAACGATAGACATGGCAGATTTAAAAGATTTCGCTGAACAGTTAGTTAACTTAACTGTTAAAGAAGTAAACGAATTAGCAGACATCCTTAAGGATGAATATGGTATTGAGCCAGCAGCAGCAGCAGTTGCTATGGCAGGACCAGCTGCAGGTGGCGGTGACGCTGCTGATGAGCAAACAGAATTTGATGTAATCCTTAAAGCTGCAGGTGGCGCTAAGCTAGCTGTTGTTAAACTTGTAAAAGAACTTACAGGAGCAGGATTAAAAGATGCAAAAGGTTTAGTTGATAGTGCACCATCTCCAATCAAGGAAGGTGTTTCTAAAGATGAAGCAGAAGCACTTAAAGCTCAGCTTGAAGAAGCTGGAGCTGAGGTTGAGTTGAAGTAATTCTTCTTACCAAAACATTATCGGTTTAGACCTGTGGGCATTGCTCACAGGGCTAGACCATTTTGCGTATAAAGATGAGACGTTGTCGATAACGCTTTTTTTAATAATTTAATACCGTGCATTGATGCTAGCAACAAACACAGAGAGAATTAATTTTTCAACGGTAACTAATAAGGCAGAATATCCTGACCTGCTGGATATCCAAATTAAATCCTTTCAGGACTTTTTTCAGCTAGAGACTAAATCTGATAAAAGAGAAGTTGAAGGTCTTTATAATACCTTTATGGAGAACTTTCCAATTACTGATACTCGTAATCAGTTTGTTTTGGAATTTCTTGATTACTTCGTAGATCCACCTCGCTATTCTATTCAAGAATGTATAGAACGTGGTCTTACTTATAGCGTGCCTCTTAAATCACGTTTGAAATTATATTGTACAGATCCTGAACATGAGGATTTTGAAACAATTGTACAAGATGTATATCTTGGAACTATCCCTTACATGACACCTTCTGGTACTTTTTGTATCAATGGAGCTGAGCGTGTGGTTGTATCTCAGTTACACAGGTCTCCTGGTGTTTTCTTTGGTCAATCTTTCCATGCAAATGGTACTAAATTATATTCTGCTCGTGTAATTCCGTTTAAAGGATCATGGATAGAATTTGCGACAGATATAAATAGTGTAATGTACGCTTATATCGATCGTAAAAAGAAATTACCTGTAACTACACTTTTCCGTGCTATTGGCTTTGAAAGAGATAAAGATATCTTAGGTATTTTTGATCTTGCTGAAGAAGTTAAGGCAAGTAAAACAGGTCTTAAAAAATACTTAGGTCGCAAGCTTGCTGCTCGTGTTCTAAGAACTTGGCATGAAGATTTCGTTGATGAGGATACTGGAGAAGTAGTATCTATTGAACGTAATGAAATTGTTCTTGATAGAGATACAATTCTTGAAAAGGAACACATAGATGAGATAATTGATTCTCAAGCTAAGACTATTCTTCTTCATAAGGAAGATAATATGTCAGCTGATTATGCCATTATACACAATACATTACAGAAGGATCCTACAAACTCAGAAAAAGAGGCTGTAGAACACATATATAGACAATTACGTAACGCTGAGCCGCCTGATGAAGAAACTGCTCGTGGTATCATCGATAAATTATTCTTCTCCGATCAGAGATATAATTTAGGTGAGGTAGGTCGTTACCGTATGAATAAAAAATTGAATCTTGATATTCCTATGGATAAGCAAGTGCTTACCAAAGAAGATATCATTACTATTATTAAGCATTTGATCATGTTGATCAACTCTAAGGCAGAGATTGATGATATTGATCACTTATCTAACCGTCGTGTTCGTACGGTAGGTGAGCAGTTAAGTTCACAATTTGGTGTTGGTCTGGCTCGTATGGCTCGTACGATACGTGAGCGTATGAATGTAAGAGATAATGAAGTTTTTACACCTATTGACCTTATTAATGCAAAGACATTGTCTTCTGTTATTAATTCGTTCTTTGGTACGAACCAATTATCTCAATTTATGGATCAAACAAATCCATTAGCTGAGATTACACACAAGCGTAGATTATCAGCACTTGGACCTGGTGGTCTTTCTAGAGAAAGAGCAGGTTTTGAGGTTCGTGATGTACACTATACTCACTATGGAAGACTTTGTCCTATTGAAACTCCTGAGGGGCCTAATATTGGTCTAATTTCATCACTTGCAGTTTTTGCAAAAGTGAATGGAATGGGATTCATCGAGACTCCTTATAGAAAAGTTACAGATGGTGTGGTAAATCTAGAAGATGAGCCAACTTACCTAAGTGCTGAAGAAGAAGAAGGTTTGCTTATTGCTCAAGCTAACTTACCATTGACTAATGGCAAAATAGATCAGGAAAAGGTAATTGCTCGTATGGAAGGTGACTTCCCGGTAATTGATGCTTCTGAAGTTGTTTATGCTGATGTTGCTCCTAATCAAATTGCATCTATTTCTGCATCTTTAATTCCATTTTTGGAACATGATGATGCAAACCGTGCACTGATGGGATCTAACATGATGCGTCAGGCAGTTCCATTACTTAGAGTTGATGCTCCTATCGTAGGTACTGGTCTGGAAAGACAAGTTGCTACAGATTCAAGAGTATTGATAAATGCAGAAGGAGATGGAGAGGTAGTTTATGTTGATGCGCAAAAAGTAGTGATTAAGTATGATCGTACAGAACGTGAATCATTAGTAAGTTTTGAGCCAGAAGATACTTCCTATAACTTGATCAAATTCCGTAAGACTAACCAAGGTACAAGTATTACACTTAAGCCTATAGTTGAAAAAGGTGATCGAGTAAATAAAGGTCAGGTTTTATGTCAAGGTTATGCAACTGAAGCAGGAGAGCTTGCGCTAGGTCGTAACATGAAAGTGGCGTTTATGCCATGGAAAGGTTACAACTTTGAGGATGCAATCGTAATTTCTGAAAAGGTAGTTCGTGAAGATATATTTACTTCTATTCATGTAGATGAATATTCACTTGATGTAAGGGATACTAAATTAGGTAATGAGGAATTAACTCCAGACATACCTAACGTTTCTGAAGAAGCTACAGCAGATCTTGATGAGCAAGGTATGATTCGTATCGGCGCAGAAGTTAAGCCTGGTGATATATTAATAGGTAAGATTACTCCTAAAGGAGAAAGTGATCCTACTCCGGAAGAAAAACTTCTTAGAGCAATCTTTGGTGATAAGGCTGGTGATGTAAAAGATGCTTCTTTAAAAGCGTCACCATCTCTTAGAGGTGTTGTTATCGGTAAAAAATTATTCTCTCGTGCTGTAAAAGATAAGAGAAAGAGAGCTCAAGATAAAGAAGATATCGCAAGATTAGAGCAGAATTATCAAGGTAAATTTGATGGTTTACAAGAGCGTCTAATTGAGAAATTATTTGAAATCGTAAGTGGTAAAACATCACAAGGTGTGTTTAATGATCTTGGTGAAGAAGTTCTTCCTAAAGGTAAAAAATATACACTTAAGATGTTAAACTCAGTTGATGATTTTACTCATTTAACTTCTGGTACTTGGACTACGAGTAGTGATGTGAATGAGATGGTGGCTGATTTACTACATAACTATAAGATTAAAGAAAATGATCTTCAAGGGTCATTACGTCGTGAAAAGTTTACCATCTCTGTAGGAGATGAGCTTCCTGCTGGTATCATAAAACTTGCTAAAGTTTATATCGCTAAAAAGCGTAAACTTAAAGTAGGAGATAAGATGGCTGGTCGTCACGGTAACAAAGGTATCGTTGCACGTATCGTACGTCAAGAAGATATGCCGTTCCTTGAAGATGGAACTCCAGTAGATATCGTTTTGAATCCACTTGGTGTACCTTCTCGTATGAACATTGGTCAGATTTATGAAACTGTTTTAGGATGGGCTGGTGAGAAGCTAGGCAAGAAATTTGCAACTCCTATCTTTGATGGTGCTACTTTAGATCAGATAAATGGTTATACTGATGAGGCTGGTATTCCACGTTTCGGTCACACATATTTATTTGATGGTGGTACTGGTGAGCGTTTTGATCAACCTGCAACGGTAGGTATAATCTACATGCTTAAACTAGGTCACATGGTAGATGATAAGATGCACGCGCGTTCTATCGGTCCATACTCATTGATTACTCAGCAACCACTTGGTGGTAAAGCGCAATTTGGTGGTCAACGTTTTGGAGAGATGGAGGTATGGGCACTTGAGGCATATGGTGCTTCTAGTACTCTACGTGAAATCTTAACTGTAAAATCAGATGACGTTATAGGACGTGCTAAGACTTACGAGGCAATCGTGAAAGGTGAACCTATGCCAGAACCTGGTCTTCCAGAATCATTTAATGTATTGATGCATGAGTTGAAAGGTCTAGGACTAGATCTAAGACTGGAGGATTAATTTTTCTGTGAGGTTTTATGTTTGTTTCGCTTTCGCGAAAGCGGACTTTACATAAAACCTTGCTACTTTAAACTTAAAATAGTACCATTATTATGGCTAGACATAAAGACAACCCAACACAAAAGAAATTTTCTAAAATTTCAATCGGTCTTGCATCTCCAGAAGCTATTCTTGCTGAGTCAAGAGGTGAGGTGTTAAAACCAGAAACGATTAACTATCGTACGCACAAACCTGAAAGGGATGGGCTTTTTTGTGAGCGTATTTTCGGTCCTGTAAAGGATTATGAATGTGCTTGTGGAAAATATAAACGTATCCGTTACAAAGGAATTGTTTGTGATCGTTGTGGTGTAGAGGTTACTGAGAAAAAAGTAAGACGTGATCGTATAGGACATATCAATCTTGTAGTGCCAGTTGCACACATATGGTATTTCCGTAGTTTACCTAATAAAATAGGTTATCTACTTGGGCTTCCTTCTAAGAAGCTAGATATGATTATCTATTATGAAAGATATGTAGTAATTCAACCAGGTATTGCTAAAAATGCTGAAGGTGAAGAGGTACAAAGATTAGATTTCTTAACTGAGGAAGAGTATTTAGATATACTAGATAGTTTACCTCAAGAGAATTTATATCTAGAAGATTCAGACCCTAATAAATTCATCGCTAAGATGGGTGCAGAGTGTTTGATAGATCTTCTACAGCGTATTGATTTAGAGACTCTTTCTTATGATTTACGTCATAAAGCAAATAACGAGACTTCTAAACAGCGTAAAACGGAAGCTTTAAAGCGTTTACAAGTAGTAGAGGCTCTTAAGGATTCTAATGAAAGACGTGAGAATAAACCAGAATGGATGATCATGAAAGTGGTTCCAGTAATTCCACCAGAATTACGTCCATTAGTACCACTAGATGGTGGTCGTTTTGCAACGTCTGATTTAAATGATTTATACCGTCGTGTAATTATACGTAACAATCGTTTGAAGAGATTAATGGAGATTAAAGCTCCAGAGGTTATTCTTCGTAATGAAAAGCGTATGTTACAAGAAGCAGTAGATTCCCTTCTTGATAACACAAGAAAGTCTAGTGCGGTTAAAACTGATTCTAACAGACCATTAAAGTCTTTATCTGATTCACTTAAAGGTAAGCAAGGACGTTTCCGTCAAAACTTACTTGGTAAGCGTGTTGATTATTCTGCACGTTCGGTAATTGTAGTTGGACCTGAGCTTAAATTATATGAGTGTGGTATTCCGAAGGATATGGCTGCAGAGCTTTACAAGCCTTTTGTTATACGTAAACTTATTGAGCGTGGAATCGTTAAGACTGTAAAGTCTGCAAAGAAAATTATAGATAAGAAAGAGCCAGTAGTTTGGGATATCTTGGAAAATGTTCTTAAAGGGCATCCAGTTATGTTAAACCGTGCTCCTACTCTTCACAGATTAGGTATACAAGCTTTTCAACCTAAATTAATTGAGGGTAAAGCGATTCAGTTGCACCCATTAGTTTGTACTGCATTTAACGCCGATTTTGATGGAGATCAAATGGCTGTGCACCTTCCTTTAGGTCCTGAAGCAATTTTAGAGTGTCAGTTATTGATGCTGGCTTCTCACAATATCTTGAACCCTGCAAATGGTAGTCCAATAGCGGTACCATCACAGGATATGGTATTGGGTCTTTATTACATGACTAAATTACGTAGATCTGAACCTGGACATATTGTAAAAGGTGAAGGACTTACTTTTTATGGTTCTGAAGAATTAGTAATTGCTTTTAACGAGAAGAGAGTTGATATCAATGCTCCAGTTAAATGTAGAATTAACCTTCTTCAAAAAGATGGTTCTTACAAAGCAGAGATTATTGAAACTACTGCTGGTAGAGTTATATTTAATCAAAGAGTACCGGATGAAGCTGGTTATATTAACGAGGTTCTTACTAAAAAGGCCCTTAGAGATATTATAGGTGATATTCTTAAGGTGACTGATGTTCCTAGAACAGCTGCTTTCCTTGATGAAATTAAAGATCTTGGTTATGGATTTGCATTCCGTGGAGGTCTGTCTTTCTCATTAGGTGATATTATGATTCCTGCAGAGAAGCAATCTATGATTGATACTGCAAATGCAAAAGTTGACACAATTCGTGGAAACTATGGTATGGGTCTTATTACTCAAAATGAAAGATATAATCAAGTTATTGATGTTTGGACTGCGACTAACGCACAGCTTACTGAACTTTCAATGAAAAATATTAGAGAGGATCAACAAGGATTTAACTCGGTGTTTATGATGCTTGACTCTGGAGCACGTGGATCTAAAGAACAGATCAGACAGCTTACAGGTATGCGTGGATTAATGGCTAAGCCAAAGAAATCTAATGATGGTGGTGGTGCAATTATTGAAAACCCTATTCTTTCTAACTTTAAAGAAGGGCTTTCAATTCTTGAATACTTTATCTCTACTCACGGTGCACGTAAAGGACTTGCAGATACCGCACTTAAAACTGCCGATGCTGGTTACTTAACACGTAGATTACATGATGTTGCACAAGATGTGATTGTAAATCATGAAGATTGTGAGACACTTCGAGGTATTGAGGTATTTGCATTGAAAAAGAATGAAGAAGTAATGGAGAAGTTAGGAGCTAGAGTTCTAGGTCGTACTGCATTACATGATGTTATAGATCCAGCTACACAAGAAGTTATTGTTGCTGCTGGTGAGTTAATAGTAGAGGAAATAGCTGATG
This sequence comes from Nonlabens sp., assembly GCF_039941875.1. Taxonomy (GTDB): domain Bacteria; phylum Bacteroidota; class Bacteroidia; order Flavobacteriales; family Flavobacteriaceae; genus Nonlabens. The sequence continues at coordinate 7,254 of NZ_JBDVDQ010000004.1, read as the reverse complement.
CAATTGAAGCTTCTGATTTAGAATCTGTGGAAGTAAGATCTGCTCTTACATGTGAGGCTCCTAAAGGTGTTTGTACTAAATGTTATGGTCGTAACCTTGCTACTAATAGATTAGTAATGAGAGGTGAAGCTGTAGGTGTAATTGCTGCTCAATCAATTGGGGAACCAGGTACACAACTTACATTAAGAACATTCCACGTAGGTGGTGTTGCAGGTAACGTTTCTGAGGATAGTTCTATTGTTGCTAAGAACGATGGTATATTAGAGATAGATGATCTTAAAACTGTTAAAGTTGAAGATAGTGAAGGTAAAGCGGTAGAGATAGTAATCTCTCGTACTGCAGAATCTAAATTGCTTCATGAGAAAACAGGTATGTTGTTGAATTCTAATAACATCCCTTATGGTTCTGAGCTTTATGCTAAACCAGGTGCTAAAGTGAAAAAAGGTGATTTACTTGCTAAATGGGATCCATTTAATGGTGTGATCATTTCAGAGTTTGCAGGTAAGATTAAATTTGAAAATATTATTCAAGGTGTAACTTTCCAAGTAGAAAGTGACGAACAAACCGGATATGAGGAAAAAGTTATTTCTGATTCTAGAGATAAAAAACTTATTCCTACTCTACATATTGTTGATTCAAAAGGAGATAATGTTATTTCATATAACCTTCCTGTTGGAGCTCACTTAATGGTGAATGACGATGATAAAATTAAGGTTGGTAAAGTCTTAGTTAAGATACCTCGTAAGTCTGCTAAAGCAGGTGATATTACGGGAGGTCTTCCACGTGTAACAGAATTATTTGAAGCTCGTAATCCTTCTAATCCAGCTGTAGTAAGTGAGATTGATGGTGTAGTTTCATTTGGTAAGATTAAACGTGGTAATCGTGAAATCATTGTTACTTCTAAAACTGATGAAGTGAAGAAGTATCTGGTTAAACTTTCTAATCAGATTCTGGTTCAAGAGAATGATTATGTAAGAGCTGGGATGCCACTATCTGATGGTTCTATTACTCCTAAAGATATTCTTGCAATTAAAGGCCCTAGTGCTGTTCAGCAGTACTTAGTTAATGAGGTTCAAGAAGTTTATCGTTTACAAGGTGTGAAAATCAATGATAAGCACTTTGAAGTTGTTGTTCGTCAAATGATGAGAAAAGTTAGGATTGTAGATTCTGGTGATGGTATGTTCTTAGAGAATCAATTGGTTCATAAAGAAGATTTCATTCTTCAAAACGATAATCTTTACGGTAAAAAAGTTGTTGAAAGTGCAGGAGATTCAACAAATCTTAAAGAAGGTCAAATAATTACTTCTAGAGATTTGAGAGATGAAAATTCTATCCTTAGAAGAGAAGATAAGTCATTAGTTACTGCTCGTGATGTGATGCCAGCAACAGCTGAGCCAATACTTCAAGGTATAACTAGAGCTTCGCTTCAAACTAAATCATTTATTAGTGCTGCTTCTTTCCAGGAAACAACTAAGGTATTAAACGAAGCTGCCGTAGCAGGTAAAGTAGATACATTAGAAGGTCTTAAGGAAAATGTAATTGTTGGTCATAGAATACCGGCAGGTACAGGTATGCGTAACTATGAGGATATTATTGTAGGTTCTAAAGAGGAATTTGAAAAGCTTTTACATCAAAAAGAAGAGCCAAAAGTGAATTATAATTAAAAGTAATGGCGCAAGAGAATAATACAGAGAATAAAATCAATATTGAGATTGATGGAGAGATTGCTGAAGGACAGTATAGTAATTTAGCAATCATTAATCATTCAGTTTCGGAGTTTGTTGTGGACTTTGTGAATATTATGCCTGGTAACCCTAAGTCTAAGGTTAAATCCAGAATTATTTTAACTCCTCAACATGCTAAACGTTTGGCCAAAGCTTTACATGAAAATATAAGGAAGTTTGAACAAACTCATGGTGAGATAAGAGATTATGATCAACCGCCTATACCTTTAAATTTTGGTCCTACAGGACAAGCGTAATATTAAGGCCTGATGTTTTTACATCAGGCTTTTTTATTATTAGCCGATTTGATTATAGTATTTGTTTATTATCTTGTTTTTTCTTAGTGCTTTTTAATTGATTTAAGAGTGTTTTTTATTTGTTGCAGTAATTACGTAGTGTTTATGTTTTGTGTCTTTTAAAACCTTTATAATTGATTTTCGTTTCATTTTGCTCACTTTTTTCATTCTTTATTTGTCCCTGAGTGAGTTTAAATTGTTGTTGTTATCTAATTGTTATTGTTAAGCCTCTCCAATATTAAATTTCTCATATGTTATTAATCTATTATTCATAAGCGTTAATCGAATAGTTATTTATAAAGCTTGCTTATTAAACAAAGGTGGTGTTCAATATTCTATTTTTGCATCCTAATTATGTTTATACATGGTTAATAAAATTTTACAATTCATCCCTTATGAGTAATTCTACTTTTTTAAATGTATTTTTTAGCTTTATAAATAAGACTCTATTACTGTTCGTAATTATTCTTATGTTGCCGTTGGGCTTGTATGCTGATGGTACAAAGCAGGTGATGCCTTCAGCATCAAATGTGGAGCCAGTAAATGGAACAGCCTTGTATTTTACAAGAGATCTTCGTGGTCCTTATATAGATGCTCCGCAAGCAAATAGATTGCATTTTACTATTGCTAACGCAGCTACAGAGAATTTATATTTCGGTGTAAAAGCGCTTCAGAGAAATACGGGTACAAATAATCAATTGATTAATGCTGCCACTTACTATAGGATTTATAATCAGGCAGGTGTATTGGTTGAAGGTGTTAATCCAGCTGGTGTTCAGGTAGGGTCTTTGTCGGGTAGATTGGATAATGGGGCAGGAGCTAATCCTGCTGTAGGTGATCCTGGTTATATAGATAACTATGCTGAGGCTTTTGAAGGGCCTAACGGAATAGGTGGCGTGACTAATGGGTATAATCCTTTAGTTTTTAATCCGGTTACAGCAGGTGATTTTTACATAGAATTTTACATCAGTGGGGACGGTGGTGCTACGAGTTTCGATTTTAATGGTGCTGGTAGTGATACTCCTGTGGTGTTCTTTTTTCCTTATTTTGATTTAACTGTTGGTACGACTACTACACCTATATTAGGAAGGTTATGGTCTGAGAAATGGAGTTTTATTGGTTATAGACAAGAGGATGTTAATGATATTGCTGACGGTAATGATAGTCCAGATCTTGTTCCTAATCCAACTTTAGAAGCGTCTGTAGAAGGTGAGTTTTATGCTTACACGGATGATGAAGTTATTGTTGAATTAGATTTTTTAAATGGTTTTCGTCCACTTGCTTACGAGTTATCTATGAATCGTTTTGGTGTTGTGGATAATGATGATAGTGCTGCTAATGTTTTTGAAGATACGAGACGATCTCAAAATAGACCAACGGCGACTGCACCTGTTTTTGATAATGGATATCAAATATTTCTATTTTCTCCTGATCAATCTGTTTTTGCTACTACCGCAACATCTGCTCCTGTTTTAGGAGATCGTATTCAGGGCTGTCCCGGAGATTACAGGATTCCTTATACGTTGAGTGCGCCTGGTGATGTAGCTATTCTTATAGATTTAAATGGAACTCCTGGTTTTCAGGCTGGAACACGTGATGTTAGTTTAGAAGCATTTGATCAAACGGTTGGTGATAATGAAATGTTTTGGAATGGTTTAGATGGATTTGGTGATACTGTAGCTTTCGATTCTACAGTAAGTGTAGAAGTAACTTCTTTTAGAGGACGTACAAATATTCCGATGTATGATGCAGAATTTAATATTAATGGTTTAAATATTAGAGGTGTATCTCCAGTTGTTCAAAATGCTAATATATATTGGGATGATACGGAGTTGTCATCATTCGGTGTCTGTGTTGATAATGGGGATAGTGAGGGGAATAATGTTACGGTTGGTAATTTTTCTAGGATTCAATTGTTAGATGGTATGACTGGTCCAGCCCATGCTTGGAATGGTTCTAACCCTGATGATACAGTTCCTGCCCTTTCAGGAGGTCAGGGATCTGATACTTTAGATTTATTATGTGATGATTACGGTAATAACCGTGTGATAAATTCTTGGTTTTATGGTTATGTTCAAGATTCCGGTACAAGCAATTTGATTGTTGGTAATTGTGATGCTGATAATGATGGTATTGATAATATTGCTGATTTAGATGATGATAATGACGGTATTAAGGATGTTGATGAAGGAGGTATTAACTGTGTTACTTCTTCCGATGAGGCCATGAATACTATTGGTGCTGTTTATAATTCAAGATTAGAAGGTCCAGGATCGGTTTCTACGGTTTCTAATTTGTTCAATGGTACGTATGATTTTCAAGCAACATTGGTTGGTAACGCTGCTTGGGCAGGGGAGCCTAATGGTGGTATTCGTTTCAGAGATAATGTAGTTTCTGTAGAAGATTATATTTTTGTGCAGCCAATTAATACGGGTAATCCAATAACTGGTAATTATGTTCAATATGAATTTATCTTTAACGAGCCGGTTACTAATTTAAGAATTCAGACAGGTGGTTATAATGTTAATGATTATGCAGAAATCTCTGCAGATTTAGGTGGAGTTCCTGTAAACATAGATTCTTCAAATTTCGGTAATTTTGATCCTGCTATATCTACAGGTGTTTGGACTGTTACAGATAATCGTGTAGTAAGTACATCTTCCACAGGTGGGGTAGCTGCAGATGGTAATTTCTTTGATGTAATGGTGCCTGAGCCTGTGGATAGAATTGTTTTTATAACAGGTAAAAATACTAATGGATCAAACACTTCAACAGTAACTCTAGGTTTTACTGCTGTAGATTTCTGTGTGATTTCTACGCCTGTTGATACAGATAATGATGGCGTGCCAGATTATCTAGATTTAGATGCTGATAATGATGGGATATATGATGTCGAAGAGGCTGGTCATGGGCAGACTTATGTTGATGGTGCTTTAACAGGTCCGGTTGGTACGGATGGTATACCTAATTCAGTGCAAGCTTCTGGTCAAGGTAATAGTGAAGATGTAAATTACACTTTACAAGATTCTGATTCTGGTTCTGGTGAACCGGATTGGCGAGATACAGACTCTGATAATGATGGTTGTTCTGATGCAAATGAAGCTTACTTTGATTCTACTGCAGATGGAGGTGATGATGGTCAGTATGGTGTAGATCCTGCTCCAGTTAACGCTGATAATGGTTTGGTTTTAGCAGCTAGTTATGCTTTAACTACTCCTCAAGATTCTGATGGAAATGGTATTGATGATTATACTGAAATTGGTCCAGATATTGATGGTAACGGTATAGCTGATGCTTGTTTTGCGCCTGTCGATACAGATGGTGATGGTGTATATGATAGTGTTGATTTAGATGATGATAATGATGGTATCTTAGATGTTGTTGAATCTCAAGGTTTGGGGGATCCTTCATTGGATGATGATGGTGATGGAATTGTTAATTATCAAGATGCTGATTTTTGTACATTAAATGCAAACGGTGTTTGTACATTATTAGATAGTGATAATGATGGTTTACCTAATCACTTAGATTTAGATTCAGATGGGGATGGATGTAGTGATACGATAGAGGCTGGATATGTTGACGCTTTCGCGAAAGCGGATGAAGATGGAATACTTGGAAATGCAGCTCCTGAAACAGTTGATAGCGATGGTTTAGTTACTTCTGGCGAAATGGGAGAAGGTTATACTTCTCCTACTATGACTGGAGCTGTAGCATTTGACTTTTTAGATCCTAATGAAAATAGTGCTTGTTCTACTACTTTAGATATAACTAAAACGAGTACGTTCAATCCAGCAACAGGTATAATTAACTATACATATACGGTTTTAAATTCAGGTTCTAATTTTGCTTTTGATGTTAGTGTAACAGAAGATTTAGGTACGTTTACAGGTAGTAATACTCCGGTGCCAACTCCGGTATATTTATCAGGAGGGTCTGATGAAGATGGACAAGGAGATGCACTTGATTTGATTCCTGGCGAGACTATAATATTTACGGCATCTTATGAAATTAATGATACTGATTTTGCTTCTGGACAAATAGATAATCAGGCTACAGCTAGCGCAACAGATAGTAATGGTGATGTTGTTTCTGATATTTCAGATGATGGAAATGATGGAGACGGTAATTTAGTAAATGATATTACAGAAACGATTTTACCTATTGGATCTATTAATGGCCATGTTTATAATGATTTAAATGGAAATGGGACTCAAGATTTAGGAGAACCTAATTTAGCTAATGTTGATGTTATTTTGACGCCTACTTTTGGTGATCCAATAACAGTTTCTACAGATGTGAATGGTGATTTTGAAGGTGATGTTTATGCTGGTGATGTAAGAGTAGATATTGTAAATAGTAGTTTGCCAACAGGAGCAGTTCAAACAGAAGGTACAGATCCAACAACAGTTACAGCTGTATCAGGTACAACTGTAACCGAAGAGAATAATGGATTTAATATTCCTGCAACTTTGCAAGGATTAGTCTATAATGATGTAAACGGAAACGGAACACAAGATGTTGGTGAGCCTGGAATATCTAATGTAGATATTTTAATTACTGATCAAGCTGGTAATGCTCAAACAGTTACTACAGATTCTAATGGAGCTTATATGGCTTCGATTGTTGCTGCAGGAATAGCAAGTGTTGATATAGTAGATTCAACATTGCCAACCGGAGCAGTTCAAACAGAAGGAACAGATCCAACAAATGTTACAGTAGTTTCAGGCACAACAGTAGTTGAGGAAGATAATGGATTTAATGTACCAGGAGTTGTAGAAGGTCATGTATATAATGATATCAACGGAAACGGAACACAAGATGCAGGTGAAGCTGACTTATCAGGAGTAGATGTTTTAATTGCCGATAGCGCTGGCGTATCTCAAACGGTAACAACCGATGCAAATGGAGATTACACAGCAAATGTAGCTGCACCAGGAACAGCAAGTGTTGATATAGTAGATTCAACATTGCCAACAGGAGCAGTTCAAACAGAAGGAACAGATCCAACAAGTGTTACAGTAGTATCAGGCACAACAGTAGTTGAGGAAGATAATGGGTTTAATGTACTAGGAGTTGTAGAAGGTCATGTATATAATGATATCAACGGAAACGGAACACAAGATGCAGGTGAAGCTGACTTATCAGGAGTAGATGTTTTAATTACCGATAGCGCTGGCGTATCTCAAACGGTAACAACCGATGCAAATGGAGATTATACAGTAAATGTAGCT
>NZ_JBDVDQ010000003.1:0-598594 GCF_039941875.1 Nonlabens sp. | reverse complement strand
TCGACTTGCATGTGTTAGGCCTGCCGCTAGCGTTCATCCTGAGCCAGGATCAAACTCTTCATCGTCGAATCTTTTAAAGATCATTTAATTTAATGACTTTATCGAAACCACTCAATTAGCTTTGTGTCTATTTTATTTTTTTCAAACCTATTGTTATTAAAACAATAAATCTTATTTTGTGCTGTCAATATCTCAATGAACTCCTTCAAATACTATAGCTAAAATCTTATCGCAAATCTTCACGATTTACTAACTGATCTTTTAACCTATCTGAAGAACATTTGCCTTGTTAAACATTTAGCTGTTTTCCTAAGCGGCTGCAAATATACAACCTCTTTTCTCTAACTTCCTAACTTTTTATTAAAAAAATCGAAATAAAAATGAAATTAAAACTCAACTACCTAAACTACAGATACCTAAATTTTAATTTATTTACTATAAAATTTAAATCAATTAATAATGATTAAATTATTGGACTTAAATCTCATTTGAAAATTAGATTTTAGGTAGTACAAAAGTAAATTCACTTCCTTTGTGATGCTTACTGTACACCTCAATTGTTGAATTATGCAACTCAATTATTTTTTTAACGATAGCTAATCCTAAACCAGCACCATCTTTACTGAACCCTTCACTAGTTTGTTTAAATCTATCAAAAACTGAGCTCTGAAGCTCTGGAGCTATTCCTATACCTGAATCATTTACAGCTATCTTACAACTTCCACTACTATCGTCCAGTTTTAATTTAATAACTCCATTCTCTGGTGTAAATTTAAATGCATTATCTAAAAGGTTTTGTAACGCTCTCTCTATAAGACTAATATCTGCATAGACCATAATATTCTTATTCTGATCTACATCTAAAGACAACTCTATATTCTTTTCCTTTGCGACTAACTGATACTTCAATACAAGATCTAAACAAAGGTCTGTAATTGAAAACTGCTCCATTAAAGGCTCAATCTGTTTAGCTTCTAATTTACTGTATTCAAATAATTGCTCTACTAAATTTGTCAACTTATCACTATTAGAACTAATCACACCTAGATATCGTTGCGTTTCTTCTTTACCTAGTATTTCGCTTTTTTCTTGCAACGTCTCTGCATAACCTTTCAAAATTGCCAGCGGAGTTCTTAGATCATGAGAAACGTTTGCAATAAGTTGCCTTCTTAATTCATCTACATTCTTTATTTCTTCTAGATTCTCATTAATCGTATCTGCCATCTCATTAAAAGTATGAGCAAATACGGATATATCAGTATTTTCTGGATCTTCAATACGAGCTTCTAAATCACCATCTTTAAATCTTCTCGCTACAAGAGTAATCTTTCTTAAATTTTTAGTTAAGAACCATATAACTCCAAGTCCTATTAATAAAGTAAAAATAGTAGTAAGTCCTATAGCTCCTAAACCGAAACTCTTTATGTATTTACTAAAGATGTTTGCACTTGCCGTTTGATAAGCCTCTCCTGACAGTATAATATATATGTAACCATTTCTCATTTTATTCTCAAAATGAGCTACAGAAAAAATCTTTCTCTCTGCAGGATCTCTAGGATCATCTCCTAAACAAAAACCTTTACCTCCACTAGCTAGTAGGTCTTTAATAGGTTTAGTATCTACATAACGAGACGACTCTCCAGGGTCATGTTCTAAAACGACCGAATAAAGAACCTCACCGTCTTCACCCAGCATATAAACCTCTATACTGCGATTAATAGCCATCATATCATGCATCAAATCACCAAAAACGGCTTTATTCACACTTCCATCTTCTAAAAATGGTGGAGTATCTTCGGTGAATTTCTCATTTATCAGGTGTTGAGCTAATGGAGAATTAATCTCTTGTTGAGTCGCTAAGTGATGTTGATTAGAATAATAATTAGTAATCAGGATATAGCAAATCGCCATACCAACTATTAAAACACTAAGTGCAAACCATAGTTTGAATACTAATTTGGGCGTTAAAGTAGATTGCTTATTCATTATTATATCTCTTCATTAAAACGATAACCTATACCCCAAGTAGTCAAAATATAAATAGGATGAGACATATCTGGCTCTATTTTGGCTCTTAATCTATTTACATGAGAATTTACGGTATGCTCATATCCTGAAAAATTATAACCCCATATAACATCTAATAATTCAGATCTGCTATAACTTCTACCAGGGTGACCTGCTAAAAGAACCAAAAGCTCAAATTCCTTTGGAGACAGCTCTACTTTATGACCATCTAGAGTTACACGTCTCATTTCTACATTAATCTTTAAATCACCGAAATCCATTTCTGACTGTCCAGAAGAATTTGCCGCAGACTTTTCACTTCTTCTCATTACTGCTTTTGCACGAGCCTTTAATTCTCTTATTGAAAAAGGCTTTGTTATATAATCATCTGCACCTATTTCTAGACCCAATACTTTGTCTATCTCTTCACTTTTTGCAGTCACCATTATAACCGGTGTATCCTTAGTCTTTCTTAGCTCTCTACACACTTCTACACCATTAATAATAGGTATAGAAAGATCTAACAAAATTAAATCGTAGTCTATTGTAAGAGCTTTTTCAAGAGCTGCACGTCCATCATTAACACTATCTACTGTAGCATTAAGATCCTTCATATGTATTTCTAGTAGTCCGACGATTTCTAAATCATCTTCAACAATAAGTATGCGATTTTCCATAATTCAAAACAAGTTAAAGCATATCACAAAACATTCACGAATTATTTTCAAAAGTTGAATCTATCGTTATATAAATGAGATAAGATAAAAGTTAGTTTGTACTGTAAAATTAAAACAATATACATGAAAACTTACTTATCAATAGCAGCACTTGCTGTTTTATCGCTAACCGGTTGCTCGAACGACGATGATGCAGGTACAACTAATTTAAACAAAGATCTTACATTAAACATCAATGGACTTGAAGATTTAGGTACTGGATTTGCATATGAAGGATGGGTACTAGTAAATGACGTACCAGTAACAACAGGTGTATTTACGGTAGATGGATCTGGAACTTTAAGTCAAACTACTTTTCCAGTAGCTACAGAAACACTAGATGCTGCAACAGCATTTATCTTAACCATAGAACCTAGTCCAGATAACGATCCTGCACCAGCAGACTCTAAATATCTAGCAGGAGAATTTAATAATAATGACGCTAGCATATCGACTAACTTCGGTCCAGCACCTGGAGATTTCTCTACAGCAACTGGTTCTTTTTTCTTAAGAACACCTACAGATGAGCCTGCAGGTACTGCAAATAATGGTAATGACACAAATGGTGTATGGCTAGGTCTTCCTGGAATGCCACCTACTGCAGACGCTACTTTACCTACTCTACCAGCAGGATGGGTATATGAAGGATGGGTTATAGGAGATGCAGGACCATTATCTACTGGTACCTTTACAGACTTCTCTGCGGTAGATTCAGGAAACGGATTCTCAGGAACTGAAAATAACGCAGGACCTCCAGTACCTGGTGAAGATTTTTTCAATAATTTACCTAGTGGCGAGTCATTACCTTTTAGTGTAGTAGGTCGTAATGTAGTTATAACAGTAGAACCGGTACCAGATAATTCTGCAGCACCATTTACTTTAAAACCTCTGGCGAAAATAGCAACAGCAGACACAGCGCCTAATGCGCAAACATTTGATAATACATCTAACACTTTTCCTACAGGAACAGTAACGAGATAAACTTTTTTGGTTGGTTAGTTAGTTTGAAAGCGCTCTATGTTCAAGTTCATAGGGCGTTTTCTTTTATAAAATTTTGACGTTTTCACGTTTATTACTAAAAGTCTTTATGCTAGAAATTAAATCAGGACTAATCTATCTTAGCTGTCTAACATATGTTCTTCTCTCTTTTTAAACTTGTAGGGATGTTTTAAATACGCTTTCGCGAAAGCGTAACCATGAGCATAATTTATCCTAAAATATTCTACCGCAATATGTGCCATCGATGCACTAGTAGCTAACATAGCAAATAAAGGAAATAAAGAAACAGTAACAAATCGAGATACATACCAACTCGCTATAGAACCAAAAATCATACTAACCGCACCTACAAATGCACTTGCACTACCTGCACGTTGTGTAAATGGGTTAAGAGCAAGAGCTGTGGCATTAGGGTTTTGAAAACCGATCAACATCATCATAAAGAACAAAGTCGGATAAACGAACCAAAACATTGGTGTAAAATTCCACACATAAATAAACCCAAAACCTGTAACTAACACAAGTAATATACTTACCACATAGGTAATTTGAAATGTAGTAAAACGTTTTAAAAACAAACGGTTTAACTGACTACCTCCTATTAATCCTGCTGCATTACTCCCAAAAATATAGCCGAAGCTTTCCTGACTCATCCCAAAGTATTCCATAAAAATGAAGGGAGCCGCAGCTACATACCCTAATAATAAACCTACAACAAAACCACGCGTAGTTGAGAAAACAAAAAAGTCTCTGTTTTTATAAATCCCCACATACTCTCGTAAAACAGGTACAGGATGTAAACTAGTTGCTCGATTAGGCTTAGCACTTTCTGGCAAAATAAATATGACGTTGAACAACATTAATGTTGCAAAACCGGCTAATCCATAAAATATCATTTCCCAGTGATAATACTGGATCACAAAACCACCTACGGTAGGCGCAATGATAGGTGCAATTCCCATAATTAACATGAGCGTAGAGAGAACGTCTGCTACTTTTTCTTCGTCAAATAGATCTCTAACTATCGCTTTACTAGCCACCATACCAGCACAAGCTCCTAAAGATGTAAAAAATCTCAACATCGCAAGAGAAGTTACATCCCATGCATAAGCACTTAAAATACTAGTTACTATATAAAGGACTAGTCCAAAGATTAAAGGTTTCCTCCTACCATACCTATCCATTAAAGGACCGTAGGCCAGCTGCCCTAACCCTATTCCTATAAAATAAGTAGTTAGTGTGATACCTATAGCACTAGTATCTACATTAAAATCTCCTGCGATTTGCTTAAAAGCAGGTAAGTATGCATCTATAGAAAAAGGTCCTACTGCTATCAGTGTCCCAAGAACAAGTATCACACTAGCTCTTCGTCCCTTGCTCATTTTATTCTTTTCTACCAGCTTCACTTTCATTTTACAAAATTACGTTTTAGCGTTTTCTTAGGATGGATTATTCACAAAGCTTTACCATTTCATAACGACCGATAATTCGTACTTTTAAACCAAATAAAATTTCAAAATGAAAAAAGCTTTTTTACTATTATCTATAATTGCTTTAATAAGTAGCTGTAAAAACGATTCTACATCTCAAAACTCTTCAGAAAATGAGGCAGAAAAAGAAATCACAGAACTTACCACTGCTCAACATCTAGCTGCAAATGCTGGATTATCGAACTGGGATGACGTAGAAGAAATAAAATTCTCTTTTAATGTAGGTAAAGATGGACGCACCGTTTTAACTAGAAAATGGAAATGGAATCCTAATACCAATAACGTGCAACTTATCGCACTAGGTGATACTATAAATTATAACCGTAAATCAAAATTAGACAGCATACAGGCGAGTGCTGATCGTGGTTTTATAAATGATGTCTACTGGTTAATTCCAGAATTCAAATTAGTATGGGATGAAGGAACAAGTATCACAGAAAAAAAATCTCAAATAGCTCCTATCTCTAAGGATACATTAAACATGATTACCATTCTATATAATAATGAAGGCGGTTACACACCAGGTGATGCATATGATATCTATTATGATAAAAATCATAAATTTAAAGAATGGGCATACCGCACTAAAAATGACAGTGCAATAACCATGGCTACCACATTTGAGACGTTTAAAACTGTAGAAGGAATAACTATCGCAACGGACCATCTCACACCAGACGGTTTTACTCGTATTAACTTTACCGATATAGAAATTATTAAAAAGAAATAATGACTTACAAGACTGACCATAAGTTTGCATTACAATTAGATCAAGAAGATTCATTATCTCGCTTTCGCGAAAGCTTCCATATTCCAAAACATAAAGATGGTACAGACTCTATCTATTTATGTGGTAATTCTCTAGGCTTGCAACCACGACAGACTAAAGACTTTTTAAATAAAGAACTAGAAGACTGGGCAAATCTAGGAGTAGAAGGTCATTTTCATGCAAAACATCCCTGGATGCCGTATCATGAATTCTTAACAGAAACTACTGCTCAAATAGTAGGTGCCAAGCCTCATGAAGTAGTCATAATGAATACACTGACTACTAACTTGCATTTAATGATGGTAAGTTTTTACCAGCCTAAAGATGAACGCAAGAAGATACTAATAGAAGGAGACGCTTTTCCTAGCGATAGATATGCCGTTGCATCACAAATTAAATTTCATGGTGGCGATCCTGAAACCGATTTAATCACATGGCAACCTAGACCTGGCCATCATACTCCATCTTATGAAGATCTAGAGAGTATTCTTAAAAATCAAGGGGATGAGATTGCACTGGTTATGATAGGTGCGGTAAATTATTATACAGGACAACTTTTTGAACTTAAAAAAATAGCAGACTTATGTCATTCTTACGGAATCATGGTAGGATATGATTGTGCGCACGGTGCAGGAAATGTAGATTTACAATTGCACGATTCTGGAGCAGACTTTGCCGTATGGTGTACTTATAAATATATGAATGCTGGCCCAGGTAGTTTAGGCGGTTGTTTTGTACATGAGCGCCATGCAAATAATGCCGACTTACCACGTTTTACAGGATGGTGGGGACATAATAAAGACACACGTTTTAAAATGCGTGACGATTTTGAACCTATGCGAGGTGCCGAAGGATGGCAATTATCAAATCCACCTATATTAAGCATGGTAGCCATAAGAGCAAGTCTAGATCTTTTTGCACAAGCTGGTTTTGAAAACCTAAGAAAAAAATCTATCAAAATGACTAACTACCTAGAATTCTTATTACAAGAACTGGATGGTGATCGCATTTCTATTATTACACCTAGTGACCCAAAAGATCGCGGCTGTCAACTATCGCTTGCTGTAAAAAATGCAGACAAATCCCTTTTTGATGCCATAACAGAAAAAGGAGTCATTGCCGACTGGCGTGAGCCAGATGTAATACGCATCGCACCAGTACCTTTATATAACAACTTTGAAGATTGCTGGAGATTTGTAGATGTATTGAAGAGTGAGATGTAAAAAAACTATTTTTAAAAACATTATTTACTAAACATCTTAATGCATTACAAAAACTATATTTCTCTATTTCTTCTTTTAACAAGTCTTCAGATAAATGCGCAAAATGATTCGCTATTTAAAAATGGAGATAAAGATGTATTATTAGCTTTTTTAAATTCTTTTAAAGGCCAATCACTTGTTTTATTTAATTCAGTTCATAAAGGACTTTTAAATTCTGAATTAAATACTCTAAAACAGGATTCTAGAGATTCATTATATAATTTAAGAAATAAAAACTTACCTAAAAGTTTTGAATTTAGAGCTAAGATAAGAGATTCTATTTATGAAAGTTTGAAAAGAAATATTGAATATTCTTGGACAAAAAACCATTTACCTTCAAATTGTAAATTAATAAATCATAAAGCGAACAGCCTTTTAAATTTATCTGAACACAAAAAAGATATCGTCTTATTGGTCACAAAACCAGTTTATATTGAAAATAACACAATAGCAGTATTTCAAGCCACAGAACTTTATGGAGGTTTGATTGAAGGTTATCCTATATTTCATTTTTATATGAAATTTAATAATCGATGGAGTCCATGGTTAGAAATATCATATGGAGCTTTTTAACAAAACACTTTGTACTTAAATGAAAACCAACAATAAAAAAACCAAAATATTAATCACTGGCGCTGGACTTTGCGGTTCTCTTTTAGGATTGCGACTGGCTCAAAAGGGTTATCATGTAGATATTCTTGAAAAACGTCCCGATATGCGCAAGGCAGTAGTGGATGGTGGTCGTTCTATTAATCTCGCACTTTCTGATCGTGGTCTAGCCGCATTAAAATTGGTAGGGTTAGAAGAAAAAGTACGCGAGTTATGCATACCTATGAATGGTAGATTAATTCATGATGTAGAAGGAAATACTTTTGCTTCTAATTACAGTGGTCGTGATGGAGAATATATCAATTCCATCTCTCGAGAAGAGCTGAACAAGCTACTACTCGATGAGGCTGATAAATATGAAGATGTACAGATAGACTTTGATGATAAAGTCACCGCCGTAGATTTAAAAAACGCATCAGTTACTTATCACGACTCTGAAACCGATGAAGAAAAACAGTGGAAGGCTGATATCCTTTTAGGAACGGATGGTGCAGGTTCTGTAGTGCGTAAAGCGATGATGAAACAAAGAGATTTTTTGTTTTCTCATAGTATGAATTGGTTGCCTCATGGTTATAAAGAATTGAGCATACCACCTACAGCAGATGGAAAATGGCGTATAGAAAAGAACTTTCTTCACATCTGGCCACGTGGTGGTTTTATGTTAATCGCCTTACCTAATCTCGATGGTAGTTTTACACTAACTCTATTCATGCAATATGATGGAGATGGACCAGCGTTTAATAACATAAATACAGATCAAGAGATAAAAGACTTTTTCAACACATATTTTAAAGATGTGATGGAGCACATTCCAGATCTTGTAGAGCAATACAAAGCAAATCCATCGCCACCATTAGGTACTGTGCGTTGTTCTCCATGGACAGCAAATGGTACAAGTCTTATTCTAGGAGATGCTGCGCATGCTATCGTACCTTTCTATGGACAGGGAATGAATGCAAGTTTTGAAGATGTAGTTGTCTTTGATGAAATGATCGATGCAAATGAAACATGGGCTGGCGCATTCAAGGCATTTTCTAAAACTAGAAAACCAGATGCCGATGCTATTGCAGATCTTGCTCTAGACAACTTTGTAGAGATGAGAGATAGCGTTGCAAACCCTAATTTCCAATTAAAACGTCAGATAGAAATGAGGTTAGAATCCGCTTTCGCGAAAGCGGAATACCAATCTAAATACTCACTAGTAACTTTCCCTGAAAAAGGAATAGGATATGAAGATGCCATGCTTAAAGGACGAGCACAAGACAAGGCTATTTTATGGTTACTAGAAAATGGAGACATAACCGTTGATGAAGAATTGGATTCCTTGTTGGGTAAAATTAAGACTAAGACGGAAGAGGTTCTTTGGTTGCGTGGATAACAGTAAAATCTGAAACTAAGAAAGACTCCAAAAGTTATTAAAACCTTTGAGAAGTGATAAAGAAAAATAAACAACATGGCAGTATTAAAAGACAAGGCAAAACCTAGAGGCAAATATCCACACATTAAACGCGTAGGTGATTTTCTTTTCGTATCAGGAACTAGTAGTCGTCGTAAAGACAACACATTTGCAGGTGTAGAGGTAGATGAAATGGGAACAACTAATCTTGATATCAAGGCACAAACGGCAGCTGTATTAGAAAATATAGATGCTATTCTTAAAACAGAAGGTGCTTCAATCAAAGATGTGGTAGATGTGACTACATTTTTAGTTAATATGAATGACTTCGGTGGTTATAATGAGACTTATGGTACTTTCTTCGATTATGATGGACCTACTAGAACAACCGTAGCAGTACACCAACTACCACATCCACATTTATTAATAGAGATTAAGGCAATGGCTTATAAACCACTTTAAATAGAGTTTTAAGCTCGTTCTATTAAGTATTTATAGTGATGACAATACCAAAGATTAAAACCACGTAAATTCATTAATAAACACAAAAAAGCCTGATCTTAATAAGATCAGGCTTTTTAATATAGTTAGGTGAATAGTTACTATCCTCCGAAATCATCAAAACGAATATTCTCAGGATCTACTCCAAAGTCTTCGGCCATTTTACCTACCGCGTTATTCATCAATGGTGGTCCACAGAAATAAACTTCTAGATCTTCTGGAGCATCATGCTTAGTAAGATATTGGTCTATTACTACTTGGTGAATGAATCCTACAAATCCATCTCCTTCTGAGTGAATATCATCTTTCACTTTCCAGTTATCTTCTTCAGCAGGCTCAGAAAGAGCTAGGTAAAATTTGAAGTTAGGGAATTCACGTTCTAGTGAACGGAAGTGTTCGATGTAAAACAATTCTCTTTTAGAACGTCCACCATACCAGTAAGTCACCTTACGATTCGTTTTCAATGTTTTAAAAAGCTCATATAAGTGAGAACGCATAGGTGCCATTCCTGCTCCACCGCCTACGTAAAGCATTTCTGCCTCTGAGTGGTTGATAAAAAATTCTCCATAAGGACCAGAAACTACTACTTTATCTCCTTTCTTTTGGTTAAAGATATAAGAACTAGCTACACCAGGATTTACATCCATCCAGCCGTTCTTTGCTCTATCCCATGGCGGCGTAGCAATACGTACGTTAAGCATAATCTCACGACCTTCTGCAGGGAAAGAAGCCATGGAGTAAGCTCTTTCTACCGTTTCACTATTTTTCATAACAAGTGGCCATAAGTTGAACTTATCCCATTCTGCTTGAAATTTATCTGGAGTTTCATGTTCTTCTGGGTGAGCAGTAATATCCATGTCTTCAAAGCGTACTTCACACTTAGGAATTTCAATTTGGATATAACCACCAGCCTCGTAATGCATATCTTCTGGAAGAAGCACTACAAACTCCTTAATAAAAGATGCTACGTTATAATTACGTACAACCTCTGCTTCCCATTTCTTGATACCAAAAACTTCTTCTGGAATCTCGATTTTCATGTCTTGCTTTACTTTAACCTGACATCCTAATCTCCATCCTTCGGCAATTTCTTTTCTTGTAAAGTGAGGCACCTCAGTAGGTAGAATAGATCCACCACCGTCAGATACGATACATTTACATTGTACACATGTACCACCACCACCACAAGCAGATGGTAAGAATAATTTATTATCACCTAAAGTACCTAGTAGTGTCCCACCAGAACCTGTAGTAATATCTTTCTCTCCATTTACATTAATAGTAACTGGTCCAGAAGGCAACAGCTTAGACTTTGCTCCTAGTAAAAGAGAAACCAGTAATAAGATAAGTGTAAGGAAAATCACTACACTCGCTAAAATCGTTATCATATTAGAATCCATATCTATGTTTCCTTTTTAAATTTCTATTCCCATAAAACTCATGAAGCCTATAGCCATAAGTCCAGTTATAATAAACGTAATACCCAGACCTCTTAAAGGTGCTGGCACGTTAGAGTAAGATATTTTCTCACGTATAGCAGCAATGGCTAATATCGCAAGGAAAAAACCTACACCACTACCTACACCGTAAGTAAGTGATTCAGATATTCCTGAAAAATCTTTTTGTTGCATAAATAAAGAACCACCTAAAATGGCACAGTTTACAGCAATTAAAGGAAGGAAAATACCCAGCGCACTATATAATGAAGGTGCAAAACGCTCTACTACCATCTCTACTAGTTGTACCATACTCGCAATTACGGCGATAAACATGATAAAACTTAAGAACGATAGATCAACACTAGCATACTCTGTACCTAACCATTCTAAAGCACCAGGCTTTAATAAATAAGTATCAAGTAACCAGTTAATAGGTACCGTAATACCCAATACAAATACAACAGCAGCTCCTAAACCTACTGCAGTCTTAACCGACTTTGAAACGGCTAAGTAAGAACACATACCCAAGAAATAGGCAAATATCATGTTCTCTATAAAAACACTTCTTACGAAAAGATTGATTAAATCCATTTTGTTCTATTTCTTAAATTAATTTTGTTCTATTAAAGATCTATTACGACTACGCTGTACCCATATAATGATACCTACAGTAATCAATGCCATAGGCGATAATAGCATTAAACCATTATTAGAATAACCAGCTTCATACCATGAATCTGGAATGATTTGAGCACCAAATAATTTACCTGCTCCTAATAACTCTCTAAAGAAAGCAACTAGGATTAGTATAAATGCATAACCTGCTGCATTACCTATTCCATCTAAGAATGATTTATAAACACCGTTACCTAAAGCAAATGCCTCTAGACGACCCATCACAATACAGTTAGTAATAATAAGACCAACAAATACAGACAGTTGTTTAGACACATCATAAGCATATGCTCTTAATACTTGATCAACAAGAATTACTAACGCCGCTACAATTACCAATTGTACGATAATACGAATACGAGAAGGTATCAAATTACGTAGCATTGATATGATCATGTTACTAAAAGCCATTACAGCCATAACCGCAAGAGACATTACAATTGCCGGTTCTAATTGAACTGTAATTGCAAGTGCACTACAAATACCTAATACTTGTACTGTAATTGGGTTATTATCTGTAAGTGGATCAGAAAGTAACTTTCTATTTTTCTTACCTAGAAGCCCTTCTCTCTCATCTGTATCAGATAAGAAAAGAATAAGATCTTCTTTTTTAGTTAATTCTTTATTTTCAGCCATTGCCGTTGTTTTTTATATCGCTTTCGCGAAAGCATAACTAACTACTAGTTAGCTGCTACTTTTACGTTAGTTTTATTTTTAAAGTAAGGAAGGTATCTCTCAAGACGTTCAGAGATCATGTCAGTAACACCATCACCAGTAATAGTTGCACCAGATATAGCATCTACTGCATTATCATCTTTATTATCTCCACCTTGGTAACCCTTAGCAACAGAAACACCTACAAAGTTTCCAGACTCATCAAAGACTTTCTCATCATCAAATCTTTTCTTGAACCATACTTGTGTGATCTCACCACCTAAACCAGGAGTTTCTCCTTTGTGATCAAAAACAGCACCTTTAATAGTGTTTACATCATCCTTAAGAGCGATATAACCCCATATAGCATCCCAAAGACCTTTACCTCTTAATGGTACGATATAGTATTTTGCTCCTTCTACGTTTGCAACATATAGTGGAAAAGACTGCTCTTCTACGTCTTTCTTAAGTTCTTTCTTAAGATCTACTTCAAAGGCATTAACTTCTGTTTTTTCCTGACCTTTACTATCTAGAGCAATACGCTCTACGATATATTTATCAAAAGGTACAGCTGCACTATCTCTAGACACTTCGATACCTACGGTACCAAGAATGTTTTGCATTTTTTCGTTCTTTACATTCTCTGCTTGTGCTGGTTGTAATTGTGTTGCTGCAAATGCAAGAGCACTGGCTACAACAGCTACAAGAATCACTGCAAATATGAATGTATAAGCATTTGAATTTCTATCCATTTCTAAGCTGTTTGAAGTTTTGCCTTTGCTTTAGAAAGGCGTTTTTTACGTTTATTCACGTTTGCTTGTACTACATAATGATCAATAGTTGGAGCAAATACGTTCATCAATAAAATAGCAAGCATGATACCTTCTGGATATGCTGGGTTAAATACACGTATCATAACACCAAAGAAACCACAAAGGAATCCATATATCCACTTACCTTTTAAGGTTTGTGCCGCACTTACAGGATCGGTAGCCATAAAGACAATACCAAAAGATAATCCACCTACTACTAAGTGCATGTACCATTTAAATTCCATTAAGGCATTTAATCCAAAAGCATTGAAAATTAATCCCATGATCGCTGCACCAGCAAAACCACTAAGAATAATTCTCCAACTACCTACTTTAGTAAGTATAAGAATCGCTGCACCTATAAGAACGGCTATAGTAGACGTTTCTGAAACTGAACCTGGAATAAACCCAGCAGCAGCATCAAAGAAGCTGTAAGCAACTGATTTACCTTGTGCAAGAGTACCTAAAATAGTCTCTCCAGAAATACCATCTGTAGAACCCTCATGTACCCATATCGCATTACCAGACATGTACAATGGATATGCAAAGAATGCAAATGCACGTGCCGTAAGAGCAGGGTTTAAGATGTTCATTCCCGTACCACCGAAAGCTTCTTTACCTATCAATACAGCAAAAGCTACAGATATAGCAAGCATCCATAATGGAATATCTACTGGGAAAATCATAGGAATTAACATACCAGTTACTAAGTAACCTTCATTAACCTCATGACCTCTATAGATCGCAAAAATAAATTCAATGGTAAGTCCTACTATATAACTCACTAAAATAAGAGGAGTTACTAAAAGTGCTCCTTCTATAAAAGCATCCCAAAAAGGAACATCAGTTACATTTTCTAATCCCATATCTTGATACAAGTACTGAGCACCTGTATTCCACATTCCAAAAAGAAGTGCTGGTACCAAAGCAAATACAACTGTAATCATTGTACGCTTTAAATCTACAACATCGCGTATATGCGCTCCTTTTTTAGTCGTGTGATTAGGAGTATATAAAAAAGTATCAAAAGCGTTGATCGCTGGAGCAAATTTTTCTAATTTTTGTCCAGGTTCAAATGGCTTTCTAGCTTGGTCTAATTTGTTTCTAACCCATTTCATAGTCTATCCTACTTCTGTTATCATTAAATCTAATCCTAAACGTATCACTTCTTGTGCTTCTAGTTTAGACGTATTTGTAAAATCAATAAGAGCAAAATCTTCTGGCGCTACTTCATAGATCCCTAGATTTTCCATTTTTTCAATATCACCACTCATACACGCTTTGATAAGCTGTAAAGGATAGATATCCATCGGTAAAACTTCTTCCATTTCACCAGTTACTACTAGAGCTCTTTCTTCACCGTTTAAGTTAGTATCTACCTTACGTTTTCCTCCTAATAATCTAGAGAAAGATGTACCAGCATTAGACGGCACTTTATTACGAGTAAATGGCAACCAACCTAGTAATGCATACTCATTACCTTCTGGAATAAGAGTAAGTGTGTTGTTATAGAAGTTAAGAAACTGATCGTTAGACAGCTTATCTCCAGTTAAAACATCACCAGAAATAATACGAGTATTATCTGTATCTACAGTACCTGCTATGCTATTTACATTTGCACCTACTACAGTACGGTAATATTTACGATCGGACTCCTTTGCATCAGTACCTACTAGAGCAATTGTTCTTTCTGGCTTAAACTCACCAGTTAAAAACAAATTACCTATAGTAGCAACATCTTCAGCACCTACAGTCCATACTCTATCTCCCATATTAACAGGATCTAATTTATGAATTTGCACACCTACGTTTCCAGCAGGATGTGGTCCTTTCACTGTATGTACCTCAGCATCTTTAATATTCTTAAGATCTGACCCTTTTCCTACACACAAGTGCACTGCACCTGTAGTAAGTTTACTAAGAGCGGTAACTCCAGCCTGAAAAGCTTCTTTTTTATCTGCTAGAATTACCTCAGCATCACCTGCAAGAGGCGCTGTTGTGTAAGCAGATATAAAGATAGATTTAGGTGTATCTTCAGAATTTGCAACGATACTGTATGGTCGTTGTATAATAAATGGCCAGCAACCGCTTTCTAGAAGTAAGCTACGCACCTGGTCTGCACTAGCAGAAACAGGATTCACCTTACCGCGATTTATAGCGTCGTTAGCTCCATTTGCAGTAATTTTAACCTCAAGAATCCTTCTTTTAGCACCACGTAGAATTTCAGTAATAGTTCCACTCACAGGAGCAGCAAACTTTACTTTTTCATCATACTTGGAATAAAATACGGTTTCCCCAGCCTTTACAGACGCTCCTTCCTTAAGTACTAACTTAGGTACTACAGCGTGAAAATCGGCAGGTTTTATTGCATAAATGGAAGACTGCGGCGCATTGACAATTTTCTTGTCAGCCTCACCTTTGAGCTTTAGATCAAGCCCTTTTCTTACTCTAATGTCCTTTGACATAGGATGTTATATTTAGTCTTTTTTTAAAGTTCGCAAATTTACGCAATAAAGCCTTTAAAACCGGTAGATATAACTATTTAGAAATAATCTAAATAAATAAAATAGCCTGTTTTGGCATCGCTTTCGCGAAAGCGTAACTATAACTAACAATTATATTATATTTATCACTTAGTGTAAATCATTTATGAAGTCGTATATTTTACTTTTTATTACAGTTTTTCTCTCCTTTTTTCAAGGCACCTCACAAAGTGAAAAAGAACTAGTTACTGACCCTGACTACATTAAGTCTGTAACTTTTAACAAACCTCCGGAAAACATGCTCCCTATTTTTAAATTAGGAGATACCTTTCAGATCAGTTTTGACGATGTTATAGGAGACGAAGCAGATTATTATTATCAATTTGAGCATTATGATTATGACTGGAAACCTAGTAAATTATTTAAAAATGAGTTTCTAGAAGGTATCGATGATATGCGCATTTTTAACTATCGCAATTCTTTTACTACCATACAACCTTATTCTCATTATGATCTAACGGTACCTAATCAGTTTACTAAAGGTTTTAAAGTAAGCGGTAATTATATGATCCATTTCTATAACGATGCACACGAACTTATTTTTTCTAGAAAATTTATGGTCCTAGATGAAAAGGCCTCGGTAGGTGTAGAAATTAAACGTGCTCGAGATTTAAATTATGTTTTACACCAGCAAAGAGTGCAATTCTTTATCGACTCACAAGAGATTAATTTTATTAATCCCGACCAGCAATTAAAAACGGTGATTCTACAAAATAGTGATTTAAAGACCGCAATAACTAATGTAAAACCACAATTTAATCTAGGCAACAAACAAGTTTACAAGTATGACGAAGAGACTTCTTTCTGGGCAGGAAATGAGTTTCTTAATTTTGAGAATAAAGATTTTAGATCTCCTAATATAAACATTGATTTTGTACGCAAGAAAGACTTGTACAACGCTTATCTTTTTATAGATGGCGCACGCAGAGATATGGAGTACACCTATAATCCTGACATCAATGGTAATTATTTAGTGACCACACTAGATAATGAAGATAATGATATACAGGCAGAATATGTGAACATTCATTTTGCTCTAGACGCACAAGGTATTGAGGTGCCGCCAGATGCAAAGATTTACATATTAGGTAACTATAACGCCTACCAACTACAACCAGAGAACGAAGCTGTTTTCAATCCGAAAACAGGAAAATATGAAGCTGTTATTTTACTCAAACAGGGTTTTTACAATTACCGATATACGGTAGTGTACAATAATGGTTCTCAAGATCCTGGATTTATAAGTGGTAATAAATGGCAAACTGAAAATCAATATTCGGTACTTGCTTATTACCGAGAACTAGGTGGTCGCTATGACCGATTAATAGGAATAGGCGAGGCTAACTCGCAGAACATTACGAATTAAAAAAAAATACCTTTTAAAAATAGATAACTAACATAAAGGTTATCATTAAAATCACAAATGAAAATTGAACTATTAATACATTTTTATTTAATGATTTGCGGTGATAGATCAACATTGCTATTCCTAAAATCAATAACACCCCATAAAAAATCATCCTATTTAAAAAACTATCTTCCAAATAGGATAGTTTAAAAAATGATGTTCCTATTGCTAGAATCAAAAAATATGCGATTACATGTTGATTTCGTTTATCTATAACCATAATTGATAATATTTAGGTTGTATGTAACAACCATCTCACCTGCTAAATATAGCACAGTTATAATTTGATAACAAGCAAGAAACTAACAATCCTATTTTCTACACAATACCTATATTTACCAGCGACTAACCACCGTACATGAAACCTACTACCAGATCACTTATTAGATATAGAGGAGAAGAATGCCTTAATTGCGGTACTCCGTTAGATGCAGAAGATAAGTACTGCCATCAATGTGGACAGCTTAATTCTACTAAGCAACTGGCATTAAAAGATTTCTTTGGCGAGTTCTTTTCTAATTTGTTTTCTTATGACAGTAGAATATGGCGCACGATCAAACAACTACTCTTCAAACCTGGTTTTGTAAGTAAGGAATTTATAGGCGGTAAGCGACTTAGTTATGCAAATCCATTTCGTTTTTTCTTAAGTGTCTGTATAGTCTTTTTCTTAATGATACAGGCACAAGAGTTTTTTAAGTTATTTACAGATAACATAGTAGAAAATGTAAAAGAAAACAATCAAGACACAGATATAGATGTAGGTAATGGCTTATTCTCAGTAAAATTAGATGACACTAATAATAACGAACCTTTAACCGAAGAACAACTTAAAGAGATAGAGAACCAACCTTATGTAGGTAAAATGGTTGCTGAGCAAATAAGAGAACAACAAAACATACAAGCACAAACCGACAGTATAGTTTCTGAAGCTACAAAAGATTACAAAGAAACCGAGCTTACACCTATTACTCAAGAACAACTGGACAGTCTAAGTTCTACAGAGAGATTTTTTAAACAAGTTACTTATTATGAGTCTTATACTGAGAAACATAAAATAGCAGACCCAGAAACGGCCTTAAGAAAAATGGGGCATGATAACACCAAATGGAATCAGTCCTTATATGAGAAAATGGTATTAATGGAAAGTATAAGTAGAGACCCTACTATTTTAGTTGATATAATATTACCTAAACTACCTATATTCTTATTTCTATTTACTCCAGTTTTAACTCTGTTTCTTTGGTTATTATACGCACGTAGGGATTTCACTTACATGGAACATCTGGTATTTGCTTTTAACGTGTTTACCTTTGTTTTTCTAAGTATGATATTGCTTTTCTTAGTAAAATGGATCACCTTCGGATATGTTAATCTCGGTCAATTCTTTTTTTGGTTTATAGGCCCATTTTATTTTTATAAATCCATGCGTAATTTTTATCGCCAGCGACGCATAAAAACCATACTAAAATTTCTTTTAGTAAGTTTTATATTTGTAATCGGACTCATTACAGGAGTAAGTTTACTACTTTTGGTAGGAATAGCGCTTTATTAAATTATGATACAACAGGTTACCAGAGGAATTAAGATCTCGGTTCAGACGAGTTTTGAAGGTACATTTTATAAAAATTATAAGATGCACTTTGCCTTTGCCTATATCATAACTATAGAAAATCAAAGTAAGGACTCTGTTCAACTGCACACACGTCACTGGAGAATTAAAGATAGCCTAAGTCGCATAGAACATGTAGATGGCGAGGGCGTTATTGGTAAAAAACCTGTACTTAGACCAGGAGATTCACATACCTATCAAAGTGGCTGCCTTCTTGCGTCGCCTTTTGGTAATATGAGTGGTTTCTATAATATGGTTAACTTTTCTAACAGTAAACAATTCAGCGTTATCATACCAGCATTTAAACTAAGTGCTCCATTTGCTTTAAATTAGATAGTTGTTAATCTCGCTTTCGCGAAAGCGGAACTCACAACCACCATCTCCACGACATTAAGACTACTTTACCACCTTACCACTTCCTGATGCGATAGATTCTTCGTAATTTCACGCTCAAATTAATAAACAAAATTATATCATGGGAAAAGGATTTTTCAAAGTCCCAGTTGCTGTAAATGAGCCTATTAAGACTTATGCTCCAGGAACTGTAGAAAGAGATCAAGTGCTAGCAGCTTACAAAGAATTGTGGAATGCTAACACAGAAGTACCGCTATATATTAATGGTAAAGAGGTTAAAACCGGTGATACCGCAGCTATAAGACCACCACATGATCACCAAAATGTAGTGGGTACCTACCACAGAGGTAGCAAGAAAGAAGTTCAACAAGCTATAGAAACTGCTATTGAGGCTCGTAAATCATGGTCACAATTACCATGGGAACAAAGAGCTGGTATTTTCTTAAAAGCTGCAGAGCTTATCGCTGGTCCATATAGAGCACGTATCAACGCGGCTACTATGATCAACCAGTCTAAAACTATTTTCCAAGCAGAAATAGATGCCGCTTGTGAACTTATAGACTTCTTAAGATTTAACGTACAGTATATGACAGAGATCTATGCTGAACAACCAGAATCTACTTCTGGAGCATGGAATAGACTAGAATACAGACCTCTAGAAGGTTTTGTATACTGTATCTCTCCATTTAACTTTACTGCTATTGCTGGTAACCTACCTGCTAGTGCTGCCTTAATGGGTAACGTTTGTGTATGGAAACCTAGTGACCACCAGATGTTAAGTGCTCAAGTAATTGTCGAAGTATTTAGAGAAGCTGGTGTACCTGATGGTGTTATCAACATGGTAAATGCAGATCCTGTAATGATGACAGACGAGGTAATGACACACCCAGATTTTTCTGGTGTTCACTTTACTGGTTCTACCGCTGTATTTAAAAGTCTATGGACTAAAGTAGGTGAGAACATTAACACTTATAAAACCTACCCTAAAATAGTAGGAGAAACTGGTGGTAAAGACTTTATAGTAGCTCACAGTAGCGCTGTACCTGCACAGGTTGCAACTGCTATAGTTAGAGGTGCCTTTGAATTTCAAGGTCAGAAATGTAGTGCTGCTTCTCGTGCTTACATACCTAAAAGTATGTGGACAGAGGTAGAACAGTTAATCAGAACAGATGTAGAGAGCTTTAAAATGGGATCTCCAGAAGACATGAGCAACTTTATTACTGCTGTGATTCACGAAGGTTCTTTTGATAAACTTGCTAAGTATATAGACGGTGCAAAAAGCGACTCAAATGCAGAGGTAGTAATAGGTGGTAATTATGACAAATCTAAAGGATGGTTTGTAGACCCAACTGTTATCGTTACTACAGATCCTAAATATGTGACTATGGAGACTGAATTATTCGGTCCTGTGATTACTATTTATGTGTATGAAGATGATCAATATGCTGAAATGCTGAAGTTAGTTGATGAGACTAGTGAATATGCATTAACTGGTGCTATTTTAGGTCAGGATCGCTATGCAGTATCTCAGGCTACTACAGCTTTAGAAAACTGTGCTGGTAACTTCTATATTAATGATAAATGTACTGGAGCGGTAGTGGGACAACAACCTTTTGGTGGTGCTCGTGCTTCTGGAACTAACGATAAAGCAGGTTCTAAATTGAACTTACTTAGATGGGTTTCTCCACGTATGATTAAAGAAACATTTGTAACTCCAGTAGATTACAGATACCCTTTCTTAGGAGAGTAATTTATCTCTCGATAAAATAACAAAAGCCGTTATCATTAATTTGATAACGGCTTTTTTATTGATTCTTAATTACAAGAGTATCAATTACTTTAATGGTAAATGAACCACTTTTTTAGTTTCAAAAAATGGATCTTCAAAAACATCTTCTAGCTCATAGATTTGTGCCTTTGGAAAATCTTTTAATTCTTCTGTCAGATCACCACCTTTAAGGTATAAAATTCCGTTTTTAATGCTGTGACAACTTTCTTTTCTGATTTTATTTCTCACCCAACTTACAAAATCTGGCATGTTAGTCACCGCTCTAGAGACTACAAAATCAAAACGCCCCTTCACCTTTTCTGCTCTTCCATGCTCTGTAGTAACGTTAGTAAGTCCCAACGCTTCAACTACAGCATCTACCACTTTGATCTTCTTACCTATCGCATCGATAAGATGAAAACTAGTTTTAGGAAACATAATAGCGAGTGGTATTCCAGGAAACCCACCACCGGTCCCTACGTCCAGTACTCTCGTACCACCTGTTTTATTGGGTAAGCTTTCGCGAAAGCGGACTACAGACACAATTCCTAGAGAGTGTAAAACATGTCGAGTATATAATTGATCTATATCTTTTCTTGAGATAACATTGATCTGCGCGTTCCATTCTGCATACAAATCACCTAGTCTAGAAAACTGCTCTAATTGATGGTCTGTAATATGCGGAAAATGTTCTTTTATAATTTGATGCACTATTTATAAGTTTGTGCAAAAATAAAATAATAATTCTCGTTCAATGCGATTGTTAATTCAAGTGTTATGATATTTTTGTAATTCAATTATATCGTTATGAAATCTCAATTATCTGATCGCATCAATAATTTACCTGTAAGTGCAACGCTAGCTATGGCTGCAAAGGCTCGTGAATTAAAAGAACAAGGAAAAGACATTATAGGCTTAAGTCTAGGTGAGCCTGATTTTAACACACCAGACTTTGTTAAAGAAGCAGCAATAAATGCTATTAACGAGAACTATAATAGCTACACTCCTGTAGATGGTTATCCAGAATTAAAGGATGCTATTATCAATAAATTTAAAAGAGATAACAACCTTACTTATGACCGCAGTCAGATAGTAGTATCTACTGGTGCAAAGCAATCTATTGCAAATGTAGCCATGGTTCTACTTAATAAAGGTGATGAGTGTATTCTTCCTGCGCCTTACTGGGTAAGTTATGCCGCTATAGTAGAACTAGCAGAAGGTGTTCCTGTAGAAGTAAGAGCTGGTGTAGAACAAAATTTTAAAATAACTGCAGAGCAACTAAGAGCTGCCATCACGCCTAAGACTAAGATGATGTTATTCTCTTCTCCTAACAACCCTAGTGGTAGTTTATTTAGTGAAGAAGAGCTACAAGCATTTGCAGACGTACTTGCAGACTATCCAGATATCGTGGTAGTAAGTGATGAAATATATGAGCACATTAATTATACAGGTAAACATGCGAGTATCGCTGCTATACCTAGTATGTACGACCGTACGGTAACTATTAATGGAGTGAGTAAAGCATTTGCCATGACAGGCTGGAGAGTAGGTTATATAGGCGCACCTACATGGATAGCAAGAGCATGTAACAAGATGCAAGGACAGGTTACTAGCGGTACTAACTGTATTGCACAACGTGCTGTGATTACAGCATTAGAAGCACCGATTTCTAAGATTCAATACATGATCGATGCTTTTGCAAAGCGTCGTGACTTAATCTTAGGACTAGCATCAGAAATAAAAGGTTTTACAACAGACAGCCCAGAAGGTGCTTTCTATATATTTCCAGATGTTTCTGAGTGGTTTGGTAAAACGGTAAAAGGTCATAAAATAGAAAATGCTACAGATTTTTCTCTTCTGATTCTTGAAGAAGCAAATGTTGCTACGGTTTCTGGAGATGCCTTTGGCGCACCTAACTGTATACGTATTTCTTATGCAGCAAGTGAAGAACAAATCGTTGAGGCGATGAGAAGAATTAAAGTGGTGCTTTCTTAAGTACATAAAACATATAGTATTATAAAAAGGAAAGCTCTTTAAGGCTTTCCTTTTTTTGTTTTCAGTGTCCCCTATCTATTCAATTAAAGTGAAAATTTAATGTAAACTCTCACTGTAAGATTATGAGCAAGAGATTTACAACGGCAGAAAAGTTTATCCTTAAAAAGAGTTTAATAGTTGTAAATTTTTTTTATTCATATTCTGTACCAGTTGCAAACTAGCACTGGTCACTCTGGATAATCGCGCCGTAAAGAGCTCAGAAAGTGTGAGAGATTAATGATTTTACCGCTTACGCGAAAGCGAAACAATAATCTATTTTTTAACCAATTTCAAGGTCTCTATTTCTTGACCATCGTTCTCAAGTTTCAAGAAATACATTCCATTTGATAGAGAAGAGATATCCAGTCTTTGATTTGTGTTTAATTTTTTTGCCAAGACTTGTTGACCAGAAACGTTGTAAATAGAGAAAGAGCTAAATTCTTGCTCACTATTTATTTGTACAAAGTCTGTTGCAGGATTAGGAGAAATGCTAGTTATAGATTTTTCTACATCTTCATTACTTAGTAGCACTCCATTACAATCTGTTTTGGCCAGTCTAGCTATAAAAAAGTCTGCATCACCACCATTTTTAGTAATCGTAGGAACGTTAGGGTTATTGAGAAACAGCGAGTTTCTCATATAACCACCTACTACATAGTTACCAAAGTTATCAGTAGCTATAGCGGTAAGCTCATCTCTTTGACCTGCTGTTCCTTCAATTTGATTTATAGATATTGCTGTCCCTGTAGCTTTATTTAATCTAACAACCGCTGGATCCTCGCCTAAATTAACTCCATATTGAGAAGTAATGCCATCCCACGTATCTGTAGCATCCATGTTTGTAGCAACGGCAACTTCAGTAGCGTTTACTGATAACGCTAATGCACCTCTTGAAAAAGTGTCACTATTTGAACCCCATAATAAATTACCAGTAGCATCTAAGGCAATTGCAAAGGTTCCTTGTGCCCCACCACCATTGGATTGTTGTGTAAAAGAATATCCAGCAAACATGGAAGTAACACCATTTGATGTTTGAGAACGACCAGTAAAATAAACGTTAGAACTATCATCCACTTTAATATCGTGAATCTCCATACCTAATGCATTACTGGCATCATGTATCCATACATCATTTCCAGTTACACCATCAATCGCAACTATAAAAGCATTACCAGCTAATGTATTGCCGCGGTAAATCAAATCAGATGAAGAGCTAGTTTTTATATTAGAAAAATAATACCGATTGAGTAAAGGGTCATATGCAAAATTAAAATTAAAATCATTAAAGTCCCCTGTGTAATCGATATCTGTATGGCCTACATAAGTCCCATTAGTATCATAACGTATTATTTTCCATTCTCGATCTACGGTATTAGGAACTGTGACATTTCCATCTACATGAGTGCCAGGCCCAATACTGACTAACCAATGTGATGTTCCGTTAGGTTCTACTACTGCTTGCCTAGAAAGAAAACCTGGTAAGACTTCATTACCAGTTAACATACCATTATCTGGGAATTTAATCCATTGAAAGTTCCCAGCTTGATTATACTTTACCAAATATGATGTTCTATTGTGTGGTCCTACATCATTTCTACCTAAAGTCGAATTGAGATTAAAATCTGTATCCCAATATGGGTCTACACCACTTGTTAAACCTCTCAACTGACCTGTTACATAAACGTTATTACTAGAATCTACATTTAAACTATATCCAAAATCTACTGAAGAACTTCCTATTTCCTTATCCCATCTAAAAGTTCCATCGCAAGTTGTTGATAATAAGTATATATCATATATGTCATTAAATAATAATGAATTACCATTATAATCAGGATTTCCGTTAGCAAAAGTCATTAAATAATAATAATTATTATTTGTATCGATTGCTATATCAAGAACTCTTTCATAATCATTATAGCTATTTGACTGAGAAGAATGAGACATAGTTCCACCACCATGATTTGCCCAATCCCATTGATAGTTTTGAGCATGAGTAACTTTCGCGAAAGCGAAAAGAACTATAATAATTAAAAACTTGTACTGCTTTTTCATAATTATGAATTAAACGTCTGCTGGCGCAAGTATATCAGTCGCTAGTGACAGTTTACAACTGGCATCGATGATGAATAACATCCGTTCACAGAATATTTACCATCTTCAACACATGAGTTTAATATACTTACGTCACTAAAATCACATTTGTAAACCAACTTCTAATGTAGAAATATTTTTTAAATTATATGTGTTTGTTTATTTAAAATCAGTCAATTAAAAGAATTCGAAGTAAGAGACATGATTATTCATTATGGGATAAATAGGTAATTCTAATCAACCTTTTTTTTATATCATTATTTCAGTTTCTACCTATTCCTCCAGAAGAAAGGCGTCAACAATATCAAGACCGTAAACAATTCTAGCCTACCTATTAACATTAAGAAACTACACCACCATTTACCTAATTGTGGCAGTCCTGCAAAATTATCTACTGGAGACAGGTCACCAAAAGCTGGACCTACATTACCTAGTGTACTTAACGCACCACCTATGGCAGTATCAAAGTCTAATCCTAAAGCAGCAAGTACAATAGCACCTACTATAAAGGATAGCATATAAAGAATAAAGAATCCTAATACATTAAAAACAATACCACTTTGTAATGCTCTACCATTATATCGTACTGGCAGTATCGCATTAGGGTGTAATGTTCTTTTAAATTCCATAATACCGTTACGTATTAATATAATGTGTCGCACTACTTTAACACCACCAGACGTAGATCCTGCACTACCACCTAAAAAGAATAAACCAAAAAACATAATGGTAAGAAATGGAGTCCACAAAGTATAGTCTGCTGTGACAAATCCTGTCGTGGTCATTACTGCAAGAACCTGAAACGTACTGTGTCTAAAAGCACTCTCCATCTCACCCAAAACCATAGGATGGTCTATAGAAGATATGGAAGGGTCTGCATATAAATAGATTAATGTACCTCCTAAAACAGAAAAACCAACTACAAAACCGGAATACCATTTAAACTCAGTATCTCTCCACACCTTGTTGAATTTACCTTTAAAAGCAAAGTAACTTAGTACAAAGTTAGCTCCGGCTATAAACATGAAAACTATAATAATCCACTGTATAGCTGGATTATCATTCCAGTAAGCTGTACTCGCATTTTTTGTAGAAAAGCCACCTGTAGACAGCGTACTCAATGCATGGTTAATAGCATCGAACCAGCCCATACCAGCTATTTTAAGAAGTACGGTTTCTATAGCCGTAAAACCTACATATATAAGCCATAGTCTTTTTGCGGTATCTGTTATACGTGGGTGTAATTTATCTGCGCTAGGTCCAGGAGCTTCGGCAGCAAATAGTTGCATACCACCTATTCCTAATAATGGCAATATGGCTACTGCTAGAACGATAATTCCCATACCGCCTATCCAGTGTGTCATACTGCGCCAGAATAAAATTCCTTTAGGTAATATCTCTATGTCATTTACCACACTTGCACCAGTTGTTGTAAAACCACTCATGGTTTCAAAAAATGCGTCGGTATAATTAGGTATGGAACCTGTGAACATATAAGGCATCGTGCCGGCAAAAGCCATAATCAACCAACCTAATGTTACAATTAAATATCCTTCTTTTTTACGCAATTCTTTTACATGATTGCGAGTTAAATACATCAGGACAGCACCTATAGAAACTGCCACACCAGATGCTGCAAGGATATCAAACCCTTCACTCTCTCTATAAATAGCACTTACCAGGGCAGACACAGACATGAAACCACCGTTAAAAACCAGTAGTAGTCCCATGATAAAGACTATAATTTTATAATTAAGTTTAGTAATTCTAGTCATTATAAAAACAGTTTTTCTACCTTAGTAATAGAACGTGGTAAACAGCAAACCACCACTCTATCACCAGCTTCTATCTTAAAGCTACCTAAAACTATATTACCTATTCCCTGTCTTATTACACCACCTATAATAGCACTTCTAGGTACGCCAGCATTGGCTATAGTTTTACCACAGACAGCACTTTCTGGTTGTACGATAAATTCTAGTAGCTCTGCATTCATGTTATTGAGCTTAGTCATTGCAACTACCTCACCTTTACGTACGTATCTAAAAATATTATTGGCTGCAAGTAACTTTTTATTAATCAGTGTATCTATTCCTATACTGTGAGATAACTGAAAGTAATCCATGTTCTCTACTAGAGATATAGTTTTCTTCACACTTTTACTCTTTGCCATAAGACAAGAGATAATATTAGTCTCACTATTTCCTGTCACGGCTATAAACGCATCCATTTCATGAATGTTTTCTTCTTGGAGCAACTCTACGTTACGTCCGTCACCGTTTAAAACAAGAACCTCAGGCAGAGCATCTGCTAGGTCAAATGCTTTTTTTGCATCATTCTCTATTAACTTAACGTTTATACCTGCTTTAGAGAGTTGTAGAGCAGTTTGCTTACCTATATTACTACCGCCTAAAATCATCACATTGCGCATGGCATGTTTAGTCTTACCGGTTAATTTATAAAGCTCTTCTACACCACCTGCTGTGGTTATAAAATACACTTGATCGCCTTCTTTAAACTGTGTATCCCCACGAGGTATTAACGTATATTGGGTACCAAATCTTTGTATAGCAATCGGCATGAAATGAATCTCTGGAAAAATCTCTCCAGCCTGCTGCACCGTTTTACCTACAAATTGCGCCGTACGTTGCAGGTTAACACCTACCATAGTAAGAGCGCCGTCCTCAAATTCATAACTATCATTAAAAGCACTTTGATTGAGCAATAACTCTATCTCTTTACTCGCTAGCGCTTCTGGAGATATCAACTCATCAATACCAAAACCAGAAAAACCTATAGCATCCTGATGCTCTAAAAACTCTGTATTTGTAATACGCGCCACGGTACGTTTTGCACCTAATTGTTTTGCCAGTACACAGATAGTAATATTAGTCGTCTCACTACTAGTAACAGCTATTACCAGATCTGCCTCTTCTACTCTAGAATCTTGAAGAATTTTTATAGAAGTAGAATCGCCACGTACCACCCTAATATCTAGGTGTGTATCAGCATAATGTAAATTATCCTGTTCTGGATCTATTAGTGTAATATTCTGTGACTCGTAAGATAAAAGCTTAGCTAGGTGAAAACCTACCTCACCAGCTCCTGCAATAATGATTTTCATACAATCGTTTCTGTAGTGTCCCAAAGATACTGTTATGTGATCTATAATTTAAAAAAAGCTTGATTTTTAACGGTTTTATGGATGTTTATCTCGCTTTCGCGAAAGCGGAATAGCAATAACCTCAACGCGCTGCATTATCTTTGCTATCTAAATTAAAGCTCGTGTCTGAAGAAGTAAAGCCATATAACGGAGAAGATTCTGGAAAAAAAGAACAGGTTACCAAAATGTTTGACACCATTAGTGGTGAATATGATGGACTGAATAGAATGATATCCTTGGGTCTAGATCAAAAATGGAGAGATAACGTTGTTAAAATGATCGCCGCTCATAAACCACAAGTGATTATGGACATCGCTACTGGTACTGGTGACCTAGTCATTAAAATGGCGCAACAAACAGATGCCAAAAGATTAATAGGTCTCGATATTTCTAGCGGTATGCTAGAAGTAGGAAAGGTTAAGGTAAAAGAAGAAAATCTAGACAGCCGTATAGAAATGGTTTTAGGAGATTCTGAAAACCTACAGTTTGAAGATAATTCTATAGATGCCGTTACCGTTTCTTATGGTGTACGTAATTTTGAAGATCTGGAAAAAGGGCTGGGTGAAATACTAAGAGTTTTAAAACCTGGTGGGATTCTAGTGGTGCTGGAGACTAGTGTGCCTACAAAGTTCCCTTTTAAGCAAGGTTATTATTTCTATTCTGGTATTGTGGTACCTACCTTAGGTAAATTGTTCTCTAAGGATAAAATCGCTTATGGATATTTATCAGAAAGCGCTTCTAAATTTCCTTATGGAGAGCGTTTCAACAATATTTTAAAGAAAGTAGGGTTTAAAGAGGTAGAAAACGAGTTACAATTTCATGGTGCATCTACCATTTATAAAGCAGTAAAAGCATAATACATAATATGAGACAGGTTATAGTCATCATTATTTTAGCACTAGGTTTTCAGACCGCTAGTGCTCAATTATTTTCAAAAGAAAAAATCAAGAACCTAGAAAACTTTGACAAGCAATTTCTTACTTGGGGTTACTATTTAGGTTTTAACTCTTATGATTATAAATTTGATTATAACGAGATTACTGAAGAGATCGTCACAGAATCTAGTGCCGGTTTTAATGTAGGTCTTATAGGTGACATGCGTATTAATGAATATATTAACTTAAGACTAGAACCAGGTATCGTGTTTGCTACTAGAAACTTAACTTTTCCAGACGCATCGCTTACTACTGCTGCGCAAATGGAACGTGAGGTTACTTCTACTTATATACATGTACCATTATTAGTAAAGTTCTCTACTAAGAGATTAAATAACTGGAAACCCTTTGTCGTTGCTGGTGCGTCATGGTCTAATAACTTATCAAGTAATTCTGATAATCCAGATGACAACAGTTCTGGACAGTTTAGACAGACGTCTAGTGTTTTTAATTATGAACTAGGTATAGGATTTGACCTATACTTATATTACTTCAAGTTCTCACCATCGATAAGAGGTGTTTTTGCTATGGGAGATGAACTAGTACGCGACGCAGATCCTAACAGTCCGTGGACAGGAAACATAGATAGCATGCAGACTAGAGGTATTTTTATCAACTTTACATTCCAGTAGTACGCAACCACTCGCCTAGTATAAGAGATGTTGCCATAGCTACATTAAGACTTTCAGTTTCTTGAACTTCTCCATATTGTGGTATACTGATAGAGTTTCCTATTTTAAGAATAGCATCACTTACACCAGCAGACTCATTACCCATAACGATAATTCCTTCTTCTGGTAGTGCACTAGAGTAAATGTTTTTCCCATTCATGGCCGTAGGAAATATAGGAAGCAAAGACTGTTTTAAATAGTCATGCAAATCTGTATAATGAACTTGTACTCTAGCTAGAGAAGCCATGCTCGCCTGCACACATTTAGAGTTATAAACATCTACTGTTTCTTTACTGCACACGATATCTGAAATTCCAAACCAGTCTGCTAGTCTAATAATAGTCCCTAAATTACCTGGATCCTTAATATCATCTAGCGCTATTACCTTACCTATTTGTGGCAATTCTAACTTCTTATTCATTTTAAAAACGGCCAGATAACCTGGTGGAGTCTTTAAACTAGAGATAGAATTCATGTCTTTTTCACTAATAACTACCGGATCTAATCCATCTAAATGATTATTTCCTGAAGTTATGAGAATATCTTCTACAATAAGACCAGAATTAACTAGTTCTCTTATAGATTTGTATCCTTCAACAATAAAAAGCTGATGCTCTTCTCGAGTTTTTTTTCTGCTGAGAGATTTGATAAGCTTTAACTTACTTTTGGTAATCATTTATAATCGTATTTTTGAATATTGTACTATGGGAAAATCGGGACTTCATGCAAAAATAGGCTTATTTATATTGCTTATTATTTTATTGGTTTCTTGCAATGCAATTAAACGCGTTCCTGACGGTAAGCAACTGCTTACCAAAAACACGATTCTAGTTGATAGCCTGTCACCTAAAGATCCAAGAGTACTTACTCTACCTACATTACAGCCTAATCAAAAACTTCTTAATTATCCATTAAGACTCCATATTTATAACCTAGCACGACCTCACAGAGATTCTATCTACTTAAAATGGATGCAGGATAATCCTAAGGGTTTAAAAAGACGTAATGCTATTCTTTCAGAAAAGCAGACTATGGAATTAGGTCAAAGTCTTGTTGATTTTAATAATTGGCTTAAAAGAACTGGAGAAGCCCCTAGTTTAATTGATAAAACAGCTATTGAGAAATCAAAAGAAAGATTAAGAGCCTGGTACTGGAATCAAGGATGGTTCAATACAGAGGTAGATCATAAGATCATAGATTCTAAAGATGATAAAAAGGCTCGTATTGAATATTATGTAAATAGGCACACCCCATATCTAATCGATAGTCTCCATACTCAAATCGCAACACCAGTAATTGATTCTTTATATCAACTAGTAGATTCTGAAAACATTCTTAAAAAAGGAGAGCAGTATTACACACCAGATATAAATGCAGAAAAGGACCGACTGAATACTTATTTCCGTAATAACGGAGTCTTTTATATGGAAAAGGATAATATAAGATTTGAAGGTGATACTGTTAACACTAACAATAAAGCAAACATCACTCTTATCATCAAAGACAGAGAGATACAAGATGCAGACTCCACGATAAGTGTGCCGTACAAAGTGCATAAAATAAGTGAAGTAAATATTATACCTGATTATCAAGATGCGTTAAACAATAGAAAGGCAGATACACTAAGCTATCTAGACTATAACATCCTACGTTTTGGAAAGCGCAAATACAAGAAGTCTACTCTAACAGACGCTATATTTATTCATAAAGGTGATCTTTATAAGGATATAGATAGGGACAGAACTTATAGAAGAATCACAGAACTACAAAGTTTTCAATACCCTACAATAAGATATGTTGAGGACCCTAGAGACTCTACAGGAACCGACCTTATTGCAAATATTCTACTTACATCAAAGAAAAAGTTTGAATTCACTTATGGGGTAGAAGCTACACATAGTAATATACAAGCTATAGGTGTCGGTCTTAACACATCTCTTTTAATTAGAAATTTATTTAGAGGCAGTGAACTCCTAGACATTTCTTTTAGGGGTAATATCGGAGCTAGTACAAATGCCGCAAATGGTGATACTAGATTTTTTGATTTACAAGAATTAGGAGCCGATGCTAAGCTAAGTTTCCCTAGATTATTTTTACCATTTGATATAGATAACTTGATACCTAAATACATGTCACCATCTACAGATTTTTCTTTGGGTTACTTTAGTCAGACGAATATAGGACTAGATAAACAGAGTTTAAATGGAGCGCTTACCTATAACTGGCGACAGACTGAAATAAAAAGCACCAGGTTTGATTTAATCAATGCTCAATATGTGCGAAATCTAGACCCTGGTAATTTTTTTAATGTCTATCAAAGTAGTTACAGCAGTATCAATGACATAGCTAACAGCTTAAACCTTACCGATCCTATATATGTAAACGACTCTGGAAATCTCACCATACCAGATGGCACAACCGCATTTATTAACAACTCTTTAAATGGAAGCTTATCTGTAAGTGATGAGCAGAGAGAACAAATAAGAAACGTACGAGAACGTAGAGACAGATTATCGCAAAATAACCTGATCATATCTACCAGTTACAGTTGGACTCGTAATAATAGAGAAGGAATTTATGATGACGACTTCTCTAGATTTAACTTTAGAATAGAAGGTGCAGGTAATGTACTTTCCGGCATTTCTAGTCTGGCAGGAATAGAAAAAAATGAAAACGACAGAAGACGAGTTTTTGGTGTGGAATACAGTCAGTACGTTAAAACAGAAATCGATTATATAAAACACTGGCAATATGTAAACAACCATGTATTTGCGATAAGAGCATTCGGTGGTATTGCTATTCCATATGGAAACTCTGATAACATACCGTTCATAAGATCTTTCTTTGCTGGTGGACCTAATGATAATAGAGCATGGCAAGCCTATGAACTGGGACCAGGTAAAACAGGTGGATTAAATGATTTTAACGAGGCTAATATGAAAATAGCCCTCAATGCAGAGTATCGATTCCCTATTTCTGGAGCCTTTAAAGGAGCCGTATTTGCAGATATAGGTAACATTTACAATGTACTCGATAGTGAAGAAGACCCTGACGCCATTTTTAATAACATTAGCGATTTAGAATACCTTGCACTAGGTACAGGTGCTGGATTGCGATACGACTTCGGTTTCTTTGTATTAAGGTTTGATATGGGCTTTAAAACGTATAACCCTGCACTAGAAGAAGATAGAAGATGGTTTAAAGAATTTAAAATTTCAAAATCCGTACTTAACGTGGGTATTAATTATCCATTCTAGAATCTGAAAATAGGCGTTTATTTTTGCTTATTTTTGCTACTCCAAGAATAAAAATTATGAGTCACAATATAAAACCAGGTGTTGCCACTGGCGACCAAGTTCAAGATATTTTTAATCATGCAAAAGCAAATGGATATGCACTTCCTGCTGTTAATGTTGTAGGATCTAACACAGTAAACTCTGTAATGGAAACTGCTGCAGACTTAAACTCTCCAGTAATTATTCAGTTCTCTAATGGAGGTTGTGTATTTAATGCTGGAAAGGGATTAAATAATGATAACCATAGAGCTGCTATTTTAGGTGGTATTGCTGGTGCAGAGCATGTTCACAGACTAGCTGAGGCATATGGCGCAAGTGTTATTCTTCATACCGATCATTGTGCAAAGAAATTACTTCCTTGGATAGATGGTTTATTAGATGCTAGTGAGGCACGCTTTCGCGAAAGCGGAAAAAGTTTATACTCATCACACATGATAGACCTGAGTGAAGAACCTCTAGAAGAAAACATAGAAATATGTAAAAGATATCTAGAAAGAATGTCTAAAATGGACATGACTCTAGAAATAGAATTAGGTATTACTGGTGGTGAAGAAGATGGTGTAGATAACAGTGATGTAGATGAGTCTAAATTATACACACAACCAGAAGAAGTAGCATATGCTTATGAAGAACTTATGAAGGTAAGTGATAAATTTACTATCGCTGCTGCATTTGGTAACGTTCATGGTGTATATAAGCCAGGTAATGTAAAACTTACTCCTAAAATTCTTAAGAATTCTCAAGAATTTATCTCTAAGAAGTATAACGTTGAGCATAATCACATCGATTTTGTATTCCATGGTGGGTCTGGTTCTACTCTAGAAGAAATAAGAGAAGCGATAGGTTACGGTGTTGTAAAAATGAACATTGACACAGATCTTCAATGGGCATTTTCTGATGGTGTAAAGAAATACATGGATGCTAACAACGATTTCTTACTTTCTCAAATAGGAAACCCTACTGGAGCAGACGTACCTAACAAAAAATATTATGACCCACGTAAATGGTTGCGTCATGGAGAAGAGTCTTTTAAAGCTAGATTAAAACAAGCTTTTGAAGATTTAAATAATATCAATACATTATAATAAAATTGTTTCTTCAGTCCTTATAACATCATGTGTATTCATGATTTCTTAAGGTAGAAACATTTAAAAATAATAAGTGGTCAGAGTTATAAAAATCATTACTTAGACACTTAACATATAACTAGAATATGGCTTGGTTTAAAAGAGATAAAAAAGGTATTACAACACCTACAGAGGCAAAGAAGGATACTCCTAAAGGTTTATGGTATAAATCACCTACAGGTAAAGTAGTAGATACAGATCAACTTAAAAATAATTTTTACGTTAGTCCAGAAGATGGATATCACGTAAGAATAGGAAGTAATGAATACTTTGAAATTTTATTTGATAATAATGAGTTCAAAGAATTGAACCCTAATATCACTTCAAAAGATCCATTAAAATTTGAGGATACTAAAAAATACACAGACCGTGTAGAAGCAGCTCAAAAGAAAACAGGTCTTAAAGATGCTGTACGTACAGCAGTAGGTAAATCAAAAGGAAACGATCTAGTTGTAGCCTGTATGGATTTTGCTTTTATCGGTGGTTCTATGGGTAGTGTGGTAGGAGAAAAAATCGCTCGTGCAGCAGACTATTCTCTTAAAAACAACATTCCATTCATGATCATCTCTAAGTCTGGTGGTGCTCGTATGATGGAGGCTGCATTATCATTAATGCAACTTGCAAAAACTAGTGCAAAGCTTGCTCAATTAAGTGACGCTGGTATTCCTTATGTATCTTTATGTACAGACCCAACTACTGGTGGTACAACAGCATCATTTGCGATGTTAGGAGATATAAACATAGGAGAACCTGGAGCTTTAATTGCTTTTGCTGGACCACGTGTAGTAAGAGATACTACTGGAAAAG
Source organism: Nonlabens sp. (assembly GCF_039941875.1). Lineage (GTDB taxonomy): Bacteria > Bacteroidota > Bacteroidia > Flavobacteriales > Flavobacteriaceae > Nonlabens. The sequence goes on along the minus strand of NZ_JBDVDQ010000003.1, from coordinate 563,456 downwards.
AATTACCAGAAGGTTTTCAAACTGCAGAGTTTTTACTTGAAAAAGGTTTCTTAGATTTTATATGTCCTAGACACGAATTAAAGGATAAAGTAAATCTTTACCTTAATTTAATACTAAATAGAAAAGTAGAGATAAGCGCATAATACCGCATCTTATTTAAAAAGAAATCGTCTTGAGAATCTAATACTTTCTCAAGACGATTTTTTTATGCGTTAAAAGTAAAATCTCTAAGTCGATTCCTACATTTACCATCGATGTTATTTTATCTACCCTATTAAAACACAATAATTAACAATCATTAATCTTTTCTTAAGAGCATTATTGAACAGTACAATTAACTTTGAAGCTTATGAAAAATGGAAAGTTATTTGACGTCATCATCATAGGTGCTGGGCCTATAGGTATCAATTGTGCACTAGAGGCAAAGAAGAAAAATCTTTCTTATCTAGTTATAGAAAAAGGACCTCTAGTAAACTCACTATATAATTATCCTGCAAACATGCAGTTCTTTTCTACAAGTGAAAAACTAGAACTGGATAACATTCCTTTTATCTCCAAAGATCCTAAACCTAGTAAACAAGAAGCTCTAGAATACTACCGACGCATTGCTGTATCTAACGATTTAAACATCAAATTGTTTGAAAAAGTAATTTCTGTAGATCAAATTAAAAACTTTAAAGTAACAACAGACACATGTTCTTATCACGCAAAGAACATTATCGTCTCTACAGGGTTTTATGATCTACCTAATAAAATGAATGTAAAAGGAGAAGAACTTCCTAAACTGACTCATTATTATAACGACCCACACTTATATGCATTTCAAAATGTGGCTGTCATAGGAGCGAGTAATAGCGCTGTAGATGCTGCTCTAGAGATCTACAGAAAAGGAGGTCACGTTTCTATGATTATTCGTGGAGAATCTATAGGAGATCGCGTTAAGTATTGGGTAAAGCCTGATATAGAAAACCGTATTAAAGAAGGCTCTATAAAGGCTTATTACAATAGTGAGGTTAAAGAAATACTAGAAGACAGTATTGTTATTAATCATGCTGGTAAAATCATTAAAATAGACAATAATTTTGTCGTAGCACTCACTGGTTACCGACCTGATTTCAGTTTTTTAAAATCTATAGGAGTAGAACTAGTCGGAGAAAAACAAATTCCTACCTATGACGATGCAACTATGGAGACTAATGTAAAAGGGCTTTATCTAGCAGGTGTAATTTGCGGTGGTCTAGAAACACATAAATGGTTTATAGAAAATAGTCGCGTGCATGCTTCTCAAATCATAAACACTATCGCCCCATAACAACATTCCTATTATTATTAAAAGCAAAAACACCTTATCTAACCATCACGGCTGGATAAGGTGTTTTAAATTGAAAGCAAATTTATTATAGTCTTTTTCTTTATTTGAAAAAGGATGTGTGTTCCGCTTTCGCGAAAGCGAAACTCACAACTAACTATTATTTTCCTTTATTAAGTAGGTCCATTAAATCAACATCGTTACCTAGTAATACTTCAGTAGGGTTGATACGACCAGTTTCTGGACCATTTTCTAGTTTTAACACACCACGAGGACATACCGCACTACAAATACCACAACCTACACAACTAGCTCTTACTATATTTTCTCCCTTTTGAGCATAAGCTCTTACATCGATACCTTGCTCACAATAGGTAGAACAGTTACCACAAGAGATACACTGACCACCGTTAGTAGTAATTCTAAAACGAGATTTAAAACGTTGAACAAGTCCTAAATAAGCGGCAAGTGGACAACCAAAACGACACCATACACGGTTACCAAAAATAGGATAGAAACCGGTACCGATAACTCCTGCAAACCATGCTCCTATCAGTACACTATAAGCGTCTTTAATCCAGTTTGCTGGAATACCTAGTAAAGAGTTAGCTCCTGTAAAATAAGCATAAAGCGTTACTATAGTCATTACCAGAGAGAATACCAGAACAGAGTGAATTAACCAGCGTTCTAGTTTCCATGATATTAATTTCTTACTAGAATTCTGACGGTATGGATCTCCTAAAGTCTCTGCAAGACCACCACATCCACATACCCAACTACAGTACCATCTTTTACCAAAGAAGTAAACCATAATCGGTACAATAATTATTGTTAGAACGATACCCCAAACTAATATAAACAGACCTATCGCACCACTATCTAATAAACTATCTAGATTCCAAGAGAAGAAAAAATCATAATCTAGTGGAAAGGCATTTTTAAAATCATAAGCTGGCATTTGTAAGCTGGTCATAATTTCTGGTATTAAGAATGCAAGTACAATCTGGAAAAACAATACAGATGTTGTTCTTAATACTTGATACTTATTATGACGGTATTTAATATACATTCTCACGGCCATTACAGACATAAGAACACAGTAAAGAAAACCGTAAACAAACCACTGGCTTGCCTCATTACCACTTAAAAATAAACTTATAGGATCTACTATAAACGTCCAGTTCACCACATAGTCTGCCATGAAGTAGAGTGCAATATAAAACGTCACTAGATACACAAGTACCAGCCACGCTATCCATCCACGGCTAGTAGCAGCACTGTGATAAATACCATTATTCTTAATACCTTTTCTACCCAATAACTGTAATTGTGGTGCTATAAACATAAGTGCACCTATAATACCTAACCCAAAAGTAAGGAACCACATCAGGCCTTTATTCTCCACCACAAAGCCTATTGCAGACTTCTTAGCTAGAGAAAAACTCATCGCACGGAAATCTTTCTCGTTTATTCTATACTGATACTGTTTTCCTTTATTATCCCAGTCCTTTGCAGCATCATATTTTGCAATAAGTGCATCATAATGAACATTATTTTTTTCTAATGCACCGCGTACGCTGCTAGAGAATTCAAAAATTCCCATAGGTCCTTTAGAGACCACGTCTTCATTTAATTCTTTAATTATAAACTCATTTGCTATTCCTTTAGACTCTAGAAATGAATTAAGCTGCTCTTTTTGAAGATCAAAAGAACCTGCAAAAATAGATCCTGTAAAAATGGTTAGTCCTATTAAAAAGATGACTAATCCTATATGGTGTATTGCTTTCATAAAGCTTTGATTATTTGTGATTGTGTTTAATTAAGCAAAAATGCGTTTCCAGCTTTTTTTAACCGGTTTAATATGTTTTCCTCTTTCTTGATTGTAATGCGAGATGATCGCATCTTCATGCTTAGAATAAAATTCAGGATCAAAATTAGCATCCTTTAAATAAGTCATTACATCATCTACCTTACGATTTTCAGTTAACCAGCGATCAAATATCTCGTGACGCATTCTTATACCAAAGGTGTTGATACCTAAAAACTCGTCGGTATCTTTATGGTATGCTACCGTAACACAAATATTTTCTACCGGATGTCTCCAGTGAAACTGATCTTCAAAATCGGGCTTTCTAGAACCGCTTACCCATCCATAAGTCTGATACTCGACGTCCATAAACTTAGCACTATTGAACCAGTGTCCAGGATTATATTCTGTCGCATTCCCACAAATAGTCTGTGCTAACGCCTCACCCATCATACGACCTGTATACCATACGGCCTCAATAGGTCTACGTCTACCTATGCCCTCACGTTGCTCTGCACAATCACCTATCGCATAAACATCTTTAACACTAGTTTCTAGTAATCTATTAACCATGACACCACGGCCTAATTCTATATCAGAATTTTTTAAGAAATTTACATTAGGAGACACACCAGCCGTTAGACCAACTACATCGCACTCAATAATCTCACCTGTCTCTTGGATTTTTATCGCTTTACACTTCCCGTTTCCGTCGTCTATAATTTCCTCTAGATTTTGTTCTAATCTTAAATCAATACCGTTTGCAAGAATTTCTTCATTCACTAGTGCGCTTTCTCCAGCTGGTAAAACACCATTCCAGAAACTGCTTTCTCTTACTAAAAATGTAACTGGTATATGACGTGAGTGAAGCATCTCTGCCATCTCTATCCCTATTAAACCACCACCTACTATTACAGCACGTTTACAAGCTTTGTTGTCAGGCGCATTTTTTTCTAATTTTTCTAAATCTTGCTTGTGATACATACCTTGCACGCCGTCTAAATCCTGACCTGGCCAGCCAAATTTATTAGGAATACTACCGGTAGCTATTATCAGCTTATCAAAACTCATAGTCTGACCGTCAGTAAATTGTATGCTTTTATTTGCACCTGAAACACTTTCTACCCAGGCATTTTTTAACTCGATACGGTTCTTTTTCCAAAACCAACTCTCATACGGTTGTGTATGCTCAAATTTCATATGCCCCATGTAGACATACATCAATGCTGTACGAGAAAAAAAGTAATCTGTCTCTCCAGAAATGATTGTGATGCGCTTATCAGAATTTTTCCTGATATGCCTTGCTACTGTGACTCCTGCGACACCGTTTCCTATTATTACTATATGTTCCATGGCTTGATTATTAAAATGACAAATCAACTAATTTCTTAAGATTAGAAATATTTACATACCACACTTCGTATAGTATATTATTCCCTAAACATTTTATTAAGAAAATATTGACGTTTCTAATTTACACAATAATCCGTAATACATATCACATTTTAATAACAAGGAAGTTTTTAAATATTCCGCTTTCGCGAAAGCGAGATAAAAATTATACTATCTACTATAAAAACAAGCTGGCAAGAAAATTGATATTTCATAGTTATTCCAATCAAAGCTAAAATTGTATTAATTAAATTGTTTTTATCAAAAAAAAGAAGATTATTGTAGCTACAACTATATATTAATTTTTTTACGGTAGTTACTCAATACTTATATTATGAAATTTTATTTGCCCCTATTTCTATTGATCAGCACGTTTTCCTGTCTATCTCAAAACACTAGCACAACAAAAATTAACGGTATATCATTTGTCGCAACCAGAGATACCGTTAAAGAATCTTCTATAACACCATTAAAAAAATATCATGCCAATTATGCTGCGGTAATCCCATATGCCTGGATGAGAAGTCTGGAAGAACCTGAGGTTGTTTTCAATGAAAGAGAAGGCTGGTGGGGTGAAAAATCGCATGGAGTCTCTGTAACGTCTAAGCACATGAAAGACCAAGATTTAAAGGTTCTTTTAAAACCTCAATTATGGATAAGTCGCGGACAGTACACAGGTCACATTAATTTAAAGACTGAGGCCGAATGGAAGATTCTAGAAGATAGTTACACAGCATATATCATGAGATTTGCACAGGTTGCAGCTCAAGAAAATATAGAAATGTTTTGTATAGGTACAGAATTAGATTCTTTTGTAAAAGCCCGTCCAGCTTACTGGCAAAAACTCATAAAAAACATACGTAAAATCTACAAGGGAAAACTTACTTATGCCGGTAATTGGGACAGTTATAAATATGTTTCTTTTTGGGATCAATTAGATTATATAGGAGTAGATGCTTATTTCCCGATGAGTGAAGAAAAAACACCTGATCACAATACCATAACTAACAGTTGGAAAAAATGGAAAAAAGAACTTAAAGATATCTCAGATACATACAACAAACAAATTCTTTTTACTGAATACGGTTATATAAGTGCCGATTACGCAGGTAAAGAGCCATGGGCAAATGCTGGTGAAGACAAAGCTGTAAATCAAGAAGCACAACATATACTGTTAGAAGGTCTATATAATAATGTATGGCATGAAGACTGGATGGCTGGTGGCTTCTTATGGAAGCATCATCCTGTAAAAGGCAGACGTAGTCTTGCAAAAAGATTCACTACACAAGATAAAAAAGCACAAAAAACTGTGCATGCCGCTTACAGTAAACAGTATTAATAGTCAGCACCTCACAACATCTTTTTATGAGTTTCAATAAGTATCCATTTATAGTATTTCTATTTATTCTGTTTAGTGCCAGTTCTTTGAGTACAGCTCAATTAATGCAGGACAAAGATCAATTTACAAGACAAGATTCTTTACGTGGCTCTATAACTCCAGAACGTGCCTGGTGGGATATTACTTATTATAACCTAGATGTAACCGTACTACCAGAAGATAAATCTATTTACGGTTCTAATACCATTACTTATGAAGTGCTAAAACCTTATCAGGTTATGCAAATAGACTTGCAAGAGCCTATGCATATTACTATGGCGACACAAAATGGTAAAGAACTAGAAGTAAAACATGAAGGGAATGCTCATTTTATCACCTTACAAGAAAATCAAACTACTGGTTCTAAGAATCAAATAAAAATAGACTTTGAAGGTCATCCACGTGAGGCTAGAAATGCGCCATGGGATGGTGGTTTTTCTTGGCGAAAAGATAGCAACGGAAAAGATTTTATTGCTACTTCTAATCAAGGTCTAGGTGCTAGCGTATGGTGGCCATGTAAAGACCACATGTATCAAGAAGTAGACGGTATGACTATCTCTGTAAACGCTCCAGCAGGATTGATGAATGTATCTAATGGACGTTTAACTAATACGGAATTAAAACCAGACGGCAGTTCTACCTACACATGGGAAGTAAGAAATCCTATCAATAATTATGGTGTAAATATCAACATAGGTGATTATGTAAACTTTTCTGAAGTATATCAAGGAGAGGCTGGTCCACTGGATATGAATTATTATGTTTTACGTGATAATCTGGAGAAAGCCAAAAAACAATTTAAGGACGCACCTAAAATGATGAAAGCTTTTGAACACTGGTTCGGGCCCTACCCATTTTATGAAGACAGCTATAAACTAGTAGAAGTGCCTTATCTAGGTATGGAACATCAAAGCTCTGTAACTTATGGCAACAGATATGTAAATGGCTATCTAGGCAGTGACCTTTCTGGTAGTGGCTGGGGAATGAAATTTGACTTCATCATCATACATGAATCTGGTCATGAATGGTTTGCAAACAATATTACAAACAAGGATATAGCAGACATGTGGATTCATGAAAGCTTTACCTCGTATTCAGAAAATCTCTTTGTCGACTATTATTATGGTAAAGAGGCCAGCGCCGCTTATGTAATAGGCACACGTCGCAAGGTGATGAATGACAAACCTTTGATAGGTAAATATGATGTTAATAATGAAGGGTCTGGAGACATGTATTACAAAGGCGCCAACTTTTTACACACTCTGAGACAGATTACTAATGATGACGAAAAATGGAGACAGATCTTGCGTGGTCTTAATTTTGAATTCTATCATAAAACAGTAACCACCGCACAAATAGAAAATTATATTTCTGATCAAATGGAAATGGATTTAAAACCTATTTTTAATCAATACTTGCGCGATACTCGCATTCCTAAGTTAGAATATTCTATCAAAAAAAGAAACCTGCACTACCGCTGGATAGATGTAGTAGAAGGTTTTGAAATGCCTATTCAAGTATTAATCGATGGAGAAAAAACATGGATCACTCCTTCTTCAAAAATTCAAAAAATGAAGTTACCTTCTAAGAAATCAGAATTTGAAGTTATAGAAGATTTTTATGTGAAGTATAAGAAAAGGGGTAAATTGAGCTAATTATGAAATATGCCAGCCTCTCCGATAGAATTAAAGCCTTTACAATTGATCAAATATTACTCATAGTCACTATGTTTATTACCTCAGAATTACTTTCTAATTTTGAAAACGTACCTACGTCACTAAGAATGCTATTATTTATATCCTTCTTCTTTTTGTATGAACCTATATGTATTTCCTTTTTTAAAGGAACCATAGGACAGCAGTATATAAACATTAAAGTAGAAAAGGATAACGATCAAGGAACAGCTGTCAACTTTTTTCTAGTTATTATAAGAACCTTTCTAAAATATTCTCTAGGTTGGATCTCTCTATTAACCATAAGCAGCAGTGCAAAGAAACAGGCTATTCATGATTCCATAGTAAAATCAATAGTTCTAAGACAGTAACTCCTCCACACAATCCTCTACAGTTTCATACTCAAATTTAAAACCAGTATCTAACAATCGTTGCGGATACACATACCTACTTTTCATTAACAATTCAGATTCTGATCCTATAATCGCGCTGCCTAATTCTACGAGCCATTTAGATTGTGATATACCTAAAGGAACAAACAACTCTTTCCTTAAAATACCCATGAATTCTTTATTTGGTCTAGGCTGTGGTGCAGTGACATTTACAGATCCTGATAATTGAGATGAGATTAAAAAGTCGATTGCTTTACAAAAATCATTAATATGAATCCAACTTATAAATTGGTTTCCATTTCCTTGTTTGCCACCCATTCCTAATCTAGTGATGGTTTTTAATTTTGGAAAAGCACCACCATCTTTGCCCATCACTATAGAACTGCGTATGGCTATTTTACGCACATTTTCTATGGTAGTTGAGTAGAATTCTTTCTCCCATGATTTTGCAATATTCATCGAGAAATCATCTCCTATCACACCAGTCTCTTCTGTATTTATAGTCGTTTCAGAATGTACATAAATGGTCGCTGTACTAGAATTTATAAATACTTGTGGCTTATTTACCGCTTGTTCCATCGCGAGATTTAGCACGCGTGTACTGTCTATACGAGAACTTAAAATCGCCGCTTTATTTTTATCGGTATAACGACAGTCCACCGATTTTCCTGCTAGATTAATGAGCGCCGTTGCACCTTCTAGATGCTCGGTCCACTCGCCTAGATCTTTACCATTCCAGTAAATTGTTTTTGGATCTCGCTTTCGCGAAAGCGTAACTACAACAATTCCTTGTGCCTCAAGATAATTCTTGAGAGCGATTCCTAAAAAGCCAGTCCCACCAGCGATGACTATTTTTTTCATGAGAATAAAAGTATTATAATTCCTAAAACGACGTTTCTGAAAGTGAGCCAAGATACAGTAGGTATCCATCCTAAATGCATGTTTCTACATCTTCTTATATGTTCCAATAACATAACTCCTACAACGAGCATGAAATAACCTATATAAAGGTATGGGTGCAATTCTATAAATTGCTGTAATAATAGAATGGGCAATAATAAAATCCCACCTAGTGCAGATACGGCACTCATGTTACCTAGATAATCCCAACTGTTCTTGCGTGACCATAGAGTAATCATCACACCTTGCCATACTACCTGACCGAAGCAAATCATATATTCTACATACCAAGGTGTCTGAAAACCAAAATAATCAGTAATGTGATAGGTATAATTATTAAGAACTAGGCCTGTAAAAACAGCCGTAAAGAATATAAAAAGTGTGCGATAAAAATAGTTAACATCTGGCTCGCAGGTTCTCTCATTTACCGGTGTTCTCTTGCCTCCTACTATGACTTTTCTATTATAAGTAATAAATTTATAGAGCTGTTTTAATGGCGCATAAATAAGGGGAAAGTGCAATGGTTTACTTATCCAGCTTTTTCCTTGAGAAAAAATATGTATCATAGAATCTAGACCATAAATCGTTTCACCTGTTACGGTATCGTGTAGAGCGATTTCATTTTGAGCACGATGCATATCTATGGTAGTTGTAAACTCCTCACTTACTAACTGGTAAGGAGTTATGGTATTGCTGTCTACCATGTCTAGTTTAGTAAATGTACTACCGTACACCACACACATAGGACAGTTTTTATCGATAAGTAATTTATGATTTTTAATCATGATGTGGGTTGTTATGAACCTTGTGTAGGTCTTGGTTGATTATAAGGTTGTTTTGTTTGCTGTTGCTCAAACATTCTATCTCTTATTACAGACTGTTGTCTTGAAACCTTACTTCTCTTTCTACCTCTGAAAAACAACATCATATTAAAAAATAACATCACACCTAGATAGATAGAGAAGCCACCTATTTTTGTACTTAATATCTCGATTAGGTTTTGATAGGTTTCATTAAAACCACTGCTACTTATTTTTAACATCCATAATCCAAAACCGATATTGAGCAAGTAAAAACCTACTTCAAAAAGTTTATTAGTAGAGTTTGCAATATCCTCACGGCCATGAAAAATATCGAGCATAAATATTTTTCCATTCTTAAATAAGGTACGTGACACAAAAAACGTTAAGGTTAAAATGATAGGTAGATAAATAAAATAGCCGATTACAATTTTTGAAGTTTCCATAAGTATTAATTTTAAATATTAGTTTTAGATTTTTGTTTTAAAATGATATTAATAACTAGCATATTGAAATAATGCATTGCTGCTAGTATAAGAGTGATGTAAGCCAGGTGCGTCATGACAGATTCTATCACATCTGCTAGATTATGCAGCCTATCCCAAATAGAAATAGCATAAATACCATATCCTATATTTAACAAGTAATAACCTGCTAGTAAGATTTTGTTCACCTGGTGTGTAAGTTGTGGATCTTCTGGGATAATTTGTGCTACATAAACGTGACCGTATTTATAACATAAGTGACCTACATAAAGAATAGCCGTCACTACCACTATTAAATAGGTGATGTATGCGATGAGATTATTCATGAGTCAAGGCATTTTTGTAACTTAAATAATGAACAACAAATGAGTAAAGGAACAAACCTATAGAAACGACTATAGAAGATTGAATAATTAACTCATTACCAGAACTAATATTTGAATAGAATAAAATCAAAATTATAACAGATAATATTACATGAATACCTGAATGTAACCTAGACTGAGTATTTTCTGTATAACACATAATTAAAAAGCTCATTAAAACCTGTAGTGGTCCATAAGCAATCATGGATAGTAAACCAAGCATCGGAGAACAAATGGTAAGTATCAGAGCAATTGCTAATAATCCAAGATTATAATAAATAATATTTTTCATAATTTATAGTTTTAGAACTTTCAATAAAAACTGAAAGTTTAATTCAAATAAAAAAGCTAGGAGATCGCTTTGATCAGCTTTTTCATGTAGTTATTGTTATTAATTTTAGTCATTAAGTTGGTTAAATTCTCCATCTGGCTTACGAAATCAGCTAGATCAGAAAGTAAATTTTGAAAATGTTCAATTTCCTCTTTGTTCCCTTCTAATTTTGCAGCTTTAAGTTCGTTAAGCAAACGTCTTACTGGTTCTAGCTCTCTTCTTTTGCGCTCTTCCATAATATTTTGAGCAATAGAATGTACATCGTGCAAGGCTATAAAAAACTCTTTGCGCTCTCCTAGAACCGTTTCTTTGCGCACTAGTCTCCAGTTGATTAACTCACGCACATTAGTATTAACGTTACCTCTAGAAAGCTGTACTTCTTCCATGATCTCGTCTGCACTTAATCCTTCAGGATAAGAAAGCAATAGCGCATGGATTTGAGCCATGGACTTAGATATTCCCCAAGAGCTTCCTAAAGAACCCCATGCCTGAATAAATTTTGATCTTCCTTCTTCTAATTTCATACCCCAAATATACAACTACTTTTTAAACTTTCAATATTTTCTGAAAGTTTAATTTATGATAAGATTCATCTTATGCTTTTAAGAGTAACGATGTTTGTTCTAATTTTGCTTTCGCGAAAGCGAGATAAAACAACCTCATGACACAACAACAAGTTATAGATAGTACGGTACAATTTGTAAAAACACAATTACAAGGAGCCGAAGGTGGACATGACTGGTTCCACATAGAACGTGTGTGGAAAAATGCAAAACTCATTGCAAAAAACCAAGATTGCGATAAAGGCGTCGTAGAATTAGGCACTCTATTACACGACATAGCCGACTCAAAATTTCACGATGGAGATGAAACCGTTGGGCCACGCGTCGCAAGAGAATTTCTTACATCGCTAGAATTACCAGAAGAGGTAATAGTCCATGTGGAAAATATCATCAAATACATATCTTATAAAGGTGGTCACCAGAGTAAAGATTTTACTAGTAAAGAACTGGATATAGTACAAGATGCAGACCGACTGGACGCACTGGGAGCGATAGGAATAGCGCGTACTTTCAATTATGGAGGTTTTAAAAACAGAGCTATTTATGATCCTAATATTGCGCCAGATCTTAATATGACTAAGGAACAGTATAAAAAAAGCACGGCACCTACTATCAACCATTTTTATGAAAAATTACTTCTTTTAAAAGATTTAATGAATACAGATTCTGGTAAGCAAATAGCACAACAACGTCATGATTACATGCAAGGCTTTTTAGACCAATTTCATGCAGAGTGGAATGGAGAACTATAAATGGTCTTTTAACTTTGTACTTTTACATTCTTAATCTATTACATGAATCCAGGACCTTTTGCACAACATAGAAGACAGTTTTTTCTGATAAAAATGCAGTATCTGGGGTTTAGATTTCACGGCTGGCAGAAACAACCCAACAACATACCTACGGTAGAGCACATGGTAACTAGAACCTTGCGCTATGTTCTGGATCATTCTAATTTTAAAATTCTCGCTGCTGGAAGAACAGATGCAAAGGTGTCTGTTAATGAAGCGTGGATAGAGCTTTTTCTAGATGCCGATGAAGAACTAGAAATGCAGCAATTTCTATTAGATTTTAATCAGAATTTACCCAGTGACATAAGAGCGCTAGCGGTTCAAAAAACGGATAAGCATTTTAATGTGATACAGGCTCCTAAAGTTAAGGAGTACATCTATCTGTTTTCTCATGGAGAAAAATTCCATCCCTTTTGTGCTTCTATGATGGTGTACATGAAAGAATCGCTAGACATCGATATAATGATGCAAGCGGCTAGTCTTTTTGAAGGCACGCATGATTTCTGGTCTTATACCTATAAACCGACAGAGACTACTATTACTACTTCTACTATAGAAAGTTGTTATATAGAAAAGAATGAGCTTTTTACGGCAAACTTCTTTCCAGAGGAGAGCTTCGTTTTTAGAGTAAAAGGAGAAGGTTTTAAGCGCCATCAAGTACGTTTAATGGTAGGAATGCTATTTGACCTAGGTATGTACAAACTCACGCTAGATGAGTTTAAGGAAACACTAGACGGCAGTAAAAAAATACATTTATCTCACATAGCACCACCCAGCGGTTTAATGCTCTATAAAACAGAGCTCAAGTAATTCTTAATTCTTATAGAAGTGTTAAAGTGATGTTTTCGTGATAAGTAGTCTTTATTTTTAGAGCTCATAAAAACACAATCATGAAAAAATACATTTTATTACTTGCAGTAGTACTTTCTAGTAGTGCTCTTTTTGCACAAGATCTTACTAAATTAAAATTAGATAAGAGTCCTATGGATGCTGCATTCTTTCCATCTGGAGCGGCACACCGTGCATTTGCAAAAACTGAAAAAGCTAAAATGGCTGCAGAGCCTAAAATTAGAGTTCTTTATGGACGTCCAGCTCTTAATGGTCGTAACGTTTTTAGAACTACTGAGAACAAAAAAGATGGTATTACTCAATATGGTAAGTCATGGAGACTAGGTGCAAATGAAAGTACAGAGCTTCTTTTAATGACAGATGCTATGATAGGTGGTAAACTGGTTAAGGCTGGTCGTTACTCTATAGTAGTAACTCCTACTGAAAAAGAATGGACTTTCCACATCAATACTGAAAATGATGGATGGGGTAACTATTCTCATAAAGCAAACCTAGATATAGTAACGGTATCCGTTCCTGCTACTAACGACGGTAAAAGTTTAGAGCAATTAAGTATCGCACTTTATTCTCCAAAAAAGGACAACACAGTACATTTAAAAGCAGGATGGGGAACTTACAGAGCTGAGCTTCCTATTGTTTTAAAGTAATTATTCAGGAATAATTAACCTACCGCGCCATGTTTCTTGAACAGTGATAGTTGTAGGTCGTTCCTTTAAAATAACATCGCCGTATCCAGAAATGGTTCCGGCGATGTTTTGTTTTACATCCATATTCCATGAAGCTGTCCCACGGTGAAATATCTGTGCGTTCTGGATAACTAGATCTGGTGCGATTAATCTCCCATCACCTTTATCCCAATTCAAATTTGCGTTTACTACATTACCAGAAAGATAGAAATTGCTAATATTATCGGTATTAATAGTTAAGTTCTGGACATTTAAATCTAGCTTAAAATCTCCATCAGAATGATAGAAATCTTCTTCTGGACCGTCTGTAGATAATAAGGTTAGCGTATCCCAGCCTATAACACCGTCAGAAGAAATATCCTCACCAGTACTAGATCTTATCTCTGTTATGTTAGGCGAGGTAACTTCTATGATAGTAATACCATATTCTCTAACGACGTTACAACCGTTATTATTAACCACCACTAGTCTATTATCCTCTACGGTGACGTCTATATCATTTAATAAATTTGATCCCGTTTTAATCACTACTTTTTGAACAGGTCCATCTTTAACGATCAACTTCATGCGTTCATAAATTAAGATTTTATCAAACGCAGTCGTTGTTACTTCTTGCTCTATTAATTCACCTGCGGTTTGTGTACAATTTAATCCATCTTCAGAATCACAACCTATTATTCCTGCTACTATAAAGACACATAAGAATATTCCTAAAAAATGAATCTTAGTCCTAGGTGGTAGAGTTACTTTCGCTTTTAAATTTATTTTCTCCCTCATAATCTATATCCTATTCCTACACTTACCCCTTCGGCAGCGGCGCCATGAGATTTTAAAGTTACACTTGCAAAAATGTCATCGGTAAGCCTGCGCTGTAAACCCATTCTATTATAAATTCTAGATTCAAAGGGAATAGGCCAGTACACATAATAACCGAATTGTGTGATTACACTAGTTTTACCTAAATGAAGTTCGTGACCTATAAAAACTCCCACTCTTTGAAAATTTTCATCTCCAGTAATTCCTTCTTCGGGAAAACTATTTGCTAAGTAATCTCTATATTCTTTAAGAAACTCGCTTACAAAAAGCTCTGTACCTGCATGTAAACTGCTTTTTATATTGATACGTTTATCTGCATAAAAAGAAAAGTCATAAAAAGGAAACTGACCGCTGCCACGGTAATCACTTTCATTAAAACCCATTCTTGCTACTATGTTATAATGTATAGGTTCTGAATATTTACGTTTTTCCCAAACCTTAAATTCTGGTATATTCTCCCGATTGAGCGTATAATTTAAACCTGCTTGAAAAAACCAAGTGTTAGTGGAATTATTAGGTGCACGCACATTAGCATTAGAATAATGTATGATAGTTGCACCTGCATGAAAACCTAATCCTTTATACAGATTTTCTTTTCTATAGACCGCATTTAAATAGGTAGTACTTGTAATTCTAGAACCATAGGCATTATTGCGTGGGTTTTCTATCGCATCAAATGGTTTTGTCACATAGGCCAGCCCTTGCCCTATTCTAAGCTGTAAATTGCGATTAAAGAAATGAAAATTATAATGTGCATAGGCACTATAAGCCTCTCCTAATTCATACGTTTTCATATCTTGATAAGCTGCACTAAAACCCCAATCAGGAAAACCAAAACGTGACTGCCACTCCTCTTCTCCAAATGTTTTGCGATTATAACTTAATAATATTCCTGTAGGATGGTCTGTGATTAAATGAGAAATATCTGGATTGTGTTCTAGAATCGTACCGTTCATATAAGAAACGTCTAGCGTGGCTATTTTTGGAAATTGCGACGTAGATTGTGCGGTTACCGCTTTCGCGAAAGCGAGAAAAACAAACACAATAATATACCTTTTCATCATGTGAACGAAGCTACAAGGAAAGGTCAGTTAGTTCTAATGATTTAAGTTTAAATCGATAAAGAACAAGAAAAAAATATTAATGGATAAAATTATAGCAACTAGCTAGATAAATACAGTTACATCTTGCTAGTTGCTATGGTATACTTATGAAAATAAGTTTTCTAATCTTCTGGCGCTAGTTCTACGACTAATCCATCTAAAGCCTCAGTAATAGGAACCTGACAGCCTAGACGTGAATTCTCTTTTACGTTCTCGGCCTCCCAAAGCATGGCTTGCTCGTCATCATTACGTTCTCCTAGATCGTGATCACTTATCACATAACACTGACAGGTTGCGCACATAGCCATACCGCCACAAACTGCCTGTACTGGTAGATCATAAGACTTACATACTTCCATGAGATTCATGTTCATGTCCGTAGGTGCAAGAACTTTATGCTCTACGCCTTCTCTATCTATAATGGTAATATTAACGTCTTGCATTTATTTGTTCCCTATTTTTTTAACTACCGCTTTTTCTGCCTCCTTGCGAGTACCATCAAAACCGTCTACACCGCCTACAGTCGTGTATTTCATCACGTAGCGTTTATCTGGAAAGATGCGTTGGTAAGCACTTTGACACATTAATGTTGCTTCGTGAAAACCACAAAGAATCAGTTTTAATTTTCCTGGATATGTATTTACATCTCCTATGGCATAAATACCAGGTATGTTAGTTTGGTAATCTAGGGTATTATCTACTTTAATCGCATTTTTCTCTATCTCTAATCCCCAATTTGCTATAGGTCCTAATTTAGGCGCAAGACCGAATAAAGGTATAAAAGCATCACACTCGATAACCTCCATACGTTTTGCCTCGTCATTATGTTGTAATAATACAGACTCTACTTTTTCTTCACCTTTTACATCAAGAATTTGAGCAGGAGTAACAAGTCTTATTTTTTTGGCATCTACGAGATCTTGAACTTTTTCTACACTATCCAGCGCTCCACGGAATTCTTCTCTTCTATGTACTAATGTCACCTCAGAAGCAACGTCTGCAAGAAAAATAGACCAGTCTAGTGCTGAGTCTCCTCCACCAGCGATAACAACTTTTTTATCTCTATAAACTTCTGGATCTTTTATCATGTATGCTAGACCGTTGTCTTCATACTTTTCAATTCCTTCTATGGCAGGTTTGCGTGGTTCAAAAGAACCTAATCCGCCGGCTATGGCAACTACTTTTGTGTGGTGTTTTGTGCCTTTACTAGTAGTAACTATAAATGTGCCATCTTCTAGTTTTTCTATCTCTTCAGCTCTTTCACCTAGAGTAAAACCAGGTTGAAAAGGCTCTATTTGTTTCATTAAATTATCTACAAGATCGCCAGCGAGAACCTCTGGAAAGCCAGGTATGTCGTAAATAGGTTTTTTAGGATACAGCTCTGAACACTGTCCACCTGGTTGTGCTAGTGCATCAATAAGATGGCATTTAAGTTTTAATAAACCTGCTTCAAAAACGGTAAATAAACCTGTAGGCCCTGCACCTATTATTAAAATATCTGTAGTGATCATGTCTTGTTCCATAGCAACTTGTATGCCTATAATGTGGCTATTGCAAAGGTCGTGATCAATAACGTGTTAAGCAAATGATTAAGAAAAATCTAAACATGAAATCATTTAGATTTTTCTTAATAAAATAAATTAATCTATGTTGAATTTATAAGATGAAACCTACGCCTGCAGTGTTGTTTGTTTTTTCATCTATAATTATAAATCTTCCTAAATTCTTATCTGTTGCATAAGAGGTCCCTATAATCTCCTTACTGGTTTTAACGCTTACGGTACCTATATCATTTATCGCTAAAGTATCTGTCTCATTGCGATGATTCTCCATTAACTTTTTACCGCTTACTTTTAATTTGCATCGTACTCTAGAAGTACCTTGTTGTAGAAGATAGGTAGATCTTTCTGATAGAGCAGTATGATCCATCCAGCATAATTGTGCTTCTATGTTTTTTTGCTTTACATATTTATCACTTCCTACTATTAAGAAATCACCTCTAGTTACATTAATATCATTTTCTAACTCTACTATTACAGCCGACTCTTCTCTAGCTGTTTGAAAAGATTCTCCTGCTAGATAAATACTTTTTATTGTTGATTTCTGACTAGACGCGACTACCTCTACGGCATCACCTACAGAAAGGTCTCCACCTCGCACTGTAGCAGCATACCCTCTGAAATCGTGGTATTGTTCTGTCTTGGGTCTTATTACATTTTGAATATTTAAAGAAACGGTATTAAAGGTATTATTAACCTCTATATTTTCTAATATATCTAAAACAGACTTTTCATTATACCATGAGGTATTTAATGAAGGTTCTATAACATTATCTCCCTTAAGTGCAGATATAGGAACAAAATGTATCGTTCTATTTGCATCAGGATATTCTATTGCAAGTTCTTCAATAGTTTTCTTAATATCTAAAAATACTTCTTCACTATAATCAACCAGATCCATTTTATTTACCGCAACAATAATATGATTAGTAAGTAACAAATGATTGATTAAAAAATGCCTTTCTGTTTGTGGCAGCTTACCTCTTCTAGCGTCTACTAATATGATGGCAACATCACTATTACTAGCTCCTGTAATCATATTTCTAGTATACTCTTCATGACCAGGAGTGTCTGCAATGATATAACTACGCAAATTTGTAGAAAAATAAATATGCGCTACATCTATCGTAATACCTTGTTCTCTTTCGGCTATTAAACCATCTGTTGCTAGAGAAAAGTCCAAGTAATCATAACCTTTATTTCTACTACTGGTCTCAATCGCTTGTAATTTATCTTCTTCTAGGGATTTAGTTTCATACAGCAGTCTACCTATTAAAGTACTTTTACCATCATCTACACTTCCTGCTGTTGCTATTTTAAGCACATTCTTCATAATTCTTTCTTTTAAAAATAGCCTTGTTGCTTGCGTTTTTCCATCGCACCTTCACTACGTTTATCATCTATTCTAGCACCACGTTCAGAAATTGTACTATCTGTAATTTCTTCAATAACGGCATCAATTTCTGTCGCATGACTGAATACCGCCGCGGTACAACTCATATCTCCTACCGTTCTAAATCGCACCCAACTTTTTTGAGTCACCTCATCTTCATCTTTATAAACATGTGGAGACACTGACCAGATCATACTATCTCTAATAAAAACCTCGCGTTCATGAGCAAAATAAATACTAGGAATCTCTATTTTTTCTGACCTTATGTAATTCCACACATCTAGTTCTGTCCAGTTAGATAATGGAAATGCGCGAACATTTTGCCCATGATCTATGGTACCGTTAAGTAATTCAAAAACCTCTGGCCTTTGATTTTTCTCATCCCATTCTCCAAATTCATTACGTACAGAAAAAACACGTTCTTTGGCTCGGGCTTTTTCTTCGTCTCTACGAGCACCACCTATACAAACATCAAAACCATGTTCTTCAATAGCATTAAGTAAAGTAGCCGTTTGTAATAAATTCCTACTGGCATAACGTCCAGATTCTTCTTTTGAAATCCCAGCATCTATATCGTCCTGAACATGTGCTACAATTAATTTCAAACCTAGTTTTTCTACTAACTCATCTCTAAAAGAAATGGTCTCAGGGAAATTATGACCTGTATCAATATGCAATAAAGGAAAAGGAATGGGCGCTGGATAAAAAGCTTTATGAGCAAGATGTACTAATGTGATACTGTCTTTACCGCCGGAGAATAATAAAACTGGCTTTTCAAACTGACCTACTACTTCTCTAATGATATAAATAGCTTCGGATTCTAATAAATTAGGCTCTAGAAGCATATTAATTGTGGATTCCACATTCTCTATTTTCGACAACTTTTGTTGGGTCATAATATTTGAGTTCGTTTTTTAAATTATATTGTTCTAGGTATTCGTCCAGTTGGTTATCATCATAATCATAAAAAGGAGATACCTTAAGAACGTCATTTGCACCGTAAGAAAGTACATCTATAGAATCTCTAAATGCGGTCTGTCCTTTTCTAAGATTCGTAAACCACACGTCTGGACTCCATTCACTCATCGCACGTTTAAAAGGTTCTAACTTCACTTGTTCACTAAAAAGAGCATGGGATGGATTATCCAAATCAGGAATTCCCATAATTACATTTCTATATGCTACAGATTGCTTAGGTACATATATTTTGAGATTTAAATCAAGTAACTCTCTTACATACTCTACATGTTTATAAGTCTGAATAGTATTATAACCTGTATCGCACCAAATGACTGGTATATCTTTCTTTACTTGTGTTACCAAATGAAGAATAGCCACTTCATAAGGTCTAAAATTAGTTGTTATAATAGGGTTCACCGCTTCTTCTAGTACCTGGCTAACTCTATACAAAGGCTGCTCATTTTTAAGAGCCTCATTAAACTTTTGTACGGACTGTTTGTTTATTTTTTTCATTATTTGGATTTGTGATTTTATCCCATAAACGTTCATGAATGAAGTATAAAACCATTTTACTAAAAACCTCTATACCTCCTATAGTAAGTGCTATATCTATCTTGGAAGTAAGTAACCACGATATCACTATGGTATCTAATGTACCTATGACACGCCAGCTTATTGTTTTCCATAGTGCAATTTTCCAGTTAGGATCACTAGATTTTGCATTATCAAGAAAATCAGGTTTATAAATTCTATCTAAAATCAAAGGAACTTTTATTTAACATGCAAAACTAAATAAATAAACTTTTACCCTATAGGGTTAGTAGAGTAATTATTTAAATAAATATTTGGAGTGATTTTTTAATCTTTTAATATGCTGTAGAAAATTAGAAACTAGTAGAAACAAAAAATCCATCTAAGAAGATGGAGAATAATTGTTTTTGAACGGCCAGCCGCGAGCAGTTATAATAAGAAAACAGCCCATCTTAATATCGTAAGCTACTCGCGTTGTGTGACCTATCCAAAACTATTGTTAAAACTTAACACTGCAAATATATAACAATTTTTAAACCCTACAAGCCTTATAGGATAATATCGTATTAATATTTTGCCAATTAAATTTTGAGGATTTGATAATCCTGTCACACAAAACTGATTATTTCTATGATTACAGCATATTTAGATCAAATCATGGAGTGTTTGATTTTCTAAAATAGCGAGCGTATTATCTCTTACCTGAATCATTAATTTATTAACAGAACATGCATCTTCATCCACACAGTCTTCACACTTTTCATAGAAATTAAGACTTACACAAGGTAACATAGCGATAGGACCTTCTAAAATGCGATGTACCGTAGACATTCTTATTTTCTCTGGTAATTGCATAAGATAATAACCACCACCTTTTCCTTTGCGACTGCCCAGTATACTGTTCTTGCGCAGTTCTAAAAGAATAGCCTCAAGAAATTTATGAGGGATTTTTTCTGACTCTGCAATAGTAGCAATAGACGTGGGCACTTGATCTTCTTGTCTTGCAAGGTAGGTGAGCGCTTTTATACCGTATTTTGTTTTTCTAGATAGCATTCCCAAATTTAATACATTCTTAGATTCTACGTTA
Source organism: Nonlabens sp. (assembly GCF_039941875.1). Lineage (GTDB taxonomy): Bacteria > Bacteroidota > Bacteroidia > Flavobacteriales > Flavobacteriaceae > Nonlabens. The sequence goes on along the minus strand of NZ_JBDVDQ010000003.1, from coordinate 542,286 downwards.
ATAGATATAAACGTTTCTTTCTTCAAAAACCGTCTCTTACTTCGTATTTATGTTAACCTAGTTTACCTTCATATTCTTTATACTTACCGTTGTATCCAGATTGCAAAACAAATTCCTTCCATCAGAGATAAATATATTTAAAGTAAAATAAATCTCTATTGATTTTATACGGTCCGATTATTTCTGTTTTAATTTGAGTAGTTCATTAATGACAAGTACAAATAGAAGCTCTTAGACACGAAATAAAACTTTAAGAAACAACAAAAGTTAAACAAAACCACTTAAAATATTAATAATTAATCGATGAACGACAAGGTTAAAATTAATAATTATGACTGATTATTTATTCAAAAAAGATATAATAAACGAATTAACTGTATACTTTTTCCTACAAATAAAATTTTAGAAAATATTTAAAAACTGTTGATCCTTAAAACATTATTTAAGGTTACGACTCAATTAAAATTAAAAATGAAAATATTTTCATTTTTTTTCTTACAAAAAAACACAGACGTTATTCCCCTAAACATCTGAAAATAAATATTTTCCAAAACATCACATTATCGAAAACAAGTCTTCATCTAGCTCGAACACCAGTCGTAAAGCCTAACTTTGAATGAGTTTTACATCAAACATAGAACTGCAAAAACCACGAATTCCACTTTATGATTGCAGCACCATTGCCACTTAATGAAAAAGCTAGAATGAAGGCCTTAGAAAGCCTTAACATTCTAGATTCTTTACCAGAACAACAATATGATAATATTACAGAACTAGCATCTTATATATGTGGCACTCGTAACGCGGTAATTTCTCTAGTAGACGAGAACAGACAGTGGTTTAAATCTAACCTAGGTATGGCAGTTTGTGAAACACCACGAGAGGTTAGTTTTTGTGCACACGCTATTCACAATCCTAGTAAGTTAATGGAAATCCCTAACGCACTAGAAGACCCTAGGTTTAAAAATAATCCACTAGCCCATGATAAGGATAATCCTGTAATATTTTATGCCGGTGTACCTATACTAGACCAGACAGGATTTGCGTTAGGAACTCTCTGTGTATTAGATAACAAGCCTAAAAAACTAAACGATAAACAAAGAAAAGGATTGCTCAATCTAGCCCAACAGGTTCAAGAACTCCTAAAACTACACGTACTCAACACAGAACTTAAAGAGTCTAGATCTCATTTGAAAAAGCACAATGACCTTTTAAAAAATTTTGCAGGTACCGTATCACATGATATGAAAATGCCACTGGCTAATCTTATTGTGACTTCTGATATTTTAAATAAAAAATACTCTAGTATTCTAGATGATTCTGGTAGAGAATACCTTAGTTACCTAAAAAAATCGTCACTGTCATTAAGTGATTATATTACAAATATTCTTGCTCATTACGAGAGCTCATCTTATAATGTAGATGACCGTAAAAGCTTTGATGTTAATGATCTTCTAGAGAACATTATAGAGCTTATCAATATAAAGCACCATTGCGACATTCACCTGCCAGAAGTGAATCATACTATTCACTGCAACCGCGTTGCTCTTGAGCAAATATTTTTAAATTTAATAGGAAATAGTATTAAGTATAATGACAAAGAAGAAACCGTTATAGATTTAAGCATCAATCTAGATGATAGTCATTACATTTTTAAAGTCACAGATAACGGTCGAGGTATACCTGCAGATAAGTTAGACTCTATATTTGACCTATTCTCTACCGTAGGTGAATATGACCGTGAGGGACAAAAAGGTCACGGTATAGGCCTTTCTACCGTAAAACAACTGGTAGAAAAATTAGGAGGAGAAATTTCAGTAAACTCTGAACTTGGCAAAAACACCACCTTTACATTTAGTGTTGCTCAATAAATTATGATTCATGTTCCGCTTTCGCGAAAGCGGAACATAAATCCAATAAATTATAGATACTGGTTTATATAGTAATTAACACCTCTTTACAAGTTTTACTCACCTTAATAATATCGGACAGTAAACCTCTGGCTGTTACTTCTCTACCAGCACCAGCACCTTTTATCACCAGCGGATTAGACGCATAACTTTCTGAATAAATTTCAAAGAAGCCATCACTGCCTTTTAACTGCCCAGCTGGACTACTTTTAGGTACAGCTTTAAGCGATACTTTAAGCACTCCATTAACCACATCTAGCTCACCTAGATGTCGTAATACTTGATCGCTCGTGAGTGCATCTTTCTTTTCCTGCAACACCTCATCTAACAAAGTTACTTGGTCTAGAAACTGATTAAGCGAGGCTGTTCTCAAAGAAGGAATAACTAGGTTATCAATTTCTATATCGTCAAATTCTAGTTTTAACCCTGCTTCTCGAGCAAGTACTAATAGTTTTCTAGCCACATCGTTACCAGATAGATCTTCTCTAGGATCTGGCTCTGTATAACCATCTTTTAATGCATCGATTACTATTTCAGAAAATGGCTTATTCTCTTCACTAAAACGGTTAAAAATGTAACTCAAAGATCCAGAAAAAACACCATTAATAGCAAACAGTTGCTCACCACTATTATAGAGATCTCGTACCGCATTAATTATAGGTAGACCTGCACCTACATTAGTCTCGTACTCAAACTGTAATCCTTTATTTTTAAGAGCTGTGCGTATGACGTCATAAAAGGACTGCGATAATGTGTTTGCAATCTTATTAGCCGTAATAATATTAAAATCATGGTCTAATAATTCAGGATAATATTGAGATACCTCTTTACTTGCCGTGGCATCTATTGCTATTTTAGTTGCTTCATGCAAGTTTTCAATTTTATAAAAACTATCATTTTCCCTGACTTTAGAAATAGAACTAAAATCTTCTTTCCATTTTTGATTTATCCCTTTTGGATCAATAAGTACTCTCTTTGAATTTGCAAGACCTATAATTTTAAGGTCTAAATTATGTTTGTTTTTAAAAAAGGAATGCGATTGCAGCACTTGATTAATCAACGTACTGCCCACGTTCCCTATTCCGAATATATATAAATGTATTTGTTTCATTTGTGAGTTTTGGATAGATCACTAAATTGTTTCAAGCAATCTGATTTTATTACAAATCGATTTTGATGTTTTAGGTAAACGACTTTCTATAATCTGACATAGAATTTCTTGTACCTGATCATGTTCTATTAAAAAAGCATCGTGCCCATGAATAGAAGTGATCTCGTGATAATTAATATCCCGATCTCGCTTTAATAAATGGTACGTCTTTCTATCTTCATGGGCTATAAATAGTCCATCGCTATCTATGGCAACTAGCTCTATGGCTGTTTGAGAAGCTGCAATCGTAGACGCTATTTGGTTATCTGTACTGGCTTGTGCACTAGATAATAATCTATTGAGCAATCTATAGGCTGGTAGGGAAAATCTCTTTTTTAACTCTACTCCATGATAGTCCAACCACTTTTGAACTTTAAAAGAATTTTCTTCCTTTACATTTCCAAATTTAGAATTTAAACCTATCGGCGTTCTATAGAATGTCATCGCATGTTGTCTTGCTAGTTCTACTGGCTTTGTAGAAGTCGCGAGTATATTTTCTTGTACGTGGCAACAGGCGATAATCCAGTCAGTCGCTTTCCAGTCTGCAGCGATAGGTACTATGGTACCAAATAATTCAGGCTGTTGCGCTAGCATTTCCCACAATATCGCACCACCTATACTGCCTCCTATTCCTAAATCTATAAAGGAAATGTTTAATATGTGTAACGCTTTCGCGAAAGCGGAACCTACATCAAACAATGTCCAGTCCTGATAATTAAATATTAAATGATCGATGTTACCGTCATATCCATTACCAGGTATGTCAAAGGCGATAATGGTAAATTGAGTCGTATCTATAACTCTACTATCACCTACTAGCTCTTTCCACCACTGCGTTACAGAAGAGTTTCCTGTAAGCGCATGGTTAACCAGAATGATGGGCGCGGTATGTAACGCACGCCCAAAAATCTGATAGGAAACACTAATATCTTGCACCTTTCCCGATCTTAATTTAAAATCAGGAAGCTCGATGTGTTTTAGCTTGTGAGCCATTTATGCAAGTACTGTTTTATCTATAGTAGCAAAGGCTTCTTCAAGATCTGCAGTTAGATCTGAAACATCTTCTAAACCTACAGAAAGACGAATTAAATCTTTAGTAGCTCCACTACTTATTTGCTCCTCATCACTTAATTGCTGGTGTGTTGTACTAGCCGGATGAATTATAAGAGATTTACTGTCGCCTATGTTTGCTAACAACGAGAAAAGCTTTGTGCTATCCACTACTTTTTTTGCGCTTTCATAGCCGCCTTTTAGGCCGAATGTAACTACACCACTTTGACCTTTTGGCAAGTACTCTTTTGCCAGATCATGATAATTACTAGTTTCTAGACCAGGATAATTAACCCATTCTACTTCTTCTCTACTTTGTAACCATGTTGCTAATTCTAACGCATTCTTAGAGTGTCTTTCAATTCTAAGCGGCAGTGTTTCTAGACCTTGAATAATTTGCCATGCATTAAATGGAGAGATGGCAGCACCTAGATCTCTTAAACCTTCTATACGCACTTTGGCGATAAAGGCTGCTGCTTCTAGCGCCTCGCTATATACCAAACCATGATAACCAGCACTAGGCTCTGTGAATTCTGGAAATTTACCATTAGTCCAGTCAAAGGTTCCTGCATCTACTATAATCCCACCTAGTGCAGTACCGTTACCGTTTATGTACTTAGTAAGTGAATGAATTACAATGTTAGCACCATGTTCTATAGGGTTAAGTAAATAAGGTGTAGCCACTGTATTATCTACGATAAGCGGTACACGAGCTTCTCTAGATTGCTCGCTTATTTTTTTAAGATCTAGAACATCTAGTTTAGGATTTCCTAACGATTCTACAAATATGGCGCGAGTATTTTCTTGTACTGCATTAGTAAAAGCATCTTTATCATTAGGATTTACAAACGTGGTTGTAATACCTAAACGTGGTAAGGTCACAGAAAGCAAATTATAAGTACCGCCATAAAGTGAGTTACTGGCAACAATGTGGTCTCCTGCTCTCAGTAAGGTAAGCAATGCCGTAGAAATAGCACTTGTTCCAGAAGCGGTTGCAACGGCTGCTATCCCACCTTCTAGTGCTGCTAGACGCTGTTCTAAAACATCTACCGTAGGGTTATTAATTCTTGTGTAAATAAAACCTGGCTCTGCTAGCGAGAATAGGTTTGCCGCATGATCACTGTTGTTAAACACGTAACTAGTAGATTGATACAAAGGCACTGCTCTTGTACCACCATTGTTTTTAAAATCATGACCTGCATGAAGTGCGTTTGTTGAAAATTTTTGAGACATAATTGTTTCTTTAAAAATTAAAAATTGAGTTATGCTCAAAACCAATTAGAAATACGGATTTATTCTCTGAAAAAATCCAGAAAATAAAATCAAAAAAGAAACTTGTGGTAGTATAACCTACTATGCGTTTGTATCATCTCGTCTCACAAAGTTGTGAGCAGAATGTAGCACCTTCATTATTTATTGTCGACATAAATAAAGGGTTGCTAAGGAGTCGATGGGTCTGTTCCCTCGTCCTTTCTTGATAATTTCAGTATGGTTATGAACGTGAGTGTAAAGATTCAGAAAACTTATTCTTATTTCCAAATTTTTAACAAATTTTTATCCTACCAATCTAATAGGGTAAAGGTTTTAAATTCTTGAATTAGTCAAATACTTATCTCTAACGACCTGATCTATAGGAACATTTAAAACCTTGCTTTCTAACCAAGAAATAACATCTAAATATAAAAAGGCACGCCTTTCATAAGGGTGATTTTCATAATTTTTAAGTTTAAGAAGCAAATCTTGGAAAGCTTTTTTCAAATCATGAGGATAAATATCTTGTAAACCTCGTATAAATTTGATCATTTCTTTTTGCACTTCATACAGATCATTCATCTTGATTAAGAACTTATATACGCTTCTTAAATAAGTTTCAAGATGTTCATCTTGACCAGCTTCATAATGAGCAATAAGACTTAAAATACGAGAAAAACACAACAGATCTTCTCGCATGGTAAGTGTTTTATTATTGATAATTTTATCAAGGTAAAAAATAGTTTCTGAATAATTTCCAGCCCCAAAATGCATGCTAGCAAATTTGTAATAAAACACCATTTGGTGATGCTCATCCAGACGGTCTTTAAATCCTAAGAGATCTTGTTCCACTTTTGATATTAATGGTAATCCGTCCTTAAAACTACCATCTATAAAATACTGACTAATTCTATTGAGATTAATATATAAAAAACTAAGCGCTTCTAGATTTTCATTTTTAGGAAAACTCTTTGCAGTAATGGTTTTCTCTAATTGATCTAAAGTAGACTGATATTTTTCTTTTTCTTTTAAGAAAAAAAGTGACTCTAGTAAATAATGGTTTCCTTTAATGAAAAACACAGGATTAAGAACTATCATCTTTTTATCCTGATAGAATAAATCGACCCATTTTGATGAATATTTATAACAATTCAAAAAGTCTTGCATCAAAAAACTATACCACAAATAGGCTTTATACAACCATAGTTTTTCTCTAAATCCTAATTCCTCAAATTCATATGTGGGTAAATGATCATGAAAATAAACGGTTACCTTTTCACTTTCTTCTTTATCCTTTACACAACCTGTTTTAATAAACTCGGTATACATGTGTAAAGAAAGGTTAGAAAGCTGGCTTGCTATTATATTAGAATTACTCAGCTCTCTAGCTTGCGTAGTAAGTTGCGCTGTACGAGTACTTATACTTCTAGTAATGTATTGTGATTCTATGATCTTTTCTAATTCTACAATTTCATAAGCAAGATTCTTCTCTTCGTGGGCAACTGCTAACTCTTTTGCTTTATCTAGTATTTTTAAGCTTTGTTTATATAATCCTTTATGGTATAAAATAGACGCAAAATCTAATTGTTCTCTAATTTGAGACCTTATATTTTGATGGGCAGGGTTTGTTTTAAGACTTATTAGAATTTGCTTGTAAAGATGTGTTTTTACGTTTGCTAATTGTCTTTTTTGAATATCAGTAGATTTCAAGATTTGTTTTTCATTATAACTAGTAGCTTTATCTAGATGCATGAACAGATTCAAGAATTTTGAATCTGTATTAACATCCAGTCTCCCTACGTATAATTTAAACTGACGCTTTTCTGACTTGGTTAATGATTTAACCAGTGTAAATAGCCCATCTTTTTGATCTTTTGTCATCGACTAAATTATTAATACAACTAACTTTATTACAACAAATTACACAACATAAAACCTAGTTGGACATCGTAAAATACTGACTTAATGTGTTAGTAAGAATAGTCCAAAATATAACTTAGTAATACAATAAAGAAATAATATCAGCTTTAATGTAAAAGCAAATCTTTAAATCAATATTTTAATAGGGTAATAATCTATTGATTTAAATTAAATAAGTAGAGAGAATGAGATTAAACATAGCAGTAGTACCCCATAATGGATCCGGCCCAGAAGTAACCACTCAATCAATAAAAGTATTAAATGCCATTGCATTAGAATTTGATCATCAAATTTTATTTAAAATTGCAGACCTAAATGATGAAGACTCTTCATTAAAAAAAGGCATAGAATTATGTAAAAGTAGTGACGCTATTTTAGCTAGTAATGATTCGTTTTTACAAAGTAAAACGCTGCGTGCACAATTAAATGTATACGCAAGCTCTACCATTGTGAAGAGCTATCAATCTTTGACTGTAAACTCTCCTCTTAAAAAGGAAGTTATATCGGGAACAAATATTTTGTTTTTTAACGAATTGAATTTAAGCAACGAGTTAAATGAGAAACACACTTCTAAGAATAACAATTATGCCTTTGATTCCAATGAAAATACTCGCCAAGAGATAGAACTTGTTGCAAAAAAAGCATTTAAAGCAGCGCTAACCAGAGGTAAAAAAGTAACACTTATAAATAAATCTAGCTCATCACAAGTATCTGCTCTATGGAGTGAAGTAGCTGGTCATTTATCTCTACAGTATCCTGAAATAAAATTTGACATCACTAATTTAGAAAATGCTGTTACTCAACTCCTATTAACTCCTAACTTATTTGATATCGTTTTAACAGAACGTGTAATTAGTAATGTATTGATTCAACAGTCTAGTGTTTTGACTGGCTCCATCGGCTTACATTCCACTAGTTACATAGGGCAAAAGCAATCTCTTTTTTTCCCAACAATTCATAATCATTTAAATGACACTGATTATAAAAACCCTAACCCATTAGCTTCTATACTTAGTGCCGCAATGTTATTAGAACACTTTGGACTTTATAGTGAGTCAGAAATGGTTAAAACTGCTGTAAACCGTTCTCTAGAACTTAACATTACCACGCCAGACTTAAACTCTACCTATAACAACATCACCACTAACAAAGTAGGCGACTTCATTGCAGATTTCATTATGAATCCGCATGATTCTAATGCAAACTTTAAAAATATACATTTAGGACAAAGCACGATTATCTAAAATAAAACGAAGAGGTGTAGAAAGATACTACACCTCTTCGTTCTTAATAATTAATCAGGAAATTTATTTCTTATTTGATCTAATCCTAGATTATGAATACTACCTAAATGGGTATGGTGCTTTGATGTATCGGGAACATAAGTTCCATTCTCGACCTGCTCACCTATTGTTTTATAGGCTTCTCTAAAAGACGCCCCATCTACCACTAGATTATTGATATTATCTACGGTAAACAAGTATTGATATTTATCATCATTAAGATCAATTTCCTTTACTATAATCTTCTTTATTGAATAATTAAAGATCTCTAGAATGTCATTTAATTCTATAAAAGAAGCGATCACATTCTCTTTAAGTAATTGAAAATCTCTGTGGTAACCACTAGGTAAATTGTTTGTTATCAATAACATTTCGGTTTGTAAAGCTTGTATTTTATTACACTTACCACGTATCAATTCAAAAACATCAGGATTCTTTTTATGTGGCATGATGCTACTACCGGTAGTCAACTCATCTGGGAAACTTATAAACCCAAAATTCTGACTCATGTATAAACAGATGTCCATCGCAAATCTGGAAAGAGTATTAGCCACGTTTGATAAAGAAGCAGCAATGCTTCGCTCATTTTTACCTCTAGTTAATTGCGCAGCCACTACATTATACTTTAACGCTGCAAAACCCATTTCTTGAGTCGTAAATTCTCTATCTATAGGGAAAGAGCTTCCATATCCGGCGGCACTTCCTAACGGATTTTGATCCACAATACGCATCGTAGCGTCTAGAATATAAACATCATCCACCAGCAACTCTGCATAAGAAGAGAACCATAAACCAAATGATGACGGCATCGCTACCTGTAAATGAGTATATCCTGGTAACAATTGATTTTTATATGTGTCGGCCAATTCTAATAATGTATCAAACAATGTTTTTACACTAGCTTTAGTTTGCCCGAGCGCCTCTTTATAATACAACTGTAATGCTACAAGAACTTGATCATTTCTAGATCTTGCAGTGTGAATCTTCTTCCCTACTTCTCCCAGTTGTAGGGTCAGTTCGTGTTCTATTTTAGAATGCACATCTTCAAACTGATCATCAATAATAAAAGTACCATCTTCTATTTGTAACGCAATGGCGTCCAGTCCAGATTCTAATTGTTTTAACTCTTCGCTAGAAATGATATTAATCTTTGCTAGCATTCTAGCATGTGCACGAGATGCTATTACATCATAAGGAGCAATATGTAGATCGATCTCGCGATCATTACCTACTGTAAATTGTTCCATTTTTTTATCTATCGCAATTCCTTTATCCCAAAGTTTCATAATTCTATCTTTAAAAAATATTCGTTAATAAATTGATGTATATGTCGATGCCTTCTTCAATCTCTTCTAGATATATAAATTCATCTGCACTGTGAGATCGTGTGCTATCACCAGGTCCTAATTTTAAAGAAGGACAACTTAAACACGCCTGATCTGATAAAGTAGGTGATCCATAAGTGGTTCTTCCCATCGCTATTCCTGCTTGCACCAGCTCATGCTCTACAGGAATAGAAGAAGAATTTAATCGTAAACCTCGAGCAGTAATCTCATCACATGGCGACTGTTCTTTTAGCATTTTTTCAATTTCTTGATTGCTGTATTTATCATTAACTCTTACGTCTACTACTAACTCTACCTGTGATGGTACAGCATTATGTTGCACGCCGGCTTTAATTTGAGTCACCGTCATTTTTACGTCACCTAATGCGTCAGACGATTTTTCGAACTTAAAATCTTGAAACCATTTTAAAACCTCGATAGAGTTATAAATCGCATTATTATCATTAGGATGAGCAGCGTGTCCTGGAGTACCTTTTACTTTGGCATCAAAAACGACCAATCCTTTTTCAGCAACTGCTAGATTCATTAAAGTAGGCTCGCCCACAATAGCAACATCTATATGCGGTATAATATCTAGCATGTTATTTAATCCATTGGGACCGCTACTTTCCTCTTCGGCACTAGCGACTATGACTAGGTTATATTTTAGATCTTTTTGGTTATAAAAATGAGTAAACGTAGCGATTAAAGAAACTAAACAACCACCAGCGTCATTACTGCCTAGACCGTACAATTTACCATCTTCAACTATTGCCTTAAATGGATCTTTAATATAGGCTTTATTGGGTTGTACCGTATCGTGATGTGAGTTTAATAATAACGTAGGTTTCCCTTTTTCAAAATATTTATTAGTCGCCCATATATTATGATGGTCTCTTTTAAATGGAATTTCATGATCATTAAACCACGATTCTATCAGTAAAGCAGTTCCCTCTTCTTCACTAGAAAACGATTGTGTTTCAATCATTTTTTTCAACAACTCTAGAGCCTCTTTTTTTAAATATTGATGTTTCATTAGTTCCATATTGTAGTGAATAAACTGTTTGAATTTTGAAGCATATCCGGCAATCCTACACATACTTTTTGCACGCCATTTTGAATAGCATGAAAACAATTTTGCATTTTAGGCAGCATTCCGTCAGCGATAATTCCTTGAGATTTTAAATCTTTATAGCTTTCTAAGTTGATATTCTTAATTACAGAATCTTCATCTGTGATATTCTGTAAAACCCCTTTTTTCTCAAAACAGTAATACAGTTCTGTTTCATAGTTTTTGGCTAGTGCAATAGCGAGTTCAGCAGCAAGAGTATCTGCATTTGTATTTAATAATTGCCCATGTCCGTCGTGCGTTATGGCACAAAATACTGGAGTACGCTTTCGCGAAAGCAACACCTCAACAATCTCTGTATCTACTTTTACAACATCACCTACGTAACCAAAATCTACCTCTTCTACATCTCGTTTTTTAGACAAAATGGTATTACCATCGGCTCCTGTAAATCCTATAGCATTGCACTGCTTAGCTTGTAATTTTGCTACAATGGTTTTATTTACTTTACCAGCATAAACCATAGTGGCAATGTCCAGTGTTTGAGAATCGGTGATGCGACGACCATCGATCATTTTTACCTCAAGATTCATTTTTTGAGCTAATTCTGTAGCTACTTTTCCACCTCCATGAATAAGAACCTTTAATCCTTTTATTGCACTAAATGTGGTTAAGAAATCATCTAGTGCTTGCTGGTCATTGATAATGTGTCCACCTATTTTTATAACTTTAAGCTGTTCCATTATTCTAAGTTTTCTAAAATATTTTTTAAAACTACTTGAGCTGCATAGGTTCTATTATTAGCCTGGTGGATGACGATAGAGTTCTCACTATCTAGCACAGCATCTTCTACCACAACATTTCTTCTTACAGGAAGACAGTGCATAAATTTTGCATTACCTAATTTTTCCTGAGTCATCATCCAGCTCGCGTCTTGACTTAAAATCTTACCATAATCAGTATAACTGCTCCAGTTTTTCACATAGACAAAGTCGGCTTCTTTCAAAGCTTTTTCCTGATCATAAATCACCGGTGTATCTTTTACAATCGCATCAGATAATTCATATCCCTGCGGATGCGTAATTGTAAGATCTACCTTTGCCATTTGCATCACTTCGATAAATGAATTTGCTACCGCTTGTGGTAATGCCTTAGGATGTGGCGCCCAAGAAATGACCACTTTGGGATTTTTCTTGGTTTTCAATTCTTCCATCGTAATAGCGTCTGCAAGGGCTTGTAGAGGATGAGCGGTTGCACTTTCCATATTTACAATAGGTACTGATGCATATTTAATAAAACTATTCAAGACTACTTCTTGAGCATCCTTTTCTTTATTCACTAAAGAAGGAAAAGCTCTTACCGCAATCACATCTGCATATTGAGAAATGACCTGCGCAGCTTCTTTAACATGCTCAGAAGTGTCTGCATTCATAACCGTTCCATCGTCAAATTCTAGTTTCCAAGAATCATTTACATTTAATATTTGCACTTCTAAACCTAGGTTCTTTGCTGCTTTTTCTGTGCTTAATCGTGTTCTTAAACTGGCATTAAAAAACAACATCACTAGAGTTTTATTCTTACCTAGATGTTGAAATTCATATGGTGTTTGTTTTATTGCAATTGCCTCATTAACTAGTTGAGAGAGGTCTTTTATATCTTTAAGTTCTGTATATTTTTTCATAATTCGGCTTTTAAAGCGTCAAAGAATAAATCGATATGAGATTCTTTAATCGTTAATGGCGGTAATATTCTTATCACGTTAGGATTCTTTGCACTACCAGTAAAAATGTGATGATTAAAAAGAATGTTCTTTCTTAATGTCGCAATGGGAAAATCAAATTCTAGACCTAACATTAATCCGCGGCCTTTTACATTTTTTACCTGCGGTAATTCTTGAGCTCTTTTTAAAAAGTGAGCAGAAACAGCTTTTGCATTATCCATTAATTGCTCCTTTTCTATAACATCTAGCACTGTAGAAACCGCAGTACATGCCAGATGATTACCACCAAAAGTCGTTCCCAACAATCCATAAGAAGCTTTAATTTGTGGATGGATCAAAATACCTCCTACAGGAAATCCATTTCCCATACCTTTTGCAATAGAAATAATATCTGGTTCTAGTCCATGTTTTTGAAATGCAAAAAAGTCACCAGTTCTACCAAAACCAGACTGCACCTCATCTGCAATAAAACAAGTATTGTACTGTCGACACAAAGCTTGTAAACCTTGATAAAACAAAGTAGTATCTTCATCTAGACCACCTACTCCTTGAATACATTCTACAATTACCGCACAGACGTTATTCTTATCTAGCGCTTTTTCTACTGCCACTAAATCTCCTAACTCAATAATTTCTACTTCTTGTTGTGCATTTAATGGTGCAATAATTTTTGCATTATCTGTAGCCGCCACCGCAGCAGATGTACGACCATGAAAACCATTTTTAAAAGCTATCACTTTATGCTTTCCATTATGAAAAGAAGCTAGTTTTAAGGCGTTTTCATTTGCCTCTGCACCAGAATTGCACATGAATAGTTGGTAATCTTTACAACCAGAAAAGTCAACTAATCGATGAGCAAGGTCTTTTTGTAATGGGTTTTGAACTGCATTACTGTAAAAGCCTAACTTAGAAACCTGATCACTTATATTATTTACATATTCTGGATGAGAATGACCTATAGAAATAACCGCATGACCACCGTACAAATCTAGATACTCGACATCATTATGATCATAGACATAAACATCTTGTGCACGCACTGGCGTCACATCAAAAAGTGGATATACTTCAAATAAACTCATATCTGTTTTTCTTTAATCGTATTAATTTTTTGAAAAGAAGCGATCATTCCTTGAATAAGGGAACTGCTCAATCCTTTATGCTCCATCTCATTTAAACCTTCTATGGTGCAACCTTTGGGCGTGGTAACTTTATCGATCTCCTGTTCTGGATGATTGCCTGTTGTTATCAATAGACTTGCAGCACCTTCTGCCGTATGCATGGCTAACAATTGTGCCTCGCTAGCGTCAAAACCTAACTGAATCGCCGCCTGTGTACTTGCTCTTATTAATCGCATCCAGAAAGCTACTCCACTAGCACAAACTACTGTTGCAGCTTGCATTTGTATTTCTGGAATAACTAATGTTGCTCCTAATCGATTAAAAATAGCCTGAGCAACGTTTATTCTACGAGCACCTTTTTCATTATGACACAGACAGGTCATCGATTTACCAACCGCTATCGCTGTATTAGGCATTGCTCTAATCACATGCTGATCTGAACCTACAATTGCCTCTATTTTATCTACCGTAAAACCAGTTATCGTCGATATCAACACATGATTCTCGTTAAATAAATCTTTAGTTGTTTCTAGAATATCAGTAAAATGTGCTGGCTGTACCGCAAATATGATAATGTCAGATTTCTTGATCGCTTCTTCATTATCTGCAGTTAAAAACACATCAGAATAATCTTGAAAAAACTCTAGTTCCTCTAAATTTCTTTTAGTTAAATACAGTGTGGTGATTGCATTATTATGAATCAATCCCTTTGCGATGGAGCGTCCTAAATTACCTGTTCCTATTATGGCTATTTTCATAGTATGTATTTAAAAAAAGTTCGCTTTAAGTTGTAAACCTTTATCCTCTGGAAAACCGAACATCAAGTTCATATTTTGAACTGCCTGCCCAGACGCACCTTTCAATAAGTTATCGATAACACTCGTAATTAATAAAATGTCGTTATGCTTATGTAAATGAATTAGGCACTTGTTAGTATTTACTACTTGCTTTAAATGCACCTCTTTATCAGACACAAATACAAATGGCGAGTCTTTATAGTATTCCTTATAAAAGTCTTTTATTTTTTCTAGTGATAGGTCTATTTTAGTATAAGCTGTCGCAAAAATCCCTCTACTGAAATCACCACGATTAGGTACGAATAGCACATTAGAATTAAAATCTTGTTGTGACTGTTTTAAAGTCTGATTTATTTCTCCAAGATGCTGATGCGTAAAAGCTTTATAGTGTGAGAAATTATTATCTCTCCATGTGAAATGTGTCGTCGGTGATAGACTTGTACCTGCACCAGTTGCACCAGTAACCGCATTTACATGCACATCTTTTTTTATCAATTGCTGTGAAGCTAGAGGTAAAATGGCAAGTTGTATTGCTGTTGCAAAACATCCTGGATTTGCAACATGAGTAGCTTTTTTAATCTCTTCTTTTTGATACTCGCACAGTCCATATGTGAACTCGCTTTCGCGAAAGCGTGCATATTCAATCAACCTAAAATCATTACTTAAATCGATAATTTTTGTATTCTTTGAAAATTGATGCTTCTCTAAAAAAGATTTTGAATTGCCATGACCTAGACATAAAAACAAAATATCTACACTGTTATTTAATTGGTTTATAAATACCAAATCTGTAGTACCTAAAAGGTCTTGATGCACATCACTCACCGCATTACCAGCATTTGAAGTCGAGTATATAAAATCTATGACTACCTCATCATGGTGAATTAAAAGTCTTATTAATTCTCCTGCTGTATAACCTGCACCACCTATTATTCCTGCTTTAATCATGATTACTGATGTATCTGGTTATAAATCTTATTGCTGTTTCCTATGATCTTGATAAAACCTTTGGCCTCACTTGCTGTCCACGCTTTATTCTCCTCTCCATATGTGCCGAACTTTGCATTCATTAAATCATTTGCCGATTCTATACCGTCCAGAGTAAAATGATAAGGTTGTAAAGTGACATAAACATCTCCAGTAACTTTGGTCTGACTACTTTCTAAGAAAGCCTCCATGTCGCGCATTACAGGATCGAGGTACTGCCCTTCATGCAGGTGCATTCCATAAAAACTAGACAGATAATCTTTGTGCTGTAACTGCCATTTAGTAAGAGTGTGTTTTTCTAATAAATGGTGTGCTTTAATAGTAATCAACGCTGCTGCAGCTTCAAAACCTACTCTACCTTTCATACCTACTATGGTATCGCCTACATGTATATCTCTACCAATAGCATATGAAGAAGCAAGATCATTGAGTTGTTGTATAGCCAGTTCTGAAGATTGCTCTTTCCCATTTACAGCAATTAATTCTCCCTTTTTGAAACTAAGTTTTACTTGTTCCTTTCCTTCTTTTTGAAGTTGTGATGGATAAGCTTCTTCTGGTAAAGCTTTGAGCGAGGTTAGTGTTTCTGCTCCACCGACACTGGTTCCCCAAAGTCCTTTATTCACAGAATATTGAGACTTTTCCCAAGACATGGCTATTCCGTTTTCTATTAGATAATCTATCTCTTGTTTACGAGATAGTTTACCATCTCTTATAGGTGTAATGATTTCTATATGTGGCGCTAGCGTTTGAAAAATCATATCAAAACGCACTTGATCATTTCCTGCACCGGTACTTCCATGAGCGATAAATTGCGCGTCTATGGTTTTTGCATATTCTATAATCTCAATGGCTTGTACAATACGCTCTGCACTTACCGATAGCGGATAGGTATTGTTCTTCAATACATTTCCATAAATCAAATACTTAACAACCTTATCATAAAAAGTACTGACAGCGTCTATGGCTTTAAACGTAGTAACACCCATTTTATAGGCGTTAGATTCTATAGTTTTAAGATCTTCTTGCGTAAAACCACCTGTATTTACACACACAGCATGCACTTCATAACCTAGATCTTGTGAAAGATATACAGCACAATATGAGGTATCCAGTCCGCCACTATAGGCTATTACTAATTTTTTATTATTGTTCATTTTGATCTTTTTTGAGAATAAGCGTTTGCTTAATTTGTTTTAATCTGTTGAAAACAGACTTTTTAATAGGTTTCTTTTCTTTGGTTGTTTTTTTAGAAGGATCATAGATCATTCCTGTACACAAACACATTTTTTGTTCTGTACGTTGTAAGATGTCATAGTTCTTACAGGTCTGGCAACCGTTCCAGAATTGCTGGTCATCTGTTAATTCAGAAAAAGTAACTGGCTTATAACCTAGGTCACTATTCATTTTCATTACAGCAAGTCCAGTGGTGATGCTGAATATCTTTGCATCAGGAAACTTTTCTTTTGATAGTAAAAAGATGCGTTCTTTAATTTGTTTGGCCAGTCCTAGATTTCTATAATCTGGATGTACAATAAGACCTGAGTTTGCGACAAACTTGCCGTGTCCCCATTTCTCAATGTAACAAAAGCCTGCAAATTTCCCGTTATCCAGTGCGATTACCGCGTTGCCATTTTCCATTTTGGTAGTGACATATTCTGGTGTACGTTTTGCGATTCCTGTACCGCGCACCTTGGCAGCGTCGGCTATAGTATCACAAATGACATGTGCATATTTAGAATGCGATTTATGAGCAATGACAATTTCCATTGTGATTGATTTTATAAATTAAAAAGTGTAAAGTGTAGTTGTAAAAAGAAGAACCGGACTCACCTAAATTCCCGAAAAGAAAGAACCCTTACGGGCGTCGGCGTCGTACAGTAGGACGCACAGAAAAACCGTTCCTAGAAGGAGCAGTTAAAAAAGTAGTAAATAATAATGGAAGTGAATTCAAAGTAAAAAAAATAAAAGTTATATCTAAATGCTAAATGAGATTAAGCACAGCGGCGTCGCAACGTAAAGCGCACCGGTAAGGATATATTTTTATTTCTAGATAAATTCATGCTGTAAAAGTAAGTATTTATTTGGAACGGTCACTATAAACTTATGCAAACTTCTTAAATTTAGCATATTGACAACGTTATAATCAAGTATTTATCAATTACAGAAATTTATAGCTACACATCTCTATTTTAACAAACAGAATAAGTTCACCATAGAATTTCAATAAATTTTAATATAATCACACTAGAAATTCAAAAAGTGTAGGATTGTTATTTATATAATCTCCATAAAAATTAAGTGATTTCATACGTTGTACAAGAGAATCAAAATCTGATGTGTTTTTTAATTCTATTCCCACTACCGCAGACCCATTAATTCTATTTGTTTTCTTAGTGTATTCAAAATGAGTAATATCATCGTTAGGTCCTATAACCTTCTCTACAAATTCTTTTAATGCACCTGCTCGTTGTGGAAACCTAACTATAAAGTAATGCTTTAATTGAGATTCTAATAAAGCACGTTCTTTAATCTCTGCAGTTCTAGTAATATCATTATTACTACCGCTTACCACGCAAACAACGTTTTTACCCTTAATCTTTTCTCTAATAGATTCTAATGCCGTAATAGACATAGCGCCTGCAGGCTCTACCACTATTGCTTGGCTATTATATAAATCTAGAATGGTCTGACATATGGCACCTTCACTTACATTAATAGTTTCTGTAAGATTCTGTTGACATATTTCAAAATTGCGTTCTCCTACTCTTTTAACAGCAGCACCATCTACAAAACTATCTATCTTATCCAGTGTCGTATTTTCTCTATTAAAAATAGAGGTCGCCATAGAGGTAGCTCCCTTAGGCTCTACTCCTATAATTTTAGTATGAGGAGATAAGTACTTTAACACACTAGAAACACCAGCGCTTAAACCGCCACCACCTACGGGCATGATAACATAATCTATAGGTACCTTAGATTGTTCCATAATCTCTAGTCCTACAGTAGCCTGACCTTCTATCACTTTCTCATCATCAAAGGGATGGATAAATGTTTTACCTAATTTTTTATTCTCCTCCATGGCAGCATAGTAAGAGTCGTCATAGGTATCACCATGCATGACTATCGTTACATACCTACCACCGAACATTTTTACCTGCTGGATTTTTTGCACCGGTGTCGGTGTAGGCATATAAATCGTGCCATGTATATTTAGCAGTTTACACGACATAGCCACTCCTTGTGCATGATTACCTGCGCTGGCACAAACTATTCCGTTGGATAAATCTTCTTTACTCAACGTAGAGATCTTATTATATGCACCGCGTATTTTATAAGAACGTACTGGCTGCAAGTCTTCTCTTTTAAAATAGATAGAACTTTGATACTTCTCGGAATAAAGTGTATTTAACTCTAGAGGTGTTAAACAAGCCACGTCGCGTAAACGATTTGCGGCTTGTTTTACATCTTCTAGTTTGGGATAATAGGTCACTGTTTTCATATCTTTTATCGTCCAGCCGTCGTGGTACGTCATCGTTTTATATTCAAGGGAAAGTCATTTAGACTGTACCTTGATCTCTCTTCACTTTGTAATCATTCTCGAATGCTCACTAAATAGACAGATTTTTTATTGTTCCACATTTTAAGAACCACCAGCACCTGCCCTGACTTATTATTTAGATGGTTTTCATAGCAGTCATAGAGTCTCTCAACACTTCACCTATTTTTTCTATAGGGTGGTTTCTTATAGCTTTATTTACTGCTATAAGTTCTAGATTGTCGGTTTTGTATTCCGCTTTCGCGAAAGCGTTACCAATAACAGCCGCATCGAGACCATCTACAAATGAAGAAACTAAAGGCTTACATGCATGATCAAATAGGTAACAACCATACTCTGCCGTGTCAGAAATAATGCGATTCATTTCAAATAATTTTTTTCTAGCTACGGTGTTTGCAATTAAAGGAAGCTCGTGAAGCGACTCGTAATAAGCACTTTCTTCTACGATACCTGATGCTACCATAGTCTCAAACGCCAGTTCTACTCCAGATTTAATAAAAGCGACCATAGCCACACCATGATCAAAATATTCTTGATCTTCTATTTTTTCTGTAGTTGCTGTAGATTTTTCAAAAGCCGTGTTCTCCGTATCGGCTCTCCATTTTAATAGATTTACATCATCATTTGCCCAATCTTCCATCATGGTTTGTGAAAAATGTCCAGACATAATATCATCCATGTGTTTTTCAAAAAGAGGCTTTAAAATTACTTTTAACTCTTCTGACAGTTGGTGTGCTTTAATCTTTGAAACATTATCTAGCCTGTCCATCATATTAGTAATACCACCATGTTTTAACGCCTCTGTAGTACGTTCCCAGCCGTATTGAATAAGATTAGATGCATACTCAGCGTCTGTGCCTTGTGCGATCATTTTATCAAACAACATTATAGAAGCCGTTTGTAATACTCCACATAAAATGGTCTGTTCTCCCATTAAATCGCTCTTCACCTCAGCAACGAAAGAAGACTCAAGAACTCCTGCTTTATGTCCACCTGTTGCTACGGCATATGCTTTGGCCTGCTCCCATCCTTTATTTTCTGGATCATTTTCTGGATGCACGGCTATTAAAGTAGGCACTCCAAAACCTCTTTTATACTCTTCTCTTACCTCAGAGCCTGGACATTTAGGAGCCACCATAATCACAGTAATATCTTCTCTTACCTTCTGACCTTCTTCTACTATGTTAAAACCGTGAGAATAAGACAGTGTTGCACCTTTTTTCATATGTGGCATAATCGCCTCTACTACTGCTGCGTGCTGTTTATCTGGTGTTAGGTTTAAAACTAGATCAGAATTAGGGATTAATTCTTCATAAGTCCCTACGGTAAAACCATTTTCTGTAGCATTTTTAAACGATTGCCTTTTTTGATCTATAGCAGCCTGTCTTAATGCATAAGATATATCTAATCCAGAATCTCTCATATTAAGACCTTGATTTAATCCTTGTGCACCACAACCTACTACGGTGATTTTCTTTCCTTTTAAAGCGTTAACACCATCTTCAAATTCTGCTTGTTGCATGAATCTGCATTTAGATAATTGTTCTAATTTTTGTGAAAGTGATAGGGTATTAAAATAATTTGACATGGTACTTATTTTATGAGTTTAATGCCTGTAGCATTTTTGAAATTTCCATTGGTTCTTTAGTAACAGCTATACGTCCAGATCTATTGAACTGTAGTATGCCGTGCGCACTTAATTCACGATATAATAAATCGACCTCGCTTCTTCTTCCAGATTTTTCTAAAACAAAAAACTCCTTATTTACCGTTACTATGCGTGCGTTACTTTCTTTAATTATGTTTTGAATCTGAGGTTCTTCAAAAAGAAGGTCAGATTTAATTTTAAACAGACATGACTCTTGATAAATGGTTTCTTCGTCAGAGTGATAGTAAGCTTTTATAACCTCTACCTGTTTCTCTATCTGACCGATTATCTTCTTCATGTTTTCTTCGGTCATATTTACTAAAATGGTCCATTTTGACACCTCTTCTATTTCTGATGCAGAACCGTTTATGCTTTCTATATTCACATGACGGCGTTGAAATATTGCCGAAATCCTATTCAACAACCCTATGTTGTTTTCTGTATAAATTGATATGGTAAAAAGTTGTTCTTGGTTTTCCATAATTTTTTATTTCGTTCAGCTGTCAATGAACAGCTTTGCTTTACTTTTCTCGATATCGTCGTCTTCAACAAGCGATGCGCATTATTCCAGATGCATGCAATGTATCACTGCTTGAACGCCCTGTTTTCGGACGCATGTCTTGAACGCTCTGTTTTCGGACGCATGCGATGCGTCACTGCTTGAACGCATGCGATGCGTTTCTACTGGAGGCGCACCTCTGAAACTGATGCTCCTGTTGGGATCATTGGGAAAACGTTTCCTTCTTTTTGCACTCGGACTTCAAGAAAATATGCTTCCTCACTCTTCATCATTTCTTCTACGGCACCAGCAAGATCTTTACGATCTGTTACTTGTTTTGCTTTGATGTGATATCCTTCGGCTATTTTTATAAAATCAGGATTTGTCATTTCTGTACTGGCATAGCGCTTATCAAAAAACAGCTGTTGCCACTGACGCACCATTCCTAAAAACTCGTTATTAAGCACAACAATTTTTACAGGTACTTTAGTCTGAAAAATGGTTCCCAATTCTTGAATAGTCATCTGGTAGCCACCATCACCTATTACTGCAACGACATCTCTATCTGGCGCACCTACTTGTGCTCCAATAGCTGCCGGAAGCGCAAACCCCATAGTTCCTAATCCACCTGATGTAATGTTACTACGTGTTTGTTTAAAACTAGCATAACGACATGCTATCATCTGGTGCTGGCCTACATCACTTACTATAGCTGCTTTACTTTTTGAGTGTACATTAATTTGCTGTATAACCTCAGCCATGGTAAGTCCATCTACAGATGGTTCCATATCCTCTTTTATAACTTTATCTACTTCTACTTCATAAAGTTCCTTAAATCTCGTTAACCATTTATGGTGTTCTCTTTTTTCTAAATAAGGGAGTAATAGTTCTAAAGTGTTTCTTGCATCACCTAGAACAGCAATATCTGCTTTTACATTCTTATTCACCTCAGATGGATCTATTTCAAAATGTATCACTTTGGCTTGCTTTGCATATCGAGATAAATCACCAGTAACACGGTCATCAAAACGCATTCCTATCGCTATTAAAACATCACATTCATTAGTTAATAAATTAGGTGCATAATTACCATGCATACCTACCATACCGACATTAAGTGGATGAGAAGTAGGAATAGCACTTGCACCTAGAATGGTCCATGCAGATGGAATCCCTGCTTTTTCTATAACCAATTGCAATTCTTTTTCGGCCTCGCTCAGTACTACTCCTTGACCCCAAACAATCATAGGCTTCTGAGCCTTATTAATTAAGTGAGCAGCATCCTTTACAGTTTGTAAATCTGTCTCTGGAACTGGAACATAACTTCTTATGGATTTACATTTTTCATATGCAAAATCAAATTCTTCAAACTGTGCATCCTTTGTAATATCAATTAATACAGGACCAGGACGACCACTTTGAGCGATGTAAAAAGCTTTAGCTAGAGCCTTAGGAATATCTGCTGCTTTAGTTACCTGAGCATTCCACTTAGTTACTGGTGTTGAAATACCTATAATATCTGTTTCTTGAAAAGCATCTGTACCCAATAAATGAGAAGCTACCTGACCAGTAATACATACCATAGGTGTAGAATCTATCATCGCGTCTGCCAGTCCAGTAATAAGATTTGTTGCTCCAGGACCAGAAGTTGCTATACAAACTCCAACTTTATTTGATATACGTGCATAACCTTGTGCTGCATGTGTTGCTCCTTGTTCATGTCTAGTGAGTACATGTTTCAACTCTTTCTGATAACCATAAAGCTTATCATACAACGGCATGATCGCACCACCTGGATAACCAAATGCTGTATCTACACCTTCGGCAAGGAAACATTTTATGATAGCTTCTGCACCAGATATCTTTTCTGTTACTTTGCTTGAAGTAGGGGAATTTATTAGTGCATGTTCTTTCATAATCATCGATTTTGATTATTGTAATTTTTTATTCTTTTTGTTGAGTACGTGTTTACAGTCTTTAGCCATTAAAACTCGTCTGTGACACAACCTTTTGAAGCATTAGAAACCGTTCTTGCATATTTATAAAGAACACCTCTTTTAAACTTCAACTCTGGTGCCTGCCATTGTTCTTTACGTTTAGTTAGTTCTTTATCTGAGATTTCTAATTGTATGGTATTTGCTTCTGCATCGATAGTAATGACATCACCATCTTCAACTAGAGCAATCACTCCACCTTCTTGAGCTTCTGGTGTTATATGGCCTACAACAAAGCCATGCGTACCGCCAGAAAAACGACCATCTGTAATAAGCGCCACGTCTTTACCTAGTCCTGCACCCATAATAGCTGCTGTAGGTTTCAACATTTCTGGCATCCCTGGTCCTCCTTTAGGCCCTTCATATCTTATGACTACTACATCACCTCTTTCTACTAGTCCGTCGCGTATGCCATCATTTGCTTCATATTCACCATTAAAAACCTTTGCTTTTCCTGAGAATTGCAACCCTTCTTTACCTGTGATTTTTGCAACACTACCTTCACTAGCAAGGTTGCCATAAAGCATTCTCAAGTGTCCAGAAATCTTAATTGGATTTTCTACAGTTCTAATCACATCCTGTTCTTCAGAAAGGTCTTTCACATTTGCTAGATTCTCAGCTACTGTTTTACCAGTTACTGTAAGACAGTCTCCATGAATTAATCCTTTAGAAAGTAAGTACTTCATAACAGTAGGAATACCTCCTATGCGATGAATATCTTCCATAAGATATTTACCACTAGGTTTTAAATCTGCCAGGAAAGGCGTGTTATCACTTATATCTTGAAAATCTTTAAGTGTAAAATCTATTTGCGCTGCTCTTGCTATCGCTAGAAAATGTAGAACAGCATTTGTAGAACCGCCAAGAATAGTGACTAACCGTACAGCGTTCTCTAACGATTTACGTGTTATAATATCAGACGGTTTAATATCCTTTTCTAATAATTCTAACATGACTTGTCCTGCTCTGACAGATTCTTCTTTCTTATCATCACTTAATGCAGGGTTAGAAGAATTAAATGGTAAAGACATACCTAATGCTTCTATCGCACTTGCCATGGTATTTGCAGTATACATACCACCACAAGCACCAGCACCAGGACATGCTTTTTCTACTATATTTTGATATTCTTCTTCTTCCATAGTACCTGCCACCTTACTGCCCCAAGCCTCAAAAGCAGAAACTACATCTAATTTCTTACCCTTATGGCAGCCAGAATCTATCGTACCTCCATAAACCAGTATAGAAGGACGGTCTAATCTTATCATTGCCATTAGTGCACCTGGCATGTTTTTATCACAACCTACAACCGTCACCAGTGCGTCATAACTCATAGCTTGCACCACGGTCTCCATAGAGTCTGCTATAATATCTCTCGATGGCAAAGAATAGCGCATACCAGGTGTTCCCATAGAAATACCGTCACTTACTCCTATAGTATTAAAGATTAATCCAACTAGGTTCGATTCTAAAGTTCCTCCTTTAACCAATTTTGCAAGGTCATTAAGATGCATGTTACATGGGTTACCTTCATAACCTGTACTCGCAATACCTACAAATGGTTTGAGCAAATCCTCCTTAGAAAGACCTATAGCATGCAACATAGCTTGTGCAGCTGGTTGTGTAGGATCTTGAGTTACTGTTTTACTATATTTAGTGAGCGGCATATTTATATTTTAAATCTTAAGGGTAAACGATAACTTACTTCCTTATAATTCTTCTATTATTTTAGATGATAGAATATCGATTCAAAATTAAAGTTTGCATTTAGGTCCCTCAGTAGGCAATTCATAAAGCCATTGTTATCCAAACAGCATTAATCACACTTAAACGCCTTAATATCAGGTATTTAACAATAACCAAAATATGATATCCAATGTTGTTTATCTGTATTTTCAAATTATGATATATGAACGTATACATTATTTACCCTACTTAATTTGTAGGGATTTAAAAATATCCATAAAGTCTTATTATAGCACATGTTAATAATCTTATAAGTGATGTGCCAATAAATAATTACATTCATTAAATTTGCAATTCAAATAAGGGGAGAGATTTGGCTGCTTGCGACCTCGTTTTCAAAAAAGAAAACACAAACGCTAAAACAGTGTACTGCGCAAAACAATACAGCCACTTTTATTTTCTTATATTATTAATCACGCGAGATTTGTATTTATTACGCTTTCGCGAAAGCGCACATATAAAATGCCCTACTTATTTACATCAGAGTCCGTTAGTGAAGGACATCCAGACAAAGTTGCTGACCAGATCAGTGATGCTTTATTAGATAATTTTCTTGCTTTTGATCCAGAATCAAAGGTTGCTTGTGAAACGCTTGTAACTACTGGACAGGTCGTTCTTGCCGGAGAGGTAAAATCAAACACTTACATCGATGCAGCTCAAATTGCACGTAATGTGATCAATAAAATAGGTTATACGGAAGGTGCTTACCAGTTTTCTGGTGATTCTTGTGGTGTAATATCTTTAATCCATGAGCAGTCGCAAGATATTAATCAAGGTGTAGATCGTGCTACTAAAGAAGAGCAAGGTGCTGGGGACCAAGGTATGATGTTCGGTTATGCAACTAACGAGACAGAGAATTACATGCCTCTTGCTCTAGATATATCACACAAATTATTAGTAGAGCTTGCTGCATTGCGTCGTGAAAATAAGGAAATAACTTATTTAAGACCAGATGCAAAATCGCAAGTAACTATAGAGTATAGTGATGATAACGTGCCACAGCGTATAGATGCTATCGTAATCTCTACGCAACACGATCCTTTTAATGAAGATGATGCTGCAATGCTTGCTCAGATCAAAAAAGATCTTGTTGAAATATTGATTCCTCGTGTTACTGCATTATTACCTGCTTATGCTCAGGACTTATTTAATGATGATATTACCTATCACATAAACCCTACTGGTAAATTTGTTATAGGTGGACCACATGGTGATACAGGATTAACCGGTCGTAAGATAATAGTAGATACTTATGGTGGTAAAGGTGCTCACGGTGGTGGTGCTTTTTCTGGTAAAGATCCTTCTAAGGTAGACAGAAGTGCTGCATATGCGTCACGTCACGTTGCAAAGAATCTAGTAGCTGCTGGTCTTGCTAGCGAGGTTCTTGTGCAGGTTTCCTATGCCATAGGTGTGGTAGAACCTACTTCTATTAATGTAGAAACTTATGGTACCTCTACATTAAATTTAACTGATGGTGAAATTTCTAAGAAGGTCGCAGAGATATTTGATATGCGTCCTGCTGCAATAGAATCTAGATTAAAATTGAGAAACCCTATCTACTCTAAAACGGCTGCTTATGGTCACATGGGTAGAACACCTCGTACAGAAAAGCTTGTTTTTGAATCTCCATACAATGGAAAGGTAGAAAGAGAAGTAGAGTTATTTACTTGGGAAAAATTAGACTTTGTAGAAGAAGTTAAAAAAGCTTTTGAACTGTAAATAGTATACAGCATATATATTTTAAAAATCTCCAATTCAATTAATTTGAATTGGAGATTTTTTTTGTTCTTAATTCAAGTATAGTAGCTTGTGGCTTTCAAAAAAGAAACCCCATTTACATAATCGTAAATGGGGTTTGATATGTAACAATTGCAAGACTAAACTAGCCGATACCGCTCTGCAGCGGTATGACTCTAAAAGAAGAAACCAAAACTACCAGTAATAGCCATTCTACGAGCATCTGGCAGGTAATTATAACCACCTCTAAAACTTACATCTATACGCAGTACTTTAAAGATATTACCTACACCAGCACTATATTCCCAGTAAATATCTTCTGGAGCTAGATAATTAAGACCGCTGGCATTTAAGGCTATGTTTTCATCACTAATTCTACCATAAGCAGCTTTTATACCTACTAACTCACGTAGATTCAAATCTCTCAAACCAGGAATACGAGAAAAAATACGACCATTAAAATTATGATCTAGATTTACCATCAAATACTCATCACTTACAAATTCATAAAAATCCATCGTATTAAATGATCCTGAAACATTGAAATAAGTCTGGTTACCAGGTATAACATCCAGTAATGCTAGCGGCACTTCTCCAAAGGTTTTACCAGCTTCTATACGTGCTGTTAATCTACCAAATGCACCTATCTGGATAGGATGACTGTAATAAAATTGAAACTTATCATAATCAAAATCACTACTAAAGAGATCTTTAAAACCTTTAGAATAATTAACGAACAAAATAGGATAAGCTCCTTCATTTATAACCGTACGATCTACACCATAATTAGTCGTTTTACGCCCTGGTTTATAAGTCATAGAAAAATCTACTTCGGCCTGGTTAGTTTCTGACTGTATGCCGCCTGGAGAGTCTGCATCAAAATAGTCTAGACTAAAGAAACCAGGATTAGCCGTTGTTATCTTTCTGTAACTCGTACCTAATCTAAATTCTAAGTTATATAACGGCTCAAAACTAATGGCAGCAAGACCTAATTTAATATTAGATAATCTACCATTATTACCTGCACTTACTATCGCACTAGAGGCAAGACTACGCCCTAAAACATCATTAGTTTTAGTAAGACTGGCTGCTAGTTGTTCTACATCTTTTCTATAACCACCACTTAGTATCAAACGGCTTTGTTTATCTAACAGCCATTTACCACCTATACCGAATTTAAATTTTTGATCATCAAAACCATAAGCTCCATAACCTTCTATTCTCCAGGGATCATTTGCACCAAAGTATGTCCTACCACCAGCACGTAATCGCAAACCTTCTACATCGTTAAAACCAAAGGTGGAAAATATAGGACCAAAATCAAAACCATCAAATTCATAATAACCAGAAGCTAGTACAGTACCTATATTATAAAGACGTTTAAACTTCTTGTTCTTTTTAAGTGTATCCAGCATGGTGTACACTTGTTTCTCATCTTTATTAAGTTTTTCTAATCGGTTTTCATCCCAGTAGGCCTCATCACGATTATAAATTTCTGGATCATAGTCATTAACTCTACGTCTATAAAAATCTGGCTCTTTTTCTATATCAAATTTATAATCATTAAATAAGGTGGTACGTTTTCCATAAATACCTTTGGACTTCTCTTTCTTGTTAAGTGCAAAATCACTTAAGAAATAATCTCGTGTAATTAAGAACAGACTGTCATTAAGAACATCATATTCTTGTTCTATATAAATTTCTTTTACCCAATTTATGTTGGCACTTTTAGTCGCTTGCATATTGATCTCCTTGATCGCATAGGACTCTGTCGCCACCCAAAAATCACCTTTAAAAGTAAGCTCGTTTTTACGACGTGGATAGTAAACTATATTATACGCCTCTACTCCATCCACTATAGCCGTATCTCTCAATACATAGTTATAGGTGTCAATACCACTTTTACCTACTGGACTCGTAAAACTTTTATCAAAGAATTTTAAATAACGTTCATAGACATCTATGTCGTTATATAGATCCTTTACAAATGCTATTAAAGTCTGGTTGTTTGAAAAACCAGAATTCTTGTTTGCCTTAACATCATCTAGTTCTTTATTAATCTCGTTATCTCCATAAACAGTAGAAAGTGATTCATTAATAAATATAGGCAAGTAGGTTTTACCGGTTATTCTACTCGTGTCTGCATAATCGAATACGAACTCCATACCTCGGAAAAGCTTTGAGTTGATCAAAGAGCTATCTATGGTATTCATGTCAAATTCTAGCTTCTCATATTTATCATACTGGTATTGCTTAAATTGAGCAAGTCCATTTTTACGTCTATTTTCCCATACTTTACGTAGTATATCGATAGCAGGGTTGTTCTTTTTAGATGTTTTACCAGCATA
This sequence comes from Nonlabens sp., assembly GCF_039941875.1. Classification (GTDB taxonomy): domain Bacteria; phylum Bacteroidota; class Bacteroidia; order Flavobacteriales; family Flavobacteriaceae; genus Nonlabens. Next base: position 513,175 of record NZ_JBDVDQ010000003.1, on the reverse strand, counting down.
CACCACTACCGCATCTAACTCTGCAGTGTCAGTATCAAGAGTAACCTTCATGTTTAGATTCACTCTATTATCTAATTTTATAGTTTGGGTTTTATATCCTACAAAAGAAAATTCTACTTTGTCATACGTGTTCTCAGACTGTAAATAAAACCGTCCGTTATCATTAGAGATAGTACCTTCACTAGAGCCTGGGAAAACTACGTTTGCAAACGGAACGGCATCACCAAAATCGTCATAAATCACTCCACCTACTTTAGTCTGTGCAGTACTTGTTATAGCAAAAAATAATATACCTATATATAGGACTGATTTTATTATCGCTTTCGCGAAAGCGTAATTATTATAAAGAGTTTTCATAAGCATATGGCAAAGGTCAAAAGTAGGACTACTGACGTAAATGATAGTAACTTAAGACAAAAAAAATTATATCTAGCTTTAAATCAAAAAAACCCATCTCTAACGAAATGGGTTTTGATCAAAAATGTTGTCAGAAATTACTTTCTATACATTACTTTTTTAACACCTTCTACCACATCAGTATAATCTGGTAACCACTCTGCTAGTAAACCTGGAGAATATGGTGCTGGTGTATCTTGTGTATTTATTTTATAAACTGGAGCGTCTAGGTAATCAAAAGCCTCAGCCTGTATCATGTGAGAAATCTCTGTAGATACGTTACCAAATGGCCACGCTTCTTCAAGAATCACTAAACGATTTGTTTTCTTTACAGATTTTAAAATCGCCTCTTTATCATAAGGACGTACCGTTCTTAAGTCGATAATCTCACAAGAGATACCTTCTTTCTCTAACTCGTCTGCAGCTTTATAAGCTTCTTTGATAATTTTACCAAAAGAAACGATAGTCACATCATTACCTTCTCTCTTTAACTCTGCAACACCTATAGGTAAAACATATTCACCTTCTGGCACTTCACCTTTATCACCATACATTTGTTCAGACTCCATAAAAATAACAGGATCGTCATCACGTATCGCTGCCTTAAGAAGACCTTTTGCATCATAAGGGTTAGATGGCACAATTACTTTAAGACCTGGTGTGTTTGCAAACCAGTTTTCAAAAGCTTGTGAGTGAGTAGCTGCTAGCTGTCCTGCACTTGCAGTAGGACCTCTAAAAACGATAGGACACTTAAACTGTCCACCAGACATCTGGCGTATTTTTGCTGCATTGTTAATAATCTGATCGATACCAACAAGAGAAAAGTTAAACGTCATATACTCTACAATAGGTCTATTACCAGTCATAGTAGAACCTATAGCTATACCAGCAAAACCTAGCTCGGCAATAGGTGTATCAATCACACGCTTTGCACCAAACTCGTCCAGCATACCTTTAGAAGCCTTATAAGCTCCATTATATTCTGCAACTTCTTCACCCATAAGGTAAATAGACTCGTCGCGTCTCATTTCTTCACTCATCGCTTCGCAAATTGCCTCGCGGAATTGTATTGTCTTCATATATTAGGATATGATGTTATTCAGTTTTTCAAGAAAACAAAAATAACTTACATGAACTTAGTATGCTAGATTTTTAGGCTAAAAAATATCCCTTTTACCTACTATTATCATACAAAACATTCTTGAACCGTCTAAACATCAAGATAGACAAGAGTTACACCCTAGAATGAAAAATATTGAAAATCAATACTTGAGGAAATATTAAACAAAAATTTATTATGCATGCATAGTTTATTACTTGTTTTTTTCCTAACTTCGCAAACGATTGAAAAAGACTTTAAAGACTATAAAATATGAAGATATTAGTATGTATCAGCCACGTGCCAGATACCACTTCCAAAATCAATTTTACAGATAACGATACTCAATTTGACACTAACGGTGTACAATTTGTCATCAACCCAAATGATGAATTTGGTCTTACACGCGCTATGTGGTTTAAAGAAAAACAAGGTGCAAGTGTGGATGTAGTTACTGTAGGTGGTGCAGAAGTTGAACCGACTTTAAGAAAAGCCCTAGCAATAGGTGCAGACACAGCAATAAGAGTAGACACACCAGCAACTGACGGTTACCAGGTGTCAAAACAATTAACCGCAGTCGTAAAAGACGGTGGTTATGATCTAGTTATCGCTGGTCGTGAATCTATCGATTATAATGGTGGTATGGTACCAGGTATGGTAGCCGCTATGACAGGAGCTAGTTTTGTAAACACATGTATCTCTCTAGAAATAGATGGTACTAACGCAACCGCTGTACGTGAAATCGATGGTGGTAAAGAAACCGTTACCGCTAGCCTACCTCTAGTAATAGGTGGACAAAAAGGTCTTGTAGAAGAAAGTGACCTAAGAATTCCTAACATGCGTGGAATTATGATGGCTCGTAAAAAACCTCTTAATGTCGTACCTGCAACAGATGCTAGTACAGAGACTAATAGTGTTTCTTTTGAAAAGCCAGAACCTAAAGGTCAGGTAACTCTTGTAGATGCCGGTGATCTTGATAAATTAATCGACTTACTTCACAACGAGGCAAAAGCGATATAATCTTTAAAGATTAAAAGTTCAAGGTTTAAAATCTTGTAGGTTAAAATTATTAAGAGTTTCGCTTTCGCGAAAGCGAGACCCATAACAAATCAAGTAATCGTCCTTATAACGAGGATGTTTATATAAAAATAAAAATATATGTCAGTACTCGTATATACAGAATCAGAAAACGGTGGTTTTAAAAAGACCGCTTATGAAGTAGCTAGTTATGCAAAAGGTGTTGCAGATATGATGGGAACAACTGTTACCGCTATATCTTTTAATGCAAATGATGCTGGAGAGCTAGGTACATATGGTGTAAGTAAATTACACAACGTAGCAGATTCTAAATTAGAAAAATTTAATGCCGCTGCCTATGCTAGCGCTATTGCACAAGCTGCCAAAGCTGAAGGAGCAACTGTAGTTGTTATCAGTTCTAGCGCAGACTCTAAGTATTTAGGATCTCTAGTAAGTGTACAACTAGAAGCAGGATATGTGTCTAACGTTACAGCACTACCTTCTTCTACAGAGCCATTTACAGTTAAGAGAACTGTCTTTACTAACAAAGCTTTTTCTAACACTGCTATTACTACTAATGTAAAACTAGTAGGACTTTCTAAAAATGCTTACGGACTTAAAGAAAATGCAACAGATTGTGCCGTACAAGAATTTGCACCTTCTTTAAACGATACAGATTTTAATGTAACTGTACAGTCTGTAGATAAAGCTACTGACAAAGTAACTATCGCAGATGCTGAAATAGTAGTAAGTGCAGGTCGTGGATTAAAAGGTCCAGAAAACTGGGGTATGGTAGAAGAATTAGCAGACGTTCTAGGTGCTGCAACAGCTTGTTCTAAACCAGTAAGTGATCTAGGATGGAGACCTCATAGTGAACACGTGGGGCAAACTGGTAAGCCAGTTGCATCTAACCTTTATATCGCTATCGGTATTTCTGGAGCGATACAGCACCTGGCAGGAATTAACTCTTCAAAGATTAAAGTTGTTATTAATACAGACCCAGAAGCACCTTTCTTTAAGGCTGCAGATTATGGTGTTGTAGGTGATGCTTTTGAGGTAGTACCTGCTCTAATCGAGAAATTAAAGGCGTTTAAAGCTGCAAATGCTTAAGATTCTTAATAATTAGTTAAGAATTTATTAGATTTAAGGCTGTGCAATAGGAGAAAAACCTCATTTTTGCACAGCTTTTTTTTATTTCTAGCAATCAAAGACAATGAGTCTAAAACGACTTAACATACGAGGCATCTCTTATAGCCAAACACAAAATGGTGCATACGCCCTTGTGCTTAAAGAAGTAGACGGATCAAGACAACTACCTATTGTAATAGGAGCTTTTGAAGCTCAGAGTATAGCTATTGCACTAGAGAAAGAATTGAGTCCACCGCGACCTCTTACCCACGATTTATTTAAGACATTTGCCCAACGATTTTCTATCGTGGTAAAACAAGTTATCATTCATAAACTAGTAGACGGTGTTTTTTACAGCAGTCTTATTTGTGAAAGAGATAAAATAGAAGAAATTATAGACGCTCGCACGAGCGATGCCATAGCACTAGCTGTACGATTTAAAGCTCCAGTTTTCACTTATGAAAATATTCTTGAAGAAGCAGGTATACAGCAACACATTAAACCAGACAAAGAACTGGAAATGGAAGAGCTAGATGGTGAAGAAATGATAGAAGAATTAATCAACGCTGCGGCACAAGAAGTGGATGACTACAGCAAATTCTCCATATCAGAACTTAACAAAATGCTCGACGAAGCAGTTTCTAACGAAGACTACGAACTAGCAGCGCAAATTAGAGACGAAATATCTAAACGATAATCATTACCATTCTATGAAATTCTTTATAGCCAGATTTTTTACTGCTTTAGCATTACTTTGCTTTTCATTTATAGGAAATGCACAAGAAAACACGCCCGTAGAAGGCACATGGATATTTGATACCGCAACAACAGTTGATAACACACAAGCAAGTGCTCACGATCTGGACAGCATTACCTTTTCACAGCAAAACTATAAGTTTTACACTGGAGTAGATAGCCTAAATACTGATGGTAAATTTATAATCCAAAATGATTTTATCGCCTTATACCCTAACTCAAACAACGCCCAATTAAGGCAGTTTGATTTAAAAAAGGTGAATAACGACAGTTTATCAATTAAAAATAACGATGTCACTTATCACTTCTTAATTAAGAAAATAGAGAAAACTGTGGCAGCAGCACCGTCTAATAATATTCAAATATCTAACGATCTAGGTTTTAGCTTTGAAAGTTTTTATCGTGGATTAATAGGTATGTTTTTCATCCTTGGCTTTTGCTACCTGTTAAGTAATAATAAAAAGAAAATAGACTGGAGACTGGTTATAGTGGGCGTTACGTTACAAGTAGTTTTTGCTATATCCGTCCTTAAATTTGAGAGTGTCGCATATATATTTGACGGCATATCTACCGGCGTTGTTCGATTTCTAGCGGTTAGTGAAGCAGGTGCTGAATTTGTTTTTGGTAAATTTATTGACCCTAGTGGAAACTGGGGATATGTATTTGCTTTTAAAGTACTTCCTACTATTGTGTTTTTCTCTGCATTTACATCATTACTTTATTACTTAGGCATACTTCAAAAAGTGGTTTATGTTCTTGCATGGGTTATGAGCAAAACGATGAGATTAAGTGGTGCTGAATCTCTTGCCGCAGCAGCAAACATATTTATAGGACAGACAGAAGCTCCACTAGTGGTAAAGCCATATTTAGAAAAGATGACTAAGTCAGAAATGCTTTGTCTTATGGTAGGCGGTATGGCCACCATAGCTGGTGGTGTTCTAGCAGCATTTATTGGTTTTCTAGGTGGAGAGAGCGAGGCACAACAAATATTATTTACAAAACACTTACTTACCGCCTCAATAATGAGTGCTCCTGCCGCTATTGTAATTGCAAAAATGCTCTACCCAGAAGAACAAACTAATAAAATAGATCGTTCTCTTAAAGTCTCTAAAGATAAAATAGGGACTAACATTCTAGATGCTATTTCTAGAGGTACTACAGACGGTTTAAAACTAGCAGTTAACGTAGGTGCCATGCTACTAGTTTTTACAGCATTAATAGCAGTAGTAAATTTTGGACTTAAAGATCTTATAGGAGAATATTCTGGACTTAATTCTATTATTGCATCTTCCAGCGATGGCAGATATGACGGTCTTTCAATGCAATATATTTTAGGTAATCTTTTTGCCCCTATCGCATGGATTATAGGGGTACACTCTGAAGATATAGTTCTAGTAGGACAGTTATTAGGAGAAAAAACAATCCTTAATGAATTTATAGCTTACGGATCATTAAAGGAGTTAAAGGAAGCTGGGAAAATACTACATCCTAAATCAATTATTATTGCGACTTATGCTTTATGTGGTTTTGCTAACTTTGCCTCTATCGGTATTCAAATAGGTGGTATAGGGGTATTAGCACCTGGACAGCGCAAGACTCTAGCTGCATTTGGTGTTAAAGCATTAATAGGCGGTACATGTGCTGCATTACTTACTGCAACTATAGCAGGAATGCTTTTCGGTTAAAAACAATCGCTATTTTCTTTAACCTAATTTTATGTTAAAGAAATGTTGTAAATTTGTTATAAAATTTAACAACCGATAAGCATTGGACTTTAAAAACTACAAAAACGTTTTCAATTATAGCTTTGGCAAAATCTATTGCTATGATAACTATGTAGTTGGTCAACTGCATACAGATGTTGTCGTAAACAATGAAATAGCGTCTAAGATTCTCAATGACATTAATGAGTTTTACGGTAAAAACAAAATTGTTTTTATCTCTAATCGTGAATTTGGACATGCTGTTGAGCCTAAGGTGTACAAATTAGTTAACCCCAAAATGATCGTAGGGATTGCTATAATAGGCACTTCAAAGGAGCAAAAAATACAAGCTGCAAATGAACAATCGTTATACAATGGTTCATTTGGTTATTTTAATAATATAGAAAGTGCTGTTGAGTGGGCAAGTTCTTTTATTTCAAAAAACCCAGACTCTCTTTTAAATTAATAAATCTGCAATCTTAGTTTGTTTTATTATCATTTGAACTAAAATTTCAAGTTCTTTGTATATTGTATTCGCTTTCGCGAAAGCGGAATCATCATTTACTAAACTCTTATGAAACAATACTTAGACCTCTTACAAGACATAATTGATAACGGAACTGATAAAGGTGACCGTACCGGTACAGGTACACGCAGCCTTTTTGGCCATCAAATGCGTTTTGATTTACAAAAAGGTTTCCCTCTAGTAACTACTAAAAAAGTACACCTTAAGTCTATCATACATGAACTGCTATGGCTTTTATCAGGCGATACTAACATTCAATATTTAAAAGATCATAATGTCAGAATATGGAATGAATGGGCCGATGAAAATGGAGATCTAGGACCTGTTTATGGTCACCAGTGGCGCAACTGGGATAGTCAAGGAATAGACCAAATTAAAGAGGTTATTAACACACTTAAGACTAATCCTAACAGCCGTAGGATGATGGTGACTGCATGGAATCCAAGTGTAATGCCAGATACTAGCAAGAGTTTTTCTGAAAACGTTGCCAATGGAAAGGCAGCCTTACCACCATGTCACGCCTTTTTTCAATTCTATGTATCTAACAATAAATTAAGTTGCCAGTTATATCAGCGTAGTGCAGACGTATTTCTGGGTGTACCTTTTAATATAGCAAGTTATGCGCTATTAACTATGATGGTTGCGCAAGTATGTGATCTAGAATATGGAGATTTCATACACAGTTTCGGAGATGTTCATATATACAATAACTTAAGAGAACAGGTGGATTTACAATTAACTAGAGAGCCTAGAGAATTACCACAAATGAAATTAAACCCAGATGTGAAAAACATATTTGACTTTAAATATGATGATTTCACACTAGAGAACTATGACCCACATCCTGCAATCAAAGGAATAGTAGCGGTTTAAATTACACTTATGAGATTAATTATTGCATTTTTATTCATAATCTCTTGCAGTGTTTCCACTGCGATTGAAGACCCATATGCAAATTATCACGCTATAGACACCACGCAGTATAAACCTACTCGCGCGTTATACCTATACGACCTTACCATAAAAGAATCTCATAACGCAGGCAAAGTAATTTTAGAATGGAAAAATCAAAAGAACATCACCTATCACATGATAGAGATGCGCGATCCAGATACTAATAAAATTATTTACAGACAGAAACACTATACTAACATAGCAGAGTTTCCTGAAAACGGATTATTCACTATATACCCATTATACTATAAACAAAAAGGAGAACCCATTTCTATAAACCTGGCAGAGGCCAAAGCTAGAAATTACGCTCCAATAAGTCCTAAAAGTTACTATCGCGCACTTGAGAAAGAAGAACAGGCAAAACAACGCCATAAAAAACGAATAGAACAAGAATATCTTAATGAACAGCTGCGTATACAGGCAGCAGATGAACGTGCAAACCGCATCACACCCAAAGTAGTTATTCTAGTTATCATAGTACTATTTCTAGCCGTGTTAATAGTTCTAATAATATGGCTCGTACGTTATCTCATGAAAGATAAAACTCCTCAAGTTAACTACCGCAAGAATAATCAAGGTTGGGATTAACACATCTCCTTTCCAGGACCAAACAAAATTACCTACCTTATATAGCACCTCAATAAACAAAATGAGATCTAAAATTGAACTTTATGTTTTCATTTTGTGACATCTTATTTTTTAATTAGCAGTAAGCAATAGGAAAAACACCTATTAATTATTAACCTTTTAAAAAATAAATTATGCATAAATTACCATCTCCTGTCTACCGTACACAAAAAGAGCTTCTTTATTTATTGAAATTTAACTCTATCGATGTACTAGAAGATAAAGACCAACAGAAAATTAGATTTCATGAGTTGTATCGCGGCATGCAATTAGGGAACCTTTACAAGAACAAGGTTTTTATCACATTTAAAGATTCGCTAAATAATCTTTTAATGATCAACACAACCATATGGGGACTCACCCAAAAATCAATTATCTTAAAAAAAGGAGTAACCATACCCATAACGAGCATAGTCAAGGTAGAGTAAAGAATCTACAAGTTATTTAACTTTTGTTAACGCTTTCGCGAAAGCGAACAATTAAAAAACACAACAATTTCATAAAAGTCTATGAGAACAATAGACTTAAAGAAAAAACACCATAAATTTGAGAAGATGATTTCAATGAACAAACTTCTCTCTCTTTTTAAAGAAACAAGATCTGATTCTGAACACATATGCCAGCCGTTACAAACGGAAGATTATGTTGTGCAACCTATTGTAGATGTATCGCCGCCTAAATGGCACCTAGGTCATACTACCTGGTTTTTTGAAGAGTTTTTATTAGGTCATTACTTACCTAATTATAAAAGATACCACGATAGCTATGCCTATGTGTTTAACAGCTATTATGAGAGTATAGGGAAAAGAGTCGTACGTACGGACCGTGGTAATCTTTCTAGACCTAGTGTCAAAGAAGTTTACGAGTACAGAAAACACGTTACATCTAACATGATTGATTTAATTGAAAATCATTTCAATGAAGAGATGGAACCTATTTTAGAAATAGGCATACATCATGAAAAACAGCATCAAGAGCTATTACTTACAGATATTAAATATATACTAGGTAATAATCCATTACAGCCTAAGTACAAAGACTTTTCTAACGAACAGTTGATTGAAAAGGAAAACAAAGAATTTATTAATATCAACGAAGGCATTTATCACATAGGACATAACTCTGAAGAGTTTTGTTATGATAATGAATTACCTAGACACCGTGTATTTTTAGAACCATATGCTATTTGCAATACATTAGTGACTAATAGAGACTGGATCGAATTTATTAATAGTGGTGGATATTCTGAAGTTATGCTTTGGCATACAGAAGGATGGGATTGGGTAAAGAAAAACTCGATTACAGCACCTATGTATTGGCACAATAATAATGGAGAATGGCATAATTATCTATTAAAGGGAAATACCGCCGTAAATCCAGACGCAGCTGTCACTCACATCTCGTATTATGAAGCATTTGCTTTTGCTCAATGGAAAGGCATGAGATTACCGACAGAATTTGAATGGGAAGCTGCACAATCGCACTTTAACCACGGTAGTAGATGGGAATGGACAGAAAGTGCCTACCTTCCTTACCCTAATTATAATAAACCAGATGGCGCTCTAGGTGAGTACAATGGTAAATTTATGGTCAACCAAAAAGTCTTGCGAGGTAGCTCTATAGCCACCCCAGCAAATCATGCTAGACCTACATATAGAAACTTTTTTCACGCGCCACTTAGATGGCAATTTACAAGTTTGCGACTTGCCAAATCATTATGACAAAAAAAGAATCATTCCAACTGGAATTTGAACAACACGTAACAGAAGGACTAAAGACCTTTCCTAAGTTTTTAAGCTCTAAATATATTTATGACGATCGCGGTGACGAGCTCTTCCAGCAAATCATGGCACTGCCAGAATACTATTTAACTAATGCAGAGTATAACATCGTTGATCAATATAAAGCAGACCTAAGAAAGCTTTTTGAAAACGATAAGGGATTTGACCTAATAGAACTAGGTGCCGGTGATGGTAAAAAAACTAAAGTACTTCTTAAAGAGCTGCATGAAAACGACACTAAATTCACTTACATACCGATAGACATAAGCCAACATGCTATAGATGATCTAGCAAGTAGCATTAAGGGAACATGGCCTAAAATGGATGTGCAAGGAGAACAAGGAACATACTTCAACGTTCTTAAAGAGTTAGCAAAATACAATCAAAGACCTAAGGCCATTATAGTTTTAGGGTCTAACATAGGTAACCTATCTCATGACGAGGCAATCAATTTCTTAAAACAAATTCAGGAAATAATGTCTCCTGAAGATGTTTTATTTATGGGGTTTGATCAAAAAAAGGATCCACTTACCATTCAAAATGCCTATGCAGACACGACTGGCGTTACACAAGAATTTAATCGTAATTTATTACACCGATTAAATAAAGAAATGCAAGCAGATTTTAATGTAGATAAATTTGAACATTGGGAAGCTTATGATCCAGAAACAGGAACTGCTAAGAGCTATCTTTTGGCCACTGAAGCATGCGACGTTCATATTAAAAAATTAAATCTAAAAGTAAGTTTCAATAAATGGGAAACCATTCACACTGAAATTTCTCAAAAATATGACGACCAAATAGTAGAATGGCTAGCAAACCAATCTGGACTTAAAATAACTCAGATATTTGAAGACAACAAAAAGCTGTTCAAAAACTACTTATTTAAAAGAAACTAATATGAAAGCCATTTGGAACGATCAAATCATTGCAGAAAGTAATGAAACAAAAGTAATTGAGAACAACCATTACTTTCCTGCAAACAGTATAAAGAAAGAATTCTTTAAACCTAGCAACACACAATCTAATTGTCCTTGGAAAGGTATAGCAAGTTATCACACCTTAGAAGTAGATGGTAGTGAGAACAAGGATGCTGCATGGTATTACCCTGAAGCAAAACATGCTGCAAAAGAAATAGAAGGGTACGTAGCATTCTGGAAAGGTGTTACCGTACAAGAATAAATCATAGTACTACTTCAAACTATAAAAGCCACAATTTCATTTTCTATGAAATTGTGGCTTTTTAAATATATTACCATTATTAATTCCTAGTATAAACCGCCATTAAACTACTGATACCAGCAGCAGGTGTAGAATTACGGCCACTTATATAACGATCCATTTCAGCACCAGTAACTGTAAATTCAAAAGTAGTAGGCGTAAAAACAACCTGTTTACTATCTGTAATAGTACCGCCGCTTACATTTGCTATTACCGTAAGGACACTATTTGCATCTAACAAATAACTACCAGACTGCGAACTCAGTGGACAACTTAAATTATTATTGCCATCAAAAGCTGGCTCAGCAACAGTACTTGTGAAGTCACCATTTATCAAGAACGATACATCCATAGAAGAAAAACAAGACGCCTCTAGTAACAGCTCTACATTACTGACACCATCTCCATTAAAATCTACAGGAATATCAGAAATAAGAGATGTAAGAACATAATCACCAGCGACAGTAGAGTTTAAAGAAGACCTAGCAGCGTCATCACTTTCACAACTACTTAATGATAAGATTAGAACACATAAGAAGAAAACATTTTTCATGATATAGAAATTTATCTAAATATAACACAAAGTTACCTAATAACTATGAATCAAGTAGTTATTAGAAACAATTACAAATGAAGCATAAATGAACATATTGGTTAAAACGTAAAAAATTGAAAAAGAATCGAATTAAAATCGATGCATAACTAAAACAAAGTCATATTATTGCAAAAAATATTCTTAGTTTAGAATTTTATAATAAAATTAAAAAAAGGCGCTTGGTAATCGGAATTAAAAGATTACATTTGCAGCCCGATTTTAGTTAGTAAAATCATACACAGAATTAAAACTATTTCAAGGTGAATACTTTAAGTTACAAAACGGTTTCAGCAAACAGCGCAACAGTAAACAAAGAATGGGTACTGATAGACGCTGCTGAACAGCCACTAGGTCGTATGTCTTCAATAGCTGCAAAGTTTTTGAGAGGAAAATACAAGACTAATTTTACTCCACACGTAGACTGTGGTGATAACGTAATCATAATAAACGCCGACAAGGTATCGCTAAGCGGTAACAAGTGGAGCGAGAAGACATATATCAGACACACTGGCTACCCAGGTGGACAGCGTAGTCTTACTGCAACTGAGCTTTTTGAAAAAGATCCAGCACGTGTTGTAGAGCACGCAGTAAAAGGTATGTTACCTAAAAACAAATTAGGAAGCGCTATTTACCGTAACCTAAAAGTGTATTCAGGTACTGAGCATGGACATGAAGCACAACAACCTAAAACCATTAATCTTAACGAGGTAAAGTAATATGGAAACATTACACAAAATTGGTAGAAGAAAAACTGCCGTTGCTCGTGTTTACCTTTCAGAAGGTAAAGGTGACGTAACAATTAACAGAAAAGAACTTTCTGACTATTTTACAACAGGAATGTTACAATATAAAGTAAAACAACCTTTTACTTTAACTGAAACAACTGACACATACGACGTGAAAGCTACTGTAACAGGTGGTGGTATCACTGGACAAGCTGAAGCAATTCGTCTTGCGATTTCAAGAGCTCTTGTAGAGATCGATGAAGAAAATCGTCTAGCATTGAAACCAGAAGGTCTTATGACACGTGATCCTAGAATGGTTGAACGTAAGAAATTCGGTCAAAAGAAAGCGAGAAAGAAATTCCAATTCTCAAAGCGTTAATACATTATTATTACTCCCGTTTAATTTCACAATTAAACGGGATTTGTTCTTTTTTTTATTTATATATTAATTTGCTGTCACGCCTGGTTGCCACCAGAGCTCAGTTTAGCATCTAAATAATGAAGGCGATTAAGCATTGCTTATGACCACTACATTATTGCTATCGACAGAACGTAAACTATTTATTATGGCAAATACTTCAGATGTCAAGTCACTACTTGACGCCGGTGTCCACTTCGGTCACCTTACTCGTAAATGGGATCCTAACATGGCTCCTTACATCTATATGGAACGTAACGGGATCCATATTATCAATCTTTATAAAACTACTGCAAAGTTAAACGAAGCTACAGAAGCGCTACGTAAGATCGCTGCATCTGGTCGTAAGGTTCTTTTTGTTGCTACTAAGAAGCAAGCAAAAGATATCGTTGCACAATATGCTGGTGAAGCTAACATGCCGTACATCACTGAAAGATGGCCTGGTGGAATGCTTACAAACTTTGTAACTATCCGTAAAGCTGTTAAGAAAATGGCTCTTGTAGATCGTATGAAGAAAGATGGTCGTTATGAAACTCTTTCTAAAAAAGAACGTCTTCAAGTAGACCGTATGCGTGCAAAGTTAGAAAAGAACTTAGGTTCTATTACTGACATGACTCGTATGCCAGCTGCACTTTTTGTTGTAGACACTGTACGTGAGCACATCGCAGTTAAAGAAGCTTTAAAATTAGGTATTCCTATTTTTGCAATGGTTGATACTAACGCAAACCCACGTGATATCGATTACGTAATTCCTTCTAACGATGATGCGTCAAAATCTATTGACATTATCATTAAAGAAGTTACTGGTGCTATCAAAGCTGGTCTTGAAGATCGCAAGTCTGAAAAGAACGCTGAAGATAAAGCTAAAGAAGCTGCAAAAGCAGAAAAGAAAGCTCCAAAAGCTGAAGAAGCTAAAGTTGCTGCTCCTGCAAAAGACGAAGAAGAATAAACTTATAACGCTAGTTAACTAGTATAAAACTTATTAAAATGGCTAAAATATCTGCTGCTGAAGTAGGAAAACTAAGAAAAACAACCGGAGCTGGAATGATGGACTGTAAAAAGGCCCTTGTTGAAGCTGAAGGTGATTTTGATCAAGCAATTGAGATCCTTAGAAAAAAAGGTCAAAAAGTAGCTGCAAAGCGTGCTGACCGTGATTCTTCTGAAGGAGTTGTTGTTGCAAATATCAATGAAGGTAACACTAGAGGTATTCTTTTATCTCTTAACTGTGAGACTGACTTTGTTGCAAAAAACGACACTTACGTAGAGTTAGCAAACAAGATTGCTGCTGTAGCTCATAACTGTAACTCAAAAGAAGAAGTTCTTGCTTCTAAATTTGATGACAGCATGACTGTAGAAGAAAAACTTATTGAGCAAACTGGTGTTATCGGTGAGAAAATTGAAATAGGTGGTTTTGAAGCTTTTGAAGCTCCATTCGTAGGTGGTTATGTACATGGTAATAAAATCGGTGCTTTAACTGGTCTTTCTACTAGTAGTGATCATGCAGCAGAAGTTGCAAAATCTGTTTCTATGCAAGTAGCTTCTATGGGAGCAACTACTCTTTCTTATAAAGATTTTGATGCAGATTACGTACAAGCAGAAACTGCTTCTCGTATCGCTGCTATCGAAAAAGATAATATCGAACGTGGTCGTTTAGGTAAAAACCTTTTAAACATTCCATTATTTATTTCTAGATCTCAGTTAACTGATGAAGCTCTTGCTACAGCAAAAGCTACTTATGAAGCTGAACTTAAAGCGGAAGGGAAACCAGAAGCAATCTGGGATAGAATCATACCTGGAAAATTAGAGCGTTTTGTTGCTGATAACACTTCTCTTGACAAAGAGCAAGCTTTATTAGACCAAGACTACATCATGGACGATAAGCAAACTGTTGCTAAATTTGTAGAGTCTAAAGGTGCTGATGTTGTAGGATTCAAAAGAGTTTCTATAGCTTAATTAAGCATACTATTATATAATTAATCCGATTTAGTTTTTAACTGAATCGGATTTTTTTTGTTTGTATATATTCCGCTTTCGCGAAAGCGAAATGATAAAATTTAATTAAACCAAGAGTGGTTCAACTAACTTTCACGAACTTTATAAAATGAAACAGCTGACTTTAATTATTTTAATAGCGATATCAACATACTCGTGTAAGACATATAAACAAGAAACAAATCTTCAAAATAAACATCAAGGATTAACTATAGATCACCTTAAAGATTTAGCACCTGTAATAACAGAAACATCTGGACTAGAATATTATCAAAATCAAATTATAACACATAACGATAGCGGAGACTCGCCCACATTATACTTTTTAGACACCTTAGGAAATCTTCTCTACAATAAAACGTACAGAAACATGAAAGCTGTGGATTGGGAAGATATAACAAAGGATGACGAGTATCTCTACATAGCAGATTTAGGGAATAACTATGGAGACCGTAAAGACTTAACTATTTATAAAATTGCATTAACTGATTTACAAAATGAAGATGCTACAGTAACTCAATTAAACATCGATTACCCTGATCAAAAATCATTTGATAGAGGTGAGCAAAATCACCCTTATGACGCAGAATCTATAGTGGCAGTAGAAGAGAATCTTTATGTGTTTTCAAAAGACTGGAAGGATCAAACCACAATTATCTACAAAATAGGTAAAGATAAACAGCATCAAACAGCTCAAAATATAACATCTTACGACATAAAAGGTCTAGTTACTGGAGCAACGTATAATGGAACTAATACCGTAACCGTATGCGGTTATAATACCAATTTAATTCCTTTTGTATATAGAATTAATTATCAAAATGGCAAATTTGAGTTTACAAAAAAAGAAGAACTCTTAATAGAAGGAGGCGCACAGGTAGAAGGCATCATTTCCATAAATAGCGACAGTAATAAAGAAACGTATTATCTATCTTCTGAAGCAGCAAACATAAAACTAGGAGAAGACGAGGCGCTTACTACTAGTCAATTATACAGAGTAAAATGGTTAAAATAAATGATTAAAAAACCTTAACTCCTGACTTTAAAAATCTACCCCATACTTTGCTGTACACATGCACATTATCTGTAGGAGTGTCGTTAACATCTAAAACTTCATAACCAGCGTCCTTCCAAGAGAATATACTACCGTAAAGATTACTGACATCTGTATAGCCATCTTTAAGCATTTTCTCACCAAAACTCTCAGAACGTATACCTACACTACAATAAACTACTATTTTTACATCCTTACTTAACTCTGGCATCCTTTTATTTTTATATCTCTCTCCTACCCATATAGCTCCTGGCAGGTGACTAACGTCGTATTCTTCCTTCTTACGAGTATCTAGAACTACATACTGATCATAATCCATTTTTAAGGTTTGCACACTTAGATACGGAACGCTCATTTTATTATAGGTATTTAATAATTCTGGAATATTTTTTTGAGACACTTCCGCTTCTTGCCCAGCAGCGATTGTCGAGCACATTATAAAAAAGATCAATATCAATAACCCTACAATACTCTTCATTCTCTATTTTTTAATTCGCTTTTCATTTTGTTTTACAAAAGATGCCCAACCGCTGTAATTCTTACTTACTTCGATACGGCCGCTGTTATAAAAATGACATACTGCAGCAGCAAGTCCGTCGGTCATATCCAGATTTTTAGGCAATTCTTTAATTCCTAAAAGACTCTGCAACATCTTTGCCACTTGTTCTTTACTAGCACTTCCTTTTCCAGTAATCGCTTGTTTAATTTTAAGTGGCGCATACTCAAAAACTGGAATATCTCTAGATAACCCTGCAGCCATAGCCACACCTTGAGCACGTCCCAATTTGAGCATAGATTGTACATTTTTACCGAAAAAAGGTGCCTCTAGAGCCATTTCATCTGGATTATACGTGTCTATTAACTCAATAGTACGCTCAAATATACGACGCAACTTCACATACGGATCTTTTATTTTCCTCATATCCAGCTCATTCATCTGGATAAAACTCATGGTATTACCTTTTACCTTTATGATACCAAAACCCATGATCGCAGTACCAGGATCTATACCTAGAATAATTTTTTCTGTTGCCAATTGTTGTATTTTTCGCACATGTTTATCGCGCTTCACAAATCTAAGCAATTCCTAGCTCCATTGATCAAATTCATCATCGTTGTGATTTGCGCATATGCACTTTATTCACAATGGCAAGATCGCTCCATAAATACAGACATCATTTGGGCTACCATTAAAACTTTACCATTTTACACTTTACCATTAATGATTGCAATAAGCATGCTTAGCTGGATGGTAGAAAGTAAAAAATGGCAATACTTAATAAATGACCTTTATTTGTTACGCTTTCGCGAAAGCGTAACTCAAAACCTCACAGCGCAAGCAGCCAGCTTTATAACTCCTTTTAGAACAGGAGAATTTGCTGTCAAGTCTTTATACTACAACAAGTTTCTACGCAAAAACATACTATCAAGAATACTAGCTGGTAACACGTCGCAAATGGTAATCACTACCATTTTAGGAGTTATAGGACTACTATTTTACTTGAAAAAAAACCTAGAAATAGAATCGGTATTCTTACTTCTATTTACCGTTACACTACTTTGCTTACTTGCAGTTACACTAACTCTATGGGTACTCAAAAAATGGGATTCCGGATCTATGAGTAAAGCAACGTGGTTTTCTACATTATTCTATTCCCTATTGAGATACCTTGTGTTTTCTAGCAATTGGTTACTAATACTATTGCTTCTAGATAACGACTCTTCCATTTTAATAATGATTAGAAACATCACTATATTTTACTTAGCGGTTTCTATAATTCCCGTATTTCAGTTATTTGATATAGCCATAAAATGGACAGTTGCCACGTACATTTTTACAGAAACATTTCATAATTCAGAGATTATAATTATAACAACTACCCTTATATGGTTCACTAATTCCATAGTGCCGACAGTTCTAGGCTGCTTATTATTACCTTTTCAGAAACTTAAAACCGTTAAAGAATGATCTGGTTATTCTCTATAATAATGATAAGCTATGCACTGGTTATTTTATGGCTTTCTAAGGAAGCCTTAACCTATCCAGAAACAAATGCTATTACAGACAGCAACCTATTACCATTCACCATCATTATTAATTACCGTAATGAAGAAAACAACCTACCTACATTACTTGAATCAATAAGGAATCAGGAATATGACTATAATCTATTACAGTGGGTTTTTATTAATGATAGTTCTACAGATAGAGGCATTCAAATTTTAAACTCTTTTAAAAGCACCCATACTAAACTAGATATTTTATTACTAGATAGAATACCAAAATCTGCCAGCGCAAAAAAAGATGGAATTACTCAAGCCATAAAACAAGCCATAAACAAACATATTATTACAACTGACGCAGATTGTATTTTACCATCTAAATGGATTTCTAGCTATAACGCAAAATATCAACAGCATAAAAATGCTCATTTTATCGCAGCACCAGTTCAAATACAACAAGAGCACAACTTACTATCCAGCCTCCAACATCAAGAAATGATAGCCTTACAATTAATCACTATAGGTAGTTTTGCTTATGATAAACCTTTTATGTGCAACGGCGCAAATATGAGTTTTACTAAAAAGGCTTTTAATGATGTAAGTGGGTATAGTGGAAATAGTCATATATCTAGTGGTGACGATATTTTCTTATTAGAAAAACTAGCTAGCAAAGACATTACAAAATGTCATTATCTAAAATCTCAAAACGCAACTGTAAATACACATTCTAAAAACAATTTAATAGACATAATAGCGCAACGTGCACGTTGGGCTCAAAAAGGTAGTGAAACTAAGAGCGCACTCAATAAACTTGTTAGTTTACAAGTATTAGTGATGAGTATATCTTTTATTGCAAGCCCAATACTGTGGTATTTTTCACAAATTACCAGTAAGACATTTCTAGCTCTAGTTCTTACAAAGGTTTTCACAGATTTCATTACCCTATCGATAGGAGATCAAATATTTAAAAATGTAAAATGGAAACTTGCTATAATTAACTTTACCATATATCCATTTATAGTAATTTTAATTGCAATCAAAAGCCTAACAAAACCTAAATGGCAAGGCAGGAAAGTTAATTCCCTAGAGAATCCACAGGAATAAAAACAATAGGCAATCTATACGTAGTAGACACTGGTATGGATCGTTTTACAGCACTCTTTATAACTGGAAAATCAGTTAATCGATCTTTTAGTATAGAATCGAGTCGCTCTTTATTGATAGTACGAGCACATTTAAAAATACTATCATATTCTATCACACCTTTTTTATCAACGCTTATAGAAGCATAAACACTATCTTTTTGCTCCAGTTGTATAGCGATGTAATCTTCTCTCAATTTTTGATCTATAACGTTACATAACATCTCATAAAAACAATCTGACGTAGTAAGCATCTCGTCACAATCATCAAATACAGGGTAACGGTCTACAGAATCCATATCCATACCTTGCATTTCTTTTCTAGCCATATCCTGCGCTCGCTCCTCTTTATCCTCCTCAGATAAACAAGAAACACAAACACTTAAGAAAAGTATCATTAATACAAAACACCCTTTATTCATAGAGCTAATTTACAACCTTTCTATTTTTTGGCAGCTAGAAAGATCTCTTTACGTAAATCCTTCCTACGCGCATCAACATATTCCATGTAAGAACTATTAGGATACTGAGTAACAAACTGCTCATAAAATTCTAATTTCTTAGTTTTATCCGCATAGAATTGATCGGCCGCTCTGTAAGAAGCATTTAATGATACCGCTTTCGCGAAAGAAGACACAGCATCCTCTACCCTGCCCAAATCATTATAAGTCTTACCCATATAATAACGGTATGTAGCATTCTCGGGAAATTCAACTATTAATTTATCGAAAACATCAAAAGCAGTAGCAGGGTCATTATTTCCTAAAGAAAGACGAGCGTACTCAAATCGAGGTCGCAAACTCGCACTATCCTTCTTAAAACCATCTTGGTAACTAGATAGCGCGTTATGCACTTCACCTAACTGGCTGTATGCTCTCGCAAGTTTGAAGTAACTATCATCGGTAGTTTTATAAATCTCGATAGCATTCTTATAATCTCCTATCGCTAGTAAGCTATCTGCAGCAGCAAGCTGTCCATGCATTTTAACAAAGATTAATATTAATAAAATAAGTAAATAGTTTCTCATGTTCTAAATTTAGGCACACTTATTGAAAACTAAAAATATAAACTACTTATTATGAAATACATCACTATTCTTTTTGCTCTCGCTATTACGTTAACATCGTGCAACAGTAACGACGATTTTATTGACACTAACACTGATACTATCTCACAATCTTTTGAAACAACAGTTGATTTTATTGCTCCAGATTATGAAGTAATCATTCCAACACCTAATAATATTGACCAGTTTGAAAATGACATGACTCTAGTATATATACTTTTTGACGTAGATGAAAACGCTGGAGATGTATGGAGATTATTACCACAAGTACTATATACTGACTTTGGTGAATTTCAATATAATTACGATGCTACAACTACTGATACAAGAATTTTCATTGACGCTCCAGCCTCAACAGATTTAAATCAACTAAGCAATGCAGACATCTCTAATCAAACTTTTAGAATCGTTAGAGTTCCTGTCGGACTTTTTAGCTCAGACTTAGACATAAACAACTATGACGCAGTTATGAACGCTGTAGGCTTAGATACACAAGACATTATGGTTATAGAATAATAACCTAAACATTCATGAAGAAGGCAGTTCCTAATTATTAGAGCTGCCTTTTTTTTATGCGTTTTGTTCTAACCAAAGGGCAACACCATCCTCTGCATGATGTACTGTAGAATATTTAGCTGCCTTTTTAACGACATCTCTTGCGTTCTCTACGGCAACACCATAACCTACAGCGCCTAGCATGTCTTCGTCATTATAATTATCACCAAAAGCGACAACATTTTCCATTCCTATATCAGAAAATCTAAAATCCAACAATTTTCTTAAAGCTACTTCTTTAGATGTTCCACTAGGTGTGATCTCGATATACGTACTTTTAGATCTATAAAGACGTACACTAGGACCTATTTCCTGTTCCGCTTTCGCGAAAGCGGAATCAATAGCATCTCTATCGCCCATAAACATAATCTTGTGCGCACCACCTTTATCTTGGGTCTTTTCTAAATAATCCAAAGTAACAGAAACATCCTGCACAGTAGGCTGCACTCTAGTATTATGAATTTCTCTCTCAGACCATTTATCCATAGAAGGCACAAACCACTCCTCTTTTCTATAAAGAGATACATGAAGTCCGTTCTCTTGAGCTATTTCAGACAACGCTTTTATTTCATTAAAAGGAATACTCAACTCATACAACACCTCTTCTTCATGTAACACAAGGGCGCCGTTATAACATATCATAGGAGATTTCACTATACTCAAAGCCTCTTGAAGGTAAACCATAGCCTGTGGCATTCTTGCCGAAATAAGAATTTTGGGCATGTCTAGTTTCTCAAGAGAAGCAATTGTTCTATCTGATAGATATCTTTTATCATTTAATAAAGTACCATCTATGTCTGTTGCAAAAAGTTTTATCATAATTCAAAGATAATTATTTACATCATTCTTTAATATCAATACAGCGATCAATATATATATTTTTAGAAAAATTAAATTATTTTTTTCTTTATGGCCACATAGTTTTTAAACACTGAATACAAAGCACTTAAACTCATAAAAACCAAACAAACGTGACAAAACTATCGCTGTTATCAAATTTTTTCGAAATTATTTTCAAAAAAGTGTTGTCAGTTTACAAAACAGTCGTATATTTGCAACCGCTAACGCAGGAAACGAGTTAGCAACGTTCTTTAGAACACGGTCTGGTAGTTCAGCTGGTTAGAATACATGCCTGTCACGCATGGGGTCGCGGGTTCGAATCCCGTCCAGACCGCAATACTTTTTAAGTATGCAATTCAAGTTGTGTGTCCTCAGATACAATTGAGGACTTTGAAGGTAATCACAGATTACTTTTTGAGAAGCTTTTCCAAACGGAGAGGCTTTTTTGTTTTATAGAAGTTTTAGATCTTAAGCATTCTATGCAATATTTAAATCCTTACCTTTTCCTACAAATACTTCCAATCGAAATAATACCGTAGTTTTGTAATACCAATCAACCTCTCTTGAAAGCTAATCGTTTATTTTTCATTGATGCCGTTAGAGCATTTGCCATCATAATGATGCTACAAGGTCACTTTGTAGACACATTACTTGCTGTAGAATACAGAGACGAAGAAAATATAGTTTTTCAAATTTGGAAATACTTTAGAGGCATCACCGCACCTACCTTTTTCACTATTTCTGGGATCATTTTTACCTACCTATTAGTGAAGTCCAAAAAAAATGGAACCAGTAACATACGTATTAAGAAAGGAGCTATAAGAGGTGCAATGCTCATATCTATAGGTTATGCGTTAAGAGCACCAGTATTTGACTGGATACAAGGCGTGTTTAAAGATTACTTTTTAATCGTAGACGTACTTCAGTGCATAGGTCTTTCTATATTATTTACCATACTTATATATCTAGCCACCTTTAAAAAGTCTGCAGTATTTTCAATAATCATGATTAGTCTAGGCACAACAATATTTCTTTGCGAGCCTCTTTATAGATCTCTAGATACCTCGCACTTACCTTTATTTATCGCAAATTACTTAACTAAAACAAATGGCTCTGTATTCACTATAATTCCATGGTTTGGATATATGGCATACGGCGCTTTCATTGCTACCTTATTCTACGGTTTTTTAGAAAAAAATAAATTTAAAACTATATTAGTTACAGGTCTATTAATAATAGGAACAGCTCTTATATGGTATTCCTCTAAATTCTTTAATTGGATCTATCTTCAGTCCGATATAACTCTATTTGAAAAAGTCGCCTATTACAACTATCTATTCACCAGGTTAGGTAACGTACTTATTCTATTAGGAACATTTTACTGTTTTGAAAAATACGTCAAACAATCATTGATACTTAAAATAGGTCAGAAAACACTATCTATATACGTCATACACTTTGTAATTATTTACGGAAGCCTAACAGGTGTAGGCCTGCATCAAATCATAGGTAAAAACCTCAATCCATATCAGACTGGCGCCGGCGCAATCATATTTGTCGCCACTGTTTGCGCACTATCTCTTTATAGAGTAAAGACCAACCAGTTTATCTATATACGATTAAGAAAACTTCTAGGACGCAATTAATCGACCATAAATAGGTAATTGCTATGCGTTTAAACTATTAAAACAGCTTTTAAACGACTATTTGTATAATTATAAAAACAAAATTTCAGAAGCTCTATTAATATGTAAATTTGCATAGAATTAAAACAACATAACCATGAAAAAAGTATTTTTAGGAGCAGTAGCTTTAGGATTAATCTTCACAGTAAGCTGTAGAGAAGTAGAAAAAGGAATGGATGACGCAAAAGCTGGAATGGAAGAAGCTGGTGATTCTATGAAAGACGCTGCAGGAGACATGAAAGATGCTGCCGCTGACGGAATGGATTCTGTAAAAGAAGGTGTAAACGAAGCTGGCGAATCTATAAAAGACGCTGCAAATGACGGTCTCGACGCAGTAAAAGATGGAGCTAACAACAGCATGGATGCTGTAAAAGAAGGCGCTAACAACAGTATGGACGCTGTAAAAGAAGGTGTTAATGAAGCTGGAGAGACTGTAAAAGGTGCTGCATCAGAAGGAATGGACAAAGCTGGAAAAGCTGTAGACGATGTTACAGCTAAAGCTAAAGCAGCAACTGAAAAAGCTACTAACGGATTAAAAGACAAAATGAACGGTAACTAAATCCATCATTTATATTATAAAAACCGCTATATAGCGGTTTTTTTTATGCCCTATTTTTAAATCAAAAAAAAATCTACCTGAAAAATACTGAAATTCAATAAAAAACTGCACTGACTCAATGTTTTATAAAAAGCTTTAAACCAAAAAAGCTCTTCATTTCTGAAGAGCTTTTCTTTTGTGCGGATGACAGGAATCGAACCTGCACGCCGTGAAGCACTAGATCCTAAGTCTAGCATGTCTACCAGTTCCATCACATCCGCTTACTGATGTCCCTATTTGGGACGGCAAATATACACTCTTTTCAACAATTACAAATTCTTTATTAGAAAAATTTTCAACCTTTCTTATCTTTACATCAAACACAATTGAAATGAACACTAAATCTTACGTTGAGAAAAACAAAGATCGCTTTATAAACGAGCTTGTAGAATTGCTCAAAATCCCATCTATCAGTGCAGACCCAGCCTATAAAGATGATGTAATAAAAACTAGTGAGGTTATTAAAAACTCTCTTCTAGAAGCTGGTTGTGACAAAGTAGAAATTTGTGAAACTCCTGGTTACCCTATCGTTTATGGAGAAAAAATCATAGATCCTGACCTTCCTACAGTGTTAGTTTATGGTCATTATGACGTACAACCGCCAGATCCTATCAATCTTTGGAACAGCCCACCATTTGAACCTGTAATTAAAAAAACAGATCTACATCCAGAAGGAGCTATTTTTGCTCGTGGAGCATGTGATGATAAGGGACAAATGTACATGCATGTCAAAGCCATGGAATACATGACTGCTAACAACGACTTACCATGTAACGTAAAGTTCATGATAGAAGGTGAAGAAGAAGTAGGTAGTGAGTCACTAGGATGGTTCTTAGAGCGCAATCGTGAAAAACTAGCTAACGATGTAATTCTTATATCTGATACTGGCATGATCGCAAAAGACGTACCTAGTATAACTACTGGACTGCGTGGATTAAGCTATGTAGAAGTAGAGGTTACAGGCCCTAATCGCGATTTACACTCTGGTCTTTATGGTGGCGCAGTGGCTAATCCTATCAACATTCTTTGTGACATGATCTCGCAATTACAAGATGAGGATAACCGCATCACCATTCCTGGATTCTATGATAAAGTAGAAGAATTAAGCACTGAAGAGCGTGCTGAAATGGCTAAAGCACCATTCTCTCAAGAAGCCTATAATAAAGCCTTAGACATCGCGCAAGAACACGGTGAGAAAGGATACACTACTAACGAGCGCAACAGCATACGACCTACACTAGATGTAAACGGTATTTGGGGTGGATATACTGGTGAAGGAGCAAAAACAGTTATTGCTAGTAAAGCTTATGCAAAAATCTCTATGCGTTTAGTACCAGATCAAGACTGGCATGAAATTACAGACCTTTTCAAAAAACACTTTGAAAGCATAGCACCAGCAGGTGTAAAGGTAAAAGTAAATCCGCATCATGGTGGTACTGCTTATGTTACACCTATTGACTCTTTAGGATATCGTGCAGCAAGTGCAGCATATGAAGACACATTCGGTAAAACACCTATTCCACAACGCAGTGGTGGTTCTATTCCTATAGTAGCCTTATTTGAGAAAGAACTAAACTCTAAATCCATTTTAATGGGCTTTGGACTAGACAGCGATGCAATTCACTCACCTAATGAGCATTTTGGTGTATGGAACTATCTTAAAGGAATAGAGACCATTCCACATTTCTATAAACACTTTACAGCAATGAGTAAATAATTACAGATTCTTTGATGTATATAAAAAATCCCATTCTAGATAGAATGGGATTTTTCTTTGTTGCGCTTTCGCGAAAGCGATATATAAATTAATTGATTGCTAGATTTAATGCAACCGTAAATATTTGACCAGTACCACTAAAACGCTCTACCCATACCTCAATATAATCATTAGGCTCAAGGTCAAATACTCCCACAATAGGAACAGCACTAATATCGCGCACCGTTGTCGAAGGAGGCACAGAAGCCGCATTATTAATTACCTTCCACACGCCTGTCGCGTCTATTACCGTAGGTGTTGGATCACCAGCACGTCCACGAGCTATATAAAAGATATATCTATCTCCGGGCGTACTACCCTCAAAAGAAACACTAGAAGAAACATTAAAGAAACGTTTTTTCTTTCCTTCATACACCACCCTATTACTACCAGAACTAGAAAATCTAAATAAATTATTAGAAGTTGTTGCACCAGCTAATTTTATAGGAGTACCATTACTAACACTTCCAAAAGTCGTCCCAGCACCACCACCAGCAGTAAAATTAAAATTAATATCAGCTACAGAAACTTGATCTGTTTCTACAGGAAGTCCAGAGCAATTCACATTCCAGTGTTTTGTAAAATTAAAACCGGTATAAGTACCAACGGTATAAGGATTTACATGCATACCAGGCCCTACAAAACTTAATTGAGAAAGTGTAGCATCATTATTAATAGTAGGATTTGCACTTACATCCACACCTACTTCACCAGTATCTGCCTCTATTCTACCACTACTCATTTGTAAATTATTGAACGTACCAGAAAAAGTGATAAACGTTCCTGTATTTGATGCCGTCCAGAAAACATTACTCATTAAAAAAGTAGACATATTAGAAACCGTAAGACCACCTGTATTTCCTAAAAATTGAGAAATACTAAAAAACACAGTACCTAAAGAATCCAAAGTACCTACAGAATTTGCTCCTACATAAATAGTATTGTTACTAACTAGCAATTCTGTGCCAGTACCAGTAATATCAAAAATAGGATTACCATTACCAGATACCGTTAGATTTCTTAGACTACCACCAGAGGCACCTTGGAAAAAGGCAGCACCACTAGCGTTTATAATTATGTCTTCTCCCGAGTCTATACCTTCCATATATGCACCGTTCAAATTAATTGGGAAATCAAAAGTGACACTACCATTAATTTCATATAAGAAATCTGTATTTAATAAATACTGAGAACCAGACCCTGCGATCAACTCGTCAGATAAATCTGAAATATCTTTAACTAGCTTATAGTTTTCTCTTATTTGCGACCTTCCTATATAATTCCACTCACCACTACGGTAATATTTAAAATCTTGTAAATCTGTATCGTACACCATTAAACCATCTGCCGGCGCGGTTATTAATAATCTTTCGGCTGTAGTCATTCTAGGAACTAAAAGTCCTTTATCGTCAGATGAAATATCTAACATAGCACTAGGGTCTGGTAAATTTGTATTAATCCCTACCTGCGAGAAAACTATTCCGGTAGCAAATAATATGATTAATGTAATAACTGATTTCATATAGTCGTCTTTGTATTGCAAAATTAAAGAGATAATAAAAAACGTCTTTGCAAATTAATTAACGGTAGTTAATAATTTGCTTAATTTTAAATTATAAATTAATATTTTAACGTTTTTAACAATGATTTTAACTCAGTTCATCGATTTAATACATAAATAACAAGACTAAAAGCTGTTTTAATGATTCCGCTTTCGCGAAAGCGGAACTTTTTAATTCACATATGTGATCATAAATAGACACAAGATTCTAACAAACACCCTACACCGATGGCTCTCAGACCGATCAAAAAGGAAACCTTTTAATAAAAACCTAAGTCATTTTTCACCATACTAAAACTGCAATCAATACAAAATTAAATGCTCTACACTTGTAGAATTAAAATATTGTTCTACATTTGTAGAGTTGGATTCTAATAAATTATTGAGAAAATGAAATTATCAAAAACCGAAGAAGATCTTATGAGTCATTTATGGAAGCTAGAAAAAGCTTTTATGAAAGAACTGTTAGAAGAATATGAAGAGCCTAAACCAGCAACCACAACTATTGCTACTCTTTTAAAACGTATGACAGACAAAGGTTTTGTAGGCTATGAACTATTCGGTAAAAGCCGTCAGTATAAACCACTGGTTAAAAAAAGTGACTATTTCTCAAAACATGTAAATGGATTGATTAAGAATTTCTTTAATGATAGCGCTTCACAGTTTGCATCTTTCTTCACAAAGGAAACCGACTTGACTAAAAACGAGTTAGAAGAACTGAGAAAAATTATCGATCAACAAATAAAAGATAAATAGTAATGGAACATTTTTTAATTAATTCCACAGCCTGTTTATTTACCTTATGGTTGGCATACAAATTATTACTAGAAAATACATCATGGCATTCCTTTAAAAGATTCTATTTGATAGGTGCACTTATCATATCGATAATCATACCTTTTATAGTCGTGAAAACTATAATTATACCCATAGAAGAGATTCCATTTGTAGATTATAGTTCTCTAGTTATAACAGAAACTATGGTAGATCAGCCTAGTTTTGAGATCGATTGGTTTTATGTATTCAGTGGTATTTACATTATAGGTGTTGCAATTATGTTGTGGCGTTTTGGCAAGAATTTGAGCTCTTTTAGAATCCAACAAGAAGATGAGATCAGTTCTTACAAAGCCTATCAGCTTATTTTGCGCAATCACCTGACCATACCGCATTCATTTCTCAAGCGCATTTTCATTTCAAAGAAAGACCACGAATCCAACAACATTCCCAAGGTTATTCTAGAACATGAAAAAGCACATTTAGATCAAAAGCACTCACTAGACATATTATTTATTGAGTTGCTTTTAATTGTCCTATGGTTCAACCCATTGTTATACATCATTAGGTATTCCATAAAGCTGAATCATGAATTTCTTGCAGATAGCGCTGTTTTGAACCAGGGAATCTCGACGGTATCCTATCAAGAGGTTTTATTAAAACATGCTACCACTAGCTACCAACAGGCGATGGCAAACACGTTTACATTTCCTATCATCAAAAAAAGATTTAACATCATGAAAACACATACATCAAATACCAGCCTAGTCCTAAGAAGTCTAGCGCTTATACCCATTCTAGCATTACTTGTTATAAGTTGTGGCAAAGAAGAGACCGAATTTATAGAAGTAGAGGAAACAATCATAGAAGTTGAAGAGATTCCTACAAATAAAAAGCTGATTATAGTAGATCCTACTGATTCTGAAGGGAAAATCACAATACAAGGAAAACCACATTTTTACAAAATAACAGAAGATAAAATTGATATCTATAATGAACATGGAGAACTTCAAGATTTTGAAAGTCAAGGTTATGAAATAAGAAGAACAGATGAAGAGATAGAGATCATTGAAGTTCTTGAAAATGTAACTTCTAAAGACATTGAAGAGTATAATTTCCAGGCAAAAAAGCATCAAAAATTTATAGAAGAAAAAGGCCATGTAGTAGTGTTTAAGGAAGACACTAAACGCATGCAACTAATTTTTAATTCTATGAGTGACCAGCAAAAAGCAGAAAATGAACCGTGGCCCTATTTATATTGGGATAATGATATAACTCCAGGTGATATTCCTCCACCGCCACCGCCAGCAGCTCCATCTAAAGTTCAAGGATATATAAAAGTAGATGGAAAAATTCATTATTATACCATAAAAGAAAATGACAAGGCTTTTTATGACCGCTGGGGAAATAAGATAGATGTAAAGGATAAAACCGTAGAATATCTAGACCAAAAAGATTTACCACCGCCGCCGCCTGCAGATCCTATAGATTATATAAAAAACTCTGGTGATAATATGAATTATTACATCAATGACGTAAAAGTAAACGCAGAAAAAGCAAAAGTTTTTATTGAAAAGAATGGTAATAAAGGCGTACAAATTATGCCAGTTAATGGTGTGAATTCTTTAAAGATGACAAGTGAAAAAAGTGATTCTTGGAAAAATGTATCTTACTTTTCAAATGAAGGTGCAACAAAAAGTTCTAAAAATTCATCAAGCGCCTCTATAAAAGTTTCAAGCTCGGATTCAGAAACCCCTTCCATTAATAAAGATCAAGATAGAGAAGATTATAATTCTCGTATGCTCATTTTGAGGGTAAGCCAAGAACAGAAAAAACCTATTTCTTATTTAATAAACAATAGGAACTCTACGATGAACGAAGTTCATGCATTCATAACAAGTAACCATGATTGTGGTGTTTCATTTAATGAAAACACCAGGGTGTTACATATGTACAATAAATCAAAAGAGAAAATGAGTGCAGACCAACTGCAAAAAATTTACGAAATGCTTTTCAAAGAGCACAAACCAAAAGACGAAAAAGTAAAATTTACAATGGTTCGTGAAACCCAATGGAAAGTAGTCACTATAGATGCAACGGTAAATAAAGGTGCATTTAAAAGAAATGGAGCAAATTACACGTATGATTCTAGCAACTTGAGTCAAATTAAAATATTTGATAGCAAGGGTAAACTATTGAATGATATAGAATATAAAAACCTAGCTGTAGGTTTTAATCCCGTATGGATTGATGGAGAACAGAAATACCAAGAGTTATTAAAACAACCGGAAATTATCGAAGGTTTCAATAATGGTACTTATGCGGTATTCTATAGAGTTGGAAATAAAAGTAATTATACAAAAAACTATAAAGAAGCATTAAAAATAGATGCGAGCAACACATTTTTATGGCTGGGATCTACTTTAGAAAGCACAACTATTCAGTTAGATCCACATTCTTGGTCCAATACAAATCCTAGTTATAAACAGTTTCAAAAGAAGGTGAAAAAATAACAGAATTATATTCCTTCTCAAACTGTAACAATCCACAATTTCAAGCGTTTATAAAAGACAACCCTTTTATAAACGTTTTTTTATGCAATCTTTTTTTATCTTTTGCAGTGGTGCTGATGCTGAGTTACTGGACCAGTGCAGCGCTGGCGAGCGTAATAAATATGCCGGTATAGGTGCAACGGTTTTCTTTACCGCGCTTATGGCGTTTTTTGCAGCCAGTTATGCGCTTTTTACCATTTTTGATAGTTACTGGATAGCCGGTGCTTTTGGATTGGTTTGGGGTTTATTGATCTTTAATCTGGACCGTTATATAGTTTCTACACTTAAGAAAAGTGACCGTAAAATCAATGAATTGTGGCAAGCTGCGCCTCGTATAGTTCTAGCACTTATAATAGCTGTTGTTATTTCAAAACCTCTTGAATTAAAGATTTTTGAGAAAGAAATCGATCAGGTTTTACTGGAAGAGAAAAACGCGATGACTTTAAATAATCAAGAGCAGGTTGCTAGTTTATTTGCTGTTGAAGAGTCCGCTTTCGCGAAAGCGATACAAGATTTAAAAACCGAAATCACCACAAAAGAAGTCGAAGTAGAAGCACTCTACTCCACATACATCACAGAAGCCGAAGGAACATCTGGAACCAATAAATTAGGCAAAGGCCCGGTATACAAGGAGAAACGAGAAAAGCATGATGCTGCTCTAGCAGAACTTAAAGAATTAAAAATCTTAAATACCGATAAAATAACGGCCATAGAATCGCAACTAGCCGACTTAAAAACTAAAGAAACTTTACAGCTGGCCGCATCGCAGCCTATTATAGAAAACGTAGACGGACTTATGGCGCGTATTGAAGCCTTAAATAAATTACCTTTTATCACATCATTCTTCATCTTCTTACTATTTCTAGCCATAGAAACATCTCCTATCATTGCCAAATTATTATCACCTCGAGGAGAATATGATTACAAATATGCAGAGCGAGAAGATCGAGTGATATCATGGGTAACACAACAAAAGCAACAGCAAACCATACTTACACAAACTGATAAAGAATTAAATAACAGAGTCTATAAAGAAATCGCAGACGAAGACGAACTCTATACCTACAAGAAAAAAATAGCAAGAGAACTCATGCAAAAACAAGCCGATGCTTTCTATAAAAAACAAAATGGAATATTAGGATAAAAGATTGGAGATTGGAGATTGGAGATTGGAGATTAACGATATCTGATTTTTGATTTATCATTCCGCTGCAGAGCGGGATCGCTATAAATAAATCTTGATTCCTGAATCCAATTTCTTGAATCTTCTTTGGAATTCAAGTTCTTACACTATCCAACCATTCTCACGAGCGTGAGTAACGGCTTCTTTAGATTCTTTTACTAATAACATAGGGCATATGGTAAAACCGTCCGCAATGGATTTTACTCTCAACATTTTCTTTTTATGATCTACAGACCTTAAATAAATAGCCATTATACGATCAGGAAATTGTTGTGCGACGTCTTTATAATAATCGGCATCGTGCTCACCACTATCTCCTATGAGTATAAATTTCATATGGGGATAGTGTTTTAAGATGTTTATTAGTTCGTGCTCTTTATGAGGTCGTTTTAATTTAGGCGTTCTATCCCATGGTGTAGGAAAATCTCGCAATAAAATAGGTCCTTTGGGAAACCCATGAAAGTCTAGAAATTTCTCTAAATATTTATACAAATTCCATGGACTATTACTTAAATAGAACATAGGATTTTGATCGTTACTCGACGAGCCTCTATGTAATAATTGATAAAAGCTGGCAGCCCCTTTTAAGGGTAAACGACGGTCATAATTCTTAAAAAAGGTATTAAAAGCCACACGCATTTTAAGAAAACTAGTCACACCAGTATGCATTATAGTGTCATCTATATCACTTATAACACCATAAGCTGCAGTTTCTAGTGGTATTAATGACTCTCCAGAGAATTTATTTATTTTGAGACGTTTTTGTCGTTTCGCTTTCGCGAAAGCGGAATTATCCTCATCAAAACTTACCGTTAAGGATAAGTATCCTTCTTTATCTGTTAAGGCATCAAGGTCTATATCAGTCTTTATATTAAAGAGAAAATAGCCTTCATGATCTGCTTTTACCTCAAAAAACTTACCGTTAGGCAAGGTTAATTTTACCTGAGCATTTCTTATCTCATCTGTAGCAAAAGTACGCCAAGTGTTGCGCAGCGTCTGGTACAAGGTCTGTTGCTCATAATGTTTTAAAGGCTGATCTTCTAGTGCGCGACCACGTATATACAAATGGTTTGCACCACTATACGTACGATATATGTCGAGAATCCAAGGATCGCGTTTAAAAATTGCCATGTTGTGAAAATAATCGTTTTACACCAACTGTCTTATAGAATGCTGGTTAATAAAAGTTTAAATGCTTATTTATTGTTTCTTAACTGCCTTAGACCATACCATATAGCCATTAAAAATAAAAAGCCGAACCAGATAAAACTTCGGTTTTGTTCACCGTCGGCGATTTTATAACCTAAGATACACAAACTTATAACACACATGGCGATAAGTAATTTGTAAAACCAGTCTGGAATCATATTTTAATTTTAAGAGAAGTGACAAAATTAAGAAATAAAGCCTAGTGAGAAAACTAACTCACCTAGCTACCTATAGTGAATAGCACAGCGTATGAAAATTTAAAAGCAAGGTAATAGCTTATCTACACCTTGCTTTTAAAGTTTTTATTAAGTTATTGTGTTATTCAACAACGTCTGCCATGACGCCATCTTTATCAAAGATTTTATCTTTATTACACTTTAAGAAATGATCGCAGTACAGACAGATGTTTTTAAGTTCTTCGTTCTTAATCTTTGCATCTGCTTCAGAGACACCTAGTTTTAATCCCATTTTAAGTGGGTCACCTTCATTAAGCATTTTAAAAACAAAGTTCTTACTTGCTCTATCCAGAACCTCACTCACCTTTTGTTTACGTGCATCACCCATAGGGAAATGCGTACCTGGACAACATGGGTTAATGCGCCATAACTGTATGCTTATCTCGTTAGGAATATCTTCATGACCACCTAAGAAATTTCTTGCACCACTTAAGATGGTACAAAAATTATGTTCAGGATCCTTCATCCATATATCGTGCTTCATCGCCTTACCTCTCGCCCAGTTACCACCTAACCACATTTCTTCACTTGCACCCCAGTAACCCCAGCTTAAAGGATTTTCGGCTAGATAATGACCACCTTCTATAAGCGGATCTTTTTCTGTACCGACTACACCGCAAGTATCAAAAATATCTGCCAGCTCCATTAATCTACCACCAGCTTTTTTATGATATCTATCTATAGATGCGATGTCAAATCTAGAAACACCCTTATCTATAAGGACTTGTAACTTTGCAGGGTTTAGTAAATCACCATTAGTCTGGATCATTACTTGCGTTTTACCTTTATACTTGTCTTGAATTTTATCTAGAATAGCATGCAGTAATTTAATATCGGCTAGAGGCTCACCACCACTTAAGATAATACGCTCTATGTGGTCTGGCATATTATCTATAATCGCCATACAGTCTTCTTGAGATATACGCTTCCCAAATGGACTAGAATCGTTATAACAGTGGTCACAATCATCATTACACAGTTGTGTAAACACCCAGTATAAGGATTGTAAATGGTTAAAATCTTTTTTTATTTCTGTCATTATTTTATCTTTTTACAGACTGCTGCTAGCAATCCATTTTCCTCTTATCGAGGTATTTTACAAGAAAGAAGTGCCACGGTCTTTCTTTATATTAATTATTTAAATCACTTTTACATAAACTGTTTCCAAAAAGCCGCTTCTTGTTGTGCACCGCTATCTGCGTCATCATAGAAATCTTGCTTTGATTCATATCTTTTAAAATGACCTAATTCTATTTTCCCTATGTGATCTCCCATAGTCAGTGCCTCTTTTAAATCATGGGTAATGAATATAGAAGTCAGCTTCATTTTTTTAGAGAGCTTTTTAAATAGTTCTTGCATTTGCACACGAGTCTCTGCATCTAACGCACCAAAGGGCTCGTCTAACAACAGCACTTTGGGCTCAATGATTAATGCTCTTGCAAATGACACACGCTGTCGCTGTCCACCAGAAAGCTGGTGCGGCATCTTCTCTGCATGGTTTTCTAGTCCTATTTCTAGGAGCATATTTTCTACCTTAGTTTTAATCTCACCTGCAGATTGCTTACGTATCTTTAAACCAAATGCTATGTTCTCTGACACATTAAGGTGTGGAAACAGTAAGGGCTCTTGGTATAAATAAACTATGTTTCTTTTATTAGGTGGCGTGTCGTTCATCCGCTTTCGCGAAAGCGAAATAGTACCATCATCTTCTTTTTCTAATCCAGCTAATATTTTTAATAAAGTCGTTTTACCACTACCTGATTTTCCTAGAACACTGAGCACCTCATGTTCTTGCAGTGTGAAACTAACGTTGTGTAAAACGGTCTCACTGCCGAAGCTTTTGGTAATATTATCTATATGTAAAAGTGGTTCCAATGGTCTTAAATTACGGTTTCTGTGGCAAATATGTATCTCTTATTGATCCATATAAGAATCATAGGCGGTAATATTAATAAGCAACTCGCTAGTGCTGCATAAAATATATTAGCCTCATTTACAAAGCTGAAAACGCGCACCGTTAAGGTTTGCACACTTCCTACTCCTATTAAATTAGTAAGTCCAAATTCAAACCAGGACACTAGAAATGTTTGAAAAAAACATAGCAATAATGCATTTTTTGAAATGGGTAATAATACATTTTTAAACGTTTGCCAGTTGCTACTGCCTAATGTTCTAGAAAGCTCTTCTATAGCTTTTGTCTTATGGTTCCAGAAGTTATTGAGTATAATAACTCCAAAGGGATATGCTATAAAAAACTGCGCTAGCAAAACACCACTCACGTTACCTGATATACCAGCGTATATAAAAAAGAAATGTAATGTCGCCGCTAGTATAACTGGCGATAGCACATAAGGAATGTATGCGAGCAACATCAACTTATTGCGGTATTTACTTAATGCGATATGTTTACTAGTTATAAAAGCCAGCGCTGTAGTAACCGTTGCTACCAGAATAGAAATACCTAGAGATAAGAAAAATGTTTGTAACAGTTTACTATCTGACTTTTGTAAAAATTCCCAGTTTTCTAAGGACAGTGATTGCGGTAACAATTCTGGATAGGGCCAGTTGCGTCCTAAACTAAGTACTAGTAAGAATGCGATCGGGAAAAAGATCGATAGAATAAATAATATTTGGAGGGCTTTCTTCATCAGTTTTTTTCTGGATTAAAGAATGCCGGTCTCGTTTTATAAACTACCGCTATCAAGGTTGCTATTAAAAGTATATAAATTACCGCTACTGCATAGGCTTGCGGTATATCGGCTAGATTAAATTTTTGAAGTTTTTGAATTATAAAAACCGATAACATAGATGGATCTTGTCTACCTAATAATAAAGGGATTTCATAAGTTCCCATCACAAATATGACAAACAACATAATCGTAAAAGCACTTTTCTTTAATAAGATAGGTACTATTATTTTAGTTGTGATTTGATTTTTCTTTGCTCCTAGGGTTTGGGCTAGTGCTTTGAGCTCTGGAATGCGCTCATTTTGATATAAATTAGAATATAAAATGATAAAAAACGGTGTGATTAATAAACATAGACTAAATATAATTGCAACGCCATAAGCATCGTTAGTCCAGTCTGGAAACTGGGTCAAGTCATCGATCCATCCTAAATTAAAAATGAGACGGCTTATAAAACCACTTTTAGAAAGCAACTGAAAACTAAAGAATGCCATTACTATAGAGGGAAATGCGAGTGGTAAATAGGTCACATAAGACAGTAGTCCTTTATATAAATTCTTAGTCCAAGAGATCACTATCCATATAGAAAAGAACAGTGATATAATCATGACTACCAACGCTATCATAAGACTGAAACCTAAGGATTTCCAGAACTCTGTAGCTAGTAATGTTTTCTCCCAATACTCTGTTGTAAAACCTTCACTTAAAATACCTGTAAGCCCGAAACTATATAACAACGCATATCCAAACCCTAAAAGAACAGGCACTGCTGCAAATAGGATGAAAATGGTAATGGAGATATATTTTGACTTAAGCTTCACTTTATTTAAATATGGTTTTCTTTAATTATATTTTTACTTTAAATTTTTAACAAGATTAAATAGATTAATAAAGAACCGTTGCTACTTTAACTCATTCTTAAATTGTATTCTTCTATTTAACTATTTATAATTTCTTTTCTAAAATCTTCGGCCAGCCTTATCATGTACTCAGGTGCTAATTCTTGAAGTGCCTTATCTTGAATATCTTTTCTGTTAGGAGCTTGTTTTCTAGAAGGAATGTTTTGAAATTTCTCTTGGAATTCTTGTGATAATCTATCCATTTTTAAAACGGTACCGTCACCCCACACATCTGGATTTTGCTTTTCTAATTGTGCCTCTGGAGAGATCATAAAATTAATCATGACCATGGCTGCAGCTTTGTCCACTGCATCACTTGCAATACCTAAATAATGACTATTCTGTATGGTACCGAATTCAGGAACATAAGCTCTAGAAGAAGCTGCAAAAACACCTTCGTTAATTTTATTATCTACCTCAGCATCGTTATTACTCATGGTAAACAGCAACTCTCCACTAGCAAATAGCTGGTGCATTTGCGCCACATTTTGTGGGAATGCCTCGCCATTTTTCCATAGATAAGGCTGTAATTCTTTAACATAACTCCATAATTGAGCACTGTACTTATTGTACTTTTCTTCATTAAAATCTCCCGCTAGTGCGTCTTTACCACCAGCGATATCGATTAATAACGCTTTTAAAAAGGTAAGTCCTGTAAAGTGATTATCAAAGGTAAATTTACCAGGATTTGCTTTTACAAAATCAAGTAATTCTTTACGTGTTTGAGGTAAATCGGCCACTTTATCACCATTGTAGATAAGTGTCATTTGTACATTTCCCCATGGTGTTTCCATACCATTAATGGGCTCTTGAAAATCTGTTCCTATAAATGGATTGTCTAAATCTATGTATTGCGCATTAGGTAATTGATCTACAAAAGGACCGTATAGACCTTTCACTTGTCTTAACTGGTAGAAAGTCTCTCCATTAATCCACATCATGTCTATGTTACTTTTTTTACCAGCTTGCTTTTCTGTCATGATCAGTTGTACAACTGCATTTCCCTGACCGTTTGATAATTCTACATCTACATTATAACGTTCTTTCATTGCTGGAGCGACATAATTCTTCATGTAAGAATTAATTTTAGGGTCACCGCTCCACATCATCATGTTTACGGTTTTACCATGCGCTTCTTTTTCTATTTCTTCCCAGCTAGCACTAGTCAGATCTATAGAATTTTCTTCCTTTTCCTTACCACCACAAGCGGTTATTAAAACCGCTGTGATTAGGATAAGGTACATATGTACTTTTTTCATAGATTCTTTACCTCTTATATTGAGTATGATAAAAGTTCCGCTTTCGCGAAAGCGGAACTTTTCAAATTTCTAAAACAAATATCTAACACCAAATTGAAACTGTCTAGGTGGACCTGCGTTGCGCTGGACAAAACGACCACTAGAAGCAGGACCTGCCTGAATTTGATTAGATTGTGTTGCGTTGTTACTATAACCACTCAAATTCTCTACGTTAAAAACATTAAAGACATCTGCTCTTAGTTCTAGTTTTTTATCGCCATTGATTTTAAACTGGTGCTGTATTCCTAAGTCAAAGTTAACCGACCATGGAAGGCGGTCACTATTACGAGCCTCTCCTGGAGAACGATCACTGTTACCTTGATATGCATCTCCAAAACCGCTACCGTCACCATTTAAATCTGTCGTCCCATATAGCAAAGCATCTGGAATACGGTTAATAGGCTGTCCACTTTGCAAGATGTTTGCAAGTGTTATAGTTGTTCCTTCTAATGGGTAATAATTAAAAATACTGTTTATGTTATGTCTTCTATCATTAATAGATGGACCATATTCATCACCATAGTTGTTACCATCTTGTGCTCTGAAGTTAATGTCTTCTGTATCGTTCTTTAGACTAGCTAGTGTATAGTTAATACGGTAAGAATAATTATCGTCACCTCTAGATTTTTGAAGATTAAAACTAGCAGCATAATAACGAGATTTACCTCCATTTTCTGTAATAACAACACTTCTAGCGACACCTGTTCTAGTCTGCCCATCTATTACCGCACTATTATTAGCGATAGGAATAGGTCGTGTAGCATCAGCTTCTGCCTGTGTTCTTACAACTACGTTATCAGGATCTACCGTATACTCTGCAGCTGCATTTAAGTTTCTCAATCTTAAAAGATCTTCACCTCTATTATGAATAAGATCTACAAAGAATAATTTATCATCTTCTACTTGTACTTGGTATCCTATAGCAAACTGATGTGAGTATGGATTATCATAACCATTAGGATTAAGAATACGTCTCTCATTTGAGAAAACACCTTCACGTTGATCTTGTAAAGATGCTGCAGTGGGTCCATTAAGGTAAGAAACTCCTGCTACGTTTGCAGTAAGGTTACCGTCAAAGGTTACCCTATCAATGTTAGTGTCTGATGGTAATATACCTAAATCTACAAATTCCTGAATTTGCGCTTGATAATCTTCACTAGTTGTGTTTTGTTGTAAAGCATCACTATATACTGCATATGGTATTTTACCATAAGAAATAGCATATCCACCACGTAGACTACTTTTTTCTGTCAGTTTATAATTCAAATTTAATCGAGGTGCAAAGTTGTTTTTATCACCTTCATCACTACCACCTTTAGACAGGTTATCATAATCATAACGCAAACCTAGTGTCACGTTTAAACGATCTGATACCGACCAAAGATCTTCTGCATAAATAGAATAAATAGACTGATCTGTACCATACTGTGCAGGTCTTAATTCTACACCGTAATTAGTCACTTCTACATCTGACGGCAGGTCGTTTATATTAAGCGCGCCACCTAGATTTCTAGCTCTTAAAGCATCTAATTGTGCTTGCGTTAAATCTACTGTATAATTACCTGATGGATTACCACCACCTAATAACTCATGATCACCACGTATGTAATTTAAACCTGCTTTAAGAGAGTGGTTATCTAAGTAATATTTAAATTTCTGTTGAAATTGCACCGTGTTTTCTAAAGCGTCAAAAATATAACCTGGATTACCTATAATAGCGATAGTCTCATCTGCTGGATTTCTTACCGTTACTTGAGGACTACCAAAGTTATTTGCTTGAGAATAATTCCATCTAAAACGAGAGTACTGGATATTAGATTCTGCAAAGACATCACCTATATTATAACTGTTCTTTAAAGCGATGTTGACAGAGTTTCTTTCTTGCGTATCTCCTGCACTAGGAAATAACGCACCACCATCTAGTCCACCACCCTGACGTTCTATATCTACAAAACCTACGTTTGCTCTCAATGAACTACGGAAACTATCTGACCATTTATGATCAATTTTTGCAGACAGATAATTAAAAGTATTTGTTCCTTCTACAGTTTCTGCAACACCTAATTGTGGAGACGTTAATAAATTATCTTTTACATCTGTAGTGTGTTCTATATTTAAATAATAAAAGGTTTTATCTTTTACTAAAGCTCCACCTACACCTACACCAGCTTGGTATCTAGCAAAACCATCTTTAACCTGATTACCAGATAAATCTCTTTGTGCAAACTGACTTGTACCATCTATACTAGGACCAGGACGTGTGATAAAAAAGGCTTCGCCTGTTAATTCATTGGTACCTGACTTTGTAGTAACATCTATGACACCATTTTCTGTTAGACCTTGCTCTGCACTATAATTATTAGTAAAAACAGTAATGTCATTTACAAAACCAGAAGGAATCGCAAATCGCTGTCCACCTAGAAAACGCTCATTATTATCCATACCATCAATAGTGTATGATGTAAATAATGGATTTGCTCCATTCACACTTACATTAGGTGCCTCTGGAAAGAAACCTGTTGCTTGTGTAACGTTAGGTAAACGAAATAACACTCTAGTTATATCACGACCTTCTACTGGAATCTCTTGAATTTCGGTTGCCTCTAGTTCAAAAGAAACTTCAGCATCACGACGGTTAATACGGTTACTCGATTGTGAATTGATAACTACCGTATCTAAGGTGTTATCATCATTTTTTGAAAGAATACTTAGTACTACAGATGGATTCTCATTAGAACGTATGTTAATAACAGAACTTTGTGCAGACTCATACTGATCGTTACCTTCAAATTTTACTACATAACCATTAATGGTCGGTAAGGATTTAAAAGTTGCTTTTCCTAAAGCATCAGTAGTTTGCTCCATAGAAATATTTCTAGAGCTATTGATTAAGGTTACCTTAATTTCAGATAAACCTTGAAAAGTGGAGAAATCAGTTACGGTAACTGTTAGATCTTGAGAAAATGCGGTAATGCACATTAATAGCATTACCCAAAAGGATAATTGTTTCATTTAATAAAAGTAAAGTGATAAAAATGCACGCAAATTTATTTTCTAAATCACGCGCTTATAGCTACATGTAGAAATTAAAAACAAGGAGATCCCTTATTATAATATACATCAGCATCTTTAATTAAATAAAAGATACTACTATTAGACGCTATACTTTTATCGCTTTCAACTAATAATAAAATGAGCT
This sequence comes from Nonlabens sp., assembly GCF_039941875.1. Taxonomy (GTDB): domain Bacteria; phylum Bacteroidota; class Bacteroidia; order Flavobacteriales; family Flavobacteriaceae; genus Nonlabens. Next base: position 471,939 of record NZ_JBDVDQ010000003.1, on the reverse strand, counting down.
GAAGTATTATTTCATTTAAAGATAATGAGTAATCTAAAATCGCCTTTAAATCTACCTTTGCATCTAGATCTATCAACTTATCTAGCATTTTATACAGTACTAGACCGTCACTAAAACTATCTGTAAGAGAATGAGTTAATCGAGACGTTTTCCAAGGTAACCTTGAAAATTTAGATTCTTCGTTTTCTTTATGTTCTACCTTTAAAAAAGTAGCTTTATTAATTCCTAGAAGGTAAAAACCTCCATCTTGAGAAGGACCTATTGTAGCAACCCCTTGTTCTAGGTTATCAATAGTCTGTTTAAAATGTGATAATTTTAAATGCGGCGTGTCATTACCTATGGCTATTACATTATCATATCCCTGCTCAAAAACTGCCTGAATAGAATTACTTAACCTAGATCCAAAATCAAATCCCTTTTGTTGCTTTTCTGTGTGTACATAATACGGCAAACCAGTTTTACTAGCTAAAGCAACCGTTTGATCTGTAAGAGTATCAAAAAGCACATCACCGCCTTTAATACCTTTACGACACGCATCTTTCTTACCAGAAGCGGCAAAGACTAGAATAGCAGTATGAGAAGATTTCTTAAAAATCAATTTTTAATTTTAACCGTTACATTTTTATCATCGGTAATAAGCTCGCATTCATAGAATAGAAACTACAGCATTACATACGTAAAACTTCCTTCTTCAGGTTTTACAAAATGACCATTACTCTATGATATTTGCATAATTACAATAAAATTGTCACGAAAGTTTCACTTTTTACTTTTTGATCCATTTTTGCATATATGAATTCTAAAAAATTAGATAAAAAGCAAAATAGATATCCACATAAGTAACATTATTATATACTCCTCTTAATTCTATAACGGACACCAGGTATCATAAAAAAGGCTTCCCTAATGAGAAGCCTTTTTTATAAATTTTTAAAAACCGTATTATTTTTCCACAGTAAAAACACGATATCCATATGGTGGAAAATCAAGAAAGTTACCTTCTTTAAAATTAACAGTACCACCACGTATCGCATCAGTTATTTTACCTGACATACCTTTTACTTTTACTTTTTCCTTCTCTGTAGATAAATTTACAATGTAATAAATAACATCCCCATTTTTCTCTCTCTTAATAGCATAAATACTATTATCATTACTTGTTTCTAATCTGGTATAACTAGCAGGGTTTTTACCTCCATTAAGTGCAGCATTATTGTTTTTCAACTCTCCTAGTTTTTTCATAAGATCCCAAGTCTTCCCTTTAGTTTTAGGAATAGTATCTTTTTCAAAAAACTTTAATCTGTAATCCATACCGTATTCCTGACCAGAATAAATTAATGGCATACCAGGTATCATATAACTAAATGTAAGCATAGTATTACCCTTTGCGCCCATTCTTTCTTTTACCGATCCATTCCATGAATTCTCATCATGATTTGTTAGGAAATTCATTAAAATATCATCCTTCTCATAATTTTTCTCATTACGCTCCATATACTCATCCCACTTTTTAACGTCAAAGTCGCCCTTAGTCAGTTCATTCATTAAATGATGTCCTTCCCAATTATACCCCATATCAAATGCTTCTTTAAACAGATCTTTCTTTTCACTTTCTGCTAGCATGAATAACGGTTTGCGGTCTTCCAATTCTTTAGTCGCATAATTCCAAAATTCAGTAGGCACTTCATGAGCCACATCACATCTAAAACCATCTACATCATATTTTTCTATCCATGAAGCCATAGCCTGCGTCATATAATTCCACAAGTCTCTATTATCGTAATTAAGGTCTGCAGTGTCTGTCCAGTCTGTACCTTCTGGGTGGATCATTTTACCGTTTTTATCCTTTGTAAAAAAGTCTGGATATTCCTTAATCCATCGATTATCCCATCCTGTATGATTTGCAACCCAGTCCAGAATCACATACATACCATTATCATGTGCTGTTTTAATAAGGTTCTTTAAATCTTCTGGCGTTCCTAAATCTGGATTAACTTCTTCATAGTCAGCTACCGCATAGTAACTACCTAGATATTTCTCTCTTTCTTTAGGGTCTTTAATGTCCTCTACCATTAAGTTCCCATTTGCTTTTCTATTCTTTTCTGAAATAGGAAAAACAGGCATTAACCAGATCACTTTAACTCCTAGCTCCTTAAGTTCTGGAATATCTTTAGTAAACTCATTAAAAGTACCTTCAGGAGAATACTGTCTTATGTTTGCCTCATATATAACGGCATTTTCAAGATCTTCATCCTGGATAGGAGAGTATTCTTTAACCTCAACATTTTCAACAGCTGTTTCTTCTTTCACCTCTTCCTTGCAGGCTAATAACGCTGTGATGGCAAGTAATCCTAAAATATATTTTTTCATTAAGCTAGTAATTTATTAATAGTTGGTTTTCCTAATTTTATGGTCAGGTATCAAATGTAGGAGTTCTATAACTTATTTTAAATTTTATTTTTGATCATTTTTCATTTGTATAATCACAAAATTGCCTGGTAGTATCTGAATATTCTTATCCGTTACAATGGCATTTATTGCGGTTCCGCTTTCGCGAAAGCGTGCATTATTTAAACCCACATTAAGAATCGTAGAATTCTCGTTAAAAATCACCTTTGTACTCTCATTAAAATAATTACGCTCTATACCCAACAAGCCATTTTCTTCCATGATTACCTGTGTGGTTCCATAAATTAGAGACATAGAATTGCGACGTAGATAAACTAATTCTTGAACTAATTTACGTAATTTTTGTTCTCTACTAGAAAGGCCATTAAACTTCATCATCCTGCGATTATCAGGGTCATTTGCTCCTATAGAACCATACTCATCACCATAATATATGACCGGCACACCAGGCATGGTCATATTAAAAGCTTGTAACATACCTAGTCTATCAAATGCGGTAGAATCACTCATGACTATCTCACGAGTCCAGCCAGCTTTCTTTGCGTCTTCATCAAATTTCACATCACCACTTGCATAGCTTATGAATCTTGCACGATCTTGGTTTCCTGAGATATTACCCATTAAATGATGGTGACCATAATATTCTAGACCTTTTTTAAGGGTTTCGGTGAGGTTTGCGTAGCTTCCATCCGCTTTCGCGAAAGCGGAAACAGCAGCATCATACTGATTAAAATCAAACTGCGCATCTAACATTCCTGTACTCACATAGCTTCTTATCAAGTCATAAGAACCGTATGTTTCTCCTATCTGGTAAATAGGTCTGTCTGTATTATTGCGTACTTTTTGAGTCAGTGTTCTCCAGTATTCTTCTGGCACATGCTTCGTCGCATCGTGACGGAAACCGTCTAGTTTATACTCGGTAACCCAGTACAAAGCGCTATCGGTCATTTTTTCTACTACTTCTGGCTGTGAAAAATCAAGTGTAGGTAGAAAGGTATCAAACCAAGTCGTTAATCTGTGGTCGTCCCATCGCTCTGTGTTTAAACTACCATCTTCTAGATACAAGTCTGTAGCCCATTCTGGATGTTCTTTATATAAAGGATGCTCTTCATGAACATGGTTTGCCACATAATCTAAAATCACATTCATATCGCGATTATGAGCCTCTTCAATAATTTCTTTTAAAATCATCTCATTACCAAATCTGTAATCTACTTGAGTATTAGAAATGGGCCAGTAACCGTGATAACCGCTAAATTTAGTTTTAGGCTCTGGCCACAAGCCATAAGCACCTTCTGGATTTTGAGTAATAGGCGACAACCATACGGTATTGATTCCCAATTCTTCAAAATAGCCGTCTTTTATCTTTGCCAAAACACCTGCTAGATCGCCACCCATATAATTTGCTTTTGGTAAAATTTCTGGATCGTTCACAAGTTTTGTATTTGATTTATCTCCATCAAGAAAACGATCTACCATCATAAAATACAACACCTGATTATGAAAATCATTTCTAGCAAGTTGCGCTGGGTCTTTTACTACCTGACCATTTTGTACCGGAATCAATAAATCGTTAGTACGACCATTTTCATCACTAGCTAAAACTCTAACCAGTTGTGTTTTAGAAATACGCTTTGAGAAGTCTTTTTCTGGTAGGTTTACTGTATACGTATTATCATTTTTACTTTTTATCGCTTCTACGAGTTGGTTTTCATAGAGAACAACTACGTTTTCTAAACTTCCTGATGTCTTAAAAGTAAATCCTTTGTCAAGGATTTTATCGTAGGATAGCTTTGTATTTGTTGACAAAGAATTATCAATATAACGATTAAAGCCTTCTTGATTATTACTCATGACCTTTTCATCATTTACAGTCAATTTTTCTTCGACACCATCCAAAACAAAAATATATTGATGTTTCCCAGCTGGAAGTGCAACCGTATGTATCCAGACATCATTGTTTTCTTCTAAGTCTATAGTTGCCCAATTTGTAAAGCTTCCTTTAACTTGAACTTTCTTAGGTTTATTCTTAGTCCTATTAATGTATGGCAATGAAAACTGACCTTGTGGAGTTTTATAAACCGGAATATCGTTCCTAATTCCATCGATCCATAATGTGATATTAGTGACAAAGGGAGCATTATCATTCAGTCCAAAATAATAGGAGTCGTCTAGTTTCCCAGGGATTTTAATGTCATTATTACTACCTAAATCCTTTTTATAACATCCTTTTCCTAAAGTTATACTATCAATAGATGTAACATCTGAAACGTAATCGGAAAGTGAAAATTTATTACTCCCTACATTTTTGTAAACAGGCGTTGTCATTACCTCAATAGCACTAGCTCTAGTATCTAGGGTAGTTTTTTCTTTATGATGATTATCGCAACTTATAATAAGAATTGCGATGAGTAGGATTAGTAGTTTTTTCATTTCACTTTATTTAATATTTATTGCTTTGCTAGCCCCATTGCCTGCGGCATTTCCCCAAAGGAGAAAGTTTTCATGGAATCCCTTTGCTCGCGATTATTATCTTATTTAAATCCTAAAGGCTTGGCGGTAATTTATCAATATGTTTTCACTCATGCGCAAACACCCTTTGTCCTGCGGACATTTCCCTCGAGGGAAAATCTTTTTTTCTAGTTACAGAAATCAGGTTATGCCATACATAAACTACCGTCTTTCCTTGAGGAAAGATAAGAGTTAGGTGTTTACGGTCTTTATTTCTCATACTTCACTCATGCGCAAACACCCTTTGTCCTGCGAACATTTCCCTTGAGGGAAAAACTTTAAATTAATGACTCCATAAAACTTACCTCACAGGTTTTGAAAACTTGTGAGGTAAAATGTTGAATCAACTAACAAAATTTTAATCGCGTACTAACTTCATAGCCTAGGCATTTACCATTTGAGGCTGTAAAGTAATGTGCTCGCCATTAAGTATAATATCTTGAGCAAGTTTACCTTCTAGAGTTACTTGTGCACCTGTTTTCGTTACCTGCACGTCAAGAATCTGATTTCTAAAGTTGATTTTAAAACTGAAACCATCCCATTGTTCAGGAAGTTTGGTCGTGAAACTAGGCTTATCATCAATGATTTGAAGACCACCAAAACCTTCTACAATACTCATCCAAGTTCCAGCCATACTAGTAATATGGCAACCTTCTTCTACTTCTTTATTATAGTCGTCTAGATCTAGTCGTGATGTTCTCAAATAGAACTCATATGCCTGATCCATACGGTCTAACTTTGCTGCTTGTATACTGTGAACACATGGAGAAAGAGAGCTTTCATGAACCGTTAACGGCTCATAAAAGTCAAAATGCTTTTCTAATTGTTCCTTGGTAAAATGATCTTCAAAGAAATAAAAACCTTGTAATACGTCTGCTTGTTTAATGTAGCAACTTCTTAAAATACGATCCCAAGACCATTTCTGATTGATAGGTCTATGGGTTGATGAAAGGTCGTTTACTGGAATAATTTCTTTATCTAAAAATCCATCTTGTTGTAAATAAACGCCCAGTTCTTCATCAAACGGCTCATACATATTATTTGCTACGTCTAGCCATGCAGTGATCTCACAATCTGTAAGTTTAGTTTTTGCAATAATTCTATCGTAATCTGACTTATAACCGTCTTTTACTTTATTGATATTATCCACAGCATAGTTGATACACCATTTTGCTAGGTAGTTCGTATACCAATTATTATTTACGTTATTCTCATACTCGTTAGGACCGGTTACACCTAGGATCATGTATTTATTTGCGCGCTGTGAAAAGGTCGCACGTTGATGCCAGAATTTGGCGATAGCGATCATCACTTCAAGTCCCATTTCGGGAACGTAGATATAATCTCCTGTAAATCTAACGTAGTTATAGATAGCAAAAACCATCGCACCGTTGCGGTGTATCTCTTCAAAGGTTATTTCCCACTCGTTATGAGATTCTTCTCCATTCATGGTAACCATAGGATATAGAGCAGCTCCAGAAGAAAATCCTAGTTTCCCAGCATTTTCAACGGCCTTGTCTAGCTGCTCATATCTATATCTTAATAAATTACGTGCTACCTGTTGATCTTTGGTAGCCATGTAGAATGGAATACAATAAGCCTCTGTATCCCAATAGGTAGAACCTCCATATTTCTCTCCTGTAAATCCTTTAGGACCTATGTTAAGACGAGAGTCCTTACCTGAGTATGTTTGATTCAACTGGAAGATATTAAAACGTATCCCTTGCTGTGCTTTGAGATCACCGTCTATAGTAATATCTGCCATGGCCCAAATTTGCGCCCATGAATCTGCCTGCAATTTAAGCAAACTTTCATAACCTAGCTCTGTTGCTTTCTGTAAAACTGATTTTGCAGCAGGAAAAAGTTCAAAATGCTCATGATTAAGGCTGGAAGTATAACCGGCATATTTTCTAAGAGTTACGCTTTCGCCTTGAGCGATATCACAAGCTGCTTTATGACGTATAACAGTATCGTTTTTATCAAAATGCTCTGCATACTGGACATGCTCTCCGTTCTTAATCAACTCTGACTGCATGTAGGTACCTACATAGAAATTAGTCTTATTAGTACGACTTAACACGAGAGCCTGATGGTCTTCTGAAACTAATTCTTCTACTTCCCAGAACGCGTCGTCCCAGTTGGTATCTTCATTAGTTATTCCTGCATCTATATAAGGCTGGAAAGAGATTCTTATATCTCCTTTTACAGCAGTTACTTGATAGTTAATAACGGCTAGCTCATCTATTTCTAGACTCATGAACCTTCTTGCAACTACATTTATCGCTTTATCTTGAGACAGGTGTGCTGTAAAGGAACGCTCGTACCATCCTTCTTTCATGTTTAACTCGCGACGGTAATCTGTCACTTCTTGAACTGTTGCAAGGTCCAATTCTTCTCCATCTATAAAAACATCGATCCCTATAAAATTAGGAGCGTTAAGTACTTTTGCAAAATATTCTGGATAGCCATTTTTCCACCATCCAACTCTGGTTTTATCTGGATAATAAACTCCTGCTACATAACTACCTTGAAAAGTAGCACCTGTATATTTTTCTTCAAAATTTGCTCGTTGCCCCATAGCACCGTTACCGATGGAAAAAAGGCTTTCACTAGATTCTACTTGAGACGGCTTCCATCCTTCTTCAATTATAGACCACGCGTTTGGTATGATATATTCTTGATTCATTTTTTCTTACTTAGTAATGTGTTGATATAATCTTGTGGCATGTCGGTAAAGTGTGCAAAGACTTCGTCTGCCTCGTTCAATATGGATGGTTCTCCTAATCCTATGGATATCATTCTTGCCGTATTTGCAGCCTGTACTCCTGCAACACTGTCTTCAAAAACGATACTGTCTTGTGCGGCATAGCCTAATTGATCGCAGGCGCTTAAAAAGACTTCTGGATCTGGTTTTGCCTTAGTCACATTAGTTCCATCTACTATTACCTCAAATAGGTCATAGATACCTAGTTTCTTTAAAATAGGTCGGGCATTTTTACTCGCACTACCTAAAGCTATAGGCTGTTCCTGTTTCTTTAATTCTAAAAGAAAATCATGTACACCAGGCATTATGTCAGATGTATCTAAGGTTTTTATTAGGTCTAGATATTCCGTGTTTTTCTGATCCATTTTGGCTTGAAAAACATCTGGAGAGATTTCTTTGTTTCCCCATTCTAGAATTTTCTTTAAGGAGTTTACTCTAGAAACCCCTTTGAGCTGTTCGTTTTCTTCTTCTGTAAAATTGATATCTAGAGATGCCGCAAGACGCTGCCATGCGATAAAGTGAAACTTTGCAGTGTCTACAATTACACCATCTAGGTCAAATATGAATGCTTTTTTAATCATCTGATTCTTGAATTTGGTAAGTGATAGCGTTTTTATCGGTTATTAAGAAATTACTTATACCTGCTAGAACTAGTGCTATACCAGCAACTGTCATGGCATGAATGGCGCCATTACCTAATAAACTAGAGGTCCAGTTAACACCGCCTAAAGCGGCTATAATTTGAGGAATTACAATAAACATATTAAAGATACCCATCATTAAACCCATCTGTTTAGGATTAACACTACTAGACAACATCGCATAGGGCATGGATAAAATACTACCCCAAGCGATACCTATTAATGTGAATGATAAAATTAACATGGCAGGATCTGTAATATAATTCATCATTAAAAACCCTACTCCACCAGCGATAAGACAAGTCATGTGAACATATTTTCTATTAATTCTTCGACGCGAAGTATATAGAGTAAGTAGTAATGCAAATACCATAGAAGAAAGCCCATAAATCCCCATATAACCACCCACGCTATTTGCCGCTTTTTGGTATGCGGTATTTTGTGTATCAAATGCAGCCGACTGTACGGCGTCTGTCATATCAAATGCGCTAGCGATAGGCGCAGGTGCTTCAAAAACAGACTCTGTTAACGCTGGTGTTGCTAGACTCCACATAGTAAAAAAGGCAAACCAAGAGAAAAACTGTACCACACCTAGTTTAATCATGGTAGGCGGTATGAGCGAATAAGATTTTGAAATACTTTCCATCATCCCTGCGTCATCATTTTCTATCTCCCCATTATACTTTTCCATCTCTTGTGGTGAGTATTCTTTTGTTTTAAACACTGTCCATAAGATTGTGATTAGAAAAACAAAAGCTCCTATTGCAAATGCAACTTTAACAGATGGCGGTATGACTCCAGGAGCAGCTTCGTCAGAAACACCTAACATAGATACTAATGCAGGTAGTGAACTAGCGATAAATGTACCGATACCTATTATAAGAGTTTGCATTACAAAACCGTAAGAACGCTGTGAATCTGGTAACTTATCTGCTACCAGAGCTCTAAACGGTTCCATAGAAATATTAATAGACGCATCGAGTATCCATAAAAAACCTGCTGCCATCCATAAAGCAGATGAGTATGGCACAAAAAATAAAGCAATAGAACTAAGAATGGCACCTACTAGAAAATAAGGTCTTCTTCGACCAAATCTTGATGACCAAGTTTTATCACTTAAAAAACCTATAATAGGTTGTACTAGCAGACCAGTTAATGGTGCGGCTATCCACAGTAGTGGGATTTCATCCTTTACAGCTCCTAGAGTTTGAAAAATACGGGACATGAATCCGCCTTGTAGGGCGAAACCAAACTGAATACCGAGAAATCCGAAACTCATGTTCCAGATATCCCAGAAACCTAACTTAGGTTTTTGCATATCGTTATCTTTTATTTAATGACGACAAGCCTTATGACTTATCAAAACTTATTGTGTGTGAAGAAGATAAGTTTTGATTCTATGTTAAAAGTTCACCTTTCAACACGGTGGTAAATTTATATAATTAAGGTGTAGATTCTCTCTCTACTAGAGAAGTTTTTACGATAACGGTTTCGTAACTTTCATTCTCATGATGCTTTGATTCTAATTTTTCTATCAGTTTTGCCGCGGCTATACCACCCATTTCTTCACCTTGTTGACCTATAGTGGTAAGTGTTGGACTAGCATATTTAGACAACATACCATCTGTAAATGCTACCATCGCAACATCCTCTGGAATTCTTTTACCTGCTTTTTGTAGTGCTTTACTAGCCGTAACTGCAAATAATTCATTCACGGCAACTAGCGAGTCAAAATCATTTTTTAATATAAAATCTTCTATCGCACCCTCACAATTATCAATATCTTCTATCTTTAAAAACTGATGATCTTCTACTTCAAAACCTCGCTGTTGCAACGCTTCTTTAAAACCTTGAGAACGTAATCTACCTACATTAACATAGTCCACCGTACTTATTATACCTAGTTTATTCCTACCTTTTCTAAGTAAGAACTCGGTCGCTTCATGACCTGCCGCAACGTCATCTATAATTACTTTATCGCATGGTATATCATTACACACACGGTCGAACATTACTATAGGCATACCCTGATTAGTCACCTCTCTTAAATGATGAAAATCTTGTTTTTCCATTGTCTCTTTAGAAAGACTCATAATAAAACCGTCTATACTTCCATTAGCCAGCATTTCCATGTTCACTACTTCTTTATCAAAGCTCTCACCAGATAGAGTTATAATAACTTGATATCCTTTTTGATTTGCCACACGTTCGACCCCAGAAATAACAGTTGCAAAGAAATGATGCACTATTTCTGGAATGATTATCCCTATCTTTTTAGTCTTTTGATTTTTTAAGCTTAGTGCAATACTATTGGGTTTATAATTGAATTTTTTGGCATATTCCTTTATCTTATCTCTAGTCTCTGCACTTATCTCATGAGAATCTCTTAGCGCTTTTGACACTGTTGATACAGAAACCTTTAAGTCTTGAGATATTTTTTTTAATGTAATCTTTTGAGCCATTATAACTTAGATTAGGAGTTATTATCCGTTTCGCTTTCGCGAAAGTGAAGATACTATAAAAATAAATTAACGATTACCGAAAACGTTTTCGTAGAATGTAGTAGCGAAAACGTTTTCTTAACATTTAGTTTACATAATTTAGCCGCCGTGTGAGAAGAAGACATCATTAATTTTTAACTAAATCAGAAAAATGAATCAGAAATTACAAACAGTTTTACTGTTAATTTTACTACCATTTTTTGCATTTGCGCAAAGTGTCATTACTGGTACAGTATTGGAATCTAATGGCCTACCAGCTTTAGGAGCAACTGTATCTGTAAAAGGCACATCAAATGGTACATCGACAGACTTTGATGGAAAGTACACTTTAAATAATGTACCTAGTGATGCAGTAATCGTATTTTCTTTTATAGGTTATACGACACAAGAGATTCCTTTAAACGGACAGACTTCTATTAATATAACACTAGCAGAAGACCCATCAGAATTAGATACTATCGTTCTTATAGGATATGGTAGTACTAAAAAAGCAAATGTTACCGCAGCACAAACTACAGTAAAAGCAGAAGAATTTAATAAAGGTGCGATCACATCTCCAGGTCAGTTAATATCTGGTAAAGTAGCCGGTGTACAGGTTACAGCAGCTTCTGGTCGTCCAGGTGATGGACCTGTTATTAGAGTACGTCCAGGTTCTACATTAGGTGGTAATCAAGATGCTCTTTATGTAGTAGATGGTGTACCACTAGATCAACGTAACGCTAGTTTAAATACTATTAACCCTGCAGACATTGAATCTTTTACTATTCTTAAAGATGCTAGTGCTACCGCTATTTATGGTAACCGTGCATCTAACGGTGTAGTTTTAATTACTACTAAAAAAGCTAAACTTAATAGTGATCTTAAAATAGGATACGATGTACAGTTTGCTGTAAATCAAGTTCAAGATTATGCTCATGTTTTAAATGCTGACGAATTTAGACAACTAGTTGCTGATCAAGGTAGAGACCCTGCAGTATTAGGAGATGCTAATACAGACTGGCAAAATGAAATCTATCAAAATGGAACCAGAGCTATTCATAATCTTACTGTAGAAAAAGGATATGAAACAACTTCTATTAGAGCATCTTTAGGTTACACTAACGAGAATGGTACTTTATTAAGATCTGGTTATGAAAGAGCTACTTTAGGTCTTAACGTAAGACAAAACTTCTTAAAAGGAGATTTAAAACTAAACTTTACGTCTCAACTAGCTCAAGAAGAATTAAGAAGAGCAGATGAAGGTGCTGTAGGTGCTGCGGTGGTATTTGACCCAACGCAATCTATATTTAATAATACAGGAGAATTCGGCGGTTTCTTTGAATACACTAACTCGACTGGACCAGAAGGTAATGCACCTCGCAATCCACTAGGATTATTAAACAGTTTAGATTCTCAACTGGATAATAAGCAAGCGAGATTAAACCTTAATGCTGCCTATAACATAAGACAAGTACCTGGTTTAAAATTTACTGGTAACGCTGGTATCGATTATAATGAGTTTGATGAGTACACGATTAGAGATTTCAACTCTGGTGCTGGTGCTCGTGGAAACAACAGAAGCTTTGGTGAAGGATTTAGAAGAAACCAATTATTAGATGGTCGTTTTGAATACAAAAGAACTTTAGAGTCTCTAGATACTGACATGGATTTTACTCTAGGAGGAAGTTTTCAAGATTTCACACGTCAGAGTACAAGTCGTTCTTCAGTAAACAACGAACTTCAAGAAAATCCTATCGCTATAGATGACTCTGCATTAGTAACTGCATTTGCAAGAGCTTCTTTTGACATTAAAGATTTAGTGGTTATTTCTGGTAGTGCATCCCGCAATGGTAGTTCAAGGTTTTCTGAAGAAAATAGATGGGCTAATTTCTATGGAGCAAGTGCTGCGTTAAAACTTACTAATACTGACTTTGTACAAAACAGTGGTTTCTTATCACAGTTAAAAATACGTGGTGGTTTCGGTCAGACAGGACAGCAAGATATAGACGCATCATTTGCATACTTATCTGTTTTCACTCCTGGACAGCCACAAGCTGCTGTACAGTTCGGTGATCAATTTGTAACTACTATACGTCCAGAAGGATCCATAGATCTTAAATGGGAAACTACAGACCAATGGAATGCTGGTATCGACATAGGGTTCTTTGATGACCGTATTACCGGTAGCGTAGATGGTTTTTATAGAGAGACTAAAGATTTATTATTATTCGGTCCGCTTCCAGCAGGTGGATTAGAAAATGGTAGTTTTCAAAATGCAGGTTCTACTTTAAGTAGAGGTATTGAAACTAGTATTTCAGGAAAAATAATTCAAACGGAAAATATGAACTGGACACTGTCTGCAAATGCGACTGTTCAAGAAATAGAAATTACAGACCTAGCTGGTGCAGATAACGCACCGGTTCCTGTGGGAGGAATATCCGGTGGTACAGGAAATACAATTCAAGAATGGGCGGTAGGATCTGACCCTACCTCTTTTCATGTTTTCCGTCAGGTATATGATCAGGATGGTAACCCATTAGATGGTGTGTATGTAGATACTAATGGTGATAACATCATTAATGATGCAGATAGAGTGAGATACAAAAAAGCAAATCACGATGTTTACTTCGGTTTAACTTCTAATTTTAATTATAAGAATCTTGATTTTAGCTTCACATTTAGAGGTGCTGCTGGTGGTTACAACTATAATAACGTAGACTCTAATTCTGCTAGTTATGGAAGTATCTTCCCTACTAACACACAAACTCCTATTTATGTGAATTCAACTGTAGACATTTTAAATACTAATTTTTCTCAACAAAGATTACAGTCTGACTATTACATACAAAAAGCTGACTTTATCAAATTAGATAATGTATCGTTAGGGTATAATTTTCCTGGCGACAAAGTAGACATAAGAGCTTCTATTACAGGAACTAACTTATTAACTATCACTGATTATGATGGTACTGATCCAGAAGTATTTGGAGGTATCGATAACAACCTATTTCCTCGTAATAGAGGTCTAATCTTTGGATTAGGATTTAAATTTTAAAAAGCAACACTATGAAAATGTACAAATCAATTATCTTTTTGTTCCTTGGAATGCTTGTTTTTACTGCATGTGAGGATGCGCTTACTGTAGAACCAAGAGATAACCGAGTTACAGAAGCTGAGTTATTTCAAGATCCTGCGACGTATCGTGGTATTATTGCTAAGGCCTATGCTGGTCTTGCTCTAGGTGGTCAAGAAGGAGGAGATGGAAATGCAGATATCTCTGGTATAGATGGTGGTTTTTCTAACTACCTGAGATTATACTGGAACATGCAAGAACTTACCACTGACGAGGCTATTATCGCATGGAATGATGGTACCATAAAAGATTTACACGGTCATGTATGGACAGACGGTAATGAATTTATCAACGCGATGTTCTCTCGTGTTAATTATCAAATTGCAGTATGTAATGAGTTCTTATCTCTAAGTACTGATGCAAAACTAGACGAATACAACATCCCGGCAGATGTAAGAGCTGATGTTGCAAACTATCGTGCAGAAGCTAGATTCTTAAGAGCATATTCTTATTATCACGGTATGGACCTTTTTGGTAAAATGCCTTTTACTGATGAGAATTCAGATCCAGCAGTTTTACCTCTTGCAAAGTCTAGAACAGAGCTATTTGAATTTATAGAATCTGAATTACTCGCTATCGAAGACGATATGGTAGAAGCCCGTATGAACGAATACGGTCGCGCTGATAAAGGAGCACTATGGATGTTACTTTCAAAAATTTATATGAATGCCGAAGTGTATACAGGAACACCTAGATACACAGATGCTATCACTCAATTGAACAAAGTAATTAGTGCAGGTTATAACGTTCCTAACGTGCCCTATGCATACAGTTTTCAGGCAGACAACAACCGTAATGGTGCTGAAGATGGTTTTATATGGACGATTAACTTTGACGGTTTAAATACGCAAACATTTGGTGGGACTACTTACTTAACTCACGCTCCAGTAGGCGGAAACATGGACCCATCAGTATTCGGTATCAACGGTGGTTGGGGTGGAATAAGAACTACAGAGCAATTTGTAGAGCTTTTCCCAGGAGAAGAAAACTCTGCAGATACAAGAGAAACATTCTTTACTGACGAGCAAACAAAAGAAATCAATGATGTAGGTCAGTTTAAAGATGGTTTTGCCATTCAAAAATTCAAGAATGTAAATGTTGATGGTAGTGCAGGTAGTGATACAGTAGGTGACTTTGTAGACATAGACTTTCCTATTTTCCGTATATCAGATGCTTATCTTATGTATGCAGAAGCTGTAGTAAGAGGTGGATCTGGTGGTGATTTAACAACAGCTCAAGGTTATTTGAATCAGATAAGAGAAAGAGCTTATGGAAACACTAGTGGAAACATTACTGTAGGTCAAATAGATCTTGATTATTTACTAGACGAGAGAGCTAGAGAATTACACTGGGAAGCACATAGACGTCAGGATCTAGTAAGATTCGGTCAGTTCACTACCTCAAAAGTTTGGGCATGGAAAGGAAATGTAAGAAACGGTACGACCACTCCTGCATTTAGAAATATACTTCCTATTCCTGCACAAGAATTAAATTTAAACCCAAATCTACAACCACAAAACACTGGTTACTAATCTTATAAATAATTTAAAAATGAAAAAGTTTTCTATATTAATGCTGTCGTTTTTAGCTATTGCAGGTTTTAATTCTTGTGATGATACAGACAGTGAAGAATTTTCACTTAACACAAACACATCTGGAGAGATTACCTTATCTCCAGACGTAAACACTTTTGAAGTTACTGAAACTAATGGAGCAGATCTTGCAGAACGTTTTTCTTGGAACAGAGTTTCATTAGAAACACCTGTACAGATAGATTACCAATTAGAAATGGATGTAGAATCTGGCGATTATAGTGCACCAGCAGTATTAGGATCTAATAATGGTACGAACACAGCAGTAACTTATAATGCACTTAACGATGCCGCTCTTTCTTTAGGCGCAGAACCTGGTATAGCAACTAACTTTAAATTAAGAGTAAAAGCAACTACAGCAGCAACTGCGGTAGATCCTATCTTTTCTAATGAAGTCACTGCGGTAATCACGGCTTTTGAAGCTTACCCTTTTAGCCCATTATATTTTGTAGGTGCGGCAACAGAGCCTGGATGGAATAATGGAGATGGTAATGGAGAGACTAATCCTGCTCTTTTTGTAGATGTAACAGACGTAAACAAGCATTATTACACAGGTTTCTTTAATGCTGATGAGTTTAAAATCCTTTCTACTTTAGGAATGTGGCAACCACAGTACGGTGAGAGAAATGGCGCTGTAGGTGTTAATGATGGTGCTGGTAGCGACCCTGCTTCATTTGCTGCTCCTACCGCAGGATATTACGACTTCAACATTGACATTACTGGTGTTACTAATGCTTCAGAAGGTACTTCTAGTTTTAGCATAGTAGCAAATACTACCGCTGCAACTGCAACTACATATACGAGTATAGGTCTTATAGGCCCGTCTACTCCTAATGGATGGAACGGACCAGATCTTGATTTAACACAATCTTCTTTTGATCCACACCAGTGGGTAGGTCGCGATATTGCATTAATCGCTGGAGAATTAAAAATAAGAGCAAACGATGACTGGACAGATAGTTGGGGTGATAATGTATCTCCATATGCTGGACAAGGCGCTAACAATAACGACCCTAACATCATTGCAAAAGCTGGTACTTATGACATTTTCTTTAATGATCTAGATGGTAGCTTCCTTCTTATCCCACAAGAATAAATAAAACTCATCTTAAATGAAAAGGCTGTTCGCAGCCTTTTTTTTGCTTAAAACTCAAGCTATGAAAAACTATACTCTGGCTTTGATGGCCTTTATTTGTTTCGCTTTCGCGAAAGCGCAAGTAACAACAACTCCATCAACACCTACTCAAACAGATCAAGTCATATTAACCTTTGATGCTACTGGTACAGCATTAGAAAATGAAACTGGAACTCTATACGCCTATACAGGTGTAACTATAAATGGGCAACGATGGCAAAACATTATAGTACCCACTTTTAATGATAATAACGGTGCACCGCAGTTTACCTACAGCGGTACTGGTAATATTTACACACTAGATTTAGGTACGAGTATAAACCAATTTTACAGTGTAACACCAGGAGATGTCGTTACAGAAATATCACTAGTCGTTAGAAATGCAGCGGCAACAGCACAAACCTCTCCAGATATATTTCTAAATGTTTTTCCTCCTGGATTAAATACATCAATCACATTTCCACAGGATGGTGCTGTATTTAACCTCAACCAGACCATTACCATAACAGGTGATAGTTCTCAAAATGCAACCTTAGATTTAAGTGTTAACTCTACTAGTATAGCGAGCACTACAGCTAGTACTATAAGTAATGCTTACACATTTAACGCCTCTGGATCTTATGACATTACTATAACTGCGTCTAGCGGTACAGACTCTTCTAGCGATACTGTTAGTGTTTTTGTACCTGGTACGACACAAAATCTAACTCGTCCTGCTGGTTTAAAAAATGGAGTTAATGAAAATGCAGATGGTAGTGTTACCTTTTTACTTGCCGCACCTCTTAAAAATGATGTGATCCTAGTAGGTAGTTTCAGCAACTGGAATCTAGATACTACATACCAAATGAATAAGGATGGTGATTATTTTTGGGTTACCATACCAGCTACAGCTTTTACTGCAAACACAGCGTTTATGTATCAATATCTAGTAGATTTTGATATAAAAATAGCAGATCCTTACAGCCAGCTTATTCTAGATCCAGGAAGCGATCAATTTATCGTGGCTGGAAATTACCCTAACCTACCTGCCTATCCTACTAACCAGACTACAGGAGATGTTACCTTATATACGTATCAAAAAACACCTTATAACTGGAACGTAACTAATTTCACAAAACCAGATAAAGAGAATTTAGTAATCTATGAGTTACTAGTAAGAGATTTTTCTGAACAGGACAGTTACCAGCAAGTAATTGATCGTATAGATTATCTAGAAACACTAGGAGTTAATGCTATAGAATTAATGCCTATCAATGAATTTGAAGGAGCAGATAGTTGGGGTTATAATCCTAAATTTCACGGTGCTCTAGATAAAACATATGGTACTACAGATAAGTTTAAAGAACTAGTAGATTTATGTCATTCAAAAGGAATTGCGATCATCATAGACGTAGTATACAACCACGCTTTTAGTCAAAGTCCTTTATGTCAAATGTGGTGGGATGATGCTAACTTTAGACCAGCAGCAAATAATCCTTACATGAATCCTACCGCGCGTCATGATTTTAATGTAGGTTATGACATGAATCACGAGAGTACTTTTACTCGTGATTATGTAAAGCAAACTCTTCAGTTTCTTATAGACGAGTATAAGGTAGATGGTTTCAGATTTGACCTATCAAAAGGTTTTACTCAAAACAACACTCTAGGAAATGTAGGCGCATGGAATGCTTATGATCAGTCTAGGGTTGATATTCTTAATGATTACCGCAATACCATATGGAATGCAAATGGTAACGACGTTTACATGATACTAGAACATCTAGCAGATAATAGTGAAGAAACTGCTCTTGCAAATGCTGGATTTATGCTTTGGGGTAAAATGACTGATCAGTACAACCAGAATTCTATGGGATATGGTAGTAATGCAGATGTTAGTGGCTCTTATTTTGGCTCACGTAATTTTAATAACCAACACCTAGTTGCCTATGCAGAAAGTCATGATGAGCAGCGCTTAATGTATAAAAACCTACAATTTGGTAATAACGCAAATTCATCCCATAATGTAAGAACGTTACCTATCGCTCTAGAAAGACAAGAAGCTATCGCAGCAATCTTATACAGTATTCCAGGTCCTAAGATGTTATGGCAATTTGGAGAACTAGGTTATGAACAAGATATAGATCTTAATGGACGTACAGGTCGCAAACCTATTCCATGGACACTAGGTTATGATACAGACGCAAGTCGCATGGCTCTTTATAATGTGACGGCAACTATGATTAACTTAAAGACCCTTTATCCAGAAACATTTAACTCAGTTAATAACGATCTAGACGTATCTGGAATAGTTAAAAGAATTAATCTTAACGGTACTCAATTTGATGCTGTCGTTGTAGCTAACTTTGGTATAACTGCTCAAAACGTAAACCCTAATTTCTCTGAGACTGGTACATGGTACGATTACTTCGATAATAATACCGCGGTAAATATTACGAGTACTACAGCGATGATTAACCTACAACCAGGAGAATATAAACTTTTTACAACACAGCTATTACAAGATCCATTAAGTAATGAAGATTCATTTCTTACTCAAGAGTTTATAAAATTATACCCTAACCCAACAGCAAGTACTTTTAAACTATCTCAAGAAGCACAATTAGTACAGGTCTATAATACCTCTGGTCAGCTTACTACTACTTTTAAAGGAGTTAGAGATATCTATAATGTTAGCGATTTAAAGCAAGGCATTTACTTTGTAAAAATCACAACCGCAGATCAAACCCAGGTAGAAAAATTAATAAAGATGTAATTCAACCTGTTTTTACACTGTTTAAAGATTAACAATGATTATGAAAAGATCTTTACCTTATAATTAAAGTGAGGTTTACTTTTGCTTTACCAAAGAGAGATGCTTATTAAATTCCCTAAATTTCTTAAGTAATTACTTTGCAGTAACCCATTACTCTTTTCATAATTCAATTGGTTACGTAAAGCCTGTCCCTGACAGGCTTTTATTTTATTTAAACAGTTGTCGTTCTAATAAAAAGGTAGTCATTACCACATCAAAGTTTTGTTGAATATCTACTGGCATGTACTTAATTCTATTTTGCCCACAACGTACTCTTAGTTTTTCAAAATATTCTTTTATCGCTTTTTGATAATCTTCTCTAACATTATCTGCATAAAGATTGATATGCTCTCCTGTTTCTACATCTGTATATCGAGTAGGCTTATTAGAAAAATCAAAGTTCACCTCTGTAGCACTATCATAAGTATGAAAAAGTACCACATCATGTTTATTATATTTTAAATGTCTGAGCGCTTCAAAGAGTTCGTTTTCATGTCTATCGCTTTGAAACATATCGGTAAAAAGAAAAATAAGTGATCTACGTTTTATATTCTCTGCTATCTCGTGCAGGTATTTATAAGTATCTGTAGTTTGCCCACTAGGTTTTTCACTACTTATTCTAGTCAATTGATCTATCAGCATATTGTGATGCCTTTCGCTACCTTTTTCTGGTGCATAATATTCATACTCATTTGCATAAATACTCATTCCTACTGCATCTCTTTGCTTCTTAAGCAGATTCATAACACTTGCTGCTGCCAGCGCTGTAAAACCTATTTTATTAAGCGAGCCTATCTCTTGTTTTTTAGTCAGTGGATAGTGCATAGAAGGACTGTTGTCGACTATAAGATGACAGCGCAAATTAGTCTCTTCGTCATATCGCTTTGTGTAGAGCTTATCTGTTTTTGCAAACAGTTTCCAGTCTATATGCCGTGTACTCTCACCAGGATTATAAATTTTATGTTCTGCAAACTCTGCGCTAAAACCATGAAAAGGAGATTTATGCATACCACTTATATAACCTTCTACCACCTGACTAGCCAGTAATTGCAGGTTTTTAAAGCCAGTAGTTTTATTAAGTTCCTTTTGTACATCCATAGTGTGAAGATAAGAAAAGCATGACCATCTTAATCGACGATCATGCTTGTTTTATTTATGGAGTTTAAATTTGTTCCGCTTTCGCGAAAGCGAATACTAAAAAAACATAGTTCTAAAAAAGTGATTAATAGATTTTAACCACCATCTTACCTTTATTTTTCCCTTCGAACAAGTCAATGAATGCCTGTGGAATAGAGTCAAAACCTTCTACAACGGTCTCTTCTTTTACCAGTTTCCCATCATTTAACCATTGAGATAGTTGCTTAACACCTTCTGGAAAGTGCTCTTGATAATTACTAACTATAAAACCTTGCATTTTCACGCTTTGTTTTACAATAGTAGTTTCTAATCTAGGACCAGTAGGATTTTCTGTCTCGTTATATAAGGAGATCGCACCACAGTTTATAACACGACCTAAACGGTTTATGTTTTTCATAGCGGCATCTAGCGTATAACTACCTACATTATCAAAGTAAATATCTATACCATCTGGTGCGTGCTCTTTAATTGCAGCAGCAAGGTCATCGGTGTTATTATAGTTAATAGCTGCATCAAAACTGAACTTACTCTTAAGTAACTCCACCTTTTCATCAGAACCAGCGATACCTATAACTTTAAGGCCTTTTATTTTACCTATTTGCCCTACTACAGATCCTACAGCGCCTGCTGCACCAGAGACTAATAAGGTTTCTCCTTCTTTAGGCTCACCTATTCTATCTAGCCCAAAGTATGCAGTAAGTCCAGTCATACCTAAAATCCCTAAGTTTGCACTTAATGAATTTTCATCACTACTTACTTTACGTAAATTCTCTGCAGTACTTGTTTGATATTCTTTCCATTCTAATGATCCTGTCAGAAAATCTCCTTTTTCAAATCGGTCATTTTTACTTTCTATAACCTCAGCAACAACTGCAGATGCTATAGGAGCACCTATTTCAAAAGGCTCTATATAAGATTTTTCATCTCGCATGCGTCCACGTAAATAAGGATCTACCGACACATATTTAGTTCTCAATAATACCTCACCATCTTTAGGCGACGGCTTTTCTTCTTCTATGAATTCAAAATTACTGTTTTGTGGTGTTCCTTGCGGTCTGTTTTTCAACAATATAGTCTTGCTCATAATATCTAATTTTATTTTCAAGGTAGCCCAAATACTCTGGAAAAGTATTAGGGTTATATTAAAATTGACCCTTAAAGGGTTAAAATTTCAACAAGGCTATTATCGATTTATTTTTTAAGAAAAGAGCAAAAAAAATCCTACTCTTTTGGAGCAGGATTTTTTTATCTTATGTTTTGAATACTAGTTCAAAAGAGAGTCTAAAGCTTCTGTATAAGCATCTTTAGGAGCAACTCCTACCTGACGACCTACTACTTCTCCATTTTGAAAAACTAATACTGTAGGGATGTTACGTACACCATATTTAGCAGCAAATTCTTGATTTGCATCTACATCCATTTTACCTACTACAGCTTTATCAGCATACTCAGTAGAAACCTCATCAATGATAGGTCCTACCATACGACATGGTCCACACCACGCTGCCCAAAAGTCAACCAATACTGGCTTATCACTTTTTAATACTGTTTCTTCAAAGTTTGCATCTGTTATTTCTAGTGCCATGATATTTTTCTTTAATAATTATATACAAATTTAAACAAAACTAACGCCATACACACTAGTCTAGTATTGTAGTTACTTATATTGATATTTCACTTTTTAATGCCGACTGGATAATAAGTACTTTATCATCTCAAGATGGTATCAATTCACCCCATAGGTTATGTCGTTATCATCTAGCAGTTGCAACAGCTCTGCACTTACATTTACCTTTTGTAATCTAGCAGACATATCTATAGAAATCTTCTCTTCATGATCTTTTAAATTAAAGAGCAATCTGTGATCTCCCTGATGCTTATCTAACGCCTCCTTTAATACAGCAATGCGTTCTTCTAGTATTTCACTAACATGAAATTCTATAGTAAGTTTCTTTGCAGCTTGCGCCATGACATCTTGTAATTGTGCCATCTGAACAAATAAAATACGTGGGTCTCGCGGCTTACCGGTATTCTTATCTATCCAGCCCTGTTGTATTTTCACCTTAGCATGTAAGAAACTGTTAGGTACTAAAAAGTGTCTGAATTTTAAATAATCCTCACCGAACATTCTGAATTCAAAAGACTCGTCATAATCTTCCATGGTAAAAATACCCCAAGGTTTATTTGCCTTACTCATCATATGGCGTGCCTCAGATATTACCCCACAAAAGGTAAGCTCTCTATTTACTAGAGGTGTGAGATCTTTCATAGCAGCGAGGTTTGCATTACAAAAGAATTTCATCTCTCGTTTATAATCGTCTAGTGGATGACCAGATATATAGATTCCTACTACTTCTCGTTCTCTTTTCAGCTTCTCCATCGTTCCCCAATCTTCACAAACAGGTAATTGTGGTTCTGGAATTTGTACATCACTTGCCTCACCAAAAAGGCTCACCTGAGCACTATTCTCATTTTCTTGAAACTTCTGTGCATACTTAACTACTTGTTCTAAGAATATCTGTCCGTTATCAAATTCGTGAAAAAATTGCGCACGGTTCTCTCCTCCTAATCCGTCAAAACCACCGCTTAAAGCTAGTGCTTCAAAAGATTTTTTATTTGCAGCACGCAGGTCTATGCGCTTTGCCATATCAAAGATGCTCTTGTAATGCCCATCTTGTCTATTTTCTATAATAGTCATAACCGCTCCATGACCTAAACCTTTTACGGCTCCCATCCCAAAACGTATCGCTCCTTTAGGGTTTACTGTAAATTTATAATTAGATTCATTTACATCAGGACCTAATACATCGAGTCCCATACGGCGACACTCGTCCATAAACTTAGTCACATCCTTAATCTGGTTCATGTTGTTAGATAAGGTTGCTGCCATAAACTCTGCACCATAATTTGCTTTTAGATAGGCCGTTTGATAAGCTATCCATGCATAACAGGTAGAGTGAGATTTATTAAAGGCATAAGATGCAAAGGCTTCCCAGTCTTTCCATACTTTTTCTAATACCGTACGGTCATGCCCATTTCCTTCTCCAGCATCTAGAAATTTAGGCTTCATCTTCTGTAGCGTTGCCATTTGCTTTTTACCCATAGCTTTCCTCAAAACATCGGCATCACCTTTTGAGAAGTTTGCTAGCTTTTGAGATAGTAGCATTACTTGCTCTTGGTAAACAGTAATACCATACGTTTCTTTAAGGTATTCTTCCATCGCATCTAGATCATAAACGATCTCTTTACGACCATGTTTACGATCAATGAATTCTGGAATATACTCCAGTGGACCAGGTCTATACAAGGCATTCATGGCAATAAGATCGGCAAATTGAGTAGGTTTTAACTCTCTCATATACTTTTGCATCCCCAAACTCTCATACTGGAATATGGCAGTAGTCTCTCCACGCTGGAAAAGCTCATAAGTCTTCTCATCATCCAGCGGTATAGATTCTATGTCTAGCTCTATCCCATGACGTTCCTTAATAATAGCAACGGTATCTTTAATCTGGCTCAAGGTTTTTAATCCCAAGAAATCCATCTTAAGTAATCCAGCACTTTCTACGACCTCGTTATCAAATTGTGTCACATAAAGGTCTGAATTCTTTGCTGTGGCTACAGGAACAAAATTAGTAAGATCATCTGGTGTAATGATCACACCACAGGCGTGTACACCGGTATTTCTCACACATCCTTCTAGAATTCTAGCTTTCTGTATGGTTTCTGCGATAAGATCATTTCCTTCCGCTAGGCTTCTTAATTCTCGCACCATGTCTGCATCATCACCACGGAATTTTCCTGCGATCTCATTATCTTCTAGAGCAAACATTTTCTTCAATTTAGCAAAATCAGGAATTAATTTTGCCACACGGTCTGCATCTTGTAATGGTAAATCTAGTGCTCGAGCCGTATCTCTAATAGATGACTTTGCAGCCATCGTACCATAAGTAATAATTTGTGCTACTTGTGACGCTCCATACTTCTCAATAACGTAGTCCATTACTTTGTAACGGTTCTCATCATCAAAATCTATATCAATATCAGGCATGGATACACGATCTGGATTTAGGAAACGCTCAAAAAGCAGGTCGTAATGTATAGGATCTACATTTGTAATCCATAAACAATAGGCTACCACACTACCTGCGGCACTACCACGACCAGGTCCTACAGCCACATCCATGTCTCTGGCTGCTTTTATAAAATCCCAAGTAATCAAGAAATAACCAGGATAACCGGTCTTCTTAATCGTGTCTAACTCAAATTCTAGTCGCTCCTCTATTTCTGGAGTGATCTCTCCATAACGTATTTTTGCACCTTCATAAGTAAGGTGTCTCAAATAGCTATTCTCACCATTCTTAGTATTGTTAGCCGCGTCATTTTCATCTACAAACTCTGCAGGTATATCAAAGGCAGGTAACAGTACATCTCTCGCCAGCTCATATGCCTCTACTTTATCTACTACTTCTTGTACGTTAAGTATCGCCTCAGGCAAGTCTTTAAAGAGTTCTTTCATCTCTGGAGCAGACTTGTAATAATACTCCTGATTAGGCAATCCATAACGGTAACCACGGCCACGACCTATAGGCGTTGCTTGTTTTTCATTATCCTTTACACAAAGTAAAATATCGTGAGCGTTGGCATCTTCTTTATGTATGTAATACGTATTGTTAGTCGCTACTATTTTTACATCGTGTTTGCGAGCAAAGCTAACTAACACCTCGTTTGCACGATTTTCATCTTCTTGACCGTGACGCATTACCTCAACATAAAGATCGTCGCCAAAGTGTTTTTTCCACCACAGTAGCGCTTCTTCAGCCTGGTTTTCTCCTAAATTCAAAATCTTAGAAGGTACCTCTCCATACATGTTTCCTGTTAGGACAATTAGGTCTTCCTTATATTCTTCTACCAGTTTTTTATCTATACGCGGCATGTAGTAAAACCCATCTGTGTAGGCTTTACTTGCCATTTTGGCTAGATTGTGGTATCCATTCTTGTTTTTGGCCAGAATTACTATCTGGTATCCGTTATCCTTATGTGTACGATCGTACATGTCTTCACACACCTGGAATTCACAACCTATAATAGGTTTTATAGGTTCTTTTTCTTCAACTTCTTCCGCATCGGCTAGACTCGCATTATGTGCTTTTACGGCACGTACAAAATGGAATGCTCCCATCATGTTTGCATGGTCTGTAATGGTAACGGCATTCATATTATTTGCCGCAGCAGCTGTAACTAAATCTTTTACACTAGCCGTACATTGTAATATAGAAAACTGACTATGACTGTGTAAGTGTGCAAAACTCGCATCTCTTAATTCATTTAAGTTCTCTTTAATTTCTGCCTTAGAAATCTCTGGACTATCGTTAGACTTTAATCTTTCTGATGCTTTTTTAAGATTGACATGCTTTATTCCTGCCGGTGCGATGGTTGTAGGGTTGCTTTCGCGAAAGCGTAAAAAATATCCATCTTCAAAACCTAGTTGTTCTAGCGAGTACTGCTCTTTTCTAAGTAATTCTAAGAAACAACGCGTGGTTGCCTCCACATCTGCAGTGGCGTTATGTGCTTCTCCAAAGGGCTGATTAAACAAAAACTGGTGCAGCTCTGTAAGAGTCGGTAATTTAAATTTACCATATCGCCCACCTGGAATCTGACATAAATTTGCTGTATGCTCTGTACAAGTGTCTAGAACAGGTAATTCTTGTAAATCGTTACCTATTTGGGTACGTTCAAATTCTGCTCCTGTTACATTAAGGTCAAATTTTAAATTCTGACCTACGATAAATTTTGTTTTACTAAGTGCAATGTTAAATTTCTCTAACATCTCTACGAGAGTAATACCGTCTTTTTGAGCTAGTGCTGTAGAGATACCATGTATACGCTCTGCATCATATGGAATATCAAAGCCGTCTGGTTGTATCAAGTAATCTTGAGCCTCTATGAGGTTACCCATCTCATCATGCAACTGCCACGCTATCTGTATAACCCTAGGCCAGTTATCTACATCTGTAAAAGGTGCATCCCAGCGTTTAGGTAATCCAGTAGTTTCTGTGTCAAAAATTAAGTACATAAGCGCGTGTTCTAAAAGATGAAATTACTTCTATAAAAGGAGTTGAAAAATATTTACATAAAACTGATTATCAATAGTATGAAAACTGTAATGTAATTATTTTTCGGATTTTAAATATAGGTCTTTGAGTTGCTTTTTGAAAGCCGAGTTATGAACAATCTAAGTTAAAATTACGTCTCAATAGTCACTAGAGATGCTTGACAAACAAAACCATTCTTACTTATCCCGACACAATTATCACAATCTTGCAATAACATGTGATAGAAATGAAATGAAAACGAGAGGCAATCGTGAATTAAAATATCGCTATTTGTTATGTTCAAAAACAGTAAGCTTCTATAAGAACTAAAAACGCTGACTGTCTTAAAGAATAAACTCAGACTTAATATTCAATTTTAAAATTTTATCATGAAAACAAATTTTTTATTCACCTTATTACTCTCAGTAGTATTTACATCTACTGTATTTTCTCAAGGACTGGTAGATGGTTTTTTTAACCCTAAGGGTGATTTATCTGTTACAGCAAGTTATACACGCAGTACCTTTGACGCTTTTTATATAGGAAAAGATAAAGTAGACCCTATACCTGCTCACAATGAAATAGATCAAGATATTTATAATTTATATGCAAAGTATTCCATCACAGATAACTTTACTGTTATCGCAAATGCACCTTATATAAGCGCTCAAGGAAATGGAGTTGCAGACCCAGTAAATGGGACAACAGAGCAATCTGATTTTCAAGATATAAGTTTATACGGTAAATACAGAGCCTTCAGTACAAAACTAGGTAAAGCAAGACTAGACGGTCTAGGTGCTGTAGGTGTTACATTACCTGGTGGTTATGAGCCTAACGGTATATTATCTCTAGGTTCTGGAGCGGTAACGACTAACTTACATCTAGGTGCTCACTTACAGGCAGACTCTGGTTTATTTGCTACAGCGGTTGCAGGATACAGTCTACGTGGTGATGCAGATGATAATATAGGTGTTAACGGTGGTAGCGATCTAGATGTACCAGATGCTTTATTATTCATGGGTAAAATAGGATATTCTAACGCTCTTTTTTATGTAGAAGCATGGATGGATTACCAGTCTTCTTCTGACGGTAGAGATATTTCTGACGCAGATTTTGGTGGTAGATTTCCAGAGACACAAGTAGATTATACACGTATAGGTGTTACCGCTTATGTACCTGTACTCCCTTCATTAGGATTAAGCGCTGGATATGGAACACTAGTCGACGGACGCAATGTAGGAGATTCTAATTATTTTAATCTAGGAGTGACCTATTCGCTTTCAGTCGGTTCTAAGAAAGCAAAATAATTAGTTAGTTCTATTTTATAGAAGAGAACTCTTACCAGAAAATCGCTTCTATAAACCTTAAAAATAGGACATAAAAAAGCTCGATCTTAAAAGATCGAGCTTTTACTATTTTACACCTATTCTATTAGGCTATTTCTTCCATGGCATTTACTTTAATTAATGCATTTTGAATAGTATCTCTATGCTTTATCAACACGCTTTTTGTTGATGGTGGCAAGGTAGTTTCTGCAATAATTTCATTGTATTCTTCTACTGCGCTTTTCTCACCTCTTACAGCCTCTTTTAGAATTGCTTCTTCATTATCTGAGGTAAAAGTGGACTTTATATTCATCCAGGTGCGATGTGCATCTCCTTTTAAACTTGTCCCTTTTTCTGGACTCTCTCCATAACTTTTAATCTCTTCCTTTAATTCATGTCCAAAATTATAACGCTCTTGTTGTTGTTTTGAGAAAAAGTCTTTTAATCTACTGCTATTCACTTGCTCTGTTGCTAGTTTATATCCAGCCTCTGCATCATAGTTTTTAGTTAGTAAATCATTTAATTTTTGTGATACTTCTTTTGTGTAGTTCATAATATTTGTTTGTATGGTTAATAATTAATTACACCACAAACATATAACAATGAACCAGTTACAAACGACCGATTAAGACAGGTTTAAAAAAAGCTTAGTAGAGATTTAAGATTACCTTACTTTATCTCGTTTTTATGTTAAGAGATTTAAGGTTTTTGTATCATTCAAAACAACCTCTTAAAATAGTTTACCATTCCGCTTTCGCGAAAGCGAAACTATAGAACATAAAAAAGCCCAATCACAGGATTGGGCTTTGATACGTTTTAGTAATAAATATAATTAAAATTATGAACCGCACATCTCACAGTCGTCACCATTACTGGCAGCGTCTTTTGCTCGTTGCAAGATTAATTTATATTCTTCGGCAGTCATTTCTTCATTTTCTGTGATCACGTTAGTATTCACAACTGGCTGCGTTTGATTCATAACATTTGCCGCTGCTGGCGCACTATCTTCTACAAATAGAGACTGAGACTGTGCTGGAGCAGCTGCTTGAGGCTGTACGGGAGCTGGTTGTGATACTTGCTGTTGTGCTCTTAATGTATTTGCTGCTTGTGCTGGCGCTGTTGTACTAAGAACAGGAACCTCTACTGCTGCAGGTGCTGTGATAGGTGCCGCTTTCTTTTCTTTTGTTACTGTAAATTTAATTGCATCTACTGCTGCTTTAGTTCTTAGGTAATACATTCCTGTTTTTAAACCACTTTTCCACGCATAGAAATGCATAGAGGTAAGCTTAGAAGTAGTCACGTTTTCCATGAACAGGTTTAAGGATTGCGACTGGTCGATAAAGAAACCTCTCTCGCGAGACATATCAATAATATCTTTCATCTTCAATTCCCACACTGTTTTATAAAGCTCTTTAATATCTTCTGGGATTCCTTCAATTGCTTGGATAGAACCATTATTTCTCATAATAGCATTCTTCAAACTATCATCCCAAAGTCCTAGATCTACAAGATCTTTAAGTAAGTGCTTGTTTACTACGATAAATTCTCCCGAGAGCGTTCTACGTGTGTAAATATTAGAAGTATAAGGCTCAAACGCCTCGTTATTACCAAGGATTTGAGAAGTACTAGCAGTAGGCATAGGCGCAACTAATAGTGAGTTTCTCACACCGTGCTCCATTACTTTAGTTCTTAGGTCTGCCCAGTTCCAACGACCGCTTAAATCTGTATCGTTTACATTCCACATGTTGTACTGGAATTCTCCTTTTGACATAGGTGAACCGGCAAATGTAGAATAAGGTCCTTCTTCAATAGCCATTTCCATAGAAGCCTCACAAGCTGCAAAGTATAAAGTCTCAAAGATCTCTGAGTTTAATTTCTTTGCCTCGTCACTAGTAAATGGAAGACGTAACATGATAAAAGCATCTGCTAGACCTTGAATACCTAATCCTACTGGTCTGTGACGCATGTTAGAATTTTTTGCCTCGATTACTGGGTAATAGTTGCGATCGATAACTTTATTAAGGTTGCGAGTTACTCTTTTTGTTACTTTATAAAGTGATTTATGATCAAATGCACCATCTTTAATAAACATAGGTAATGCGATAGAGGCTAGGTTACATACTGCAACCTCGTCTGGAGATGTGTACTCCATGATCTCTGTACACAAGTTAGAAGACCTGATGGTACCTAAATTCTTCTGGTTAGATTTATTATTTGCTGCATCTTTATACAACATATATGGTGTACCAGTCTCGATTTGAGATTCTAGTATCTTATCCCATAATTCACGAGCCTGGATGGTCTTGCGACCTTTTCCTTCTTGCTCATATTTAGTATACAATGCTTCAAACTCATCTCCATGAAGGTTATAAAGATCTGGACACTCGTGTGGACACATTAATGTCCATGTAGAGTTAGTCTCTACTCTTTTCATGAAAAGGTCTGAGATCCACATCGCATAGAATAGATCGCGTGCACGCATTTCTTCTTTACCGTGATTCTTTTTAAGATCAAGGAAATCAAAGATATCTGCATGCCATGGCTCCATATAAATAGCAAAAGAACCTTTACGTTTTCCTCCACCTTGATCTACATAACGCGCTGTGTCGTTATATACTTTAAGCATAGGTACAATACCGTTAGAAGTACCGTTAGTACCACCTATGTAAGAACCTCTCGCACGTATATTGTGAATAGATAGACCTATACCACCAGCGCTTTGTGAGATTTTTGCTGTTTGCTTTAATGTATCGTAAATACCCTCTATACTATCGTCTTGCATCGTTAATAAGAAACAAGAAGACATTTGAGGTTTAGGTGTACCTGCGTTAAATAATGTAGGTGTTGCATGAGTGAAGAACTTTTTAGACATCAACTCATAGGTCTCTATAGCTGCGTCTAAATCGTCCATATGAATACCTACAGACACACGCATTAACATGTGTTGTGGACGCTCTGCAATCTGACCGTTAATTTTTAATAAATAACTGCGTTCTAATGTTTTAAACCCAAAGTAATCGTACCCAAAATCACGATTATAGATAATGGCCGAGTTCAAGCGGTCTGCATTATCTTGTATTACTTTATACACCTCGTCAGAGATCATAGGTGCAGCTTTCTCCGTACGCGGATTTACGTATTGATAAAGATCTGTTACTACGTCAGTAAAGGTCTTTTTTGTGTTTTTGTGCAGGTTAGAAACCGATATACGCGCTGCAAGTCTTGCATAGTCTGGATGTGCAGTAGTCATAGTTGCAGCAGTCTCTGCAGCTAGGTTATCTAGTTCACTAGTAGTAACACCGTCATATAACCCATCGATTACACGCATAGCTACTTTTACTGGGTCTACATGATTACTTAAACCATAACATAATTTACGTACTCTCGCTGTGATTTTATCAAACATCACTGGCTCCTTGTGGCCGTCTCTTTTTACTACAAACATATTGAACTATTTTATTTGGGTTAAGAGATAAGGATTCTACTCCCTTTCTCTTGTAATTGGGTTAACATAAGTGAAAATATCTTGACATATTTTCGGTAATCTATAATGGAACAACTAGTACAGTTGTAAGATTTAAAGCTGTTGCGATCTAGAAATCAGCATCTAAAGAAAAAGAATCCATAGAATCTTTATCTTCTTTAGTACTATTCATAACACCAGCTTTTTGGTACTCACCTACTCTTTTTTCAAAGAAGTTGGTCTTCCCTTCCATACCTATTAAATCCATAAAATCAAACGGATTAGTCACGTTATAAACAGGCTCGCACTCTAGCTCTACTAGTAAACGGTCTGTTACAAACTCTAGGTATTGAGTCATTAATTTTGCATTCATACCTATTAAACTAGCAGGTAATGACTCTGTAATAAACTCGCGCTCTATATTTAAGGCGTCCACAATAATTTCTGTGATACGTTCTTTAGGTACTTTATTAATAAGGTGGTGATTATGTAAGTGTACTGCAAAATCACAGTGCATACCCTCATCACGAGATATCAATTCATTAGAAAACGTAAGTCCTGGCATTAAACCACGTTTCTTTAACCAGTAAATAGAACAGAAAGCACCAGAGAAGAAAATACCTTCCACCGCTGCAAATGCAATAAGACGCTCTGCAAATGATGGACTATCAATCCATTTCATTGCCCAGTCTGCCTTTAATTTAATCGCCGGGAAATTTTCTATCGCTTTAAAAAGCTGGTCTTTTTCTTTATCGTCTTTTACATAAGTATCAATAAGAAGCGAGTAAGTCTCAGAATGTATGTTTTCCATCATGATCTGGAAACCATAGAAAAACTTAGCCTCTGAATATTGAACTTCATTTACAAAGTTCTCTGCTAAATTCTCATTTACAATACCGTCACTTGCTGCAAAAAAAGCAAGAATGTGTTTTATAAAATAACGCTCGTCAGAATTAAGAGATTGTTCCCAGTCTGTAATATCAACTTGCAAATCGATTTCTTCGGCTGTCCAGATACAAGCTTGTTGTTTCTTATACCATTCCCATAAATCATCATGTTGAATAGGAAAAATAACAAATCTATTTGGATTCTCTTGTAATATAGGTTCTTGAGTCGTCTGCATGTGGCCTTTAATTATCTCGTTAATTTCTTAAAACTTAAGAGTAACAAAGATGGCTAAAGTTTGAGGCGATATGGAGGTTTTAACATTTGCCTTTTTCACAAGTTTTCAACATAGAACTTTTGTGAATTATTTGCTGCAAAAAACTAACCTACAGTCGTTTAACATATTGTTACGACGAATGGTTTTTTACGCAATTTAGAAATGTTAAATCACTTATTTCATCACTACTGAGCCACGGTTTGAGGACTTTTCCTACGGTAAGTTAGAGTATTTTTATAAGAAGTTATCCACGATTTTATAAAAGCAGAACTGTAAAAAACACTCCTTAAAAACGCAGATTTTGAATTACCGCTCTAAAAATCCTTTGCGATTTCTTCTAATTCAGAATACCATTCCTGACCGAATTTTCTAGTCAGTGGTTCTTTTAAAAATTTATACACTGGTACGCCTAACTCTTCACCTAGCGCACAGGCATCGTCACAAATTTGCCATTTGTGATAATTCACCGCTTTAAAATCGGTATATTCTTGAATACGCACTGGATATAAATGGCAAGAGATAGGTTTGTAAAAAGTCGTTTTACCATCTCTATAAGCAGACTCTATACCGCACAATGCCGTACCATCTTCCTTAAAAGTAGCATAAACACACTCTTCATTATTAACAAGTGGTGTTTCTAGCTCTCCATTCTCACGCTCTATCCACGTACCTTGTTCTTCTATAACCGCAATACCTTCTGGACGTAAATAAGGTTTTATCTTCTCATATTCACGATCTAGTATATCTAACTCCTTTTGCTCAAGAGGCGCGCCAGCCTCTCCTGCTACACAACAAATTCCTTTACATGCAGTAAGATTACATACAAAGTCTTTTTCAAGAAGGTCATCAGACACAATGGTTTTTCCTAACTGGAACATAAGGCAAATATTAGATTGCAAAGATAGCTTTTGAACCTGAATTAAGAATTCAATCTTAGATTCTAAATACATAGCCCATAAATAAACCATAGACACGTTTTAAAATATTAGTTTTATGATCACTCCTTATATGTTTACAGATGATTGTACTTATATCGCTTTCGCGAAAGCGATACCTAAATAAAAATTTAATAGGATTTCTAATTCATTTATATTTGCAGCACACACATCTATGTTATGAAATATAATCGCATTTTATTAAAACTATCTGGAGAAGCCTTAATGGGTGAACGACAGTACGGTATCGATCCTAAACGCCTGGCAGAATATGCTCAGGAAATAAAAGAAGTTACCGATCTAGGTATAGAGGTAGCCATAGTAATAGGCGGCGGTAACATTTTTAGAGGTGTTGCTGGAGCTAGTAATGGTATGGATCGCGTACAAGGTGACCATATGGGTATGCTAGCAACCGTAATTAACGGTCTTGCGTTACAAAGTGCTCTAGAAGATGCTGATGTACCTACTAGATTACAAACTGCGATTAAAATCAACGAAGTAGCTGAGCCTTTTATACGTCGCAAGGCCATGAGGCATTTACAAAAGGGACGCGTAGTAATTTTCGGTGGTGGAACAGGTAATCCTTACTTTACTACAGACAGTGCTGCTGTTCTAAGAGCTATAGAAATAGAGGCAGATGTTATTCTTAAAGGTACTCGTGTAGATGGAATTTACACTGCAGACCCAGAAAAAGATGCGTCAGCAACTAAATTTGATTTCATAACCTTTGACGATGTATTGAGCAAAGGTCTTAAAGTAATGGACACTACGGCATTTACTTTGAGTCAAGAAAATGAATTACCTATTATCGTTTTTGACATGAATACAAATGGTAATTTAATTAAGCTCTTAAGTGGAGAAAACATAGGTACTAAAGTACAAATGTAAAAACGGCAATATATTTGCATAGCATATTATAAAAATACTAGTGATGACTGAAGAAATTAATTTTATACTAGATAGCGCCAAAGAAAACATGGACAACGCTATCACACACTTAGAAAAAGAACTTTTAAGTATACGCGCAGGAAAAGCAACTCCTGCCATGTTGAGCACAGTAATGGTAGACTACTACGGTAGCCAGACGCCATTATCACAGGTAGCAAACGTTTCTACTCCTGACGCACGTACATTAACTATACAGCCGTGGGAAAAAGGAATGATTACCGAAATTGAAAAAGGTATCATGTATGCTAACTTAGGTTTAAACCCTATGAATAACGGAGAAAGCGTTATCATAAACGTACCAGCTCTTACAGAAGAAAGACGTAAAGATCTTGCAAAACAAGCAAAAGCTGAAGGCGAAGAAGCAAAAATAGGTGTACGTAACGACCGTAAGGTAGCTATGAATGATCTTAAGAAACTAGATATCTCTGAAGATTTACTTAAAAATGCTGAAGACGATGTGCAAAACTTAACTAACAAATATGTCGCTAAAATAGACGAGCATCTAGTAGTTAAGGAACAAGAAATCATGAAAGTATAATAGATTGCTGTCTATTTAATAAAACGCCAGTGTCATTACTGGCGTTTTTTTTTGCCTTCACAATATTCTCTTAAGTACCGTAGTTTTATTACTGTGCTTATTCTATTTTTAACTTTTCTAAGCAAATCATTTTATGAAGTTAGTTTTTGGTGTTTTCATTTCGCTTTTATGCACTGGTATGTTTGCTCAACAGCAAAGCACCAGAGAGGCCGAGATGTTAATGACCAAGGTACTGATCTCTTCAAAGAAAAATGACCCTACTCATAAACTGAATTCCTATAAGTACGATGCTTATGAGAACCTCAAAGTTTCTGGAGATCCAGAGGCACTTACCGGTCCTGGATATAAAAAAACAGAATTAAGAAAAACACTTAAGAAAACCGGAGTCTTCTTTGCCGAAAAAACATCGCAACACATTTATGATGATATAGAAGGCTACAAAGAGATTATCACTGGAGCAAATATGCCTGGATTTGAGAAACCAGTCTATCCTATTTATAATATAGATTTTCAATCTGAAAATATATATGACAACACCTATATAATATTTGATCAAGAGTTTATAAGCCCACTTAATGAAAAGGCTCCTTCTTTATATGATTTTAAAATAGAGAAAGACACGATAATTAATGACAGGCCTGTTTCCAAAATCATCTTTACTCCTAGATATAAAAAAGAAGCACAATTATTCTACGGCTCCTTATATATAGATCATGAAACTAATGGTGTAGCAAAGGCTGTTTTTAAAAAAACAGGTGACCTTAACATCATCGCATACCATGACTTTATTTATAATCCTACCACGTCCTTATGGTTTAACAGTTCTAGAAAACTCTATGTAAGAAAAGAGAAAACTAGAAAAGAATTAGAAATACTAGGTGCAAGACTAGAAGTAGGTATAGAAAAAAAAGTAGGTGATGATCAAAATGCATCTGAAGAGCTTTACCTTATTATAGAAGCTGTAAACTCAAATTTTAAAACCAACAAAGAGATTAATTATGGTAGAAAAGGTCTTAAAATAGAAGTCCAAGACAGTGCCATAATACAACAAGAAAAATACTGGGATAAGTATCGCGGTGATGATGCGTTTTCTACCACAGAGCTTGCTCGATTTATGGATCTAGACAGTATAGTCGCAGCGTCTAACATCACTCGTAAGTTAGAAACTCTAGACAAATTTAAAGTCGGTTACTTCCCTGTAAGTTTCTTTGACATAGATTTAAAATACTTAGTTAAATTCAATGATTACGAGGCTTTTAGAATAGGTATAGGTGGACAAACTAATGAAAAACTAAGTGAAAACTTTAGAATTAATGGATACCTAGCCTACGGTACTAACGACGCTGTTTTTAAACATAAAATAGGAATAGGCTATCGTATTAATAAAGAAAAGAACACCTGGTTAAACATCTATAAACAAGATGATATCAACGAATTTGCTGCAGAAAGTTTTCTAACCGATGCAAGGGTCTACTCTCTTTTTGAACCTAGATTAATTAACATACCTACTTTTTATCTTTACAAGCAGTATGGAATGTCTTTACAACAGCGATTATTTCCATCTGTGATTAGTGAAGTATCGCTTTCGCGAAAGCGAGTTACCCAAACAACAAATTACCAGTTTAACCCAACTGGAGATCCCTTTTCTGAATATGTATTATCAGAAATCTCTCTAGGCGCAAGATGGAGTCCTGTCAGTGAATTTATGCGCACACCACAAGGTTATCAAGAAATATCTAGAGGTTATCCTATTTTAAGCGGGCAAATTACACAAGGAATAAAAGGCCTAGCAGAGAGTAACTTTAACTATCTTAAAGTTTCTGGAAAAGCAGAATACACCATAAACAGACCTAACCAAACCAGTACCGATTTTATGATAGAAGGTCATTACAGTGCTGGAGAAGTACCTCTAACACACTTGTATCATGCCTACCCTAACGCACCTAACAAAGATGAAATCTTACAGCGTTTTTCTGTAGCTGGTAGGCGTAGTTTTGAAACCATGTATTTTAATGAGTTTTTCTCTGATAAACTTTTAATAGGACAGGTAAAACATAGATTTGCTCCATTTAGAATATTCTCTTTTCTACAGCCAGAACTGGTATTGATATCTAAAGCCGCATGGGGTGATCTAGATAATGAGCAACGCCATGAAAACATAACCTTTAACACCCTAGAAAAAGGGTATTTAGAGAGCGGTTTTGAATTGAATAAACTCATCTTTGGGTTCGGTTTAAGTGCTAGTTATCGTTATGGAGCCTATCATTTACCTGATTTTGCAGATAACCTTGCTCTCAAGTTTACATTCTATCTAGAGCTATAACACTGTTTTAAGCATAATTAAGTCTTCATTCCTTATATAATTACGTCTTTTAAAAGTACCTTTGCGCGCCTTAAATTGAGCCATGCAAAAGTTATTTAGTTTTAGATTTTGGAATAGTATCGCTAGACTTATACTGCGCAATAGAGAAGTGATTCTCGCCTTAATAGTTATTGCAACTATTGCACTAGCCACGCAATGGAAACACATGCAGTTTACTCATACAGAGGCTAACTTACTACCTGACGATCACCCTGTTAATGAAGAGTACAATAAATTTCTAGACAAGTTTGGTGAAGAAGGAAACCTAATTATTCTAGGTGTAGAAAACAATAATCTCGATAATTACCAACGATTTAATGCCTGGAATGCACTAGCAGACTCTCTTGCAACATTTGAAGAAGTAGAACTGGTCTTATCCACTTCTAACCTGCCTAACCTTACTAAAAATAGTGATAATACACAGTTTATAGTAAAACCTGTTCTACAAGAACCTCTTAAAAACGATCAAGAATTAGCTACGTTTAAAAAGAAACTTTTTAACGATCTTCCTTTTTATAAAAACCTAATCTATTCAGAAAACGACAGCGTTATACGTACCGCTGTTTACATTAAAAAAGATATCGTCAACACCATACTACGCAAGGATTTTATCATAGATAAATTTCAACCTATACTAGATCAATATGCTAGCGATAATCAACTAGACATTAAAGTATCTGGAATGCCTTATATAAGAACACTTAATGCTCAAAACATAGTAGATGAGATAGGAATGTTCTTGCTCGCAGCTCTAGCTATTACGTCTGGTATTTTCTTCTTTTTCTTTAGATCCTGGCGTGCTACATTTATCTCCATAGTAACCGTTGTTATAGGTGTAATGTGGGCTTTTGGCCTCTTAGGATGGATAGGTTATGAGATCACTGTGCTTACCGCATTAATACCACCGCTCATTATCGTTATAGGGATTCCTAACTGTATATTCTTGATTAATAAATATCAGCAAGAAATTAAGAAACACGGTAACCAGGCAAAATCTTTACAGCGTGTCATTACTAAAGTTGGTAACGCCACTTTAATGACTAACCTAACCACTGCCAGTGGATTTGCTACTTTCATCTTTACAGAAAGTAAATTATTAGTTGAGTTTGGGGTAGTAGCGAGTATATGTATAATCGCTATATTCTTACTAAGCCTAATGATTATACCTATCATTTATAGTTACCTCTCTATTCCTAAAGAGCGTCACTTAAAACACCTAGGTAAAACATGGATCAACAAATTTGTAGACTGGAATGAACGCATGGTAAAAAGACAGCGCATCCCTATTTACATTACCAGCGTTGTCGTACTAATTCTAAGTTTTATAGGAATATATCAGATTAAAGTCTCTGGTAGTCTTATAGAAGACATGCCTAAAAGCATGCAGTTCTATAAAGACATTAAGTTCTTTGAAAAGAGCTTTGATGGTATCATGCCTTTAGAAATTTTAGTACACAGTAAAAACGAAAAAGTAACTTCCTTAAAGACACTTAAAAGACTCAATAAGCTAGAAGAACACATTATTGAGACTCCAGAACTGTCCAGACCTATGTCTATCGTGTCTGCCGTAAAATTCAGTAAACAGGCACATTATGGTGGAGATCCAGAATACTTTGATCTACCATCTACTTATGACGCAGTTACCATGTCTAAGCTCGTAAAGAAAAGCTCTAATGATATTTCTCTAATGAAAAGCTTTGTAGACAGCACAGGACAGAATGCTCGTATTACCACTTTCATGAAGGATATGGGAACCGATCGCATGGAACGTGTAGAAGAAAACTTAAGAGAGAAAATTAAAACCATTTTCCCAGAAGAACGTTATGAAGTAACCCTAACTGGTAAAGCTCTCGTTTTCCAAAAAGGTACCAACTACCTTATCAACAATCTTATTTTATCCCTATCATTAGCTATTATTCTTATAGCCGTATTTATGGCATGGATGTTCAAGTCTCTACGCATGATTTTTGTATCACTCGTGCCTAACTTACTACCACTATTAATTACCGCAGGACTTATGGGCTACCTAGGCGTGCCTATTAAACCGTCTACCATACTGGTATTCTCCATCGCATTTGGAATATCAGTAGATGACACGATACACTTTCTAGCAAAATACCGTCAGGAATTGATCGCAAACGATTGGAAAATAAAACGCTCTGTTTATGGCGCTTTAAAAGAAACCGGCGTGAGTATGTTTTACACATCTATCGTCCTGTTTTTTGGCTTTTTGACATTTACCGCATCAAGCTTTGGTGGTACCGTTGCATTAGGTGCTTTGGTAAGTGCTACCTTACTTTTTGCAATGGCAGCAAACTTGTTATTATTACCTAGTATGTTGCTTTCATTAGAAAAAAGCATAGCAAACGAGCGCACCTTTAAAAAACCAGCGATTCCATTAATTCCGCCAGCGGTAGATGAGGAAGAGGAGTAAGATTTTAGTTCCGCTTTCGCGAAAGCGAGATAAACACCAACACCATTACATTTACAATCATTATTAATTGTGCTTACGGCCCATAAAAATTATATTTGCCGTACTGAATTCATCAAGTAAACCAATGAAAAGAATAGCAGCAATACTCCAGTCTGACCCTAGTATGGTCGAGATAACCATAAAAGGATGGGTACGTAGTTTTAGAAACGATAGATTTATAGCATTAAACGATGGATCTACCATACATAATTTACAGGCAGTAATAGAGCCTGAAAATTATGATCGCGATCTTCTAGATCAGATTAATGTTGCTGCAGCCGTTGCTGTAACAGGTACACTTATAGAAAGTGCAGGATCTGGACAGCGCATAGAATTGCAAGCTACCAAAGTAGAAATACTTGCTACTGCAGACCCTGAAGAGGTAAAGAAGACTATTCTATCGCCTAAGAAGCACAATCTAGAAACACTAAGAGAACAAGCACATTTACGTGTCCGTACGAACACCTTTGGCGCAGTGATGCGTGTGAGAGCCGCACTTTCTTTTGCGGTACACAAATATTTTCAAGAACAAGGATTTTATCAAGCGCATACACCTATAATTACAGGTAGTGACGCAGAAGGCGCTGGAGAGATGTTCCGCATTTCTACGTTAGATCCTAAGAATCCGCCGCTGGATGAAGAAGGAAATATAGATTACAAACAAGATTTCTTTGAGAAGGAATCTAACCTTACGGTTTCAGGTCAGCTAGAGGCTGAGACGTACGCGATAGGATTAGGTCAGGTATACACCTTCGGCCCTACTTTTAGAGCAGAAAATTCTAACACGTCTCGTCACCTTGCAGAATTCTGGATGATAGAGCCTGAGGTTGCATTTAACGATCTAGATGCAAACATGGACCTAGCAGAAGGTTTCTTGAAATCTGTTATTGATTATGCATTAGAAAATTGTGCAGATGATATTGCCTTTTTAGAAAAAAGACAGGCCGACGAAGACAAACAAAAGCCTGCTGCAGAGCGCAGTCCAATGCCTCTACGTGAAAAGCTAGAATTCATAGGCAAGAATAACTTTAAACGTGTTTCTTATACAGAAGCTATCGATATTCTTAGAAATTCTAAGCCTAACAAAAAGAAGAAATTCAAATATCCTATTAACGAATGGGGCGCAGATCTTCAGTCGGAGCATGAGCGCTACTTAGTAGAAAAACATTTTGAATGTCCTGTAATCCTTTTTGATTACCCTGCAAAGATTAAAGCATTCTACATGCGTCTTAATGATAAAGATGCTAACGGAAATGAAACGGTAAGAGCTATGGACATCCTTTTCCCTGGAATAGGTGAAATGGTAGGTGGATCACAACGTGAAGAGCGTTATGATGTCTTAAAACAGAAAATGACCGACATGGAAATCTCTGATGAAGAGTTAGGATGGTATCTAGAGATGCGTAAATTCGGTAGTGTGGTACATAGTGGTTTTGGACTAGGATTTGAACGTCTGGTAATGTTCGTAACTGGTATGGGTAACATAAGAGATGTAATCCCTTATCCACGTACTCCTGGAAATGCTGAATTTTAAATAACATATAATACATTTATAAAAGTCCCGATTTCTAAATTAGAAATCGGGACTTTCTAGTTAAAGTGAGTAGTCAAAACCACATGAATAATGATTACTTATAATTTTAACAACTTTAGCACTTATCAAATAGGCTTTTAGTATTTTTACATAGTTAGAAAACAAACATGCTTAAACAGTCTTTAAATTTTAAATTATCCCAGAAGTTATCTCCTCAACAAATTCAGTTGATGAAGTTGATACAATTGCCTACACAGGCTTTTGAACAACGTGTAAAATCTGAATTAGAAGAAAATCCTGCTCTAGACAGCGGTAAGGAAAAGTCTGAAGATGAGTACGACGAGTATTCTAATCAAGATGATTATGATGACGGTAATGAAACTATAGAAACAGACATCAATGTAGATGACTATTTAAGTGATGACGATGTTCCAGAATACCGAACAAAAGTAAACAATTACAGTGCTGACGATGATGATAAGAGTGTGCCCTACGCAGCAGGTAAGTCATTTACACAAACTCTAGTAGAGCAATTAAATACTAGAAGATTAAATGAACAAGATAGAGCTATTGCAGAGTTCCTAGTAGGTAGTATAGATGGTAGCGGTTACATAAGAAGATCTATTGAGGACATCGCAGATGACCTTGCGTTTACCATGAATATCTATACCGATGTGGACGAGGTAGAAAAAGTTCTTACTGTAGTTCAAGATCTAGATCCTGCAGGTGTAGGAGCTAGAAGCCTACAAGAATGTTTGCTATTACAACTAAAACGCAAAAACAAATCAGAGAGTAATGAATTAGCGATAAAGCTGATTAGAGACTACTTTGACGCATTTAGTAAAAAACATTATTCTAAAATAATGACTAAATACGATATCACTGAAGAAGAATTACGTGACGCTATAGATGATATTGAGCACTTAAACCCAAAACCAGGAGGATCTTACACTGGTGGAAGTACAAGAATAGTAGAACAAGTAGTACCAGATTTTAATATTAGAATTAAAGACGGTCTTCTAGAACTAACTCTTAATGGTCGTAATGCTCCAGAATTACATGTTTC
This sequence comes from Nonlabens sp., assembly GCF_039941875.1. Lineage (GTDB taxonomy): Bacteria > Bacteroidota > Bacteroidia > Flavobacteriales > Flavobacteriaceae > Nonlabens. The sequence continues at coordinate 429,442 of NZ_JBDVDQ010000003.1, read as the reverse complement.
TAGAGATTACTCCAACATGCTACGTGGTTATAAAGAAGCAAAAGAAAAGACCAAATCTCAAAAAGATGCGGTTATGTTTATCAAACAGAAACTAGATGGCGCAAAGTGGTTTATAGATGCGATTAAACAACGTCAGGAGACACTTTTTGTCACCATGTCTACGATTATGCATTATCAAGAAGAATATTTCCTTACAGGTGACGAACGTAATTTAAAGCCAATGATCTTAAAAGATATCGCAGATAAGATCAACATGGATGTATCTACAGTTTCAAGAGTTGCAAACTCAAAATATGTAGACACACCATATGGTACTAAATTGATTAAAGAATTTTTCTCAGAATCAATGACTAATTCTGATGGTGAAGAGGTTTCTACAAGAGAGATAAAGAAAATCCTAGAAACAGTTATTGGAGAAGAAAGCAAGAAAAAACCACTTACTGATCAAAAACTAGCCGAATTACTAAAAGAAAAAGGATATCCTATCGCACGTAGAACTGTGGCAAAATATAGAGAGCAACTAGACATACCAGTAGCAAGGTTAAGAAAAGAGATCTAGAATCTTATGAAGTGGTTTCTCAAACTATGGAGCTATATAGTAAATCCTATATTCATTCCTTCTTTAGTATCCCTATGGTACTTTAACTTCAGTTATTATAGCGATGCTGATAGTGTCAAATTACAACTGTATTTAATCGTCATACTTACTGCAGCAATACCTTTATTTATCTACAGCATTCTCAAAGTTTTAGGAATCGTTAAAAGTGTACACTTATCGACTACTGGGGAGAGAATAACACCTTTAATAGTTTACGCAATTTTATTAGTCATGCTATTAAGAACTGCATTTGTGAACGGTTTACACACTTCACTTTACAACTTCTTTTTAGGAACGTTAATCGCTACTATAGTAGCAACAATACTTACATCTGTTAAATACAAAATAAGCCTTCATTTAATGGCTACAGGAGGTACTCTAGGTTTTTTAATAATACTTTCTTATGCATTAGGAATAAATCTATTATTAGAAATTGCATTACTTGGTATTATATCCGGCCTTACCGCAACCTCTAGATTAAGCATGAAGGCACATAACGGACACCAACTTATTTTCGGCTTCTTACTAGGACTGGTAAGTCAGTTACTAGCTTTCAGCTATATGACTTCATAATTAAAGGGTTTAAAGATTATAATATATAAAATTCAATACCAAACTTTATAGGTTGCAGATTAACACGCTCTGCATCAATTACCGCATTCTCATCAAATAAAGTATTTAAATCGTACTGCACAAAAGCATTAAAACTACCGTTACCCAACGTAAGAGTAGCAGCATAACGAAATCTATTCAACTCTGGAATAGAGGTTTTCTTAACTGTAGTAACGTCGTCCTTAAAGCTTGCTCTGTGAGTGAACATGTAAGATAATTTAACACCACTGTATATGCGCCAAAATGTAGTATTAGTAACTGTAGAAGTACGCCATCTAAACTGTATAGGCATCTCAATTAAATTAGTATAAAAACGATTTCTATCTACACTATCCTCATCTTCCAGAATACTAAAAACAGTAGTTCCTGAGGCGTCTTCTCCTATGAACAAATTAGAATTATAAGAGTTAGTAGAAAAACCAAGACCAACACCTATGGCAATATTACGTCTTTTATTAACTGGCATATCTCTAATAAAACCCAGACTTAAACCACCAGAAAATCCATTTTGAGAAAAAGAATCCGGCTCATTATTAATAAGGTTAAAGGATAAAGCTACATAGAATTGATCTTCTCTATAAAGCGAATCTACCACCGTAGGAATAGCATTTTCAGAACGTTTAACATCTTGAGCTCTTACAACTATAAAACCGGTTAAAAACAATAAAACAAACAAAAATAATCTCATAATAGATAGATTAGAGCGTAAAGTTAAAGCAAAAAAATAGCCGCTCTAAAAAAGAACGGCTATTAATATTAAATTAAAGAACTTATTATTAATTCTTTAAGTTTTTTAAAGGATCACCTTCTACTGAAGTATAACTAATTTTAAGAGCATATGCATCTCTTAACTCTTGTTTTACATCAGTTAGAATACCAACCTGTGAATTCTGATCTACTTTTAAAGAAACAGTCATTGCATCCTTATCATCTTCATCCATAAGATTTCTCTTAGTATTGACAAAGGTTTGAACATCAGAAATTGGAGCAATTTTATCTCCTAATTGAACAACTTCAGTAAGACCGTAAGTCTTTTGGAAGTTAGGATTAGGTTTACCTATATAAATAGTAACCACCTTCTTCTTTTCCGCTAGCTTTTCAACTTGATTAGCTTGTGGTAATTTGTTTTCAATTTGTAGTTCATCATCTCTCATTACAGTCGCAACCATAAAGAAGAATAATAACATGAAAACAATATCTGGAAGAGATGCTGTAGAAACAGCTGGCAATTCACCACTCTTTTTTTTCTTAAACTTAGACATAATTATTCTCTGTTTTGAGGTTCAGCTTCAGAAAGGTTTCTAGGAAACAATTCTCTCACTTTATCAATTTTATCTTTCAGATCATCGTATTCAGGAGAATCTACCTCCGTCGCAGGCCAATCTGACAATCTTTTCGTCATAGAACCGTAAGTCTCATTATAAAGACGCTTCCCTTCTCTATCTCTTAGGATAGAATAAGCTCTAACTAGCTCATTGGTCACCGCTAAATACATCTTATAAGATGCCTGTCTATCATTAACTAGGGAAACAACAGCTTTCTTAGGATTATCAGAAGACTCTGGATCCTTAGCACCTCTACAGTACGTACAAGCATTTCTAGCATCTGTTCCTCCACCGTTATCTAAAAATTTAACAGTAGCATCTGTCAAATCTTTGATATCCATGTCAGCATCTTCTACAAGTAAACGATTCTCAGCATTCACTATCACCTGAAAAATATTCTTTTTCTTAATTGGTGGTGGTGGCGTCTCTGGAGCAGGTGGTGGCAATTTACTTGCGATACCACTATCCACTTCAATCGTGGTGGTAACCAGGAAGAAGATCAATAGTAGGAATGCGATGTCTGCCATCGATCCCGCGTTTACTTCTGGTGCAGATCTTCTAGCCATAATTTATTTTTTTATAAGTTTACTTACTCCTGCCCATACTATTGTTCCAACAGCAACTACTCCTAATATGTAAAACATATATAAAGAAGCACCTATCCATTGAGAAGTTCCAGCAGTTAACAACTCTCCATCCTCTAACTCAATAACCTTGCCAGACGCATCTAAAACGCTATCATCTGCAAGAACGAAATAAGATATCAATGCAACCACAGCAAGAAGTCCAACAGAAATCAAAGATTTCTTTAAAACTTCAGCACTAGAGAAAAGTCCTTTGAAAACAAAGATTACCACTATAACAGCGATAAGAGCTAACGAAATATAAGCCAAATAGATTAATGGCGATACGGTAACAGCCTGGCTGCCTTCCGTATTTAGTTCAATTGCTTCGTCACCTAGAGCTAGCGTATAGAAAAAGAATCCCATAGCTATAAGGCTCAAAAGAAGAACTAGGTATTTTAATACTTTATGTAAAACCATGATTTGTTTTTGTAATGGTTAATTACTTACCGTTCTTATAGTCTACAAGAATATCGATAAGAGTAATAGAAGCGTCTTCCATATCGTTTACAATACTATCGATTTTAGAAACGATATAATTATAAAAGATTTGAAGTATAATCGCTACGATAAGACCAAATACTGTTGTAAGAAGTGCTACTTTAATACCACCAGCTACAAGAGAAGGCTCCATAGTACCTGCTTCTTCAATACTGTTAAATGATCCAATCATACCTATTACCGTACCCATGAAACCTAACATAGGTGCAAGAGCGATAAATAAAGATACCCAAGATACATTCTTTTCTAATTGACCCATTTGAACACCACCATAAGCTACAACAGCTTTTTCAGCAGCTTCAATGCTTTCATCTGCTCTATCAAGTCCTTGATAGTAGATAGAAGCAACAGGTCCTTTTGTGTTACGACATACATCTTTAGCAGCTTCTATACCACCACTTTTTAGAGCTTGCTCTACATCAGCAGCAAGTTTCTTAGAATTTGTTGTAGAAAGGTTTAAGTAAATAATTCTTTCTATAGCAACTGCAAGTCCTAATATAAGACATACTAATACGATGGCCATAAATCCAGGCCCTCCATCAATAAAGTTTTTCTTTAAAACTTGGTGGAAAGACTCTGTCTTAATTACCTCTGGAGCTTCTTGAATTAATGCAGATGCTGAAGCAACACCAGTAACACCTAATGTCATGGCTGCCGTGAATAAAATTGAAAGTGATCGTTTCATTTGACTTATTTGATTTATTTGAATTTTCAGATTAAAGGAGGTAAATATATAATTTCTTGAGCTAAAATAGCACAACTAATGTTAATCTATAATTAAATATTCTAGCAAACGTATAGGAATAGCTGTTTCAACGGCAAGAAAAACCACTAGAAACCGTAAGACTTTCAGAAGTTTAGGCCTACTAGACAGAAGCGATGTTATGTAAATGTTAATATTTAAAAATCTGCTTTTAAATAAAAAAAGGAGTGTCTTTATAATAAAGAGCACTCCTTTTGTACCTCAGGCCGGAATCGAACCGGCACGCCGTGAAGCATTGGATTTTGAATCCAACGTGTCTACCAATTCCACCACTGAGGCATTAATTAATTGGAGCGGCAAAAGTAATACATTAAAATTATTTTTAAATACAATTTGACTCTTATTTAGAGAGGCTTCTCTAAAATTATAAGTACATTTGCAGCCTTAAAATCAAGACCTAAAGGATTTTAATATGAACTACCCTTTAAACAACGCTAAGTTATTCGGCTGTCGCCAAAGTATGGACCTTGCTACTGCTATAGCAGACAAGTACGGCGCAACTTTAGGTAAGGTAAATTTCTCTACATTTAGTGATGGAGAATTCCAGCCTTCTTTTGAAGAATCTATAAGAGGCCGTCGTGTCTTTATTATAGGATCTACACAACCTAGTAGCGACCATTTAATGGAAATGTTATTAATGATGGATGCTGCAAAACGCGCAAGCGCGAGACACATCACAGCAGTAATACCATATTTCGGTTGGGCTAGACAAGATCGCAAAGACAAGCCTCGTGTACCGATAGGTGCAAAGATGATCGCAAAAATTCTAGAATCTGCAGGAGCTACTCGTATTATAACGATGGACCTACATGCAGACCAGATACAAGGATTCTTTGAAAAGCCAGTAGATCATCTTTTTGCCAGTTCTCTATTCATTCCTTATTTAAAGAGTCTTAATTTAAGTGACCTTACTATAGCATCTCCAGACATGGGTGGATCAAAACGTGCCTATGCATATGCTAAAGTATTAGAAAGCGACGTAGTAGTATGTTACAAACAACGCCAGAAAGCAAATGTGATTTCTCACATGGAACTTATAGGTGATGTAACAGGTAAAAACGTAGTCTTAGTAGATGACATGGTAGACACAGCAGGTACACTTACTAAAGCGGCAGATGTAATGATGGAAAGAGGCGCAAAAAGTGTAAGAGCAATTTGTACACACGCTATTCTATCCGGCAAGGCATATGAACGCATAGAAGACTCTCAATTATTAGAATTAATCGTTACAGACTCGATTCCATTGAAAAAAGAAAGCAGCAAGATCAGAGTATTATCTTGTGCTGAACTATTTGCAGGCGTTATGCAAAGCGTACAAAACAATGAATCTATCAGTGACAACTTTATAATGTAATTTCATTAACTAAATATATATAACATGAAATCAATCACGATCTTAGGATCTAAAAGAGAAAGCGTGGGTAAAAAGGCAACTAAAGCCCTACGTAATGCTGGATTGGTACCTTGCGTAATTTACGGAGGAGACGAAGCAATACATTTCTCAGCAGAAGAAAAAGCGTTCAAAAAACTTATCTACACTCCAGATGCACACACTGTAGTTATCGATTTAGGAAAAGACGGACAGTTTAATGCTATCGCTCAAGATATGCAATGGCACCCAGTAAAAGAACTTCTTTTACATGCAGATTTTTATCAAATATTTGATGATAAAGCTGTAACTATGGAAGTACCAGTTATTCTTGAAGGTTCTGCAAGAGGTGTACTTAATGGTGGTGTTTTACGTCGTAACAACCGTAAATTAAAAGTAAAAGCTTTACCAGCTAACTTACCTGATTATATCACAATCGATATCTCTCCAATGAAAATTGGTGCTAAGAAATACGTACGTGACTTAAGAGTAGATGAATATGAAATCATGCACCAAGACTCTGTAGTAGTTTGTATGATCAAAACATCTCGTACTGCTGTTGCAGATGATGATGATGATGATGAAGAAGGTGATGTTCCTTCTACTGAAACAAGTGATGAAGCTGCGGTTAAACAAGATTAATCGCTTTTCCATACTTTTACAAGCTGCAAGATTTATTTCTTGCAGCTTTTTTATTTTTACAGCATGTTTAAATGGTTACAAAACATATGGAATAGTGAACCTCAAACCACTATTATCTTAAAGGAAGAAGACCCCATGAAAAAATTCTTGATCATAGGCTTGGGTAATCCAGGCGCAAAATATACAGAGACCAGACACAATATAGGTTTTAAAGTACTAGATAAAATCGCCTCATTAAAAGAGGCTAGTTTTGAAACCCTAAAACTAGGCGACGTTGCTTCTATTAAACACAAGGGTAAAAGCATTATTCTACTTAAACCTAACACCTTCATGAATTTGAGCGGTAAAGCGATTAAATATTACATGAAACAAGAAGGTATCGATATAGAGAACATACTTGTTATCACCGACGACTTGAACCTACCGTTCGGTACACTGCGCATGAAAGCAAAAGGTACTGATGGCGGCCACAATGGTTTAAAAGACACTCAAATCACACTTAACACGCCTAAATACCCACGTTTACGTTTCGGTATTTCTAATACTTTTTCCAGTGGCAGACAGGTAGATTATGTACTTGGAGAATGGAATAAAGAAGAACAAAAAGATCTTCCAGAACGCCTCAGCACCACTGCAGACATGGCGCTATCCTTTACTCACGCAGGTCTAGCTAACACCATGAATCAATACAATGGAAAATAACTGGACTCTTAATAATGGATGGATATGGATCTCGCTTTCGCGAAAGCGGAACAACTACCAACATCACATCCATTAAAAGGCTCTTAAAAACATAAAAATATGCGCAGATTATTTTAATTTGCAAGCTCTCAAAAGAAGACTCTGAATTGAATACCTACGATAATATTGATAAATATAATGCTGTAAAAGGTGCAGTGGTAACTATAGGAACCTTTGATGGCGTTCATCAAGGACATCAGAAAATCTTACAACGTGTAGTCAAAAAAGCTAAAGAAGATAATCTAACGAGCCTTCTTCTCACCTTTTTTCCACATCCTAGAATGGTATTACAGCCAGATCATGACCTGAAATTAATTAATTCTATTACAGAACGTGTCGATCTAGTTGCAAATCAAGGGATTGAGAACATCGTTATACATCCCTTTTCTAAAGAATTCTCCAGAACAACTGCCTTAGATTATGTAAAAAACATATTAGTCGATAAATTAAATGCCAAAGTAATAGTGATAGGTTACGACCACCGTTTCGGCATTAATCGATCTGCTAGCATTGAACAACTAATAGAATATTCTAAAGAATATGATTTTGAAGTTATAGAAATTTCAAAAAAAGAAGTAGCAGAAGTTGCGGTAAGCAGTACTAAGGTGAGACATGCCTTAGAAAACGGCGCAATAGAAATAACTAATAAATACTTGAACTGCAATTTCAGTATACACGGCACTGTCGTTACTGGAAAACAAGTGGGTCGCACTATAGGCTATCCTACCGCAAACTTAATAGTTAAGGAATCTTATAAACTTATTCCTGCACCAGGTGTTTACATCACGAGTTCTATTATTAACGACACTCGTGTGTATGGAATGACTAATATAGGTGTAAATCCTACTGTTTCTAATGAAGCTATTCAAACTATAGAGACCTATTACCTAGATTTTAATGAAGATCTTTATGGTAAGAAATTAGAATTATTCTTTCATAAAAGATTGAGACAAGAAGAAAAATTTAATCACCTAGAAGATCTAATTAAAGCAATGCAACTGGACGAGCAAAAAACAAGAGCCTATGTACAGCAAGTGGGATAAATGGCTTTTTACACAGGTAGATAATTCTGCACTGGTCATCTTCAGGATGATTTTCGGACTACTTATAGCCTGTGAAGCATTTGGCTCTATTGCACTAGGCGCAGTAAGAAGATTATTTATAGAGCCAGATTTTACTTTTACCTTTATAGGTTTTGAATTTCTTGAACCTCTACCTGGTAACTGGATGTACGTACTATACTCGATTATGGGAATCGCTGGCTTAATGGTCATGGTAGGTTACAAATATCGCATGGCAATAATTTTTTATGCTATAAGCTGGGCCTATGTTTACTTATTGCAAAAGAGTAGTTACAACAACCACTGTTACTTATTAATGCTACTCAATTTTATCATGATCTTTTTACCTGCAAACAGGTCGGCATCCATAGATGCGAGATTAGATGCTAGCTTTAGAAAAGAGCATATGTCTAGGTGGATTTATGCATTTATTATCGCCTTTATATGGATCGTTTATGCATATGCAAGTATCGCAAAGTTCTACCCAGACTGGTTAGACGGTAGTTTTGCAAAATATTTAATGAGTACAAGAGGTAAGTCCTTTGATATTTTACAACACGACTGGTCACATCAGGCGATATTGTATTTCGGTTTATTCTTTGATTTGTTAATCGTGCCTTTCTTATTATGGAAAAAAACGAGATGGATAGCTATTATTGCGTCTATCTTCTTCCACATATTTAATAGTATTGTTTTTCAGATAGGAATCTTTCCTTATCTGGCACTATCCTTTTTATTGTTCTTTTTCTCTACCGAGGTATTGCACAAAAGGTTGATTTGGAAAAAAACCTACTATGCAGCAGCCGAAGTTATTGTACCTAAAACAAAACCTATTATTCTCTTTTGCAGCATCACATTTTTAATCACCATGCTATTACTACCATTAAGACATTGGGCAATAGAAGATGATGTATTATGGACTGAAGAAGGACACCGACTAAGCTGGCGCATGATGTTGCGCAGTAGGTCTGGATATGGTATTTTCTATATAGTAGATAAAGAAACTGGCAAAAAAATGCCTGTACATTTAAGTCAATATTTAAGTAAAAAACAGAAGCGCTCTGTACAGTCTAAACCTGATTTTATATGGCAATTTGCACAAAAGCTAGAAGAAATCTACGCTAGAGAAGGTAAAGAAATAGAGGTCTATGCAGATATAAAGGTTTCCATAAACGGTAGACCTAGAAAACAACTTACAGACCCAACGGTAGATCTTACACAAGAAGAATGGAGCCACTTTGAACACCATTCTTGGATCATGCCTTCTTCACTTTATGAAGAAATTCCCACGCTTAAAAACTAAGCAGCTGTTCCTACCGTTATGTTAACGATTATTGCTAATTTTACCACCATACTTTAAATCAGATCACATGCTACAAATAGCAGAAATACGTGAAAACAAAGACGCGTTTGCAATCGCATTGCAAAAGAGAAACATCGATGCACTTCCTTTATTAGAAAGCGCTATTGCCGTAGATGAAAACCGTCGCAGTTTACAAGGACAGCTAGACGAAACACTAGCAAAAAGCAATAAACTTTCTAAAGAAATAGGAATGCTTTTTAAGTCAGGAAAAGCTGCCGAAGCTAATGAACTGAAATCCCAAACAGCCGATTTAAAAGAATCTTCTAAACAACTGGGAGAACAATTAAATGCTGCTGTAGAAGAATTACAAAATATCCTGTACACCATTCCTAACATACCACAGGACAGCGTTCCTGCAGGAAATAGCGATGAAGATAATGAGGTGATTTCTGAACATGGGGAAATACCTAATTTACATGAGGGCGCAAAACCACACTGGGAACTGGTAAAAGATTATGATATCATAGACTTTGAATTGGGTAATAAAATTACTGGTGCTGGATTCCCTGTTTATAAAAAGAAAGGTGCTCGTTTACAACGTGCGTTAATCAATTATTTTCTTGATAAAAATACCGCTGCAGGATATGAAGAGATGCAAGTACCGCATCTTGTAAATGAAGCAAGTGGTTATGGAACAGGTCAGTTACCAGACAAAGAAGGACAGATGTACCATGTAGGTGTAGACGATCTCTATTTAATCCCTACTGGAGAAGTTCCTATAACTAACATTTATAGAGACCGTATTTTAGAAAATAAAGATTTCCCTATTAAAATGACTGGTTATACACCATGTTTCCGTCGTGAGGCTGGTAGTTATGGTAGTGATGTAAGAGGTCTTAATCGTTTACATCAGTTTGATAAAGTGGAGATTTTACGTATCGAGCATCCTGAAAATAGTGATGCAGCACTAGATAACATGGTATCACATGTGCAAGAAATACTTGAAGAGCTAGAATTACCTTATCGCATTTTACGTCTTTGCGGTGGTGATCTAGGTTTCACCTCTACTCTAACTTATGATTTTGAAGTTTACAGTACTGCACAAGACAAATGGCTAGAAGTAAGTAGTGTATCTAACTTTAAAGCTTTTCAAGCAAATCGTTTGAAATTGCGTTATAGATCTGGAGAAAAAGGAACAGAACTGGCACATACTTTGAATGGTAGCTCACTAGCATTACCACGTATTCTTGCAAGTATTCTAGAAAACTTTCAAGTAGAAGGTGGTATTAAAATCCCTAAAGTATTGATTCCTTATTGCGGTTTTGATACTATAGATTAACTTTAAAACCTTATGCGTTACCTTTTTGTAGTTTTTACGGCACTTTTTTGCACCTTTAGTTTTGCTCAAGATTCTAAACTTGCTGAAAATTACATGGATCAAGGTGAGTACAATAAGGCATTAAAAATCTATCAAAAAATATACGATAAAAATAAGCGCAATCCCAGGAATGTGTTTGCGCTTATTGAAGTATACCAGCAACTAGAGCGTTATTCCAGTGTAGATTCTATTATAGATATTGCGCAAAAAAGCACGCCGCGCAAAGAGCAATTTTACATAGAACGTGGTTATAATGCAACGCTACAAGGTAAAGACAGTATCGCAACTAATTATTACCAAAAAGCGATTCATGTTATAGATTCTTTACCACAACTTACCTATCAAATAGCCTATAGATTTGAAAAGCGCAATGAGCTAGAAGAAGCTATACTGTCCTATGAAAAAGGAATGGCTCTTAACGATAAGCTTAATTACAATTATCAACTGGCTAAATTATACGGTGAACAAGGAGATCTAGAAAAGATGTTCGACACTAACGTGACCTTAATAGAGCAAAATGCCGTTTACCGCTCTCGAGCACAAGCAATATTTTCTCAATATGTTACCGATAATGCAGATAATGAAGGTAATAAACTATTAAGAAAGGTACTTTTATTACGCTTGCGTGAAAATCCAGACCCTATTTATAATCAGTTGCTATCCTGGTTATTTGTACAACAAAAGGATTTTAAAAAAGCATTTATCCAAGAAAAAGCTATTTATAAACGTGAGGAGTCTAATATGGACAACCTCAAAAATCTTGTGGTCACTGCTATAGACGAGAATGACCTAGACGCCGCAAAGGATATTCTTGATTACATGATTGAAGAAACGCAATCTTTGATTACTAAATATAGTGCACAAAGGTTAAAAATTAAATTGCGAGCAGACGCCGCTACCGCTCTAGAATTTGAATCTATTAAATTAGATTATGAAAACTTGCTTAACACTTATGGTAGGGACAAAGAAACTTTTAGACTGCAACTAGACTATGCAAATTTTATAGCTTTTAAAATTAATGAGCCTCAAATGGCTAGTGATTTACTGATAGCATTAGAAAAAACTAATTTAAGTAAATTTCAAAAAGCAGATGTAAAAATTCTCCTTGCAGACATACTCGTTCTACAAGAGCAATTTAACAGAGCGCTTATATTTTACAGTCAGGTTCAAAACGATCTACCTAACGACCTGCGTGCTCAAGAATCTCAATTTAAAGTAGCACGTACCAGCTATTATCAAGGCGACTTTCCTTGGAGTCTGACTCAATTAAAAGTATTGCGCAGCGCTGCCAGTAAATTAATTGCAAACGATGCTATGGAATTAAGCCTGACTATTGCAGACCACTCTGTAGAAGACACGACGTTTGTTGCTTTAAAAGCTTTCGCGAAAGCGGAATTAAAACAATACCAGAATAAAAGATCTGAAGCCATAATCTTATACGATCAATTACTGTTAGATCACAAAGGAGACCCTATCGAAGATGAAGTCTTATTAAAACAAGCACAGCTTTATGAAATAGATAGCAAGTTTGAAAAAGCTAGAGATAATTACCAGCTTATTATCGATAATTACAGCGATGGTATTCTTGCAGACGATGCTTATTACAGACTAGGTCTATTATATCAAGAACATCTAGAAAACCCATTAAAAGCCAAAGAGCTTTTTGAAAAAATAATATTTTCACACGCAGACAGCATTCACTTTGTAGATGCTCGCAGGCGCTATCGCAGGTTGCGTGGTGATGAAAACGACAAAGCTTTTTAAGTATAAAATCAACAGATTTATGATCATATATAATGTCACTTGTAACATGCATTCTTCATTAGAACCAGAATGGGTACCATGGATTAGAGAACACATTGCCAAAGTACTGGGAACAGGACTGTTTATGGACGCTAGATTCACAAGAGTTCTTGTAGAGGATAAAGATGGACACAGTACTTTTTCTATCCAGTATAAGGCTAACAGTAAAGAAGCATTATTGGACTACTATGAAAATCATGCTGCAGAATTGAGAAAAGAAGGCATAAGTAAATTTGGAGAACAAGTTCTTTCTTTTAGAACAGAGCTAGAATTAATCGATGAATATAACGTACGTAGAGGTTAGAAATAATCATTGATTTCGATTAAAAACATATTCAAACAGAAAAACATTGGCAAAATATAAACCTAAATACACATCGCAAGACAAAGGTGTTACCGCAAAGAAACACCTAGGACAGCACTTCCTTAAGGATGATACTGTAGCCGTGCGCATTGCCGACTGTTTAACTTACAAAGGGTATGATCAAGTACTAGAAATAGGACCAGGAACCGGTGTACTTACTAAACATGTACTGAGAAAAGATATTAAGGTTACTGCACTAGAACTAGACAGTGAGTCTGTAGAATATTTAACTACCAGTTTCCCGATAGAACACGCTGGCCTGGTAAATGATAAAACATTTGCCGTAATAGAAGCAGATTTTCTTAAAAAAGATCTGTCAGATATTTATGGAGATCGCTCATTTGCCATAATAGGTAATTTTCCATATAATATAAGTACACAAATAGTATTTAAGACTATAGAGAACAGAGACCAGATTCCAGAATTCGGTGGTATGTTTCAAAAAGAAGTAGCACAGCGCATTTGCGCACCACACGGTTCAAAAACGTATGGTATTCTATCTGTTCTTGCACAGGCTTATTACCATGCAGAGTATATTTTTACTGTAGGTCCAGAGGTGTTTAATCCTCCGCCTAGAGTGGATAGTGGTGTATTGCTTTTAACACGTAAAGAAGATTATGATCAACTACCTTGTTCTTATGCAAAATTGCGTCAGGTAGTAAAACTAGCTTTTCAACAACGTCGCAAGACCTTAAGAAATTCATTAAAAACGATGAATTTACCTGACGAGATGCGAGAAAAAGAACTCTTTAATCTACGTCCAGAACAAATAAGTGTAGCCATGTTTGTAGAATTAGTTCAGGAAATTGAGGCACTAGAGTCATAATTCCTACAAATTTGTAAAAAACGACACCTACTCCTATTCAAAAAATTATCTTTGCTAGCTTAAGTAAGAATCATGCAGTTTAATATCACCAACGACTTTCTTGAAGAAGTAAAATCACTTATTGAAGTCAGTGATACTAATAAACTAGAACATATTCTAGAAGAACTACACTTTGCAGACATCGCAGAGATTATAGACGAACTTAATCTAGAAGATGCCGTCTTTATAGTAAAGTTACTAGATTCTGAAAAAACGTCTGAAGCTCTCATGGAGCTAGATGAGGCTCAAAGAGACCGCATTCTTAATGCATTATCTCCTAAAGAAATAGCTGGAGAGCTAGAAGAAATGGATACCGATGATGCGGCAGATATTCTTAACGAACTATCTGAAGATGTAGCACAATCTGTAATCAATGAGCTCGTAGATGAGCAACATGCTGAGGACATAGTAGATCTATTGCGCTATGAAGAAAACAGTGCTGGTGGACTTATGGCCAAAGAACTCGTGAGAGTTAACGAGAACTGGAGCGTTACCGGTTGCGTGAGCGAGATGCGCGCACAGGCAGAAAATGTTACACGCGTACATTCCATCTATGTAGTAGATAACAATAATAAACTTAAAGGCCGACTCTCTTTAAAAGATCTCTTAACCAGTAAGGAAGACACTCCTATAAAAGACGTTTATATTCCCAAAGTAGATTTTGTAACCGTAAACACACCAGGCGAAGAAGTATCTCGCATCATGCGTAAGTATGACCTAGAAGCCATACCTGTCGTAGATGAGCTCGACCGGTTAGTAGGTCGTATTACCATAGATGATATTGTAGATTTCATTACAGAAGAAGCCGAAAAAGATTACCAACTAGCCAGTGGTATATCGCAAGATGTAGAGGCTAACGATAGCATCTGGGAACTGACTAAAGCACGATTACCATGGCTAGTCTTAGGACTTCTAGGTGGTATAGGCGCTGCGGCTATTATGGGCGGTTTTGAAGAAATATTTGAAAAACACGCCGTACTCTTTTTCTTCACTCCATTAATTGCTGCAATGGCAGGTAATGTAGGTGTACAGTCTAGCGCTATTATAGTACAAGGTATTGCAAACGACGACCTTAAGGGAAGTATCAGTAATCGATTAATAAAAGAAATTTTACTAGCTATGTTAAATGGCGTCATTTTAGCCATTCTTTTATTTGCCTATACATTTGCGACTAAAGGTGAACTATTTACATCTATCGCAATCTCCACATCACTTTTTGTTGTGATCATTGTTGCCGGACTCGTAGGTACTTTTGTCCCTCTTGCTTTACACAAGCGTGGTATAGACCCAGCACTTGCGACAGGTCCATTTATCACCACCAGTAATGATATATTTGGGATTCTCATCTATTTCATGATTGCAAAAGCTATAATAGGCATCTAGATTATAGATTTTTATTCCGCTTTCGCGAAAGCGAGATCAAACAACTACTCCTTAACCAGTTTCAATGTCTCTATCTCCAGACCGTTGTTTTCTAGTTTTAAAAAGTACACACCATTAGACAAGGTAGAGATATTTAATCGCTGATCTGAGTTCAAAATTTGGGTCAACACTTGCTGACCATTTACATTATAAATAGAAACAGAACTAAATTCTAAATCACTATTTATTTGAATCTCATTTACAGCCGGATTAGGATAAATACTCGCTCTAGATTGCTGTAAATCTTCATTACTTAATAGCACACCTGCACAATCTGTTTTGGCCAGTTGACCGAACCAAAAATCACTATCGCCAGTACCGTTAGTAATTACAGGAACATTGGGGTCGTTTAAAAAGAGGCTGTTTGTCACATAACCACCTACTATGTAATTACCAAAGTTATCTACTCCTAGAGCAGTAATCTCGTCATCAAAACCAGATGGGCCTTCTATATCTTCTATAGCGATAACCGTTCCTGTATTCTTATTAAATCGAACTACAACTGGATCTTGTGCACTGCTCAATAGTGGTCTATTAAAGTTTATCCCACTCCAAGTATTTGCATTACCTAAAGAACCGCCCATTGCTACCTCGTTACCATTAACTTGAAGAGCATAACCTGTAGAGATACCACCTGTAGAATAAGTAGGATTTGTTCCCCATTGTAGCATTCCACTAGAGTTTAATTTAATCACATAGATAGCTAATTCTCCGCCAGATATAGTTGGGCTATTTACCTGATCAAATACATGACCTGCAAAACCTTCTTGATTGACACCTCCAGAATTGTTTCCAGCACCAGAAATATAAACATTGGACTGATCATCTGTTGTTATACTTTTAAGATTATTTACACCCATACTATCATGTCTCCATAATTCTGTACCAGTAGCGTCTAGTGCAACAATAAGCGCGTCACCAGTTTGCTGCACACCACCGAAGGAAACTGCACCGCCACCACCTATACGTTTATGAAGGCCAAAGTAATGCTGCCCGTTTAATGGGTCGTAATGATAAGTCACGTTACGGTCATAAGTAATTTCTCCACCTATATCGTATTCAAAGTGATTCAAATAATTACCGTCTTTATTCATCTGGATCACCAGTCCTTTAAAAGGAGCTGGTACTACTATATTACCGTTAAAATGTGTACCAGCAATAAACAACGTTTGTACAGTTATGGTACCATCAGCTTCTACCACCATTCCATAGTTGCGAGCAGCGCCTTCGCCTGCTGCAGGATTATCAAACTGCGGCTGACTTATCCATTGATAAATTCCTTGAGTATTATACTTAACCACAAAAAATTCTTTATTATGATTTCCAATATTTGAAGTCGTACCATTAGGATCGAAGGCAAAATCAGTATCAAATTGCATGGCAGGTTGTGAACTAGAACTTCTAGGTCTAACAATACCGCTTACATAAACACCTCCCAATGCATCGGTCTCTAGCCCACCACCAAATACCGTCATACCACCACCAAAGGTCTTGCTCCATCTTAAAGTACCAGCACAATCGGTAGAAAAAAGTAACAAATCTTGTGCGCGATTAGTTCCATAACTGGTATAAGCCTAACTGCCTATACTCTCATTACCGTGCATACTCAAAGCGAGGTAGTAATAATTATTATTGTTATCTACCGCTATGTCTAGTATATGCTCGTGATCATGATTGCGATTAGGATTAGAAGAGGTCACCACGTCTGTACTCGTACCACCACGCTCTGCCCAGGTATATTGATAGTTTTGTGAAAAACTGTATATGGAAAAGCAAAAAATTAATATTAAGAGTAGTGATTTCATGGATGATTTGTTTTAAAAGTACTTTTCCTCGGCATTAAAATACATAGTATATATTGAATTGAGAAAAATTATGCTCAATTTGAGTATAATCACTCATTACATAATACATTTCATAGAGTTATAGAAATGAGTTAATGGTTAAAGCTAAAGTCTATTTATTCTATAAGTAAGATTTTATTCCGCTTTCGCGAAAGCGAGCCCCAAAAGATCACCAAGTATTTCTAAGATAAGATTAAGTAAAAAGTAGCATCCATTACTTATCTTTCCCATATGAAAACGGCAACGGTAAAAGAATTAAAAGAAGAACTTAAATTCAGGTCTGAAGAAGACTTGATGAAGATAATCTTGCGCCTTTCTAGATTTAAAAAAGAAAATAAGGAACTGCTTACTTACTTGCTTTTTGAGTCTAATGATGAAGATGATTATGTGGTAAATGTAAAAACCTTAATGGATACTATGTTTCTGGCACTTAACACTTCTAATAATTATCGCTTACAAAAAGGAGTGCGTAAAGTACTGCGCGAGGCAAAAAAGTACGTGCGTTACTCTGGAAGTAAAGAAACTGAGGTGGCTGTGCTTATCCATTTCTGTCGATTAATGCGCGAGACACATCCACAAGTCATGCGCAGTAAAACCATGAGAGATTTAATGGCTAGACAAATAATATTGATACGAACTCGTATTTCTACCTTACATGAAGATCTTCAATATGATTTTGAACAAGAACTGAATATGGTGGAGGTTTAATGAGCTTTCTTTATGCATTTATTACAACATCTGATTTTATCTTTCTCGATCCTAACTATTAACTCTTTATGAAAATACTCCACCTAGATAGTAACCATGATATTCTAGCAGAAAAGCTAGAAGAGGCTGGTTTTGAAAATCACTTTGACTTTACTTCTTCAAAGGAAGAAATAATGAAAGTTATCGATACCTATGATGGCATCATAGTACGCAGTCGTTTTCCTATAGATCGTGAATTCTTAAGTGCAGCGACTCATTTAAAATACATAGGTCGTGTAGGTGCTGGACTAGAAAACATAGATCTAGATTATACGGCAGCTAATAACATCGCCTGTTATAACGCACCAGAGGGAAATAGAAACGCCGTAGGAGAACACGCTCTAGGTATGTTGCTCTCTTTATTTAATCATTTAAACAAAGGCGATAAAGAAGTACGCTCTGGTTTATGGCATAGAGAAGAAAATCGCGGTGTAGAACTGGATGGTAAAACGGTAGGTCTTATAGGTTATGGTAATATGGGAAAAGCATTTGCAAAAAAGCTCTCTGGATTTGACTGTAAGGTAATTTGTTATGACATAAAGGAACATGTAGGAGATAAGAACTGCAAGCAGGTCTCTCTTAAAGAATTACAAGAACAGTCTGACGTGTTAAGTTTACACACACCACAAACACCGCTGACTATAAAGATGATAGATGCAGCTTTTATCGCTGCTTTTAAAAAGCCTTTTTATTTAATTAATACCGCTAGAGGTAAATCTGTTGTTACAGAAGATCTTGTTGCGGCTTTAAAAACAAATAAAATACTAGCTGCAGGGTTAGATGTGTTAGAGTATGAGAAGGGTTCTTTTGAATCTCTTTTTCGCGACAGTGAAATACCTCAAGCATTTAAAGAATTGTTAGAGATGGAAAATGTTCTTTTAAGTCCTCATGTAGCAGGATGGACTGTAGAATCTAAGTATAAACTAGCAGAAGTAATCGCTGATAAAATAATTGCAAATCATACTATCTCATGAAAAAAGTAACAGGAATAGGCGGTATATTTTTTAAATGTAAAGACACCGCAGTGACTAAGGCGTGGTATGAAAAGCACTTGGGTCTACCAGTAGATGATTATGGATGCACCTTCTGGCAAGCAGATAGTGTTGCGCTAGATAAAAAAGCAAGCCAGCAGTGGAGTCCTTTTAAAGAAGACAGTAATTACTTTGAGCCAGGAGAACAAGAATTCATGATTAATTATAGAGTACATGACTTACATGGATTAATAAACGAACTGAGAGAAAACAATGTTGAAATAGCAGGAGACATTCAAGAATTTGATTACGGTAAATTTGGCTGGATTATAGACTGTGATGGCCGTAAAGTAGAACTTTGGGAACCGATGAATGAACACCTTTTTGAAAAATAACATACATTTACAAAAAACTAATCTAAAAAAATTAAAGATGAGTACAGAAGGATACGATAGTTCAAAAAGCAGTTTTGATAACGCAGCAGAGTCTGCAAAGGAGACTTTTAATCAAGCATCTCAAGGAGCAAAAGAAAGCGCAAAGGACTTTCAACAAGGTTTTAATCAAACTATGAACAATCAGGAGAACAAGAAAATGCTTGCTGGAATATTAGCTATCGTTGCAGGCGCATTCGGTGTTCATAAATTTATTTTAGGATATACTAATGAGGGAATCATTCTAGCTGCTATCACTTTAGTAGGTATTATAACTTCTTGTTTTTTTATAGGAGCTTTATTTGTTTGGATTCCAGGAGTTATAGGATTAATAGAAGGTATCATTTACCTTACAAAATCAGATGAAGAATTTTATCAAACTTACCAAGTAGGTAAGAAAGCATGGTTCTAACACCTACTGATTAACAGATAAATGAGGTCTTAAATGTTAAGTTTAAGGCCTTTTTTTGTGTGCACGAATTAATGGAGTTAACTTTGCCTTAACATTGCAACTACCAGAGGTTATTAATGTTCAACACATGGCTTTAAAAATATTAGTTCTCAGCACCACTAACTCTACTTTAGGTCCTATGACTCAAGGTTTTCTAGACTATTATAGTTCTAAGAAAACAAAAGTAATTAGTGCCGGTTTAAAACCTTTGCCTATAAACAAGATGACTCTTAAGGTTATGGACTCTCTAGGTATACCTGTAGAGCAATCTAGAAAGAGTTTTGAAGATATAGAAGAAATCACTTTTGATTACATCTTCACTTTTTCTAAAAAAGCGAATGAACTAGCTGTTAAAACTGCCAAAAGAGCTCAAATACTACATCTAGACATGGATAACCTTGATGAAGTAAACGGTACTAATAAAGAAGTTAAACAAGCATTTAAAGCGAGTCGTAAGGAATTACAAAATTACTGTATCGAGTTTGCCGAGAATCATCTACAGAAGAAAAATAAGAAAGACTAGATTACTTTAATTCATAATCTAGAGGCAGCATACCAGACACTTTTAAATAAGATACAAAACCTCCCGTTTTAAGTACAGGATAGTTAATTACATTACCTGATTCAGAAACTATTAATTTAGACTCTTCTAAATATATCGTAGACTGAAAATTCTTAGAATCCATAATATCGTATTGTGTCTCTCTAAAATCTAAGACATATCTATTACCTCGTTTTCTACTCCTCACATGTTTATCAAAAGAGACCTTTTTCCTTTTAAAGAATAACTTATAGCCTTCTTTTTCAAACTCTCCTGAAGCCATTAATTTAAACAAACGTACCTCTGACACTTTATAAGCTCGCTTGCGATGGCGTTTTACCCAACCTTTATCTGCTTTATTCTCATCTAACTCTTTAAAAAAGGCACTACCTACAAAGAAAGAGGAATACATAGTATAAGACGGATCTTCTAGAGGGTTACTTCTATAGGCTTTGAATGTAATTTCAAAATCGGTTAAATCATAAGTTACTAGGTAATTTAAATCTCTGTTTTCTATTAAAACAGGTTCCTGAGCAAAGGCTATCATCTTACCTGTAGATGGATTAAACCTCATCTTAATTTTATCGAGATTTAGAATGGTACACTGTTTTGCAATTAATGTAGTTCCTAAAAATTGCTTTATAAAATATTGTTCTTTCTTCTCTCTACTCCATGGATCTGGATTAAGAAATACCGCTGGCAACTCACCTACTTTAGGTTGTAACCTGATATTAGAAAAATCTGTATGTGTAGGATCATTAAAAGATTGAGAGACATAACCTAATAAACTTATTGTAAAAACACTTTGGCTATTGTCATAATAAGGAATTTCAAAATTTCCATCAAAATCGGTGATGGTACCCTTTGAAGTACCAGAAAAGTAAACGTTTACAGAAGCCAGTGTTTCATTAGTCACAGCATCATAAACGGTTCCTTTAATTAACTGTGCACTTAGAGAAAGTGGGAGAATTAAGAATAATAAAAATTTGAAATTCAAAGTATAACCGGTTTAAGATTTATCTTCTACTTTATCATCGTCCTGCTTAGAAAAATATTTGGACTCCATCTCTGCCTGAAATTCTTCTAAGACTGGCTTCACAGTACTTTCTGGTAAATCTGCTATACGTATATACATCAATCCATCTACCGCATTATTAAACAAAGGATCGACATTAAAAGCAATTACCTTAGCATTTTGCTTCACGTACTTTTTTATTAATACTGGTAACCTCAACTCGTTAGGTTCTAACTCGTCAATGATTTTGTCAAATTTATTAAGATCTGCCTCGCTCTCGTCAAATATAAAGTCCTTATCAGCATCTTCTAACTTTACTTTAAACTCTTGTTTTGGGGTAATGTATTGTGCTATATAAGGATCGTAATAATTACTTTTCATAAACTCTATCATCAACGATTTAGAGAAATTAGAAAATTTATTACTGATACTCACACCACCTATTAAATATTTATGCTCTGGAAATCTAAGAGTACAATGCACGATACCTTTCCATAAAAGGAATAAAGGCATAGGCTTTAACTGGTATTCTTTTATAATAAATGCGCGTCCCATTTCTATGGACTCGCTCATCATTTTATTTAATTCTGGTTCAAATTTAAATAGCTCATTAAGGTAAAAACCCTCTAGTCCATAAGCTTTACTTATCTCACTACCCATTCCCATACGGTATGCACCAGCTATGCGATTTGCATCACGATCCCACAAGAACATATGATGATAGTACTCGTCATATCGATCTAGGTCTGTAGCATTATTAGTACCTTCTCCTATGGCTCTAAAAGTGATCTCTCTTAACCTACCCAATTCCTTAAGAATGTAAGGTATATCATTTTTTCTGGCTAAAAATACCTCGTAGTTTTTAGATTCTAATAATCGTTTATCACCTTTATTACGCAGTTTTTCTACCTCTTTAATCATCGCATTTTGATCTACTGTATCGATGATCTTTTTAGGCGTTTTAGGTAATTTAATAGTCTTAGGAATATCGCTTAACTTCTTAGCTTCCTTATCATATGCCTTAGATAGCATGTATGTTTTCTTGCGTAAAAAGTCTGTAAAGTCTTCTAGCGTGTTGTGTTCTTTTTGTGCTTTAACAGAAATAGGGTTCCCTATTCTTACTTTAATTACACGACGTTTTTGAGATAAAACTTCCGACGGTAATTTTGCCGTTCTAAAAACAGATGATAATTTTGCAAGTCTGTAAAATAACTGACTGTTTTTTGCGTGAAAGTAGATAGGAATAACAGGCACCTCAGCTCTTTGAACTAACTTCATAGCGCTTTCTTCCCATTTTTTATCTACCATAAGTGTACCATCCTTATAAGTAGAAACCTCTCCAGCAGGAAAAATACCTAATGGCAAATCATTTTTTAAATGCCTAATAGCCTGCATAAAACCAGCAGTACTAGACTTTGCATCTTTATGATCTTCAAATGGGTTTACCGGCATTATATAAGGCTTTAACGGCTCTATACGGTGCAGTAAAAAATTTGCTATGATCTTATAATCAGGTCTACGTTCTAAAAGTAGTTTTAAAAGAAGAATACCATCTACTCCACCTAGTGGGTGATTAGAAATAGTTATAAAAGCACCAGTTTTAGGAATACGTCTTAAATCTTCTTCAGGAATTTCAAACTCAATTTTTAAATCTTCTAGAAGTGCATTTAAAAACACTGTAGAACTTTTATCCTTGTGTCTATTGTATAACTTATTAAGAGTAGAGATGCGCAATAACTTCATAAGTGACCAGCCTCCTAGTGTACCTAGAAAACCGTACTTATCTATATGGATAGCTTTGGCTACCTCTTTTGCATTAACAATTCCCATAAAAGTTGGTTAGTAATAAGTTTACAAATATAAGATAATTGTAAACCGACTATTCCTTAACGATCAACTGAAGTGTTTCTTGTGCACGTTGCTTCAGTAAAACTTCTTTATCTGACTCTATCGCCTCGACAGAATCACCATCATAATGTCTTACGGTATAGAGTGATACATCTTCTACATGACTTACCCTATAACGCGATTCTAGATCGTTAACTAGCTCATTAATTTTATGATATTTATCTTCTACACAAATTGAAAAACTAATTGCACTATTTTGCAATAGTCCTACTTGCATTTTATGCACGCTTAATTCTTGAAAGATATCTGATATATTATTCTCTCCTATAAAACTAAAATCTCTAGAAGAAATTTTAAGGAATACCATTCCCTTTTTAACTATATAACAAGGTATTAATGGCTCTATAGTCTTCACAGATGTAATGACCGTACCTTCTTTAGTTGGGTTAATAAAAGACTTTACATAAAGTGGTATCTCCTTACCTTGTAGCGGCTGTAATGTTTTAGGGTGTATAACAGACGCTCCGTAAAAAGCTAGTTCTATCGCCTCGTTATAAGGCATTTTATTAAGTAAAACGGTGTTTTCAAAAACTCTAGGATCTGCGTTAAGCACTCCAGGTACATCTTTCCATATAGTCACGCTTCTTGCATTAAGACAGTAGGCAAGAATAGCTGCAGTGTAATCACTACCTTCCCTACCTAGCGTAGTGGTAAAACCGTTATCATCAGACCCTATAAAACCTTGTGTAATAAATAATTGCCCCTGACAGGATCGAGATATTAATTTCTCACTTTCTTTCCAGTCTACGCCAGCATCACGATATTTTTGATCTGTTTTAATCAATTGTCTAGCGTCCTTCCATATCATAGGAATACCGCAAGCATTCATAAAAGCAACAACTATCTTTGTAGAAAGCAGCTCACCATGACACACTACTTGATCGTATAAGAAACTATAATTTTTGCTCTGATTGCGCAACATTTCACCTTTAAGAGATTCTATTATTGCTTTTATGTCCTTTTTAATTCCGCTTTCGCGAAAGCGAGACAACCATAAATCTTCTATACCTGTAGCCGGCATTTCTAGATCTTCAATAATTTTTAAATGTTGCTTATACAAATCATCAATAAGCAAGAGATAACTGGCATCATTATCTTGATATGTCGCGATAATAACTTCTAGAGCATTAGTCGTTTTTCCCATTGCAGAGACTACGATACCTAAATCTTTTGTACCTGTAGTTTGCAATACATTTAAAACGTTGCGCACTCCTGCGGCGTCTTTAACTGACGCACCACCGAATTTGAATATCCTCATCTATTTATTAATGTAAGCTTTTAATGATTTTTTATCCATTTGAGCTAGGTACCATTCTTTATCAATAGTAGCTCCAGACTTTTCATAAAACTCTATAGCGTTAGTATTCCAGTCTAAAACTACCCATTCTACACGACCTGCATTTTGCTCATAAGCATAATGCATTACCTTATCATAAAGCGCTTTACCTAGACCTTTACCTCTCATTTTCTCTGTAACTATTAAATCTTCTAGATGAATGGTTTTACCTTTCCATGTAGAGAAACGTGGATAACATAAACTTATTCCTTCTATCTGACCTTCATGTAAACCTACAAAACATTTAAATAAACTGGACTTACCCAGTCCATGCTCTTCTAGGTCTTTTACCGTGATATCTACCGCATCGGGCTCATTTTCAAAAATAGCAAGCTCTGTAATAAGCTCAAGAACTCTAGGAAAATCTTCTTTAACTGCCTCTCTAACTTCTATCATAAGGTGAATTTTGATGTAAATATAATTGACGAATTTTAAAGAAATCTAAAAACTATCCTATACAACGTTGTAGCGGCAGCGTTTTTATTAAGATATTTGCACAACTTATCAAATTATGGCTACAAAGAATCAATCCTTAGGAGAATTTATTATTGAAAACCAAAATGACTTTCAATACAGTAGTGGAGAACTCTCGAGACTGATCAATTCTATCAGGCTTGCTGCAAAGATGGTAAACCACGAAGTTAACAAAGCTGGCCTAGTAGATATAACTGGTAGTGCTGGTGAAATTAACACACAAGGTGAAGACCAGCAGAAGCTAGATGTATTTGCAAATGACACATTCATTAGAACATTAACTAATAGACAAATAGTCTGTGGTATCGCTAGTGAAGAAAATGATGACTTCATTACTATTGAAGGACAGCGCAATGATCATGGTAACAAATACGTGGTTGCGATGGACCCACTAGATGGTAGTTCTAACATAGATGTAAATGTATCTGTAGGTACTATTTTTTCTATTTATAGAAGAATTACACCAGTAGGAACACCTGTACAATTAGAAGACTTTTTACAGCCTGGTAATATGCAGGTTGCAGCTGGTTACATAATTTACGGTACTTCTACCATGTTAGTATATACAACTGGTAACGGTGTTAATGGTTTTACTCTTAACCCATCATTAGGTACGTATTACCTATCACACCCTAACATGACTTTTCCAGAAGATGGTAACATCTATAGTGTAAACGAAGGTAATTACAGTCATTTCCCTCAAGGAGTTAAGGATTATATCAAATACTGTCAGACCGAAGAAGGCGACAGACCTTATACCAGTAGGTATATAGGTAGTCTAGTAAGTGATATACACCGTAATATGATTAAAGGAGGTATTTACATGTACCCTAGAAGTTCAAAAGCAAAAGAAGGAAAACTGAGATTGCTTTATGAATGTAACCCTATGGCTTTTATAGCAGAGCAGGCCGGCGGTAGTGCTAGTGATGGACATGAAAGAATTCTAGACCTTAAACCTACTGAATTACACCAAAGAGTACCATTCTTTTGTGGTAGTAAAAACATGGTCTCAAAAGCAGAGGAATTCATGACTAAATATCCTCGATAATTTTACTTAAATTAGCTTATTAATATTAACCTTATGGCCAATAACAAATCACAAGCAGAAGAACCTGCATTATCTATAGATAGTAGTTCTAAACTTGAAGCGATAAAGAACCTCATCTTTGGAGAGAACATACAACAGTACGACTCTGAATTTGATTTATTAAAAAAAGACCTTTTAGCTAAACGTCAGGAGCTTAACGAGATGATCGATGATACTCGTGAAGAATTGAATAAAAGCATAGACAGCCTTTCTACAGATTTAAACATCCGTATTACAGATCTAGAATCTAAAATGGAAGACAGACTAGAGAGCATAGAAGACGATAAGACTAGTCGTTCTATGTTAGGCGAGGCATTAATTGAGTTAGGTAAAAAGATAAAAGCCTAAAGTTAAATGATTAATCAGGATGATAAGCTAGACTTATTACGCACTCTTTTACTTACTGATGACAGACAGCTTACTGAAAGTATCTCTAATAAAATTTCTATCCTAGAAGAAACCATTAGAGAGAGAGAAAAACTTTCTGTAAAAGTAACACCCATCATAAAAGAAGAGCTAGAAAAGTACACCCTGAGCATTCCTAAAACATTAGGCCCTGTAATCACAAAGACTCTTAAAGTTCAAATAGAAGAGTCTAAAGACGAAGTAGTAGAAGCTCTATACCCAATACTGGGTAAAATGATAAAAAAATACATTTCTAACGAGATAAAAATGCTCTCTGAAAGTATAGATAAATCTACCAAAGAAGCTTTTTCCAGTAAAGGAATCAAAAGAAAATTCATGGCGCTATTTAGTGGCGTTAAGGAAAATGACATGATCATAAGTGCGCTGGCCAAAGCACATGTAGAGCAAATTTTTGTTATAGAAAAAGGATCTGGAATACTCTTAGGCAGCTATCAGACTAAAGAAACCGTAGATGAAGATATGATAAGCGGTATGCTTACAGCCATTAAAGCATTTGTAGAAGATGCTTTTAAAGAAACACAGCACGATCTTCAATCTATAGAATATGATCTTTATGAAATACACCTACACAGTTTTCACAAATACTACATTGCGTCTGCTGTAAGCGGTACATTTACAGAAAGATTAGAAAACGAATTAGAAAATTTTAATTTTGAAATAAGTGAAGATATAAGCAAAAAAAGTATCTTACACGATAGAGCTGCTCTAGAAGCCTTATTACTAGACAGATTCAAAACATACAAATTCACAGAGGAATAAATAAAATGACATCAAAAAAAATAGTTATAGTAGGAAGTTTTGGAGTAGGTAAAACGTCGCTTATACGTCGTTTTGTAGACGAGACTTTTTCTGAAGATTACAAAGTTACTATAGGTGTACATATACTAAAGAAAACTGTAGAGATACAAGAAAACATAGTAAACCTTATTATCTGGGATACAGAAGGAACTGACGACATAGAAGAAATAAGAAAAGCCTATCTTCTAGGCACTCATGGTTTTATATATGTTACAGACATTACCAGACCTAAAACATATGAGAATCTAGCAGCTCATAAAATATACTTGAATGAACAATTCGGTAATGTGCCTATCATAGCAGTAGGTAACAAAACAGATTTACTTGCCAAAGGTAGCATAGCACAAATGAAAGAAGAAATGGATTTCTTAGACTTACTTATAAGTGCAAAAGAAGGAAACAACGTGCAACGCTTATTTGAAAGAATGGCAAAAATGCTTATCGCATGATACCAGATAAAAGCAATAAAGACTTTGTAGTAAAAGTACAGTTTATAGCGATAGACGATCAAGGTCGCATTAAAAAGTCA
Organism: Nonlabens sp.; assembly: GCF_039941875.1. Taxonomy (GTDB): domain Bacteria; phylum Bacteroidota; class Bacteroidia; order Flavobacteriales; family Flavobacteriaceae; genus Nonlabens. Next base: position 401,514 of record NZ_JBDVDQ010000003.1, on the reverse strand, counting down.
GACCAAAATTTAATAAAATTCACTGAAGGAACTCAGATAGTTGATGTTCATCCTTTTTTTGAATCTGTTATCACTTTCTTTGACCATAAATCTGATCATATAAAATTAGATTGTGTCAACATGTTCGACCATTCTTATGATATAGAAGTAATAACCCATAAAGATAATACTGGTGTTATTATTTTAAGAGATCGCACAGATTTTTACGATCGCATTCAAAAGATCGCACAAAAGCGCAACGAGTCTCTTATTTTTAATGAAGTTCTTGAATTAAAGAACAACATGCTTCATGAAAAAGAAGCCTTTAAAACTAAGTTCATACAGAATTTTGCACACGAGGTGAGAAGTCCACTTACCTTAATAAGTGCTTTTTCTTCTTTATTACTTAAAGGAGAACTTAATCTAGACCAAACTAAACTAGTAGAAGCTGTTAATGAACAAAGCGATAAGCTAAGAAAATTAATGGACGATATTATAGAACTGTCTCAACTTAAAAAAGGAAAGCCAGAAATTATAAATACTCCTTTTTCTTTTCTAGAATTAATAGAAAGTATTCACCTTAATTTTAGTTCAAAAATAAGCATCTCTAGTAATGTTTTTGAAATGAGTGTCTCGCCAGACGTTCCAGAATTCTTAATAGGAGATAAAAGAAGAATAGAGCAAATTATTAGTAATCTTATTGAAAACGCTTTATTATACAATAGCGGTAATAAGATTAGATTAGAAATTTCAGAAAATAATAGAAGAGCTGGTAAATCTAGTTTAAGATTTGTCGTTCACCATCAAGGACTTGTTCCAGAAGATCTAGAGAACAGACACTTGGTTAAGGATATAGAAAAAATAGAGCCAGAAGGACTATCATTTTCTATAGTGAGAGAACTGGTTGATTTAATGGATGGTAATATTTCTATTAAGAAAATAGATAAAAACAGTACGCAACAAATAATAAACATAAGAGTTTCTTTCCCACTACACAACGTAGAAATACCAGTAAAAGAAACTAAAACAGCACAACAGTATAACTTTACAGACAAAGTAAGAGTTCTCATTGCAGACCAGAATAGCACGACACAATTTACCGCTTTAAAAGTTCTTGTCAGCACAGGTAACTTTGACACGGTAGTTTATAAAGATCCTAGAGAACTTTTAGAAGCAGTAGAAAAGCATGAATACGATCTCATTCTTATATCTTCTAGTATTTCTCAAATAGATGCATTAGAATTAATAGGTATCATCAAAGAATTTGCAAACGATAAGAATAAAAGCATTCCTATAATCGCTTTAACCGTGCGTACTAGTAAAGAAGACATTGCTACTTACCGCAAGGCTGGATTTAAAGATGTAGTAAAAAAGCCTTATACAGATGACGAGTTGTTAAACACCATCTATAAAAGGCTTAATCTTAAAAAATTCCTTTAAGAATAGGAATCTATCTGTCTTTGTTTAATAAGTGTCTATAATCTTCAAGATTAAGATGTCCATTAAATATTTGAATAGAACGCTCTACTAGATATTCAGCATCTTCATCGTTATAACCCAATGCAGTAGCATATTTTCTTAGTAAAATGTGCTCTGCCTCTTCCATATGATGGTCAGCAAACACGACCTTAAAAAGATCATGCAACCACTGGATGCGCTCTTCAGATGTATTAGGAGGCGTTACAGGATAAGCCTTTGGATTTTCCACTATCTTATCATAGTCTGCGTCAGAAATATCTAGAATCGACTTAAAGCGGCTCAATACTGCTTTCTCTTCTTCATGCATTCCAGACACTTGGGCTAGATTTACTAAAGTTGCAAAATGACTTTTATTTCTGGCACTTTCTCCAGATTCAAATAAACTTGAAAACGACATAATCTATATTTAATTAATGCAAATATAAGGATAGCTCTTGTAGAACTTATTAATTATTTAAGGTGAGATAGCATTTCTGTAACCATGTTATCAAGGTCATACTCATGCTTCCAGTTCCAGTCTTCTCTTGCTGCACTGTCATCGATAGAACTAGGCCAGCTGTCTGCTATTTCTTGTCTAAAATCAGGATTAAATTCTATACTAAAATCAGGCACATGCTTCTTAATCTCCTCTGCAATAGCAGTCGGTGTAAAACTCATTCCTGATAAATTATAAGAAGAACGTTCTTTAATCTCCTTTAAAGGTGCACGCATAATTTCTATGGTTGCTCTTACCGCATCTTCCATATACATCATAGGTAGCGCAGTGTCCTCTTTAAGAAAACAATCATAACTACCGTCTGCAACAGCTTTATGAAAAATGTCTACTGCATAATCTGTAGTACCACCACCAGGTAATGTTTTCCAAGAAATAAGGCCAGGATATCTAATAGATCTCACGTCCACACCATATTTATTAAAATAGTACTCACACCATCTTTCGCCAGTTTGCTTACTTATACCGTAAACCGTAGTAGGCTCCATAATAGTATGTTGCTCTGTATTATCTCTAGGAGTAGTAGGTCCAAAAACAGCAATACTAGAAGGCCAGAAAATCTTATCTATCTTACCTTCTTTTGCTATATCCAGTATATGCATTAGAGAATCCATATTAAGACTCCATGCTTTTTTAGGAAATTTCTCTCCAGTAGCACTTAACATAGCAGCCATTAAATAGACCTCATTAATTTCATAATGAAGGCATATATCTTCTATCTGGCTTTTATTCATAGCATCTAGCGTTTCAAAAGGGCCAGAAGACATTAACTCTTCATTTCCCTCACGTATATCACTAGCAACCACCTGCTCACCTCCATAAATCTCTCTCAATCGCATGGTAAGCTCTGTACCTATTTGCCCGCAGGCACCTATTACTAATACTTTAGTCGGCATTTGTATATTTTTTCACAAAGATAAGAAGACATTAAACATGCAATTCTTAGATTTATTCTAATTGTTATAAATATCTCGCTTTCGCGAAAGCGGAATACATATAAATCAATCATTTTAATATAATTTACACATAAAATCAGTCAATTGTTAAATAAATTATGAATACCAATGAATAATTAACAATCTATTACCTATTAAACTGAATCCAGAGCTGCTATGCCATTGTAATTTTGTATCCAACAAATCAAACAATTATGAAAAAGACAATAATAGCTGCAGTATTTGCAGCAGCAGCATTAACTGCATGTAAGGAGAGTGACAAAGAAAATATGGTTGATATTTCTGATGATGTTATGGATGAAGTAGAAAATTCTACAGAAGACATGATGAACGATACAGAAGATGCTATAAACAAAACCGTTTCTTATACTGAAGAGCAAGCTACTCAAATGGCAAATGATTTTGAGAGCAATGTGGAAGTAAAAGATGGAAAGATAGTATCTATAAAAGGATATGACGCCTATGATAATTTAAGAATAAGCTTTGCAGACCTTAAAGAATCGAACACTGCTGACATGAAAATGAAAAGTGAGTCTTTAAGAGCTTCTTTCAACAGTTTTAAAACAAGTATTCCTGCTTATTTACGTGTAGATGATGTGAATGACGCCATTGAAGATGTAGAAAAAGAAATTAAAGAATACGAAGAAGAGATGGTGGGTGAAAAAGCATCTGAAAAGAATAACAAAGAGAACATGGAAGAAATTCAAGAAGCCTTTGACGATCTAGAAAAAGAAATGATACAGGCACGTGAAAAATTTATCGATAATAAAAAAGATGCGATGGAAGAGTACATGGAAGAAATAAATAGCAGTAGAAATCAAACTACGACAGAGAGGTATCTAGATGCTACTGAAGAGTACAATGAAGAGATGAAAGACAAATAATAGATCCCTAATTTATTATTTATTAAAAGTGCTGTACTGTTACAGCACTTTTTTTTTGTTTATATTATAATCATATTTGCAATTCATCGTTACCTATCTATGCGTTTATCAATTTTATTTCTTTTTCTAATAGTTGCCTGTAAACCTGCACCTGCAAATGTGTCTACAAAATCAAATCAAATTGATTATTCTACTATGAATTTAAGTGTTACAAAAATGGCACTAGTAGGTAAAGCACAAAAAGAGGCTCTTAAATGGATGGACTACCAGAATTTAATTACTGGGTTAGAAAATTATGACCACTCTATAAGTATGACTAATGAACTTATAGATCATGTAGATAAAATGTTAGAATTTAAGGACAGCGCATTTAATGATCAGACTGTTTTATCTCGCATGCTGGTTTTAAAAACTAGATTAAGTATTTATAAATCATACTTAGGTTACCGCATTAAAACTACTGAAGAGTCCCAAAGAAAATACAACGATATCATAACGGCACTAGACCAGCTTACCGATCAAATGAATTGGTTTAAAAACGACTTTGAATCAAGCAACAGAGAAGCTTTAGAAGATTTAAAAGCAGATCTAGATCCTGATAAAGTTTAATTATAAACTTCTCTTAATCCATCGATATAAAAACTTCTGTCATGTAACTTTATGACATGAGTAAAGCATTATTACAATTTACTAACAAAGGTATTTATTGCAAACCTGCAGGAATTTATCTAGACCCATGGCAGCCTGTAGAAAAGGCACTAATAACGCACGGACACGCAGACCATTCTAGATGGGGCCATAAAAAGCACATCACTCAAAATGATAATGTTCCAATTATAAGTCACCGACTGGGCGATATAAATGTGTCAGGAGTAGCTTATAACGATAGTTTTTCTATTAATAATGTAAAATTCTCTTTTCACCCTGCCGGCCATATTCCAGGGTCTTCTCAAATAAGAGTAGAACATAAAGGAGAGGTTTGGGTTTTTACGGGAGATTATAAAACAGAAGACGATGGTATTTCTACGGTCTATGAACCTATAAAGTGTGATACATTTATAACAGAATGCACCTTTGGTTTACCTGCTTTTAAATGGAGACCACAGCAACAGGTTATGGAAGATATAAATCTATGGTGTGCACAAAATCATGTAGAAAAAAAGACTTCTATTCTCTTTGCCTACTCACTTGGCAAGGCACAACGCATAATTAAACATCTAAACACCTCGCAAATGAAAATCTACTGCCATGGTGCAGTATTTAAAATGACTGAGGTATTGCGAGAGCAAATTAATTTTCCTCCTACGCATTTAATAACTAGAGAGACTACAAAAGAAGAAATTGCAGGAAACATAGTCATTGCACCACCTAGTGCCCATGGAAGTGCCTGGATGAGAAAAATGGTTCCTTATGTTACGGCAAGCGCTAGTGGCTGGATGACTTTTAGAGGTGCACGCCGTAGAAGAGCTATTGATAAAGGTTTTGTACTTTCCGATCATTGTGATTGGGATGGCTTATTAAATAGTATCGATGCAACTGGTTGTGAAAACGTCATAACAACACATGGATATCAAGATATATTTGCTCGCTTTTTAAGAGAAGAAAAAGGATTAAACGCAATCAGTGAACGCACGCAATATGAAGGTGAAAATGCTGAATTAAACCCAAATGAAGAGAACACTGCAACCGGCACTAAACAAGAACAAGTTGAAAAAGAAATAAATGAATCTGCATTATCTTCTAATTCAAATACAGAGTTATGAAGCAGTTTGCAGAACTTATAAGAACCATAGATGGTACTAATAAAACTAATCTTAAAGTCGCAGCGCTTACCGAGTATTTTAAAATAGCCAGCGACGAGGATAAATTATGGACTATTGCCATTTTATCACATAGGAGACCTAAACGGCCTGTAAACACTACTTTAATGAGAGAATGGGCTACACAAATAAGCGGTGTACCTATGTGGTTATTTGAAGAAAGCTATCATATAGTAGGTGACCTAGCAGAAACTATTGCTCTAATTCTCCCTACTGCAAACGAGTCTAGCGATAAAAGTCTATCTCAAATAATAACTGAGATCATAGACTTAAAATCTAAGGACGAACAAGAAAAAAGAGACTATTTACAGAATAACTGGTTGCAACTTAACTATTACGAGCGTTTTGTATTCAATAAAATTCTTACTGGTGGTTTTAGAATAGGCGTTTCTCAAAAATTAATGACTAGAGCGCTGGCTAGTGCTACTGGTATAGACAAAGACATTCTTGCCCATAAACTCATGGGTAGCTGGACAGGAGAAAACACAACGTTTCAAGAGCTTGTTTTTGAAGATAATGAAGTTGCTATGCGTGGTAAGCCTTATCCGTTTTATCTAGCATATGCTATTGAAGGTGAAGTAAGCGATCTAGGCGATGTAAATGAATGGAGCGCAGAGCATAAATGGGATGGAATAAGATCGCAAACTATCATACGTGCAAATGAACTATTTGTATGGTCGCGAGGTGAAGAATTAGTTACCGATAAATATCCGGAGTTTCAGAAATTTCTAGATTTAATCCCAGATGGTACTGTGATCGATGGAGAGATACTACCATTTAAAGATGGTGTTATTATGAATTTTAACGATCTACAAACAAGAATAGGTCGTAAAACCGTTGGTAAAAAACTATTGAAAGATGTTCCTGTAGTAATCGTAGCTTATGATCTGCTAGAGTGGCAAGGAAAAGATTTAAGAGAAAAGCCTTTTATAGAACGAAGAGCCATACTTGACCAACTAGTTCTAGACCTCAATAAGAAAGAAGAAACATTACCGCAAGAAGAAAAAACACCTTTGCTCCTATCAAAAACTATGAATTTTAATTCTTGGGACGACATGGCTGCAGAGCGTGATCTTGCTAGAGAAAAAAGATCTGAAGGATTGATGATTAAAAGAAAAGACAGTCCTTATCTAATAGGTCGTAAAAAAGGTGACTGGTGGAAATGGAAAACAGATCCTTTTTCTATAGATGCAGTTCTCACCTATGCTATGCGTGGTCATGGTAGAAGAGCAAATTTATTTACAGATTACACCTTTGGATTATGGCAAGATGGGGAGCTAGTAACCTTTGCAAAAGCATACAGTGGTTTAACTGATGCTGAGTTTAGAAAAGTAGATGCATGGATTAAGAAAAATACGTTAGAACGTTTTGGTCCAGTGAGATCTGTAACACCTCATCATGTTTTTGAAATAGCATTTGAAGGTATTGCACCTAGTAAAAGACACAAATCTGGCGTTGCAACACGTTTCCCTAGAATAGTAAGATGGAGACATGATAAACCTTTGGAAGAGGCAAATACATTAGATGATTTAAAAGCTTTGATACCCTGAAACGAATGAGCTTATCATAAAAAAAAGGGTGAATAAACCCCACCCTTTTTGATATAAAATTCTACATATGGAGCAGAAATTTTCTCTCTAACTTACACGACTCATTAATTCTATAGAAAAATCTTTTAATTGTTTCTTTGCCTCATCATTTATAGATAAGGTTTCTATAATAGATAGCGCTTCCTCTGTATAGCTTTTAATAGTCTCTAATGTTGCTGCGGCACCACCACTTGCTTCAAAAAACACTTTAACAATTTCCTTCTTTTCTTCTATCTGGTCTTCATTCAATTTTTCTTGATCGATAGCAAACCATTCTTTTAATTCTGTAGCACAATCTTCATTTTCTATACTACGCAGGTACAAATAGGTTTTCTTATTTTCTCTTATATCACCACCTACTTCTTTACCAAAGGTTGCTGGATCACCGAATGCGTCTAGATAATCATCCATTAACTGGAACGCAAGACCTAAATGAACACCATAATTATAAATAAGATGTTGCTCTTCTTCTTTAACTCCAGCTATAATAGCACCCATTTGTAACGCACAACCTACTAGTACAGATGTTTTTAATTTAATCATATTCAAGTATTCTGGAACCGTGACATCGTCACGAGTTTCAAAATCTACATCATACTGTTGTCCTTCACATACCTCAAGTGCTGTTTTAGAAAACACTTTATGCAGTTGAAAAAATTGATCCTTGTCATACCCTTCAAATAAACGATATGCCATTATCAACATAGCATCACCAGAAAGAATACCTGTGTTAAGATTCCACTTTTTATGTACTGTTTCCTGTCCTCTTCTCAAGTCTGCAGCATCCATAATATCATCATGTAATAACGTGAAGTTATGAAACACCTCTACCGCTACCGCAGCATCTAGACTGTCTTCAACTGGTGCGCCATACATCTTTGCACTCATCATCGTTAATAACGGTCGTATTCTTTTACCTCCTAAACTAAGTATGTAATGAACTGGATCATAAAGACCTGCAGGCTCATTTTCTGTTATTCTATTTTTAAGATGATCTAAAAACGTAATTCGTAAGTGTTCTAATGCATTCATGCTGTAAAAATAATCTATGAACAGTTGTATTTTATAAGAAAAAGAGACTGTCTTGTTAAAAAATTGTAAAACTTAGGAAACTTCTAGAGTTTCGTTAGTTTCCTAGACGTATATTTGCGCCCTTTAATAAATAAATGAGCGAAGCAAAAATAAACATATTAGAAACCTCTCTGGATCTATTCCTGACCTTGGGCTTTAAAAGTGTGACTATGGATGAGATCGCATCTAGATTAGGGATGAGTAAGAAAACCCTGTATGCGCATTTTAAAAATAAAGGGCAGCTGGTAGAAGAGTCTTCTATACACTTGTGCAATCATATATGCAGTGGTGTGGATCATATTATAGAAGGCGAGACAGAAAATGCTATTGAAGAACTGTATACCGTTAAACGTTATGTCATGGAACATTTAAAGGGTGATGAAAGTTCTCCTATCTATCAACTGCACAAATACTATCCAGAGGTTCATAAAAAAATTACCGAGGTACAATTTGACCACATGGAAAACTGTATCAAAAAGAATGTTACTAGAGGTATAGAAAAAGGATTATATCGAGATAATATAGATGCAGATTTTATTGCCCGCATCTACTATATAGGTATTCAAGGGATCAAAAATTTAAACATCTTCCCACCTAGTAAACACCCTACTGCTGCATTACACGACCAGTACTTAGAATACCATCTTAGAGGAATAGTAACTCCTTTGGGACGTAAAATTTTAAATAAAATAACCAATACAAACCACGATTAAATGAATTACAAATCATTATACATTTGGTTTTTTTGTGTTCTCGCTTTCGCGAAAGCGTACTCACAACAAACCGCAAATCAAGATTCTTACAGCTTTACACTAGAAGAGGCTGTAAACTATGGCCTAGAGAATAATTACCAAGCCATAAACGCAAAAAGAGATATAGCAAAAGCACTGAAGCAAAAATGGGAAACCACTGCTACAGGATTACCACAAATAGATGGTAGTGCAGACTATAGTTACCAGATAAAACAACCTATTACACCATTACCTGCAGAGATAGTAGGAGGCACACCAGGGACTTTTATTCCAGTAACCTTCTCACCTAAGCAAAGTGCGACCTTAACGGCTACTTTAAGACAACTCATCTTTGACGGTTCTTATATAGTAGCACTAGAGGCATCAAAAACTTTCTTAGACTTTTCAAAAAATGCTAATAACAAGACAAAACTGGAAGTAAGAAAAGGGATTATAAATGCTTATGGAGGCGTGCTTCTTACTCAGGAAAACATATCTATTATCGAGCGCAACCTTGAGACACTGACTAAAAATTTAAATGAAACTACAAAAATCTATGAGAATGGTCTTGCCGAAGAGGAAGATGTAGAGCAATTAAAAATTACAAAGTCACAACTAGAAAACCAATTGAACAGTGCGAGACGTCAGGAAGATATTGCTACAGACATGTTAAAACTAGCTTTAGGTATCGATCTACAAAAATCTGTTAGTCTAGAAGAAGATCTTGCATCTCTAGCCTTAAAAAACATGGACCCAAGTATGACGAGTACTTCTCTAGAATTAGAAAAAAATGCAGATTATAATATCGCATCTAATTTTACAGAACAAAGACGTCTAGAATACAAATTAGAAAGAGCAAAAGCACTTCCTACCTTATCAGGATTTCTTAATTATGGGGTAAATTCTTTTAATGATGATTTTACCTTTTTCGATAGTGATAATAAGTGGTACGGACAGTCTATAGCTGGTGTTAGTTTATCAGTTCCTATTTTCAGCTCTTTAGGTAGACAGGCTAGAACAGATCGTGCAAAAATAGCATGGGATCAATCTATTACAGACCTAGACCGCACTAAAGAAGAAATAAGATTAAATTATCAAACCTCTCTTAACAATTATCAAATTGCAATAGATAATTATAGTACGAGTAGAGAAAATTTAAGACTGGCTGAGCGCATAGAGAATAAGAACCAAATTAAATTTAGAGAAGGTCTTGCAACTAGTTTTGATCTAAGACAGGCGCAAACTCAACTTTATAGTACACAGTCTACTTACTTACAAAGTATGTATGATGTCATTAATGAAAAAGCAAATCTTGAGACTATTCTCAACACACCAGAATTTACTACACAAAAATAAAACCACCACAGAATTATATATCATGAAAAAATTAAGCATACTATTTATAGGCCTTTTTATTCTCACCTCATGTGGTGATAAAGAACCAACCATAGACGAGTTAATCGCTACTGGAGATACTAAGGTAATTTCTCAAAAGAAAACTGAGTTACTTAATGAAAAGAAAGAACTAGAGACAGAGATAAAAGCGATAGAAAAATATCTAGATAAAAACACGGTTAAGAAAGATGGTGCTCTAGTTAGTATAGAGACTGTTAAAGACACCTTGTACAATCACTACATAGAATTGCAAGGTAATGTAGACACTAAGCAAAACATCACTTTAATGCCAGAAATGGGCGGTGTCTTAACTAACGTTTATGTTAGAGAAGGGCAGCGCGTTTCTAAAGGGCAGCGTCTGGCTAGAATAGACGACGGTGGTATCGCTCAAAACATCGAGCAGATGAAAGTACAAGCGCAACTTGCTAAAACTACTTATGAGCGTCAGGAAAGACTTTGGAATCAAAAAATAGGTTCTGAAATTCAATACTTACAAGCAAAGGCTGGATATGAATCTCAACAAAGTGCCATAAGATCTATGCAACAACAACTGGCTAAAACTATTGTTACAGCACCGTTTTCTGGTGTTATTGATGACGTCATTACAGAACAAGGGAACACCGTATCGCCAGGTATGACACCACTTATTAGAATTGTTAACCTTAAAGATATGTATATCGATGTCGAAGTACCAGAAAGTTATATTTCTTCTATTCAAAAAGGTACTGAGGTAATGGTAGAATTCCCAATGCTAGGTGAATCGGTTAAAAGCAAAGTACGTCAGACGAGTTCTTTCATCAACCCTGCAAACCGTTCCTTCAAAATTGAAATTCCGGTAGACAATAAAGAAGGGAATATCAAACCTAATCTTACTGCTAGATTAAAGATTAACGATTACACTAGTGAAGGTGCTATTTTAATACCTCTTGCGGTTATAAGTGAGAATCAAAATGGTGACCAATACATCATGATAGCTGCAGACTTAAAAGACGGTGACAACTACAGCACTGCAGTTGCAAAAAGAAGAGTGATTACTACTGGTAAACCTAGTGCAAACATGATCGAGGTTATAAGCGGTCTTGAGAAAGGAGATAATATTATAATCGAAGGTGCTCGTAGTGTAAAAGAAGACCAACAAATTAGAATAAAAAAAGCCTAAGTCATGGGAAAGAAAAGTGAAAAAGAGTTTGGATTTTCCTCATGGGCGATTAATAACCCTACGGTCATATGGATTCTTATAGGTCTTGTACTTGTATTAGGAGTTCAAGGTTATTTCTCTATGCCTCGAGAGGATTTTCCAGAGGTTAAAGAAACAAAAATTTATATCTCTAGCGTTTACCCTGGTAACACTGCCGAGGATATTGAACGATTAATAACAGATCCATTAGAAGACAGATTAAAGAACATCTCTGGTGTTGCAGAGGTTCTTTCTACATCTCAAGAAGACTATTCTATTATAACGGTAGAATTTGAAGAAGGATCTCTATTAGGTAGCAGTATTACTGTAGAGGCGGCAAAACAGAAGGTTAAAGATGAGTTAGATGTAGAAACGTCTAATGAAGACTGGCCTACTTTTAACGGTGCTAAAATTGAACCTAATGTCTTTGACCTCAAAATGAGTGAAGAGGTACCTATCATGAATATTAACCTGCGTGGTGATTATACGGTTAGAGAACTTAAAGTATTTGCTGAATATCTAGAAGACGAAATAGAAAGTCTACAAGAAATTAAAGAAGCAAGTATAAGAGGTGCACAAGAACTAGAAGTAGAAGTAGCTGTAGACATTTATAAAATGACCGCTGCAAAGGTGAGTTTTGATAACGTTATTAATGCAGTACGTGGTGGAAATGCTACAATGAGTGCCGGTAACATTAAAACAGAAAATCAACGACGTACTATTAGAATCTTAGGTGAAATCACACAACCTAATCAACTAGAACGTTTTGTAGTTAAAAATGAAAACGGACCTATATATCTTAAAGATATTGCTGAGGTAAGTTTTAAAGAAGAAGATAAAACAACCTATGCTAGAGAATCTGGAGATGCTGTCGTAATGATAGACATTAAGAAGTCATCTGGTAAGAACATGATTACTGCTTCAGAAAGTATTAGAGAGATAGTAAAAGCATCTCAGGAGAACGGAAGAATTCCTGAAAACATAGAAATTACTATCACTAACGATGGTGCAAATCGTACTCTTAATAAAGTAGACGATCTAGTAAATAACATCATTTTTGGTGTGATTCTAGTGGTAACGGTATTGATGTTTTTCTTAGGTTTTAGAAACGCTCTTTTTGTTGGGTTTGCTATCCCTATGTCTATGTTAATGAGTTTTATAATCCTTAATTTATTAGGCTATACATTAAACACGATGATTCTTTTTGCCATGATTATGGGATTAGGAATGCTGGTAGATAACGGTATTGTAGTAGTAGAAAACGTCTATCGTTTAATGGACGAAGAAGGTATGTCACGCATTAAAGCGGCAAAAATAGGTATCGGTGAGATCGCCGTACCTATTATCATTTCTACTCTTACCACTGTAGCAGCATTTGTACCTATAGGTTTATGGCCTGGTGTAATGGGAGAATTTATGAAGTATTTCCCTATCACGCTATCTGTTGTGTTAGGTAGTTCATTAGTAGTTGCCATTTTATTTAACTCTATGCTCGTATCAAAATACATGAGCATAGACGAGAAGGTCATACCTGTAAAAAAACTGTTACTTATCACAGCTGTAATGGGTGGAACAGGCTTATTGATTTTACTTTTTGGTGGTGCTATAAGAGGACTAGGATCTGTAATGGTAGTAACTGTTATTTTACTTTGGCTCTATAAATATTTCATTAAAAAATCGACCCTATTCTTTCAACGTAGAATACTGAGATGGTTAGATAATATATATGAACGTTTCTTAAAATTTGCTTTAAGAGGTAAGAAACCTTATTTCTTTACTGCCGGAATGGTAGTTATGTTTTTTGGAGTACTGTTTATGTATTTCGGTTGGTCTGTAGGTACTGGTCGTACTAAGGTAGAGTTCTTCCCTGAGAACAAACCTAACCAGATTATGGTTTACATAGAGTACCCACAAGGAACATCTATTGCCAAAACCAATAGAACAACTCAAGATATTGAGAACATCGTTTATGATGTAATTAATGAAGAGATGTATATAGCAGATGGTGAGAACTTCTTAGTAGAAAGTGCTGTATCGCAAGTAGGTGAAGGTGCCGGAAACCCTCAAACTGATGGTGGTAGTAGCGCAGAGATGCCTAACAAAGGTAAAATCACTGCCTCTATGCGAGAATACAAGTACCGTAATGGTGCCGACAGTGAGATTTTACGTAAAAAAATACAAGAAGCTATACAAGGCAAATTCCCTGGTATTGCTATAAGTGTAGAAAAAGATGCTGCAGGACCACCTGCAGGATATCCTATAAACGTAGAATTACAAGGTGATGATTATGAAGAACTAATTGTTACTGCAGAGCGTATGGTAAAATTCTTAAATGAGAAAAACATTGCTCCTGTAGATGAACTTAAGATAGACGTAAATAAAAGCAAACCTGCAGTACAAGTAAAAGTAGACCGTGAAAAAGCAGGAGAATTAGGTATAAGTGCTAGTCAGGTAGGTATGCAATTACGTAGATCTATTTTTGGAGAGAAAGCAGGTGTTTATAAAAAGGACGGTGAAGATTATGACATCTACGTGCGTTTTAATGAAGAGAATCGTTATGACCGCAGTTCACTATTTAATCAGCGCATTACCTATAGAGACATGGCGACTGGTCAGGTTCTAGAAATACCAGTAAATGCTGTTACTACTCAAGAAAATGTATCTGGTTTTAGTGCTATTAAGCATAAAAACAACAAGCGAGTTGTTACCGTTTACAGCGCTTTAAAACCAGGATTCAGTGATGCAGGTGCTGCAGTTGCTCAAATTCAAAACGAGATGTTAGATTTTGAAGGTCTATCAGATACTATTAAAATAGATTACACAGGACAGTTAGAAGAACAAAATAAGCAGCAAGCATTCTTAATGACTGCACTTATGGTAGGTCTAGCATTGATCTTCTTTATTTTGATATTCCAATTCGGTGGTATTTCAAAACCTACTATTATCATGGTTTCTATATTCCTTAGTTTCATAGGTGTATTCTTAGGGCTTATGGTTACAGGATGGCCGTTTGTTATTATGATGACTATGATGGGTATAATATCTCTAGCAGGTATTGTAGTAAATAACAGTGTGGTACTTATCGATTATGTAGATATCTTAAAACTACGTAGAAGAGAAGAATTAGGTATCGATGACGATAAGCACCTTATAAGCAAAGAAGACTCTTATAACGCGATCGTACAAGCTGGTAAAGCACGTTTGCGTCCCGTACTACTTACAGCGATTACTACCGTACTAGGTCTTATACCACTAGCGATAGGTTTTAATATAGATTTCTTCAGTCTTTTCAGTGAGGCAGACGCAAAAATCTACATGGGTGGAGATAATGTAATCTTCTGGGGACCACTAGCATGGACCGTAATCTTCGGATTATTATTTGCTACCTTCTTAACCTTAATTATTGTTCCTATCTTATTGTACCTAGTACATAGATTAAAATTAAGAATTTTAAGATACAAGAATCCTGAACTTGTTGAAATCAACAAATCTGAGTCTTCTAATACAACTGACGAAGAAGAATAAGAAACAGTAAGAGTTTATTAATTTACAAATGAAAAGGTGTTTACCGCAAGGTAAGCACCTTTTTTAATGCTCTTTAATTGCAGCTAAATCTATTAACCAGCTATTTATATTAAGCTATTAAACACGTCATTGAACCCTACAGTTATAAGTGATCAGCTATATGAATAAAGGATAAGATAGCTTTAAATTACGCTTTCGCGAAAGCGGAACACCTATCTATCTCTTCTATGATAATGGAGTAAGTACCTATAAGACATAAAAAAAAACCGACTGATTAGAGTCGGTTTTTTTATGCTTATAAAATTGTGTTATTAATTTTCTGGTTCAAATTTAGAAGCATCATACTCTAGATAATACTGCTCTGCTATTTGAATAGTTTCATTCATTAGATCTCTAGTTTCTAACAACAGACTGAAATAAAGCGTAGTGTTCTTAGGTGATTCTTCGTCATCCTTAGTACGTTTCACCTGCTTGTTTATTTTTTCATCAACTAAGGTAATCAGCTCTCTTTGTTCTACGATAATAGCTCCTAGATTACTGAAATCCTTTGTAGTAAATGTCTCTTGTGCATCATTAAATATTTCATGAATACGCAATATGATTTCCTTTAAGTCTTTTATCTGATTAAATTTAAGACTCTTATGATTATTACTTATGTGTGTGTTACTCGCCTTAGAAATATAATCTAGTGATTGAGACACGTCTTGAAGATTACCTAAAACATCTATATAAAATTTACTTGCACCTAGGTTGTGCTCATCAAGATTCTTAATAAAGAAGAAGATGTTATTACGTAGATCATCTATCTCACCGCTTAACTTCTTACTTTCTTTTTTAGAGGTCTTTAATATAGCAAGATCTTGTGCTATAAGTCCATCTAACGTGTTTTTATAAATACGCTTAGAACGTTTAAACACTGTAGCAACATTATCAGAGCTTTCATCAATAATACCTTGTATGGTATTACTTTCTGCTTTTTGTAGTTGGTCTGTTACCTTTTGTTCTTGTTGTGATTTTTTATGCCCTATAAAACTGCGTATGATTAATAAAACTGCGATTGTTACTAGAGCAACTACTGCATACATACCACCTAAATAAATAAGGTAAGCAAATACTGCAGCGGCAGTAAAGGCACTGAAGGCTGTAAAAAACCATCCACCTATTACATTAAGTACACCAGCGATTCTATACACAGCACTTTCTGTACCCCATGCTCTATCTGCTAGCGAGGTTCCCATAGCTACCATAAAAGTTACATAAGTAGTAGAAAGTGGTAATTTATAAGATGTCGCAATAGAGATCAATACACTAGCTACCATTAAATTTACAGATGCTCGCACATAATCAAATGCTGGTTTATCTGCATGTTTAGGCACCACCGTAGGAACAGGTAGTTTTTCAAATCTAGAAGATATAAAATTAGAAGCTTTATCTGGTAAAATACGTTGAACACCGTCTGCAGCAACGATAGAGTATCTTACTAAAATTCTAGATAAAAAGTTAGATTGAAAACGCTCTGTTCCAGAATCTTGTCTAGCTAGATCTACAGATGTTTTTACAACAGCTTGCGCTTTTGAAGAAAACCATAGCGTTGCTACCATTATCAAACCAGCTGCTACTAGTAATAATTTATTAGAAGGCAACCTACCACTTAAAAAGCTCATGTTAATCTCACTAGCTTTAAGACCAGTCCCCTCAGCAAATTCCCATGCTTGGTATGCACCTATAGGTACACCTATAAAATTTACTAAATCATTACCTGCAAATGCCATGGCTAGACCAAACGTTCCTAAGATTATAATCAGTTTATAAACGTCCCATTTAATTAAGAATACATACACAAAACTAAATGCCGTCCAAAAGAAAAAGGCTACTCCTATAAACGTATAGACATCTGTACTACCTATAAACTCAGTTATCACACCTAGATCTGCTCCTTTAAGTCCTTTAAAAATGATAAAGTAAAACAAGCTAGTAAGTGACACACCACCAAAAAGTGCAGCCAGAAAAGGAGGTCTTCCTTCATAATCAAAAGTAAGTAGCAATCTAGAAAAGAACTGTACCAGACCACCTATAATAAAGGCCACTACTACAGATAGTAATATCCCTAATATAATCTCTATAGCAGTATCCGTAGCGATATATTTACCTAGATTAAGAAGTGATTCTGCATCGTTTCCATTAATTTTTATTACAGACATACACACGGCTGCACCTAATAATTCAAATACGATAGAAACCGTAGTAGACGTAGGTAAACCTATACTATTAAAGAAATCTAGAAGTAAAATATCAGTAATCATAACGGCCATAAAAATGATCATGACCTCATCAAAAAAGAATTCTCCAGGAACAAAAATACCTTTACGAGCAACCTCCATCATACCACTAGAAGACATAGCCCCAAAGGCTATACCTATACTAGCGATAATCATGATAGTTTTAAAGTTAATCGCTTTAGAACCTATGGCGCTATTTAAAAAATTAACAGCATCGTTGCTTACTCCTACTACCAGGTCGGTAATAGAAAGTCCAGCAAGGATAATAAGCATGTATATATAAATATCAGACATTACGTTGTTTTATTCAATTTGCAAAAGTCGGCTATATAAGTATTTCAAATGTTATGCTACTGTTATTAATATTCCCCTAGTTTATCAACACCGCTTTCGCGAAAGCGAAACTAGCAATATCTTATAAACGCAAAAAAGGCTACTCGATGGAGCAGCCTTTTTAAAAATTAATTATTTAATGTTCTAGAAAATATAACCAGTCCAAGCAAATAAAGATGCGTCAGTACCAGCATTTGCAGTAGTAACAGTTACTGTTGCTCCAGGTGCATTTTTAATATCAGCACCATCTGCAGTACCACCAGCTGTAGCTTCAATAGAAGTTGCTGCTGTAGCATCTCCTTTTGTATCTTCTAGATCTATAAAATCAGACGCAGTCGCAGTTCCTACTGTAGAAGCTAATGCATTTGTAATAGTAGCAGTTGCTCCACGACGTACTTTGATTAAATCAGAAAAATCAGTTGAACTACCACCATTAATAATAGTTACATTGTTAACTGTAAAATCTGACTGAGTATTATCTGATGGAGAATTACCATCTAGGTTACCGTCTGCCTCAATACCACGTGGGTCAGAGGTTACTGCGTTATAATCTCCTTCGCGAACACCATAAAGATTAGTAAGTGTACCTCTATATCCTTGTGTTACATCAAACATGTCATCTTTTGCATTTAAAACAAATATGTTAGAAGCGTTCACAGATCCACCAAAAAACTCGATAGCATCATCATCACCATTTGCGATCCAGATGTTAGAAAGAGTTGTTCCAGAGCCTACACCGTTAAGAGTAAGACCATTATGCTCTGCATCACCATCGATACGAGCACCAGTATATTCAATGATTACGTAATCTAGGATACCAGAATCTTCTGTATCATTATCACCACCGAAAAGAATACCAGCGTTTACTTCAGTACCAGCTTCATTCTGTCCTTGTGCGTTCTGACCAGATATAAATGCATTACCGTTAATGATTACACCACCCCAAGCAGCAGGAGTTTGTGAAGTAGAAGTAAATCTAATAGGAGCTGAAGCAGTACCGTCTGCTACTATACGACCACCTCTTTCTACAAGAAGATAAACATCAGTACCACCAGCATTTGCTGTAATAGTTGTTCCTGCAGGAATAGTTAATGTTGCACCGTCTTTTACAAAAACAGGACCACTAAGTACATAAGATACATTTGAGTCAAGTGTTCTACTTTCTGTAATGTTACCTATTAGGTTAGCATCATCACCACCAGTTGCTGGTCCAGCCACATCGTCATCAGTTTCACATGCAGTGAATGTTAAAGCAGCAATTGCAAGAGCAGATAGAATTAATTTTTTCATCGTTTTGAGTTTAAATTTTTTGAATTCGTTTGTTGCTGCAAACATACCATTGTAATAAGGCGATTAAGGTTATCTAAAGTTTACGAAACTTTAAAATTTATAGCTGTATCCTAGACTAATATCAACACCGCGTTTATAATTACTTAACACTACGCTGTTAGCAGATCCGTCTCTTTCTAGCTTTATATCTGGGTTAAGAAGGTTTTTTGCCTTTAAAGAAAACTTACCATTTTCTCCTACTCCTACAGAACCTACTAGATCCAGAGTAGGCACACCTACTTCTTTTATGTTTTCAAATCCACGTGTTCCTACAGAGAATACACGCTCACTGAAGTAGTTAAATACTACCGCAGCATTCACATTACTCTTACCTATAAAGGTGTTATAGTTAACATCAAAGTTTAATAAAATAGGCGCAGCTCCTTGAAGCTCTGTAGAGTCTTCACTAAATTGCGCTAGTGGATCTTCTAGGTCTTGTTTACTGTAGATATAAGATGCGTTAAAACCAGCAGCTAGTTTTGATTCACGATCTATTTCTAAACCTGTATCAGCCATCTCTCTTACAAATAGGTTTTTTCTTATTTCAAATTCTGCTCCTAATACCGTTGCGTTATCTCCTACATTTAAGTAAGTAAGCGTACTACCTGCACTAGGAATTTCTACTCTCGCTACTGGATTTGAAATACTTTTATAAAATCCAGTAATAGAAATCAATTCTCCTTTTGTAGGGTAATATTCATAAGCCAGATCAAAGTTATAAATATCAGAGAACTCAAGATCAGGGTTACCTTGTATAGAGAACTGTACACCGTCGTATCTAAAAGGTGCAATTTCCTTAAAACGTGGTAACATATAAGTCTGACTTGCACCTAATCTTATAATGTTATCTTCATTAATATTAAACTTCATACCTAAACTAGGTAAGAAAAATGATTCTTTAATGGTAGAAGCACCGTCTATAGAACTACGTGCAATGTTTGTACTAAATTCTACTTCTTGATCTATATTTTCAAATCTACCACCTACGTTAATTAAAAATTTATCAGAAAATGCTTTTACATAGTTTACTTGACCTGCGATAGTTGTTTTATCACCTATGTAATAAAATGGATCAAATGCATTAGGATTAAGAGCACTACCACGTCCTGTCTCTAGTCTGAAGTTTCCTGCGTTAATAGATTGCTGATTATAAATAGCGTCTGTATCATTAATATCTACAGCTATTCTTGTATCAAAAGTGTGATTAAAAGTAGTCGCTTTAAAAACGTGATGCGTTGTTCTATACTCAGCTCCTAATGTGATATAATGAGCTCTTTCATCTTCTTCACTAGTATTAAAGTTATATTTTAAGTTTGCGATACCGTTGTAATCGTTTTCTTGCACCTCACTATAATACCTTTGGTTATTACCACCAGAATCGATGTTTGGAGAATAAAAACCATCTCTTAATAAGTACTCAAAGCTACGTCTATCTGGCTCGCTACCTCTTATCGCATTAAAAGAAGCTTTTACATCAAGATCTATTCTATCAGAAAGCTCAAAATGAGATAATAATTGATTTACATAAAGGTTATTATTATTAGTTTGTTGTCTTCTTACAAATACCCTATCTCCTTCTTGTTCTGGATTATTTACACCTTCATACTCTTGAAAGCTTTGTGAATTCTTGTGAATATAACTAGATATGAATTCTATGTTGTTTTTACCAAAACGGTAATCAAGATCTGCCATTGCGATTTGAGAAGTTTCATAATCATACTTCTCTCCTTCTACATCAAAATATAAAGTACCATTACTAGTAGTGTTTCGCACCTGGCGTTCAGCAAATTTATATCCATTATCAAATGTAAGTAAACCATACACGTTCAAGTAATTATCGCCAATATCGATTCTTTTACCACCAGCGATAGAAAAACCTACATTCGGACTCGTAGAACTAACATTGGGTGCTAGCTGGTTCTCAAAAGAATATAATCTTAAGTTGCTCACAGGTAAATCTGCATCACTGAAACCGAAGAAACCCTCTCCATCTATTCCTTTAAAATCTTCTCCTATAGTCTGAGTATTCACTCCAGAAGAAAGACCTACCTCAAGAGCACTTCTTCCTTTTAATCCTTTAAGGTCTATGTTAATGTTTGCTCCAGCGTTATCTCCAGTGATACCAGATGTAAACACCTTATTTACATCTACACTTTCTAAAAGATCTGAACCAAAAAAGTCCAAAGATATATTTTTATACTCAGGATCATCTGACGGTAATGGTAAACCATTAAGAGTAGTAGAATTATAACGATCACCTAATCCACGTACAAAAACATTTTTTACACCAGCTTGCTTAGATATACCGCTTACCTTAGTAACAGCGCCCTCGGCATCACTCACACCTTTTTTAGACAACTCTTCGGCACCTATAGACTGCACTATAGTCACAGCATTCTTTTTTTCTTGGATCAAAGCCTCTTGACTTTCCCTACTTTTAGTAACTACTATTTCTATAGTTCCTAATGTTGCAGCCTCGGCAGTCATGGGTACATTTACTGTCGTGGTAGAACCATTTACTATTTTTACATCAGTAATCTCTACGGTTTGCATTCCAACAAATGTCACCACTAGCGTATAAGTTCCTACAGGTGCTACGATGGAATAATTTCCATCCATATCTGACTGTGCACCTAAAGAAGTCCCTTTAAGTTGAATGGACGCAAAAGCAACCGATTCATTGTCAAAATCCTTATCGGTAATCAACCCTGAAACCTTACCGCTTTGAGCTGTGGCAAAGGCAGTTACGAACAAAATAAAAATAAAAAATAACTTCTTCATTATATGTGAATTATATTTTGCAAAAGAACAAACTAAATACCCTAGACTAGGTTACTATAATATTAAGTCGCTTATTTGTTTTGTTAAGAAACAGTAAATTTTAAGTAACCTAATCATACCTTAAAATGATTCTTATCTTGCACAAAATTTCCTTTTAAATGAACTGGCAGCAATTATTATCATTAAAGAGATATGGCGATTCATATCCTAGACCTCGAGCAAAACAAGATGAGTTAAGACTAGGCTTTGAAGTAGATTATGACCGTGTGATATTCTCACAACATTTCAGGTCACTACAGGATAAAACCCAAGTAATCCCATTGAGTCAGACAGGCTTTGTACACACTAGACTCACACACAGTCTAGAAGTAAGCGTTGTAGGTCGCTCTCTGGGTAGAATGGCAGGAAAACTTATTCTAGAAAAACATCAAGATCTCGTAGCTTCTGGTTATAAACAGCAAGATTTTGGAGCTATAGTAGCCGCTGCTGCTCTAGCTCACGATATAGGGAATCCTCCTTTCGGACATAGTGGTGAGAAGGCTATAGGCAGTTATTTTAAAACTGATCGAGGAGCAAAGATGATAAGTACGCTTTCGCGAAAGCAACAACAAGACCTACTTTCTTACGAGGGAAATGCAAATGGATATCGTTTATTAAATCTCGATAGTCCTGGAACTTCTGGCGGATTGAGATTATCATATGCAACCTTAGGTGCTTTTATAAAATATCCTAAAGAGTCCTTGCCACACAGGCCTACTAAGCATATTTCTCAGAAAAAATACGGCATCTTTCAGGCAGATGTAGATCATTTTAATGATGTAGTTAACGAGCTAGGTCTTCTTAACAATACCGATAGTGAAGAGTCTCATTACCGCCACCCACTTACCTACCTGGTAGAAGCAGCAGATGATATTTGTTATACGATAATCGATTTTGAAGACGGTATCAATCTAGGCTGGATAAGTGAGGACCACGCTCTAGAGCAATTAATTAAACTAGTAAGAGATACGATAAGAACAGATATTTACACTCAGCTCTCTACGACTTCAGAAAGGCTGTCTTATCTAAGATCTCTAGCGATTAACAACTTAATTACAGACTGCATTTCTATATTCATGGAAAATGAAGAAGCGATACTTAATGGTACTTTTCCACATGCACTTACTGATAAATCCACATACAAAGCACAAATAGACGACATACTAGCCATAACTATTGATAAGGTTTATAACAACGAAGAGGTCATTCAAAAAGAAGTCGCTGGTTATAAAATTTTACAAGACATACTAGATGCTGCAGTAAATGCTAGTATAAATAGCCTCAATAATGCGGAGGACTCTTATGATAAACTTATTTTAAAATCTTGCAAAGGATTAAGGTTAAGTGGTACTACAGATTATGAACGCATTTTAGATGTATGTGGTTATGTAGCTTCATTAACGGACAGTAAATCTATTGCTCTTTTCAACATTATCAATGGTAAGATCTAGAAGCAGCCACTTATAAATACCTTACCTTTAAACCTTTAATTGCTTTACCATGAATAAAAAAATACTTTTCACCAGTATACTTCTATGTTTTATAGCTGCTAGCTCTTATTATTATTTTAATAAAACAGAGGCTATCAATTCTATTCAAAAAGCGAGGGATCTACACCAACAATATGTAGAAAACAGCCCTTATAAAGAGACTATAAAACTTTCTAGAAGTGAGCGCAAAGCACTTTCTCTACCACCTAATGCATATAACGAGCGTGAATGGGAATTAAGTATGAATCCTACTATAGGGATTCCTACACCTTATGAAGTAGAGACTATTTCAACTAATTTTACTAAAAGCGCACCTGGATCTGCAGGTAGAGCATGGGAAGAAAGAGGACCATCTAACATAGGCGGTAGAACTAGAGTGGTTTTTTATGACCCTAACGATGTAGGTGTTAATAATGGTGATGGTATTGATTACAATCGTGTTTTTGCCGGTGGTGTAGGCGGTGGTTTATGGGTTAACGATGACATTACTTCACCTACCTCTACATGGAGCATCATGCCTGGACTAGCTGCCAACTTAAACGTAAGCGCACATGCTATAGATCCTAACGATTCTATGACATTTTATATAGGTACTGGTGAGCAATATGCTGCAGGTGCTGCAGTAGGTAACGGACTGTACAAAACTACTGATGGTGGCGCCACATGGAGTAATGTGAACATCACACCTGCAGGACAAGGAACTTTAGGTAGTGGACAAGCAGATTTATTTACAGCTGGTATATTCTTTATTAACGATATAATCGTTAGAAACAACAATGGTATTAGTGAAGTATATGTAGGTGTAGGATCTACCAATTATGTATCACCTAACTTCAATATTTCAAATCCTGTAAATGTTTTAGGAGCACAAAACGCTGGGCTTTATCGCAGTATAGACAGTGGTGTAAACTGGTCGAGAATTGAAAATACCTCAATGTCATATTTGTTTGGCGGGCAGACTTTTTATGTCGCTC
The DNA here is from genome assembly GCF_039941875.1 of Nonlabens sp. GTDB lineage: Bacteria > Bacteroidota > Bacteroidia > Flavobacteriales > Flavobacteriaceae > Nonlabens. Next base: position 377,190 of record NZ_JBDVDQ010000003.1, on the reverse strand, counting down.
CTAATGACTTTGAAATAGGCGCAGATAACAGTCTTTACATGGGTACCATCTCTGTACCTGGCACAAATGCTGGTGGCGGTCGTTTTTATAAATCTACCGATGGAATCAACTGGACTGTACAAAGCACTATTAGGAGTGGTAACCGTGTGGAAATCGCAGCTTCAAAAACTAATCCTAACTTATTTTATGTAGCCCTGCAGCAAGGCAGTGCTGTAGATCTATATGTTAGTAATGACGGTTTATTAACTACCACGGCAATTAATGAACCTAACGATGCAGATAACTCCATATCTGCTAACGATTTTTCTAGAGGCCAGGCTTTTTATAACCTTGTTATAGAGGTAGATCCCACTAATGATCAAATCGTTTATGCGGCAGGAATAGATAGTTTTAGATCTACAGATGGAGGTACTTCTTGGTCTCAAATATCAAAATGGATCAACGCAAATGGATTACAATCTATTAACGCACCGTTTGTACATGCAGACATTCATACATTGAGTTTTCACCCTACAGATTCTAACCAGGCACTTATAGGTAGTGATGGCGGTGTCTCATGGGCATCCAGTCTTAATAGTGCTTCTTTCAATAACGGCTCTATATCTACTAGAAATAATGGTTATAACGTGACTCAGTTTTACTACGGTAGTATAGATTCTGATTTTTCTAATGGAGATAATCTAGTCGGTGGTGCACAAGACAATGGAACACTAGCTATAAATAACGCGGCCGCAGGAACAAATGATTTTATAGAAGCTCTAGGAGGCGATGGTGCTCATGTAGCAATAGATAGTGACGATAACTATGCTGTAATTACCTCCCAATTTAACAACCATAGACTAGTCAGTTATCCTAGTTATAATTTTGCCTACTGTATTGCTACAGCAAGTTGTGCGGATGGTGGCGCAAATGCAGATGGTGATTTTATTAATGTAGCAGAGTTAGATCGTAATCTTAATTACCTATTCTCTAACTCAAGAAACTTTAATGGAACCAACGGTATCGATACTTGCGAGTTATTAAACAACACATCTGTATGTACGACTATTACTAATAGTTTTATTTCTAGTAATAGACCTACCGCTATGAAGATCTCTCCTTATACATTAGGTTCTTCTACTTTAATGGTAGGAACAGAGTTTTCATTATTATTAAAAGTTACAGGCGCAAATACTACTAACCCTATATGGACTAGTATAACTGGACCCAATTTTTTAGGCAGTGTGTCTGATATAGAATTCGGTGCGACAGAGTCAGAGATCTATGTAACCATGCATAATTATGGAGTTGAGAATATATGGTACACAAATGATGCTGGTGCAACCTGGACTGCCAAAGAAGGTGACCTACCTGATATGCCAGTAAAAACTATTTTACCTAATCCTTTATTACCAGGAGAGGTTATTATAGGTACTGAAATGGGAATCTATGCAAGTAGTGATTTTAACAGCGCTAGTCCAACATGGCAACCGCTTATAAATGGTATGACTAACGTAAAAGTAGTAGACTTAGATTTAAGAACTAGCGATAACACCATACTAGCAACTACTCATGGACGAGGTATGTTTACTGGAAAATTTGACACACTTAGTATAAGCGGAGTAGATAAAACAGATTTAGGTATTAAAATCTACCCAACCGTGTCTAATGGTAACATTCACATCATTTCTAGCGAAGATCTTTTAAATACTAATATGGAAGTCTATAACCTAAGTGGACAACAAGTATTTGCAAATAAAATCAACCTAAGCAATACAGAAGCTGCCATACAACTCGATTTAAAAAGTGGTTTTTACTTGATAAAACTTAGCTCTAACGGTTACACACAATCAGAGAAAATAATAATTGAGTAATTAAAGAAGGTCTTTAATCAATTTCAACACGGTCCCTTTATCGATTCCTGCAATTTTATGCAAATCGGCAGTGGGGCCGTGTTCCATGAATGAATCTGGAATACCTAGTTTATGGACTTTTCCTTGGTACGCTTTCGCGAAAGCGAGATCACCAACAACACTGCCTAATCCACCGACTACTGTACCGTCTTCAATGGTAATAATGTGATCGTGATTTTTAAAAATCAATTCTAAAGCCCTAGTATCTATAGGTTTTAAAAACCTAATATCTAAATGAGTACTATTTAATTGCTCTTCCTTTATTACCTCTTGAATCATAGTCCCTATAGGTCCTATGCTTATTACCGCTATTTTATTTCCTTCACTGAGCAATCTAGAAGAACCTATTTCCATAAGTGTAAAAGGCTGCTGCCAGTCCACAATTTTACCACGACCACGAGGGTATCTAATGGCTATAGGCAACTCCAGTCCTTGAGAAGCGGTGTACATCATATTTCTCATTTCTACAGCGTCCATAGGTGCTGCGATAATCATGTCTGGTATACAATTTAAATAGGCCAGGTCAAAAACGCCGTGATGTGTCGCACCATCTTTACCTACTATACCTGCTCTATCTAGACAGAAAACCACTGGTAGTTTTTGCAATGCTACATCATGAATCACCTGATCATAAGCGCGCTGTAAAAAGGTGGAATACACATTACAAAAAGGTACTAAACCTTGAGTCACCATTCCTGCGGCTAGCGTTACCGCATGCTGCTCTGCAATACCTACGTCAAAGGCACGATCTGGCAATTCTTCCATCATTATTTTCATAGAACTACCAGTAGGCATCGCTGGTGTAATACCTACAATGCGATCATTTTGCTTTGCAAGCTCTACTATGGTAAGTCCGAAGACGTCTTGAAATTTAGGAGGCAATTTACTGGTATCACTAGGTGTAATTTCGCCTGTAATTTTATCAAACTTCCCTGGCGCGTGGTAACGCACTTGGTCTATTTCGGCTTGTTTAAGTCCTTTACCTTTTACCGTTCTCACATGTAAAAGTCTAGGTCCTTTTAAGTCTTTTTGTCTTTTTAGTTCTTTAATTAACAGCGGTAAATCATGTCCATCTATAGGTCCAGAATAATCTAAGTGTAGCGATTCAAAGATATTATCACTACCTGTTTCTTTACCAGATTTTGTTTTGGTTAAGTATTCTTTGAGCGCACCTACACTAGGGTCTATTCCTATCGCGTTGTCATTAAGAATCACCAGTACATCTGCTCCACTGACGCCAGCATGGTTTAAAGCTTCAAAAGCCATACCGCTAGCAATACTCGCATCACCTACTATTGCTATGTGTTTTCTATCTTCTTTCTTTAAAGCACTAGCCATAGCCATTCCTAGAGCAGCACTTAAAGAGGTAGAACTATGTCCTGTCCCAAAGGTATCATAAACGCTCTCTGACCTTTTAGGAAAACCAGATATACCACCCAAATCCCTATTGGTATGAAAAACGTCTCTACGGCCAGTTAAAATCTTATGTCCATAAGCCTGGTGCCCAACATCCCAAACCAGTTGATCGTCTGGAGTATTAAATACATAGTGCAACGCAATAGTTAGCTCTACCACACCTAGACTGGCACCTAGATGTCCTTCTTTAGCAGCCACTATATCTATAATAAAAGCTCTTAATTCTTGCGCAACTCTAGCCAGATCCTCTTCGGGAAGTTCCTTTAAATGAGCAGGAGAATTAATCTTAGAAAGTAGTGTTTGAGCCATGTTTCAAAGGTAAGACCTATCAACTTGAATCTGAACTCGAAAATGAATTTTGAAAAACAAAATCAACTGAGCTAACAATAATTTTAAACAATATTAACTATGACTCTACTTCAACATTTTTTCTATTGATTACAAATCAACTCTTACAGCATATAGAACTCTAACTTTAGAACCATTATGCTTACCAGGAACAAACCTAGGCAACATATTTAAGACACGAATGAATTCTTTTTCTAATGCTAAATTCTCTGCAACTATAAGAATCTCTGTGATTTCCCCTGATTCATCTATTATAAATTGAGCTTTTACCTTATCTCTAATTAATAAGTCCCGATCAGTAACATCTTTATTAAAGTTACTCTTTAAATGTTCCTTTACTTTTTCTTGAAAATATTTTTTATTATTTCTTTCTGAAATACTTTCTGGAACATCATTAAATCGAGGTGTTTTGTCTACAAAAAGAAAAGGAATATCTGCAATTAATTCAGGGAATACGTTCTGCTTATAACCTTGAGACTGATCAACACTATCTAATATTTTTGCGATTGTATTGAGATCATTTTTTTGATCAAAATCATTAGTTCTTACTGAAGAACAGGCACATAACATAAATACAACTACAAAAAACAAAGAATTACTAAAGAGTGATATCATTGAAACAATTTAATTTTAAAATTAAATGAAATTATTCGATCGGTTCTACTTATTCTCAAAAATGATAGGTAATAAATAAATCACAGTAGTTTTTTCATCTCTATGTTCACCTGGTATAAATTGTGGCAACATATTCAATACACGAATTGTTTCTTTTTCTAATTCTTTATATCTCGCCTTAACTTTAATATCAACCACTGTTCCTATAGTGTCTATTTTGAACTGAACTGCAATTTTATGGCGATCTTTTAATGTCGAATCAATAACTTTAGTATTAAAATTCTTTCGTATCTCTTGGGTTAACCTTTTTGTAAAATACGATTTAAACTCCTCTTTAGAAAGATGTTCTGGTGTGTCTTTATATCTTGGAACTTTATCCACTATTGCAAAAGGAACTTCATTATGATATTCTTTATTCTCGATGATATCACCTACAACTTCAACAACTTTACCTACAGCCACTATAGGACCTTCAGGTGGTGATGGTGGCGGCCCTAACATTCCCATAACAACAGGAATCTCTTCTTCTAGAGAATCTTTTAAGACAGCAACCTCTTTATTATTTTCTTGAATCAAAGAATCTAATTTTTCTACAGCATTAGTATCCACTACCTCAACAGCATCTATTTTTTGTTTGTTTCCATTTTTAGAATTACAACTCAACAAAGTAGTTCCCATAATGATTAATAATGAACAAGCAAATACACGGTAAGGAGAAGTAGGTTTTTGCAATTCCGTTACTGGAATTTTAACAATTAGTTTTTCTTGTTCCTGCTGTTTCAATCTACCGCAAACACGTTTGCCTTTTTGCGATTCCATATAATCATGGATTTGTTGCGGTGTCATTTTTGTAAAATCAATGACTGTTGTAGCGCAAGAAGAACAAAATCTACCTTTTGCAGCAGGCGACATTTCATTCCAGTCTTCATGACAAGGCTCTGAGATTTTAAAAGAATAATAATTCATAATGGTTAGTGAATTAATTGATATTCTTTAACCTCATCAAAAGCCCTGCCTAAATTATAGAAATCAATAAAAGTATTGATAATTTGTAATCGTTTCTGATTGGTACTCAAACTGACAATATTATTTTTAAATTTGATTTTGATTTTGATTTTGATTTTGATTTTAGATTATGATAGAACCATACGATCACGAGTATTTCATGAGAAAAGCGTTACAGGAGGCTGAGGCTGCCTTTGATCGTAATGAAATTCCTGTAGGCGCTGTTATTGTAGCGCAAAATAGAATCATAGCCAAAGGTCATAATCTCACAGAAACGCTAACAGACGTGACTGCTCATGCAGAGATACAAGCCATAACCGCGGCATCTAGTTTTATAGGTGGTAAATATTTAAAAGATTGCACGCTCTATGTAACCTTAGAACCTTGCCAGATGTGCGCCGGTGCTTTATACTGGTCACAAATAGGGACTGTAGTTTTTGCAGCAAGTGATGCACAACGTGGTTACCAAACTATGGGAACACAATTGCACCCTAAGACTAAAGTAATATCTGGAATTCTAGAAGAACCTTGTGCAAAATTAATGAAGGACTTTTTTATAAGACAGCGTGGACTAAATTAAATCTACAAATGATCTAAAACAAAAAACTCCAAGTGAATCACTTGGAGTTTTTTGTTTTCAATTTTTTTTCAATTTTAAGAATCAAAACGTGCTTTTATACGAGTTGCAATATCCTGCATTTCTTCTTTACTTAAGCTCACTTTGTTACTAAAACGCATATCTTCCATATCACGTAATGGTATTAAATGCACATGTACATGTGGTACTTCTAGTCCTATTACCGACATACCTATACGCTCACAAGTAATCTCTTCTCTTAATGCAAGAGCTACCTCTCTAGAAAAATCCATAAGATCAAAATAAGTCTCGCTATCTAGATCAAAGATTTTATTCACTTCTTTTTTTGGAACACATAAGGTATGTCCTGGCGCATTAGGATTTATATCTAGAAATGCGATAAAATCTTCATTCTCTGCGACTTTATAGCTAGGTATTTCTCCAGTAATAATTTTTGTGAAAACGCTCATAGTTAATCTCTTGTAATTTCCATGATTTCTAACTTAATCGTGCCTACTGGTACAACAGCCTCAGCGACTTCTCCCACTTCTTTACCTAATAGTGCTTTACCTATAGGAGACTCTACCGATATGTGACCTTTGGTTACGTCTGCCTCACTTTGTGCGACTAGCTTGTAATTCATGGTCATTTTATTATTTAAGTTTTTAATTTTAACCGTACTATGAATTAAAACCTTAGAAAGATCTAGCGTTTCTTCATCTATAATACGTGCATTACTAACTATAGCGTCTAGTTGAGAGATGCGCATTTCTAGCATTCCCTGCGCTTCCTTTGCAGCATCATACTCTGCATTTTCACTTAAATCACCTTTATCACGAGCCTCTGCTATTGCTTGCGATGCTGCAGGACGCTCCACATCTTTAAGTTGCTTTAACTCGTCCTTTAATTTTTTTAGTCCTTCTTCTGTATAATATGATACGTTACTCATGTCTTTTCAATTTTAAATGTTGTTGTTTGTGTTCCGCTTTCGCGAAAGCGATATAACCACTAGTCTCACTGCTTACATCATGACTAGGCGTCTATAAATAACAAAATCCCATCATTGCTGCGGGATTATCAAACAAATATAATAAATATCAATCAGTTCGTTATACTTTTGAAGCCAATTGATTTCTTATGAAAATACGTAACGCTTATATACTCGCTTTATTGCTTATCGTTTTTGCTTGCACAAGCGATGACGGCCGTAATAACAACCCATTTCTAGTAGATATAGGATTCCAGATGGACCTTAATACTAATTTACCTCAATATAGCAACCTTAACTTTCCAGGTAATTTTGTGATCGTTCCTAATGTAGGTTTACGTGGTGCGGTGGTCTATAACTTTAATAACTCGCAATATGTGGCTTATGAATTAAGCGATCCTAATCACTCGCCTAACAGTTGCTCTACACTCGAAATAAACGGTATAGAGGCGACCTGCCCATGTACTGATGATATTAATAAATATAATATTCTAACCGGCCAGCCTATAGAAGGTGACGGACAGTATGGTTTAAAAGCCTACCGAGTAGAAAGAAATGGTGCTACTATTAGAATATCTAATTAGCAGATTAATAAAGTAGAATTTACCAAGCCAAGCCATTAAGAATAAATGTACATACCTATTTATTCTTAATGGCACTGGTTGATTTTATATTTTAAAAAATAAGCGTAGCGCCTAATAAGAAATTAGTCCCTGCTTGTGGATAGAATCCATTACCTTCTACCGTAGAGATGGTTCCTGGATTTGAAAAATCGTCGTCATAGGTAAAGTAATACCCATTATTTTCATATTTTTCATTGAATATATTATTCACTAAACCAGTAAACACTACCGTTTCAAATATAGACTTCGGCTTTATAGTGTAAACTAGATTGATGTCGTTGGTAAAAAAGCTATCCAGCTTAGAAGCATCGGCTTCTGTATTGCTCATAAATTGATCTCCTACAAATTTACTTAATAAAGAAACTTGAAAGTTTTTCAACGGCTGATACACTACTGCATTTGCTGCCACCACACTAGGTGAAAAAGCGATATCGGTAGATCCTAGATTCTGTAATTCTCCATCAAAAGAACGTATCGTTTCATCATTCTTATTGCTGCTCAATGCTACATTAGGCTGTAGAGTAAGTTGCTTAGTAACTGGTATAATTGCTTCTAGCTCTATTCCTAAACGGTAACTTTTACCACTATTAGTTCTTAACGGCGCACCTACGTCATTAAGTTCTCCACTTAAAACTAGTTGCTCGTTGTAAAGCATGAAGTATGTATTTGCATTAAAAGTAAAGTTCCCTTTCTTATGTCTCCATCCTAATTCAAAATCATTAAGTTGTTCTGGTTTCACATCTGGATTGCTTTCAAAATCATTTCTATTAGGCTCTCTATTTGCTCTAGCATAAGAAAAGTACAAATCATTAGTGTCGTCATACTTATAAGTAACACCGGCTTTAGGGTTAAAGAAAGTAAAGTTCTCATCTACTAGAAATTCACTTAAATCAGAATTTATCCCAGATGTTTTATAATTTACATTTCGCACCTGCACATCACCATACAATTGAAAACGATCGTTTAATTTATAGGTAGCTTTTGAAAACACAGACAGATCATTTTTTAAAGCATTACCGTCATAATAACGATCTCTAATGTTACTCTGACTAGCAAAACGCGCCCAAATAACTTCACCGAAGTGATCTCCATCATAATGACTAGCAGATATTCCAGAGGTTACATCTATCTCATTATTCTTATAATTTACACTTGCGTTAAGCACATAAAAATCATTATCCAACCATCTACGACGTATTAAATCTGTTTCTTCAAGTGGCTGTCCATCTACTACTAGTGGGTCCAGTCCATAAGTAGCAAAATCTTCATCTTCTTTAAATTGCTCAAAGAAACCACGACCATAGGTATAGTTTAAACCTATGTTAGTAGACCAGTTATTGTTAAAACGCTGGTTCCAGTGCAATTGATAGTGATCTTGCTTATAATCATCTACTTCATTATCATAGAATTGCACATTTCCATTTTCATCTTCATATTCTCCAGCAGTATTATACGTTCTATCATCTCTTAGCATATCTTCGTCAATACCATTCCATGACTGGTAGGTTACCTCACTACCACCAAAGGTGATTGCTTTAATAAGCGTGTTATCGTCCACATAAGTACCTTGTAAGAAATAAGATTTTAAATCTGTAGAGGCGCGATCTACATAACCGTCAGACGCGATATTTGATAATCTACCTGCGATTTCAAAATGCTCATTCATCAATCCAGTAGAGAATTTTACCGTATGTTTTCTACTATTAAAACTACCGAAAGAGTTAGAAATCTCACCGCTCGCTTCTTGAGAAGCAGCATCAGTTAAGATATTTATACTCGCACCGAATGCTCCACTACCATTTGTACTCGTACCGACACCACGTTGCACCTGTAGATTTTCTATAGAAGAAGAAAAGTCACCTAGATTTACCCAGAACGCACCCAGTGATTCTGCATCAGTATATGGAATACCGTTAATAGTCACGTTAGTAGATTGTGAGCTCACACCACGCACTCTTAAAGCCGTATAACCTATACCAGCACCAGCGTCAGAGCTAGTTACTACAGATGGTAAAAAATTAAGCAACAGCGGCAAATCCTGTCCTATATTACGTTTTGCGATCTCTTCCTTTGATAAATTGCTGTGTGTAATAGGTGATTTTGCATCTACACGCACTGCTTTTACCAGTACCTCATCCAGCTTTTTTGCTTTAGTAGAATCTTGTTCTTGTGAATTTTGCGCTGTTGCTAGGCCTGTTACAGTTAATGCCATAGCAATTACAACGCGAGATAAATGTTTCATATGAACTTTGTTTAAGTTCAAATAAAAGGGGCATTTATTCGGTTTGAATTAAAATTAAATGTTTGAAGGATTCTCTTGAAATAAATAATTGAGATGCACGCTTTCGCGAAAGCGATATAACAACACACATCAAAACTAATCTAAATCTATTCCCTTAGCGACATTACTCGCCCAGGTTCCTTGGGTATTATCTCAGCCTTTGTTTCCAGTAGCACCCCTTGAGACAGGCGGCAAAAGTACGACTGAAATTCAAAACCAAAATCAAAATCAAAAATAATTTTAACCCTTGTTCAAAAATTATTTTAATCTATTTTATTTCAATGACTTACTATTTATGAGGAAGCTTTTTGTTTTCTTGTTGTAAGAAATGTATCTAAATGTAGTTTTAGTAAAAACGGTAGACGAGTGTTTCAACTTCTTGTTATTATCTATATCGTCGATGTAAGATTTCTTATCAATGTTTTTATGAATAGTCGTTACATCGCTAGCCGGTATGATAGATCCATTAGTATTAAGGCCTATCTCAAAAAATGAATCTTCCTTTTCTTTTACCGTATAAATAGGGTAGGCGTCAGACACATCTGGTCCAAAACGTGGTAGGCTGTTTTGCAACATCATCTGTTGTTGCTGTTGTTGCATCATCCACATTTGGTTTTGCATCATCCAGTGATGGTGCCACCACCAGTTATAATTGTAATTATATAACTTCTTATTTACATAATCTATCCTCAGTTTTAAGGCTCCATCTTGCGCCTCATTAACCGTAACGGTAGGTTGGTTCTTACCTTTGGTAGCGTTTTTAAGAAAGCTATTTGCAGCTGTTTTACTAGAAGCTGCACTTACCACATCACCACTCAATAGATTAAGTTGCTTGTTACTCTTATCATCTAGATTGTGAACATCTAGAGTAGCAGCATCTTTTTTAAGATTCATCTGGAACAACTTATTATCTGAAACGTAAGAAGTACTCTTCTTCAATTTACCTTCTCCACTGTCATTACTTTTAAAGTTAGTCACCTTTAATTCTGTATTTGAAGAATCACTCGTGTCTATTTGCGCCACATTTGTAGTACCTTCTTTAGTATCTTCTTGTGTAATGGTAATCGTGCCTTGATCACTATAGATTCTAAAATCGTTTATGGAACCATTTTCCACAAAATCTTGACTACTTATAGCATCAAGATTATTTTTAGAAAGCATTTTTAAAAATTCTTTATTTGCAGCCGTAGCTTCTATAGTGATATCTTTTACATCGCTAGCATTTTTAACAGCCACTATTTTAAGCGACTCTTTATCTGAAAAGACCAGAAAATTTTGATCTTTTTCTCTAACTGTGGTTTTATAATTCTCGCCATCCAGAGCCTCAGATTTTTTAACAGTATAATCTTTAAGATTAACATCTACCACTTGAAACTTTCTTGATTTACCATCCTTATAAGATGTAATTACAGATAGCTGATCTCCATTATTGTGAAATGACAACACATTAGGCTGCTCTTTAAAAGTGATAGGTTCCATTTTTACAATCTCTTCATTTTTAAACTGAAAAGGTAAGATATCGTAGTTTTTCTCTTTTTTATTTTTAGCTATTATAAAATGAAAGCTGTCCTCACCTTGAGTATTTCCTGAAAAAGTCCCTTGTACTTTATAGTTCTCGTCTATTTTAAAACCATCTGCAGTACTGCGATCTGGTTTTATAAAACTAGTTAAAATGACAAAAGCTAACAATAGTTGAATGACTGTTTTCATTGGGTGGTAGGTTTGGTTAGGCTAAATATATGAAGATTAATGATATGTAGAAATTATTCTTATAGTATTAGATTTCCTATAATTTTGAACCATAAAAAAAGGGACAGAATTAATCTGCTCTTTGAGTAATATAGCTTTTAAGCAATCACCGCACCATTCGCACTCGCATCATCTGGATTTACAAATACTAGTTTTCCATCTGGGTCTTCGGCTAGTAAAGAAGTTTTTATCTAAATTATTTAAAAAAGCTAAATCTCTATAAAAATAGTACTTTTTATAATTTACTTTCATGAACTAAAAAATAATCAAATCCATGCACTCAAAGACCATTTTGAGTCTAGTCTTCCTATTAGAAAAGTATCATTAACAATACCGTCACTAGAATATTTCTTTTGATCCTCACTAAGCTCTTGTATCAGTATTTGTGTATTTGCGACATGATCAATAATAAACCAACCTAAAAACTCACCTCGTACTAAATGCTTACTTCTAGAATAACGAGGTAATTCAAATCCCTTAGGTAAATCTTCATACCCTACTAGATCAACTAATTTTCTTCTATATGCTGGTTTTAAAAGGGATCTATAATAATACGTGTCATTAACCGATATTATTTTTTGAAAATCAGTTTGAGAATTATCGTATACATGATTAAAAATCTTTATTAAATCACCTTCTAGCTTATCAAAATGACACACTTGAAAATAAGCCCAACCACGTTGCGTTTTAATTTCAAATATGTCGCCTAATTGAAGATTTTTCATTTTTAATATTCAATTTACTTTTACAAAGAGCAGAATTAATTCTGCTCTTTGAGTAATATAGCTTTTTAAGCAATCACAGCACCATTCACACTTGCGTCATCTGGATTTACAAATACTAATTTTCCATCAGGATCTTCGGCTAGTAAAATCATTCCTTGAGATTCTACACCTCTTAGTTTTCTAGGTGCAAGGTTTACTAAAACTGTTACTTTGCGACCTACTAATTCTTCGGCAGTATAATGTTGTGCGATTCCAGAAACGATGGTTCTTTTATCGATTCCTGTATCTACTGTCATGACCATAAGCTTGTCTGCTTTAGGCATTTTTTCTGCAGTAAGAATTTCTCCTACTCGCAGGTCCATTTTCATGAAGTCGTCGTAATTAGTTTCGTCTTTTTGTGGCATGAGAGTTAATTTTTCTGCAGCATTTGCAGTTTTTGTAGCTTCTAGTTTATCCAATTGTGCCTGTATTTGCTCGTCTTCAATTTTAGAAAAAAGCAATTCTGATTTGTTGATTTTATGTCCTGATGGCAGCGCAATTAATTCATTCCATGAATTAAGAGCCGCAGACTGCGCATCGCATGCGCTTTTATAATCAAGAATATTTTTTAATTTTTCAGATGTATGTGGTAAAAACGGCTCACTTAATATAGCAAGTGCCGTTGTTATCTGTATACATACATACATGATGTTTTTCACCTGTTCTGGATTTGTTTTTACCAATTTCCATGGCTCAAGACCTTCTTCGGCAATGTACTTATTACCTATACTAGATAAGTTCATAAATTCTTGCAAAGCCTCTCTAAAACGGTAACGATCTAGACTATCACCTATAGACTTAGGGAATGTCTTAATCTGATCTAAAACCTTTTGATCGCGTTCTGTAAGATTTGCCGTTTCTGGAACTATACCGTCGTAATACTTATTAGTCAGTACAATAACACGGTTTACAAAGTTTCCTAAGTTAGCTACCAGCTCATTATTATTTCTCGCTTGAAAATCTTTCCAAGTAAAATTATTATCCTTTGTTTCTGGCGCATTGGCCGTTAACACATAACGCAATACATCTTGTTGCCCAGGGAAGTCTTCTAGGTATTCATGCAACCATACTGCCCAGTTTCTAGAAGTAGAAATCTTATCGTCTTCTAGATTTAGGAATTCGTTTGCCGGAACATTTTCTGGCAATATAAAATCGCTGTGCGCTTTTAACATCGCAGGAAAAATAATACAGTGAAAAACGATGTTATCCTTACCTATAAAATGAAGTAGAGAAGTATCTTCATTCTTCCAATAATCTTCCCAATTCTTACCTTCTCTAGCTGCCCATTCTTTAGTTGCAGAGATATATCCTATCGGTGCGTCGAACCATACATAAAGTACCTTTCCATCTGCTCCATTTACTGGCACTGGGATACCCCAATCCAGATCACGAGTCACCGCACGTGGGTGCAGCCCGTCTGTAATCCAACTTTTAACCTGACCTAATACATTTGCTTTCCAGTCCTTAGAATGTCCCTCTACGATCCATTCATTTAACCAGTCACTGTATTCATCTAGTGGTAAAAACCAGTGTTTAGTCTCTTTTAACTCTGGCGTATTTCCGGTTATGGCACTTTTAGGATCTATTAAATCTGTACCGTTATGAGAAGTACCACATTTCTCACATTGATCTCCATAAGATTCTGTATTACCACATTTAGGACAAGTACCTACTACAAAACGATCTGCTAGAAACTGGTCTGCTTCTGGATCATATAATTGTTCTGTTACTTGCTCAATAAATTTACCGTCATTATATAATTTGGTAAAAAATGCACTAGCCGTTTCATGATGTACTGGCGCACTGGTACGGCTATAATTATCAAAAGAAATACCGAATTCCTTAAAAGAATCTCCTATGATCTTGTGGTAACGATTTACCAATTCTTGAGGTGTAATCCCTTCTTTCTTTGCCTTAATGGTAATAGGTACACCGTGCTCATCACTACCACAAATAAATGCTACATCGCTACCCTTCATACGCTGGTAACGTGCATAAATATCTGCTGGGACATATACACCAGCTAGGTGACCTATGTGTACTGGTCCATTAGTATAAGGCAATGCTGCCGTAATCGTAAAACGTTTTTGATCGCTCATGAAATTCTTTTGAAAGCTGCAAATTTACGACATTGCACGCTTTTAAAAGATGCTTTTAGTATTCTATAAATTGGTGTTGATCTCGCTTTCGCGAAAGCGGAATTCCAACAAACCGCAAACATATTTAATCGATTACCGTATTTTTAAACCAAATCTCTTGAAAAATTGAACTACCACTCTATTCCCAAACTTAAAGAAGGCGACCACGTCAAAATCCTTTGCACTGCTAGAAGTGCCGAAAAAAGCCAACTAGCACCTGTTAAAGACCTATTAGAATCATGGGGACTTAGGGTAAGTTATGGAAATACGATAGGAAAAATAGAGCACCAATTAGGTGGCACAAAAGAAGAACGCCTGGCCGATTTACAAGACAGCATAAACAATACCGATGTAGATGCCGTATGGATAGCACGTGGAGGTTATGGAACGGTACAATTAATAGATGCGATTGATTTTTCTGACAGTATGAAAGTAAAATCTACTGTCATCATAGGTTACTCTGACGTGACACTGCTTCATGGGAAATTACAATCTCAAGGTTTTGCCAGTTTGCATAGTTTCATGCCGCTAGAACTATCTAAAAAACCAGATTCTAGTATAGAAAGCCTGAGGAAAGCTCTCTTCGGCGAAAGCCAAACTATAACCATCGAAAATTCATTTCACTTACCTAATCAGGTGATAAAAGCTCCTGTCACAGGTGGAAATCTTTCTATTTTATACAGTATGCTAGGTAGCGACACCTTTCCAGAAACGGACGGTCATATTTTATTTATCGAGGATATAGATGAATACCTTTACCATATAGAACGTATGATGTATTCCTTAAAACGAGCAAGCAAACTTAAAAACATAAAGGCGTTACTAGTAGGCGGTATGACAGATATGAATGATCATGAAATCCCTTTTGGTAAAAATGCCCAAGAGATTATTCTATCCCTTACAGAGAGTTATGATTTTCCTGTTATTTTTAATTTTCCTGCTGGACATATTACAGATAATCGCTCTTTAATTTTAGGTGAAGAAATGACTATAAGTATTACACCTGAGTCTATTAAATTTAATCAATAATCATGGCAGAGCATAATGAATTAGGTAATGAAGGTGAAGAACTTGCTGCCACACATTTGATTAAAAACGGATATGATATTCTGGTAAGAAACTACACCTATCTAAAGGGTGAGATCGATATTATAGCCCGCAAAAAAGATGTAATAGTTGTGGTAGAGGTTAAGACGAGGTCTACTCCTGATTTTGGCGATCCACAGGATTTTTTAAAACCTGGACAAATTCAAAGACTGGTTGCTACGGCAAATCATTTTGTAGAAAATCTAATAGATGAGGATGTAGAGGTACGCTTTGACATAGTTGCCATTATTAAAAATAAAGCAGGAACAAAACTAGAGCATATAGAAGATGCTTTTTATCATTTTTAAACTAAAAAAGCACCTCAATAGAGGCGCTTTTTTAATATCGTAATACCAGAGTATAGGTATCTTATTATTTTTCTTGTGCTTTATCGCTGTCCTTAATTTCTTTTACTAAGTACACAAATACTGGAAAGTGATCACTGAAACCACCTGTAAATGTACCGTCAGAAAAACTACGCATAGGATATCCCTTATACCTACCTGTTTTATTAGTCATAAAACTTGGGTTATAGATATTAGCCTGGTAATAACGGTAGCCACCTTGATTTGCTTCGTTAAGCAATGGGTAAGTAAACATGATCTGGTCAAAAATATTTCCAGAATCACGGTATGCTAGTGTATTAAAACCATCCTTTAACATCTGTATATATGGATTATATATCATTTGTGGTTTTACATCTTCTCTATCCTTTTGCGCATTAAGAGTTACTAAAACGCTCTTATTAGTAGGATCATCATTTAAATCTCCCATTACAAAAACCTTAGACATCGCGTCTATACTATGTAAAGAGTCTATTGCTTTTTGATTTAAAGCTGCTGCTGCCACACGAGACGCGCGACTTTTTTGTTCTCCACCACTACGTGATGGCCAGTGATTAACGATAATACTCATTTTATCACCATCTAATTCTCCTGTAACGACTAATTGGTCACGAGTATATCTACGTCTTCCAGAACTTTTATCATAAATAACTAGCTCATTACTCTGACTATTCAACACTCTAAAATCACTCTTTTTATAAAGCAATCCTGTATCGATACCACGACGGTCTGGAGAATCGTAATGCTCAATTCCATAATCAAATTCTATAAGCAATGGATGATTTACGAGGTCTTCTAAAACCTTTCTGTTTTCTACTTCACAAACTCCTAAAATTGACGGAGCAGATTGCGATTTTTCAGCACCTATTTTGCGAATTACACGCGCCATAGAAGTAAGTTTTTTCTTATAGACTTCGGCTCTTACGCCTTCAGACATTTCCATAATAGGACTAGCCTCATCATTGATGGTTATATCGTCTTCTGTATCAAATAAATTCTCCAAATTGTAGAACGCTACTGTTCTAACTTTATATTTTTTTGATTTTACAGTGTTTTGTGCCGTTACCGCTTCCGCGAAAGCGAAAATACATAAAGCACTTATTATTAGGTTTTTAAACATTTTACTAAAGATATGTTAAGGAATGTTAAGTTATGTTATTGTAAACTTCATTACAAACTACGGGCCAAAGGTACGCAACTGATTATAAAATTGTAATTTTGCCCGCATTTCATAACGTATAATTAATATTAATAAATGACAAATCAACATTTTAAGAAGCTTTTTCTAGGTGTTTTTATGCTCATATCTAGTCTAGGTATGGCACAAGAATTACTTAAAGGTCGTGTAATAGATGACGCAACTGAAGAGGCTATCCCTGGCGTAAACATTTCTGTAATCGGCACTAGCTTTAAGGCTACTACTGATGCAAATGGTTACTTTATTGTTACCGGAGCAATTCCTGTAGGAGATCAAAAAATTCTTGTTAGTTTTAACAGTTATTATTCAAAAACGATTCCTGTCGTTATAGACTTAACTAACATAGTAAATATTGACCCTCTTTATTTACAGTTAGATAATTCTGACATTACTCAATCTCAAGGTATTATTTCTTTAACAGAAAATGAACTTGCCGAAGATGAGAACGCAGCAAACAACTTTTCTGGATTATTACAATCTTCTAAAGATCAATTTTTAAGAGCTGCTGCATTTGATTTTAGCGCAACATTCTTCAGACCTAGAGGCTTAAACAGTGAAGATGGTAAGGTACTTATCAATGGTATCGAGATGAATAAGCAATTTTCTGGTAGACCACAATGGAGCAACTGGGGTGGAGTTAACGATTTACAACGTAATCAAACTTTTACTATGGGATTAACTGCTGCCGATCAAAGTTTTGGTGGTTATGCAGGTGTACAGAATATAGACATGAGAGCTTCACAGCAACGTGCAGGAAGTCAAATTTCTTATGCAAGTTCTAATAGAAGTTATAGAGGTCGTTTTATGGTCTCGCACCGTTCTGGACTTCTTAACAATGGCTGGTCGTATGCGATCAACGCTTCTAGAAGAGCAGGAGACGAAGGTTATATAGATGGTACTTTATATGACGCAAATTCTTTAGGTCTTTCTGTAGAGAAAAAAATAAACGATGCACACTCTATTAACTTTACAGGTCTTTATACACCTAACAGACGCGGCCGCCAGACGGCAGTTACTCAAGAGATAAGAGATTTAAAAGGTACAAAGTATAATCCTTTCTGGGGCTTACAAAATAATGTACAACGCAACAGTAGAATAAGAGAGATAGAAGAACCTATTTTTATGTTGAACCACTACTGGACGATTAATGATAAAGTTAAATTGAATACTAATGTAGGTTATCAATTTGGTAAAATAGGAAACACTCGTATAGATAACGGTGGTACTAGACTTGTAGAAACTGATGGTCAAAGCTCATACATAGGTGGAGCTAGAAACCCAAATCCTGATTATTATCAAAACTTACCTAGTTATTTCTTAAGAAATGGTCAAGATGCTATCGATTTTCAATATGCATATGAGGCACAACAAGCTTTTATCAATGATGGACAGTTGAACTGGGATGCGCTATATGAAGGTAACCGTATCGTGAGAGAAAACGGCGGAAATTCTATATATGTTATTCAAGAAGACCGTATAGATGACAAGCAATTATCTGTAAACAGTATTCTTACTGCAGACCTTACTGACAACATCCTTTTTAACGGTGGTGTTAGATACAGAAGATTAAATAGTGAAAACTATGCTCAAATTAATGACCTTTTAGGAGGTACTGGTTTCTTAGATGTAGACTTCTTTGCAGAAGAAACAAGTGATATTAACCTAGACCAAGCTGCACAATCTAACGTACGTACTCCTAACAGAATAGTAGGTGTAGGTGATCGTTATAAATACAACTACGACATTAATGCAGAAGTTGTTGCCGCATTTGCTCAAACACAATTCAAGACTAAAAACGTAGATTTCTTTGTAGCTGGTAATGTTTCTAGAACTACGTACCAAAGAGATGGAAAATTTGAAAATGGTAACTATTTAGGTAACCTTTCCTTTGGTGAAAGTGAGGAGTTAGATTTCACAGACTACGGTGTTAAAGGTGGTATGACTTATAAAATCTCTGGACAAAAATTTATTACTGCAAATGCAGCATTTATAACTCAAGCGCCAACTATCAGAAACTCTTTCAGCAATGCTAGACAAAATAATGAAACTGTAGTAGGGTTAGAATCTCAAAAATCATACAGTGGAGATATTAGTTATGTTTACACAACTCCTATAGTAAAAGCTAGATTAACTGGTTACTACACACAGTTTACTAATGGAACTGACTTAGGTTTTTATTTTACAGAAGATCTTACAGGACTTCCACTGGATGACGGTAGTGCTTTTGTACAAGAAGTGTTAACTAACGTAGAGAGACGTAATGCTGGTATAGAATTAGGTCTAGAAGTACAAGTTACTCCTACTATTAAACTAAAAGGTGCTGCTGCAGTAGGACAAAACGTTTACACAAATAATCCTGATCTTTATCTTACAAGTGATGACTTTGATGGTCAACTTACATTTGGTGACGGTACAACCAGTTTAAAAGACTACCACGTTGCCGGTGGACCTGAAACTGCTTTACAAGTAGGTTTTGAATACAGAGATCCTGAGTACTGGAATGTAGGTGTAACTGCAAACTATTTTGCAAATGGTTATGCTGACATTAGTAACTTAAGAAGATCAGCTAACTTTAGATTAGATTACGACGGACAAGAATTTAATGATTTTGATGACGAGGTTGCTAATGAGCTTTTAAAGCAAGAGCAGTTTGACAACTACATGTTATGGAATATCATAGGTGGTAAATCGTGGAGAATTGATGACAAGTATGTAGGATTCTTTGCTACCATCAACAATGTATTTGATCAAGAATACAAAACTGGTGGTTTTGAACAATCTCGTAATTCTAACTTTAGATCGGTACAAGAAGATCAGAACAATCCTCAGGAAGTATTTGCACCACGTTACTTCTTTGGTAACGGAACAACCTATTACCTAAACGTATATTTAAGATTTTAAAAGAAAAATGAATTTATATAAAAATAATAAAATGAAAAAATTCCATAAACTTTTTGCAATTGCTGTATTATCAGTAATTACATTTTCTTGTGTTGAGGATGACGACTTCAGCATTCCAGACACTGCAGCTGTTGATATTGAAGCACCTGCAAATTTAATAGATATGAGTGCTGTAATTTCTCAAATAGAGCAATCGTTCACAGGAACTATCACTTTTGGAAGTGATAACAGTCAGTATACAGAAGGCTATGTTATCTCAAGTGATGAAGCAGGAAATTATTTTGAAGAATTAATCATTCAAGATGCTACAGAAAACCCTACTGCAGGAATCAAAATTCTTGTTGATAACAGTCCTTTATTTACTACTTACACATTAGGACAACGTGTTTATATTAAATTAGACGGACTTACTGCAGGTATTTCAAATGGAGTCCCTGTACTAGGAATAGCTGGAATTGATGGTAACATTGAAAAAATTAGCCCTGCATTACAAGACCAGGTTATCTTAAGAGATTCTGAGGTATTCACCATTACCCCTACAGAAGTTAATGGACCAACTGAATTTATATCCACTCCATTACTAACTATGATAGTTTTACCTCAGACACAGTTTAATCAGGAAGATATAGATAACAGAAGAACTTTTGCTTCTGAAGCTACTGATCAATTTGATGGAGTTCGTTTTCTTCAAACCTGCTCAGACTTTGCAGCTGCACCAATAAGACTAGAAACCAGTACATTTTCAGATTTTAAAGCTTTGAGACTGCCTAACGGTAGTGGTTCTGTATCTGCTATTTTACAAAGAGATTTTGAAGACGATAATTACGTGATTGCTGTTAACAGCACTGAAGATTTCAACTTTGATCCTTCTGTAAGGTGTGATTTCCTTGTAACATCTTGCGGTACTGTTGCTTCACAAGGTACCAACACACTTTTAAACGAAGATTTTGAGGCGCAATCTACAGGCCTTGCTGCAATGCCAACTGGATGGACTAACTTCATAGAAGCTGGTTCTGTTTTTTGGGAAGTTTTTACTGATGCTAATTCCTTAGGTAGAAGTGCTAGAGTACGTCCTTTCAGATCTGGAGACGCTAGTAATATAGCATGGTTAATTACTCCATTGTTTGACTTTGATGCACAAACAGGTGAAGTTATTACTTTCCAAAGTTCATTTGACTTCTATGACAGCTCTGTAAATATGCAAGCCCTATTTAGTTCTGACTGGGATGGTACAACTGCAGGTATTACCACTGCAACTTGGGAACCTTTAAGCGATGCTATAATTGCAGATCAAAGCGCTCCTCTAAGCCATAGTTTTAATGAATGGCCAACTTCTGGCAATGTATCTTTAGATTGTGTTACTGGAACTGGAGCAATTGCATTTAAATATGTCGGCAGTGGAGACAGTTCTAACGATGTTACTTACGAGTTAGATAACATATCTCTAACTAGTGACTAACACTAATAAAATTCTACTTTCGCAAAAGCGTAATCTTAAAAAACCCCTAGGATCAATTGATTCTAGGGGCTTTTTCTTATAATAAATTTAAAGCTGTCTAACACAAATAAATACTATTTACCAGTAATGTTCATAATACAATAATAAGTTAAATGAGAAAGCTTATTTGAGGTTCAATAAACGCAAAGACAACAATTACTGGCAGCTAATTTTTTAAGTTTTACAACAAACAATCATACTCATATTTTTAATAAAAGCATTTCAAGTTCATATGACATCATCGTTATGCTCATTTACTGTAAATGAATTAAAACTGCCTTCTTCTTCTTCTTCTTCTTCTTCTTCTTCTTCTTCTTCTTCTTCTTCTTCTTCTTCTTCTTCTTCTCCCTATAATACTACTGCTGCTAGCTTTATTGATAATGGATTAAAACACCTTAACAGACCCTATTATAAACAGAATCATGTATAAGGTAAAGCTAACTACCCACATATAATTTAAGACAACATAAAAACTAACCAATGACAAGTAGATACTACTAGAAATGCCAATGAAACAGAATCTAATTCAATACATAAAATTTCAGTTTATCGCATAAAAAAAGCCACTCTTTTCAGAGTGGCTTTCTATTATTTTGAAATGTTAGTAATAACTTATTTTACTAAGTTAATCTCTACACGTCTGTTTTGAGCTCTACCAGCTTTAGTACTGTTGCTAGTTACAGGATTAGCTTCACCATATCCTTTAGAACTTAAACGGAATTCATCAATTCCATTCTTTACCAAGTATTCTTTTACAGAAAGCGCACGATCGTCAGAAAGTCTTTCGTTGTATTTAGCACTACCTACACTATCAGTATGACCTTCAATTGTAAATTTAGCTTCTGGGTATTTCTTTAAGATAGCAGTAATATCAGCTAACGTTGCAGCAGATTGTGCTTTAATAGAAGCTTTAGCTGTATCAAACAAGATAGTTTTAGCATACTCGTTTAATTGAGCTTGAACTTCTTTAGTAGGCATAACTGGTCTTGGACAACCTTGTAATTCTGCGATACCTTTAACGTCTGGACACTTATCCATAGCGTCTTCAACACCGTCATTATCCCTATCTTTTACAGGACAACCTTGTCTTGCAACAGGACCTGCTTCATTAGGACACTTATCATCAGCATCTGCAACACCGTCACCATCTGCATCTGGACAACCCATAAGAGCTACAACACCAGGAGTATCAGGACATTTATCGTCTTTATCAAGAACTTTATCACCATCTCTGTCTGGACATCCGTTAGTTTCAGCTGGACCGAAATCATTAGGACAACCATCTTTAGAATCTTCTATACCATCATTATCAGAATCTGGACAACCCATAAACTTCTCTAATCCAGCTACTGTAGGACATGCATCTTTAGAATCAACGATACCATCACCGTCAGTATCTACTGCACCCCAAGTAAACTTAAGACCAGCAGTATGTTGCCAGTGCTTAGGTAAATCATCTTCAAAAGCATGCTTGTAAGAAGTTTGAACGTTTGCATAAACGTTGTCCATTAACTTCACATCAAAACCAAAAGTTCCATTGAAAGTACCAAAACCTTCATCATCTAACCACTGGTAAGAACCACCTGCACCTAAATACGGACTAAACACTTCACCATTCCATAGTTCTGCAAGATTATATCTTAATCCACCACCTAAAGAGTAGTAAGATAGGTCATCAATTTTAGTATCACCTACTGTGTCTATTGAATTCACAGAAAATGCACCAGTTGCAACGATACCATCACCAACATAGTAACCTACTTCAAAACGACTAGGAACAGTCATAATGTTGTAATGATCCACATTGAAGAATTCATCAAAGTAGTCACCTAATCCAGCGTCCTTTTCTCCTACAGGATAAAGATCGATAGCATTAATTCCTACTGCGATACTCCAGCGATTGCTTTCATCTTGCGCGTAACTCATGCTGGCAGAAAGTAAAATTGCTCCAGCAACTAATAATTTGTAAATATTTCTCATGTTGGGGTTTTTATTAATCAACGTTGCAAAATTAAACCGTTCCACCTCTATTACAAGACTTAAACTGATAAATTTGTCTAAAAATGCTGTTTTTATTGCTTATTACTTGATAATTTTAGATAACACCTAGCTTTTTCCCAACTTTTTCAAATGCTGAGATCGCTTTTTCTAGGTGAATATGCTCATGAGCAGCACTTAATTGCACTCTAATCCTTGCTTTTTCTTTAGGTACAACTGGATAAAAGAACCCAATTACATAAATTCCTTCTTCTAAAAGCATATCTGCCATTTGTTGAGATAGCTTGGCATCGTATAACATAACTGGAACAATTGCACTGTCACCATCTACGATGTCAAATCCTAAATCCTGCATTCCTTTTTTGAAAAACGCCGTATTAGACTGTACTTTATCGATAAGCTCTGTACTTCTATCTATTAATTCTAATGCTTTTAATGATGCTCCTACTATAGAAGGTGCAAGAGAATTACTAAAAAGGTATGGTCTAGAACGCTGTCTTAAGATTTCAACCACCTCTTTATTTGCACACGTATAACCACCCATTGCTCCACCTAATGCTTTACCTAAAGTACCAGTAACAATATCTACTCTACCTAAAACACCTTTTGCTTCTAGAGTACCACGTCCTGTATCTCCTAAGAATCCAGCAGCGTGACATTCATCTACCATAACTAGCGCATCGTACTTATCTGCAAGATCACAAATTTCATCTAGAGGCGCTAATAATCCGTCCATAGAAAACACACCATCTGTCACTATTAGTTTATATCTAGCACCATCTTCAGTTGCTTGTTGTAATTGTTTTTCTAGATCTGCCATGTTTCCAGTAGCATAACGGTAGCGACCTGCTTTACATAAACGCACACCGTCTATGATAGATGCATGATTTAAAGAATCTGAAATAATCGCATCTTCTTTAGTAAGCAACGGTTCAAAAACACCTCCATTAGCATCAAAACATGCCGCATACAATATTGTATCCTCGCAACCATAAAAGTCTGCTAATTTTTGTTCTAGCTCTTTATGAATATCTTGAGTACCACAAATAAACCTTACTGAACTCATACCAAAACCATGAGAATCCAAAGTATCCTTTGCAGCCTGTATTACTTCTGGATGAGAAGACAATCCTAAATAATTATTAGCACAAAAATTTATTACCTCAGATCCATCGTCTAATGTAATAACCGCATCTTGTGGTGATGTAATAATTCTTTCCTTTTTATATAGTCCAGCTTCCTTAATATCAGCTAGCTCTTTTTGTAGGTGTTCCTTAATTGATCCGTACATATTTATTTATTTTTAAGTTTTACAAAGATAATAAGTCTAACGAGGCTTATCCTTGCCATTTCACTATTTCTAGAGAATCTGTATACACCAGGATTTTTTCTAAAACCTCCATATCCATAGAAATTAACAAAGCCTCATAATCATTAAGTTGAGTTCGATGCTTATCCATAACCGCTCCTGTCTTATAATCCATAATCACAACACCTTCCTTTTTAATCACTAATCTATCTGGTATTAATCGCGTTCCTTTAGGAAGTAAAATAGGCTGTTCATTACGCACCTCTAATCCTTCTTTATAATAAGGTAAAAGATCAGGATGATGGATCACATCAGTAATCATCACCTTCATCTCTTCTTGTTCCATTTTTGATAAAGAAAAATCACGGTCTATCTTTGCTTTCACTTTTACAATGTCCTTAGCCGTGATCACTTGCGCAAGATACTCGTGTAACACATTTCCTTTTTGAATAGCATCACTCACACCACTAGCCCATAGCAATCCTTTTCTAGTAGAAATACTCAACCTATCTGTGTCTAGGTTTACCTTATATTCTTCCAGCATCTCGCTCACATCTGTCTTACCTTGATCAGACCTGCGTTGCGGTTCTCCTATTTGGGCACTTTTAAAACCTTCTTCTACATTTAAGACAAGCCCCTTTTTATCGACAAAATCTTTTAATAAAGAAGAATAATTAGTCGTCTTACTATCTATACCACTTATATACAATTGCTCTCTAGCTCTTGTAAATGCAACATAAAGCGTATTTATTTGATCCATTTGCGCTTTGGCAAGATTATTTTGATACACTTGTGGCGCCTCACCAGGATAAAATTCATTATCCTTTTTTAAATTGATATAAACCTGATCAAAACCTTCGTATTCCTTTTCATCTACAGCAACCCAACCAGTCGGATTTCTTGCATCGTCTAGTTTCTTATCGCAATGCGGGACTATTACTACAGGAAATTCTAAACCTTTAGACTTATGAATAGTCATTATCTGCACTGCATCAGCATCTGCAGCAGCTGGTACACTCAGTTTTTCTTTTTTTAATTCCCAGTGCTCGATAAACCCAGAAAGTGAAACTTCATAACCTGTGGAGTATTCAAATAAGAACTCCATAAAAGATTGCAACCTGGTATCTTGTTCCTTAAATAACCCTAGAGATTCTGCTACGTGTTCTGTTGCTTGAAATAATGCCGCTTTCGCGAAAGCAGAACCTAAATCTTCTTCTTCTACACCTACTAGTTTTTTACCTAAATCCAGCAAACTCTCTTGTAAATGGGATGTCACAAAAGAATGAATATCTTCAATATTAAAAACTCTTGTATAGGCTATCAAAAACTCAAAACGTGGCTGTTGCTGGTCTGGGACCTGAATCATTTTCATCAGTGAAACTAACAGCTGGACTTTATGCGATGCAAAAACCAGTAAGCTATCCCCAGAAACAACACGCATTTCTTGAGACACGAGATATTTTGCAATCTCGTGACCTTCTTTATTAGCGCGGACTAACACGCATATCTCACCTAAAGCAAAACCGTTGTTGTGGGCTTTTAATAATTGTTGATGCACGTGATAAGGATACGGCGTTTTAAAGTCGTCTTCGTTTTCATAAGGAGCTTCAAAGTCTTTATCTATAAAGTCTATCTGTATATAACCACCTTCCTTTGCTCTAGTTTTTTGTTCTAAATATTTTTTATATAATGTCTGATAAACATCACTATTTAAGTGATCTCCATAGGTGTCAAAAAACTCATTGTTAAATTTAATTACTTCATCAAAACTGCGCCAGTTAAACTCTAAGGTTTCATCTTTTTTAGGCAACATGAAAAGGTCTGGAGTAGCGAGTAGTCTCAAAAACTGGTCGGCATCTCCACCACGGAATCTATATATGGACTGCTTTGCGTCTCCCACAAGCATAAGACTACCTCTCTCTTCATTCTCTCGCTCTTGCTGTAGTTCATTTTCTATAAGCGGCGAGAGGTTTTCCCACTGCATACGACTGGTGTCTTGAAACTCGTCTATAAAATAATGGCGGTAGCGCTCACCTAGTCTTTCATAAATAAATGGGGCTGGTTCATCTTTTATCTGCTCTGCAAGAAGTGCATTGAATTCATAAATAGGTACTATTTGTTCTGTATCCTTAATTTTATCGATCTCCTGAAGCAACTCATTAAGTAATGATAATGGTGTGAGGCTGCTTGCTATGTTTTTATAAAAAAGTACAGTCCCCATGTTTTCTTTATAAGACTCTGCAAAAACTTTAAGGTCTGTCGCCATGGTATCAATAGCGTCTTTAATTTCCTGAGCCTTACTTTTAGGATACAGGTCACCAGCTATTAAATCTCTTATGGAGGCTGCATCTAGTTTTACGGTAAAATCTTCTTGAGATACTTTAATCACTACATTAAAAATACTTCTAGATCCACCTTTAAAATCTTTAGGAGCAATGTGGGCACTTTCTGCAACAGCCACAAGAGCTTTTGCTTTTTCAGTTAAGTCTTTTTGAGACGAATTGATTTTCTTGTATAAGCTTTCGCGAAAGCGTAAAAAATCTTCTACCTCTTTACCTTTTAATTGCTTTAAATAAGGGTAATGATTTTCATTGAGGATTAATTTTGCAATATCTAAAAGATCATACTCTACATCCCAACTCTTACCTTCTTCTATCTTTAATAATGAAAAATCTACCAGAAGTTGTGTGAGCTTTTTATCTTTTCCTGCACGCGCAATAAGGTTATGAATGGCTTTAGATATAAGTTTATTGCTATCTAGCTCTACTTCAAAGTTATCTGGCAGGTCTATATCCTTTGCAAATGTTCTTAAAATACGATGGTTAAAAGAATCTATAGTCACAATATCAAAAGCCGAATAATCGTGAAGCAATTGATTAAAAATAGCACGTGCTTTCTTTTTAAACTGCTCCTCATCTAGACCAGTCTCTGTCATTATATGATTAGCGATACCTGCAACGCTTTCCTCTAATTCTTCTAGAGTAAATTTATGTAAGTAATCGAGAATACGTTCTTTCATCTCGCCTACCGCTTTATTGGTAAAAGTAACGGCGAGTATGCGACGATACCCATTTGAATAAGGATTTTTAAATAGCAGTGTGAGGTAATCCTTAGCTAGTGTAAAGGTCTTACCGGAACCTGCGCTGGCGCTATAAAAAGTAGTAGATGATTGGGACATAGTCAAATATAAGCATAGAAAACAGCATCAATTTGAAATTATTCTTAAAGAAGTCTTTATTCTTTTAACTATTTTACTCATCATTTTAAGGTTGAACACTTTAAGTATAAAATAACGTAGATTATTTTAACAGTAACTTTTAAGTACTTAATTTTATAGCTCGAGAATTAACAAATTAAAAACGATATACAATGGCTTTTGAATTACCAAAATTAAACTACGCAACAGACGCGTTAGAACCACATATCGATGCTAAAACAATGGAAATACACCATGGTAAGCATCATCAAGGATACACAACTAAATTAAACAATGCTGTAGAAGGAACTGATCTAGAAGGTAAAACTATCGAGAACATTCTTTTAAATTTAGACTTAGAAAATAAAGCGGTAAGAAATAATGGTGGTGGTTTTTATAACCATAGATTATTCTGGGAAGTAATGACTCCTAATGGTGGTGGTCTTCCTACTGGAGACCTTGCAGATGCTATCAATGCTTCTTTTGGTTCTTTTGAATCTTTCAAAGACAAATTTAGTACTGCTGCAAAAGGACAATTCGGTTCTGGATGGGCATGGTTATGTGTTCACGAAGGTGGAAAACTAGATGTATGCGGTACTCCTAATCAAGACAACCCATTAATGCCTGGTGTAGGCTGTGGTGGCTCTCCTATTTTAGGTCTTGATGTATGGGAACATGCTTATTACTTAAACTATCAAAACAGACGTCCTGATTATGTTGAAGCTTTCTTTAACGTAATTAACTGGGAAGAAGTTTCTAAAAGATATGCTGAAGGAAAATAATCCTAACTAGCTAAAATCCCCAAATCAACAAGTTGATTTGGGGATTTTTTTATTCAGTAAATACTAGTTCTTAATAAGCACGCTCATCATTTCCTTCAAAGAAATTGATATAAGCACGGTTTACCACACGATTACCACCAGCAGTTGGGTAGTCACCTGTAAAGTACCAGTCTCCTAAGTTTTTAGGACAGGCTTTATGAAGATTTTCTACCGTTTGATAAATCACTTTCACTTCGGCGTTAATATCTTCATCAGACAGCAACTCTCCTATTTTATCAGAAATTTCTTGGTCTTCAAATGGCGCATATAAATCTACTACGTGATTTACTACATCTACATCTTCTAACTCTGTTTGTAATTTACATTTCTTATAGATATCTTCTATAATATGGTAAGTACCACGATCTTTATGTAGTGCTAGCGCCGCTCTAAAAGCAACTAGACCTTCTAATCGTGCCATATCTATACCGTAGCAATCTGGGTAACGTATTTGTGGCGCACTAGATACTACTACTATTTTCTTAGGGTTTAATCTATCCATCATTTTAAGGATAGACTTTTTTAAGGTCGTTCCTCTTACGATAGAATCATCTATAATTACCAGATTATCTTCTGGCTTTACTACACCATAAGTCACATCATAAACGTGAGCTACCAGATCATCACGAGAAGAATCTTCTGTTATGAAGGTACGTAGCTTTGCATCTTTAATAGCTATTTTCTCAGTTCTCAGCTTTCGCGATAGCGTTTCTTCCACCTGCTCTGCTGTTAACTGTCCATTACCTGCAATAATAAAATCTCTTTTTTGCTGGTTAAGAACCGCATGACCTTCTTCTACCATACCGTAAAATGATGTTTCGGCAGTGTTAGGAATGTAAGAGAACACGGTGTTATCAATATCGTTATCAATACTTTCCATAATCTTAGGGAACAACAATTTCCCTAACATTTTACGCTCTTTGTAGATCTCTGCATCACTACCACGAGAAAAGTATATACGCTCAAAAGAACACGCTTTGCGTTCTAATGGTGCTGTAATCTGATCTAGAGTAACTGTACCGTCTTTCTTTATGATAATTGCTTTACCAGGGTCCAGCTCTTTTACCTCATCAAAAGGTGCATTAAAGGCTGTCTGTATAACAGGTCGCTCACTCGCTACTACTACTACCTCATCATTTTTAAAATAATAAGCTGGTCGTATTCCTGCAGGATCACGTAATAAGAATGCATCACCATGTCCCATAAGTCCACCCATAGCATAACCACCATCCCAGTCTCTTGCACTTTTACGCAAGATTTTTGCAACGTCTAGCTCTTCTGCTATTTTAGGACTAGCCTCTCTTTTAGAGAGCCCTTTAGCTTTGAATTTCTTGTATAACTTACTTACTTGTCTATCTTGAAAATGACCTACTTTTTCCATGACAGTTACCGTGTCTGCCATATCTTTAGGATGTTGTCCTAATGACACTAACTTATTAAAAAGCTTGTTCACATTAGTCATATTAAAGTTACCTGCCATAATCAGGTTGCGGTGCATCCAATTGTTTTGTCTTAAGAAAGGGTGTACCGATTCTATACTATTCTTTCCAAAAGTTCCATAACGCACATGCCCCATTAACAACTCTCCGATATATGGAAGTTGTTCTTTCTGTGCAGCGACATCATCTTTAATCTCTGGATTTTCAGTAAGCCCAGTATTAATACGGTCATTAATTTGCGCAAAAATATCTTGAATAGGTTGCGCAGCATTACTACGTACTCTAGAAATATAGCGTTGCCCTGGATCTAAGTCCAGTTTTACACTTGCAAATCCAGCACCATCCTGACCACGGTTGTGCTGTTTCTCCATCATTAAGTACATTTTATTTATACCATAAAAGGCAGTACCGTATTTCTCCTTGTAAAATTCTAATGGTTTAAGAAGACGGATAAGTGCTATACCACACTCGTGTTTTAATTGATCGCTCATGATGGGGATTATAAGGATATAAAAATAAAAAAAGCCCCAAGAATTACTTGAGGCTTTTTGATAGAATTATTAATTTTTTATTTCAAATTTTGTTAGCGCCTTAAATTGCTCTAAACGAGTTTTGATCTCTTCATTTGTAATAGTTTGCATACGCTCTGTACCAAATTTCTCTACTGCAAAGGATGCAAAGTTAGATCCATAAATAATAGCACGCTTCATATTTTCAAAACTATAGTCGCCACTAGCTGCAAGGAATCCTGCAAATCCACCTGCAAATGTATCTCCTGCTCCAGTAGGATCAAACACTTCTTCTAGTGGTAATGCTGGTGCAAAGAAAATCTCTTCATTATGGAATAATAATGCTCCATGCTCTCCTTTTTTAATTACTACATACTTAGGACCCATAGCATGAATCTTTCTTGCTGCAGCAACTAGAGAGTATTCTCCAGACAGTTGTCTAGCCTCTTCATCATTAATAGTAATTACATCTACCTTAGCAATTACCTCGTGCAACATATCTAGCGCACTGTCCATCCAGAAATTCATCGTATCAAGTACGATTAATTTTGCTGCTGGAGTTTGTTCTATAACACCTAATTGTACAGCTGGATGTAAGTTTCCTAACATCACCACCTCAGCATCTTTAAAAGATTCTGGTACAACTGGATTAAAATCTGCTAACACGTTAAGCTCTGTTGCTAGTGTGTCGCGAGTATTCATATCATTGTGGTATTTACCAGACCAGAAAAAAGTTTTCCCATCTTTCACCACCTCTACACCTTCGACATTCATGCCGCGGTTAGTAAGCATGTCTAAATATTCTTGAGGAAAATCACCACCTACAACACTTACTAGACCTACTTCTGTATTAAAGTGAGATGCACTAAGTCCTATAAAGGTAGCTGCACCACCTAAAATCTTATCTGTTTTACCAAACGGAGTTTCAATTGCATCAAATGCTAC
Organism: Nonlabens sp.; assembly: GCF_039941875.1. Taxonomy (GTDB): domain Bacteria; phylum Bacteroidota; class Bacteroidia; order Flavobacteriales; family Flavobacteriaceae; genus Nonlabens. The sequence goes on along the minus strand of NZ_JBDVDQ010000003.1, from coordinate 345,550 downwards.
TGTACCTACCACAACTAATTTGCTCATGTAAAAAATTTTTGCAAAAATACGGTTTCGTTTTGAGTTATAACTTGCTCGCTATAGATTTTAAGTATAGTTATTTTAAAGATTAATTATAAAGACGTAGAACCTCTATCTATCTCGAGCAACTGGTCCATGTATTCTCTAGAATTGCTTAATCTAGGTATCTTATGTTGCCCACCTAATTTATCTTTTTTCTTTAACCATTTATAAAAGACATCTGGCTTTGCATTGTGTATGATCAACTGTTTTAAAGTTATATCATTAGCACGTTTTGCCTCATAATCACTATTTACTCGTTGTAGATTGTGGTCTAACGCTTTCGCGAAAGCGGAAACATTATCCGGCTGCGTTGCAAATTCTATCATCCATTCATGCGCTCCCTTTTCCTTACCTTCCATAAAAATGGGCGCAACGGTATAATCTTTAATAGCACACGGAATTTCTTTAATGGTTTTCTTGAGTGCTTCTTCGGCATTTTCTATAATAAGCTCTTCACCGAATACATTAATATGGTGTTTAGTACGACCACTTACTTTAATACGATAAGGGCTTTTACTAGTAAAACGTACCGTATCACCTATTTTATAACGCCATAAACCGGCATTAGTCGTGATGATAATAGCATAATTTTCACCTAGTTCTACCTCGCTAATAGGTATCACCTTTTCTTGCGGCGTACCATAGGTTTTCATGGAGATAAACTCATAAAAGATTCCATAATCTAGCATAAGCAATAGCTCTTTGCTGTCATTAGTATCTTGGATCGCAAAGAAACCTTCGCTCGCATTATAAGTCTCGTAATACTTAATATGTCCTGCTGGTAATAATTTATTAAACTGCTCTACATAAGGATCAAAACTCACACCACCGTGAAAGAACACCTCCATCTGTGGCCATACTTCTAGAATATTATTTTTTCCAGTAGTCTCGAGAACATTATTAAGCAATACCATCATCCAGGAAGGCACTCCTGCAAGACTGGTCACATCTTCTTTTATCGTTTCTTGTACGATTGCAGGCATTTTAGTTTCCCAGTCTGCCATAAGAGCCACATCATTACCTGGTGTAGAACTATAGTCTGCCCAGAAAGGCATGTTATCTATTAAAATACTGCTCAAATCTCCAGCGACAGTTCCCGACTTTTTATCTAGTGTATTGCTACCACCTAGTCGCAAGCCTTTTCCTTTAAATATTTTAGAATCTGGATTATTATTCAGGTACATGCACAACAAATCCTTAGTTGCTGCATAATGGCAGTCTTCTAACGATTGCTGGCTTACAGGAATGTATTTGCTACGCGCACTCGTCGTACCACTACTTTTTGCAAACCATTTAATATCACTAGGCCAGAAAATATTACCTTCTCCCTTTAACGATCTAGCTATAGAATCCTGCATTTCTGTATACCCAGACATTGGTACGCGGTTTGCAAACTCTGCATAAGATTTAATAGTATCAAAACCATATTTTTTCCCAACCTCGGTATGTCGGGCATAATAAATAAGATCTTGCAAAATATTATCCTGCAATTCTTGTGGATGCTTCATAAAAAGCTCCATATCATGAATGCGCTTCTTAAGAAACCACGATACTACAGAATTGACTAGTGCGTTTGCCATTATTAATTAGAGATCATCTTATTTTTACAGATTCAAAGATACTTCGATAATTTTTAAAGTTACTAAAATGATCCTTACCGGCACTATAAGAAAAATGCAAACCGAACTGAAGGAAACAGTCCAATACTATCTGGTTTTCCCAGATAACTTTGTACACATGAATCAGCTGCTGGATAAAAACATTTCTTTAAAGCATGTAGGTAATGAATGCCTTAACTGTAGTCTTGATAAAAAGATATGGCGCCAGGGTTTTTGTTATGATTGTTTTACCGCATCACCACAAGCTGGCGACTGGATCATGCGTCCAGAATTAAGTCGCGCTCACCTAGACGAAGAAGATAGAGATCTAGAATACGAGAAAAAAGTACAACTTAAACCACATATCGTTTACCTAGCAAACAGCAGCAATATAAAAGTAGGAGTAACTCGCAAAACACAAATACCTACCAGATGGATCGATCAAGGCGCACATGAAGCTGTTGCCATTCTTGAAACACCTAATCGTTACCTCGCTGGTATTGCAGAAGTCGCACTTAAAGATCACGTAGCAGATAAAACCAACTGGCGCAAGATGCTTACTAACAGTATAGAAGATGTTGATTTGTTACGCTTTCGCGAAAGCTTACTACAATACATACCTCAAGAAGCCCAAGAATATATTCTCGATAATGAAAAAGAATGGGAAATCAATTTTCCTGTACTTCAATACCCTGAAAAAGTGACTAGTGTCAATCTTGCAAAAACTACCGAGTACGCAGGAAAACTGAAAGGCATCAAAGGACAATACTTAATCTTTGAAGATGGTAAAGTAATGAACTTAAGAAGTCATGAAGGACTTGTGCTAGAAATTAAGGTAGATTAAATAAATCAACGCATCTAGTTTCCCTTTAAAAACAACACATAAACATGCTTTTAAAAGCCTGATAATTCGCTTCTAAAAGCCAAAAAAATAATGCGCAAAATTCCGTACTTTTGCCAGCTTTAAAACACCAGTGTAATGAGTAAGAAATTCAACGAATACAAAGGATTGAACCTACCTGAAGTAGATGAACGCATCAAAAACTTCTGGAAGGAAAACGACATTTTTAACAAGTCCATGACGACTCGTGAAGGAAATGAACCTTTTATTTTCTTTGAAGGACCACCATCTGCAAATGGTTTACCTGGTATTCACCACGTTATGGGTAGAACGATTAAAGATTTATTCTGTCGTTTTAAAACCCAACAAGGCTATCAAGTTAATCGTAAAGCTGGGTGGGATACTCACGGTCTACCTGTAGAATTAGGTGTTGAAAAAGCACTAGGTATTACTAAAGAAGACATAGGCACTAAAATATCTGTAGAAGAATATAATCAAGCCTGTAAAGATGCGGTATTAAAATACACCGACATATGGAGCAAGCTTACTGATGACATGGGGTATTGGGTAGATATGGAAGATCCATATATTACTTATAAATCTAAATACATGGAGTCTGTATGGTGGTTATTAAAGGAAATCTATTCTAAAGATTTACTTTATAAAGGATACACGATACAACCCTATTCTCCAGCTGCAGGAACAGGATTAAGTTCGCACGAGTTGAACCAGCCTGGAACGTATCAAGATGTTACAGACACAACAGTTACAGCACAGTTTAAAGTAGAAGACCCTTCAAAATTACCATTTGAAAACAATGGAAATGTATTTTTCCTTGCTTGGACGACTACGCCGTGGACGCTACCATCTAATACTGCGCTTACCGTTGGTCCTAAAATCGATTATGTTCTTGCTGAGACTTTTAATCAATATACTGGAGAACCTATGCAGGTGATTCTCGCTGAGAAATTAGTGAGCTATCAATTTGGTAAGAAGTATGAGCTTTTAGAAGGTGACGCTTTCGCGAAAGCGAAACTAGAATACAAATTAGGAGATAAAAAAATCCCTTATCAGTTATTAGGTTCTTGTAAAGGAACTAATCTGGTAAATTTAAGATACGAGCAGTTGTTGCCTTATGCACAACCATATGAAAACGCACAAGACGCTTATCGAGTAATCGCAGGAGACTTTGTAACTACTGAAGATGGAACAGGAATCGTACACACAGCACCTACCTTTGGTGCAGACGATGCGCTGGTTTCTAAACAAGCAAATCCGCCTATTCCACCGATGTTGGTTCTAGATGAAAATCAGAATCCAGTACCGCTGGTAACGCTTCAAGGAAAATTTAGAGATGAATTACCTGAGGTAGGTGGTAAGTATGTGAAGAACGAATATTTTGCAGATGGAGAAGCGCCAGAACGCTCTGTAGATGTAGATATCGCGATTGCTTTAAAAGAGCAAAACCGCGCTTTTAAAGTAGAAAAATATGTCCACAGTTACCCACATTGCTGGAGAACTGATAAGCCTGTATTGTACTACCCATTAGACAGTTGGTTCATAAAAGTGACGGAATTTAAAGACCGTATGCACGAGCTGAACAAATCTATCAACTGGAAACCTAGATCTACTGGAGAAGGAAGATTTGGTAACTGGCTGGCAAATGCAAACGACTGGAATTTATCTCGTTCTCGTTTCTGGGGAATCCCATTGCCTATATGGAGAAATGAAACTGGAACTGAAGAAATGATCATAGGTTCTATAGAAGAACTTACAGCAGAAATAGAGAAATCTGTTGCAGCTGGATTCATGACTTCTAATCCTTTTGCTGGTTTTAAAACTGGCGATATGAGTGAAGAGAATTACAATCTTGTAGATCTTCATAAAAACGTAGTAGATGACATTTATCTAGTAGGTAAGAATGGAGAGAAACTAACACGTGAATCAGACCTTATTGATGTATGGTTCGACTCTGGATCTATGCCTTATTCTCAATGGCACTATCCTTTTGAAAATAAAGAACAAGTAGAAAACCAACTGAGAAAAGCAGACTTCATTGCCGAAGGTGTGGATCAAACTCGTGGATGGTTCTACACACTACACGCTATCGCTACCATGATAAGCGATGATGTAGCTTATAAAAATGTAGTTTCTAACGGACTCGTACTAGATAAAAACGGACAGAAAATGTCTAAACGTCTAGGTAACGCAGCAGATCCTTTTGAAACTCTAGGTAAATATGGAGCAGATGCTACTCGCTGGTATATGGTGAGTAATGCAAACCCATGGGACAATCTTAAATTTGACCTGGACGGTATCACAGAAGTGCAACGTAAGTTTTTCGGCACACTTTATAACACGTACTCTTTCTTTAGTCTGTATGCTAACGTAGATGGATTTACTTATAGTGAAGCTAACATCTCATTAGAAGAACGTCCAGAAATAGACCGTTGGGTTTTATCTGAGTTAAATACTTTGATAAAAGATACCACAGCATTCTATGAAGATTATGAACCTACAAAGGCTGCTAGAGCCATCACCACTTTTGTGACGGAGAACTTAAGTAACTGGTACGTACGTTTATGTAGAAGACGTTTCTGGAAAGGAACTTATGAACAAGATAAAATTGCCGCCTACCAGACGCTTTATACTTGTCTTAAAACGGTTGCACAATTAGGCGCACCTATTGCTCCATTCTTTATGGATCAATTATACCGCGATTTAACTAGTGTTTGTGAAAGCGACGCAAGTGAAAGTGTGCACCTTGCATTATTCCCTAAAGCAGATGAGTCTCTAATAGATGCAGCTCTAGAAGAAAAAATGCACAAAGCACAAGTGATATCTAGTCTTACTTTATCATTACGTAAAAAAGAAAGCATCAAAGTACGTCAACCTTTACAGCGTATTATGATACCTGTATTAGACACAAAAGACAAAGCACAAATAGAAGCAATTGCAGATCTTGTAAAGAGTGAAGTAAACGTAAAAGAGATAGAATTAATAGACGACGCTAGTGGAATATTGGTTAAAGAAATTAAGCCTAATTTCAAGGCATTGGGACCACGTTTTGGTAAAGCGATGGGACAAATAGCTGGTAAAATCAAAAGTTTTCAACAAGAAGATATCGCTTTGTTAGAAAAAACTGGTCAAAAAGAGGTGGAAGTAAATGGAAATGCAATTATCTTGACCCTTGAAGATGTAGAGATTACATCTTCTGATATAGAAGGATGGCTAGTAGCAAATCAATCTGGAATTACCGTTGCACTTGATGTAACAATATCGCCCGAGCTTAAAAAGGAAGGGATTTCACGTGAACTAGTGAATCGTATTCAAAATATAAGAAAAGACTCTGGTCTTGAGGTAACAGATCGTATTAAAATAGCTATTCAATCACATAGTGAAATTGATGAAGCGGTTGCATCTAACGAACAGTATATTAAAGATGAAACCCTTGCTGATGATTTAACATTAATACAAACTGTAGATAATGGTACGGTTGTTGAATTTGACGACATTGTGACCTCAATACAGGTTATAAAATTATAGGATATGGGAACAAGTGAAGATGAAAAATTAAGATACAGCGATGCTGATCTAGCTTACTTTAAAGACTTGCTTAACGCAAAAATTGAAGAAGCACAAGAACAGTATGAACTTATCAAGAGTGCATATATGAATGATGCTAATAATGGAACTGATGACACTGCGCCACAGTTTAAAGCATTTGACGAAGGTAGCGCTGTAATGAGCAAAGAAACCAGCTCTCAACTAGCTATACGTCAAGAAAAATTTATACGCGATCTTAAAAACGGATTGATACGCATCGAGAATAAATCTTATGGTGTTTGTAGAGTAACTGGGAAACTAATTAACAAGAAGCGTCTTGAATTGGTACCACATGCTACATTAAGTATCGAGGCAAAAAACATGCAATAACTGCATTATTTAGCTCATTACGAGCATTTATTTAAACCTTTGTAAATATGGATCACAGTTATACTTGTTCTAGTTTACAAAGGTTTTCATGTTTTATGACTCTTGTTGTTTTTCTCGCTTTCGCGAAAACGGATGCTCAAACAACCTCTCCTACCACAAATGAGACCAGTCACAATCTTGCAGATTTTAGTACTATAGATATAGATCTACAGGAATATGTAGAGCTAGAGATTAAAACTAATAATTCCAAAAATGTGAAATTGATTACATCTCAAAATGGCGAATATAAAAATGCGGTGATTTTATCTAGTATCATAAGAAATGACTCCTTAATAATTACAGATCCTATACATCCTACGTTCTCATTTCCTGGAGACAAACTAAGCGCACACAAGGTAATAGACAATAAGGCAACTATTGTACTACCTAAGAATAAGAAACTAGTTATTAACGCACAAAGTGCTGACTTGAAAATAAGTGGGAACTATAATAGCGTATACATAAATCAACTGTCTGGCAGTTGCAAAATAGATCAACTACAAGGTGACTTACAATTTATATCTGTTTATGCCAGTATATATGCTAACCTGAAAAACTATGATGTAACCAGTGCGTCACGATCGGGAAAGGTACATGTATTTAAAAAACCTGTACAAATCAAGTATTTTGCTAAGCTAGAAACCGTATCTGGTTATATAAGCACACTCAACAAGAGTTTTAATTAGTATTTTAGCACTTCTGAAAAAGATTAAATGAAATTAACAAAAGCTATACTCATTATACTATTGATCATTATAATTGATCAAGCTAGTAAAATTTATATAAAATTAAATTACACGTTAACGGATAGTACGAGTCCGGCCATAGTAGATTGGGGTAAATTTAAACTTCTTTTTTATGAAAACGCAGGTGCAGCTTGGGGTATGGAGATACCTGGTGATTATGGTAAGTTAATCTTAGTTATTTTTAGAATTTTTGCGGTTTTTGGGATAGGTTACTGGTTAGTGAGCAGTATTAAAAAGCACGGACACAAGATATTAATCTTATGTATTTCGTTAATTTTTGCAGGTGCATTTGGTAATATTATAGACTCTGTTTTTTACGGTGTTATCTTCTCTGGTAGTTATCACGGCGCAATAGCTACAGCATTTCCAGAAGCTGGTGGTTATGCAGGTCTAGGATATGGTCACGTAGTAGATATGTTATACTTTCCGCTATTTGAAGGAGACTGGCCACAATGGATGCCTTTTGTAGGAGGAGAGCACTTTAAATTCTTCAACGCTATATTCAACGTTGCTGATAGCGCCATTACAGTAGGTGTGCTTCTTCTAGTGATTTTTAGTAAAAAAGCATTTCCTGATACCGATAAGAAAAATGTAGCCTAATTAAACAGAAAATGCTGCTATCATAGCCTGCTTGTTGATAGGCTTTGTAATGAAGCTATTCACGATATCGTGACTATTTGCCTTAGCTACTTCTACAGGATTAATAGTAGAACTAACTACATTTATTTTTAAACCTTCTTCTTTTAATTTACCTGCATAAGTTTCCATTTCATCTAGAAACTCCCAACCGTCCATAACAGGCATATTAAGATCTAGCAAAACTACTTCAGGTAGTTCTGGATTTTGTTTACCCAACTGTTCTTCAAAAAATTTAAGAGCCAGTTTACCGTTCTCAAAAATAACTAACTCTTGTGCGAGTTCATTTTTTTTGATGAGCATTTTGATCAAACTGACATACAGTTTATCATCGTCTATTATACAAGCTTTCTTTACCAATTCTATTTTATCTTAAAATTTTACAGTAAACAAACTGCCTTTCCCTACTTCACTTACCACTGAGATATTACCACCCAGCGATTCTACTTGATTCTTTGTTAAAAATAAGCCTATTCCACGAGCATCTTCATTATCATGGAACGTTTTATACATATTAAAAATCTTAGCTCCATTTCTATCTAGATCTATACCGATACCATTATCTTGAAACATAAGTAATTTATTATTCCTTTTATTTTTAGTCTTTACATTAATTTTCAATGTCTTAGAACTATCTCGATACTTAATAGCGTTAGATAATAAGTTAGAAAAAATACTGCTTAAAAATGTCGGAACATAATCAACGTGACTAAGATTTGAAAAATCATATTTTAAAGATACATCAATCTCTTCTAATAATGACCTATGATCTTCTAAAACACTTTTAAAAACACTTTCTATATCCACTGGTTCCTTACTCTTCTCATGAGTATTAATAGTTACCACTTCATTTAAATGCTCTAGTGTCTCACTTAAGTTATTAGATATATCTGAGAGATAGCTTTTAAAAACTTTTTCATCCGTACCTACCAGTGGAGAGTTAAAAGTCTCTAAAGTTAGTTCAAGATTGCTAGAATGCACTCTTAAATTATGAGATACGATATGAGCAAAATGGACTAGCCGTTCATTTTGAATCTCTATTATTTTTGCTGTTTCTGCAAGCTCCTTGCCTTGTCTTATATATCGATCTATACTAGTAAAAACACCTCTTATACCGACTACCCTACCAGAAACATCATCATACAAAGGCTTACCAGTGGCGCGCATCCATATTTTCTGATCATTATGATCGATCATTTCCAGATCTTCCACAAATTCAGATCCTTTTATACAGTTTTGAAAATGTATCCATATTGATTTAAAATCGACAAACAAATTTAATGCAGTTTGAAAATTCACATTATAATCGCTCGGTAAACTCAACACACTTCTACCCATATCGTCTACAAAACAACAACCGGTTTCTAAGTTTGCACTATAAGAACCTGTGGCGGTAAAAAGAGCTGTTTCTTTTAAAAAGTAATCTTTGTCTTGCAATTTTTGTTGCAAGTTTTTTTCAGGAGTGATTTTCATCGTTTAAGGGGAACGTTAACATAAAATCACCAATTAGTAAAAGACTAAAATGGTAACATTTGTGAAAATAATAAATAAATGTTAACATTTTGTATTTAATTTATTTGACTTTAATCAATCAAATATGACTTTCAACTATTTTAAATGCATTTTGACCTGTTAAAACGTAATCTAACTTGATATCGTTGCTATTTACATCTATTTCGTTATCCAAAGGTTCAAAGAAAGATAGACCTATTTTAACAGCATTTGTCTTACATTTCCTTAAAAACCTGTCATAAAACCCTTTTCCATAGCCTACCCTATTACCAAATTTGTCTACTGCTAATAATGGAATGAATACAACATCTAATTGCTGCTCATTAATAGGTATTCCATTTTCATCTGGTTCTGGAATTCCATATTCATTATTTACAATCTTGGTTTGGTCTGTTAACAGGTAATGGGACATTGAGAAATCATCAAAATTTGATTTAGAAATCACTATGTTTTTATCTTTCCCTTGAAGTATGTGCAACAAGTATTCTGTATTTACCTCTTTATGACGTTCTATGGGAAGAAAAATATGATAATTAGAATATTGCCAGATATCAAGCTTTAGTGCTTGATTTGCTATTTGTAAACTATACTCTTCTACCTGATCTGAACTAAGTGCTCGCCTTAGTTGAGAGTACCTTTTTCTAAGTTCTTTTTTACTCTTCATCTTTAGAGATATGAAAAATTGCATCTCCTTGATATACAAGTGGACTATAATTTACATTAATTACATAACCAGCATGAGGCGCTTTTACTTTGTATCTTAATTCTCCATATGGATCTGTGATAACAGCAATAAACTCATCCTTTTCTACTTTTTTACCACACTCTACCTTGGGGTGCAGTAGACCAGAATATTTTGCCCTTATCCATTTAGAGTCAGTAATAATAACAGATTCTTTATCTACCACTGGAACTTCAATACTTGGGTCTAACATCTTTAAATAATCTAAAACCCTAATTGCTCCATTTACAGCTGTAGAAACTATTTTTTTATCACTATGGCTAGACATACCTCCTTCAAAAAGCAAGTATTTCTTATCTAGACCAGAGCATGTCGCTCTAAACGTCTTTTTAATATTGCTAGCATGCATCAAGAATGGCGCATTAAATACCTTTGCTAGATCCCAAGATTCTACCTCTAACTGAGACACTCGCAAATGAGGCGCATTAAAACGCTGTGCTCCACCAGTGTGAAAATCCATTACTAAATCTACGAGCGGTAATATCCCTTTTGTAATCTGATGAGCAAACCTACTAGCTAGTGCACCAGATTTAGCTCCTGGAAAAACCCTATTTAAATCTCTACCATCTGGAAATTCTCTTTGATTATTTAAAAAGCCAAAAACATTTAAAACTGGTATCGCGATTATGGTACCTATTGCTGGCTTATTGATTTTCTTAGAAATCATCTGGCGCACCACCTCGATACCGTTGATCTCATCACCATGTATACCACCAGTAATGAGCACTACAGGACCAGCTTTTTTACTACGGTTAATAATAACAGGCACCTCTATACTAGTAGACGTATAAAGTTTTGCCATATTAAAATTGAGCTTGTAACTTTTACCTGGCTCAATAACCGTATCAAAAATCTTAATTTCTTTAAGCATTTACACCTTTCTCTATATATTTAATAATTTCACCTGCGATGTTCTTATTGGTAGCCTTTTCTATACCTTCTAGTCCAGGAGAACTATTCACCTCTAGCACTAAAGGTCCGCGACTACTTTGTAATAAATCTACACCACAAACTCCTAGGCCTAGAGATTTTGCAGCATTTATAGCTGTTTCTTCTTCTAGTTTTGATAACGTAATGCTCTTTGCGGTACCACCACGATGTAGGTTAGATCTAAATTCGCCCTCTTGTGCTTGTCTCTTCATAGCTCCTACTACCTTATCACCGACTACAAAAGCACGCAAGTCTGCTCCGCCAGCTTCTTTAATAAACTCTTGAATAATTACACGAGTTTTTAATTCATTATTGGCGTCAATAATAGCATCTGCCGCTTCAATAGTTTCTGCTAGATTCACCCCTATACCTTGTGTCCCTTCTAGAACCTTTATAACTACCGGTGGTCCATCTACACGTTTACAAATATCATCAGTATGCTCGCCAAAGTTGGTAAATACCGTCTTAGGCATATCCACACCACTTCTAGAAAGTAATTGCAGGCTTTGTAATTTATCCCTACTTCTTACCAGTGCCATGGAGCTTACCGTCGTGAAACAACCCATCATCTCAAATTGCCTTACGATAGCCGTACCATAAAAAGTAATACTAGCACCTACACGAGGTATGATAGCATCTGGTGTAACGAGACGTTCCCCATAATAATATACCGTAGGTTTTTGTTTTTCTAGTTTAATATCACAATGGAGTACATTTATTGCTTTTGCGATATGTCCAGCTTTTCTAGCTTCTTCTATCAGTCTTTTGGTACTGTAGAGACTGGTACTACGAGATAATATATTAATCTTCATGTTGTGATTGTAAATATGAAACATCCTGCAACTCAGGATCTACTATAAATCTAGGGGAAAGAAATTTACGGCCTATTAAAACTGGATACCTCATTTCTTCACGATTGCTTAAAGTTAAAGAAATTTTATAGAGTTTCTTAAAAAGTCTGATATTTCCCTGAACTTCATATCTCATATCGACACTACCATTGCTACTGCGTACACTAGTAACTTTATATTCTTCAAAACTTAATCGCTTACCATGATATAGTTCATGCTCCACATCTAGAAGAGTGGCATGTAAAACACCATTTATTTCTTCTATATCCTTACAGTGAATACTACTGGTATATGCACCTGTATCAATTTTGATATCAATCCCTTCTATCTGTAATTTAGGGAAATCTGCACGGTCTGTGCGACCTATGATTATTTTTTTTGTTGTCAATTTTGCGTTTAATTATAAAACAAAGATGCATTATTCTTAAACGATTTAATACGTGCAAATCATAAATTATGAGACATCTTTTAAGAGGTGTTCTGCTTTCGCGAAAGCGAGAAAACATCAAACCTTATTTATTAAAAAAGCAAATACATTACACCTAAGAACAGGGCCATTAACACAGGACATATTCTTTATGAAGTCAGTGCCTGATTAAGATCTTCTAATAAATCATCTATATCTTCTATTCCCACACTTAATCGGATCAATGAATCTACGATACCAGTTTTCTCGCGATCTTCTTTAGGTATACTAGCATGTGTCATACTCGCAGGATGCCCAGCTAGAGACTCTACACCACCTAAGGATTCTCCTAGTGTAAACACTTTAAAATTTTCCACCACTTTTACTGCACTTTCTAGTGTACCAGCTTTTGTACTAAAGGAAACCATGCCACCGTAATCTTTCATTTGCTTTTTAGCAATTTCATGATTGGGATGATTTTCAAAACCTGGCCAGTAAACTTTATCTACATTAGGATTTGATTTTAAAGCCTGCGCAACAGCCTTACCATTTTCACAATGACGTTGCATACGTACATGAAGTGTTTTTATACCTCGCAATACTAAAAAACAATCTTGTGGTCCTGGGACAGCGCCACTTGCATTCTGTATAAAGTACAATCTCTTAGCCAGCGTTACATCATTTACAACTAGAGAACCCATAACAACATCGCTATGACCACCTAAATATTTAGTAGCGCTATGCATAATAATATCTGCACCTAAATCTAATGGCTGCTGTAAATATGGTGTTGCAAATGTGTTATCTACTGCTAGGAGTAATTGATCTTTTTTAGATATTCTTGAAACGGCTTCTATATCTATAATATTCATCATAGGGTTAGTAGGCGTTTCTACCCAAATAAGTTTTGTGTTTTCATTGATATGCTTCTCAATGTCGGCAGCGTTCTCCATTCCCACAAAATGAAATTTGATACCGAAATCTTGAAAAATCTGTGTAAATAATCGATAAGAGCCACCATATAAATCGCTGGTAGAAATCACCTCATCACCAGATTTTAATAATTTAAGCACCGCATCAATAGCAGCAAGACCAGAACCGAAAGCAATACCATAAGCACCATTCTCTAAACTAGCCATAGACTTTTCTAAAGCATCTCGAGTAGGGTTACCACTACGTGAGTATTCAAAACCTTTATGTCCATGAGGCGTACTTTGTTTAAAAGTAGTGGTTTGATAAATAGGTGGCATTACAGAATTATAGGCTGGATCTATATTCTCCTGACCGCCGTGAATGGTTTTGGTATTAAATTTCATATCCTTTTTTTTCTATGGTATAAAGGTAAAAGCTAGTTTTAAAAACGGCTTACCTTTTAAAATTTATTTAATTACTCTTAATCGCTTTTCTAATAGCAAGAGCATAACCTAGATGTATACCTTCATGAATATTATTCATGCTCAACGCCTCTTCTACATTGCGCATTTTATAACCAGTCCCGGTGGTGTATTCCTTAAACTCTTTAAAAACACCATTTTCATAGTCTTTTTTAGTTTTTTCAATAAGATCTACTAGCATGACCTTGTACTCTTCTACCTGCTCCTTACTCACCTCACCATCTGGTGTTGTCCCGTTACCGTATTTATCTGCCAGTTCTTTAGACACAGATTTTTCTAAACCTGAAAGTCCATAAACCAGACCTTGTTGCGCTGTGATGCTGTGTACAATATTCCAGATGATATTGTTTCTAAAACCTTCTGGAATCAGATTTAATTCATCTATGGTAAGCTGGTCTAAGAGGCTAATAAACATATTCCTAGTGGTCAAATTATGTTCAAATAAGTGATTCATATGATTTTGTATTTTAATTATGGTTGATTTTATTCCGCTTTCGCGAAAGCGAAACCAGCATAATAATTAATATTAAGGCTAAAGATATTCCTTATCAAAAAAGCTATCGTAATTTTGCGATATGAAAAATCTATTCATTTATCTAGATAGCTGTAATACCTGTCAACGCATTAAGGGTGAGTTAGAACTTACTGACGACATCGCTTTACAAAACACTAAAGAAGAGCCTGTAACTATAGATCAGGTTGAATTTTTAAAAGAACAAGCTGGCTCTTATGAGGCACTTTTTAATAGAAGAGCGCAATTATACAGAGGTCGCGGTCTTCATGAAAAAGACCTAACAGAAGAGGATTATAAAAACCTTTTATTGGATCATTATACGTTCATAAAAAGACCGATTCTTATACATAATAACCAAGCTTATATAGGAAATTCTAAGAAAGTAGTTGCTGCTGCGCAAGAGGCTCTATCTTAAATGAGTAAAAGAACGGTTGCTATTATTTGTGGCTTTTTAGTAGCATTATTTTATGCTTATAACTTTACAGCTGCAAAGGAAGTTACTCCAGAGCATGTAGGCCCTTTCGGTCTTGCATGGTATAGAGTTGTAGCTACTTGTGTAATATTCTGGGGTATTTCCCTATTTGCTAAGTCCAAAGAAAAAATACCTTATCAAGAATTACCACTTATTGCTCTAGCAGCTTTTTGTGGTGTAGGTTTTAATATGGTCACCTTTATGTGGGGTCTGTCATTAACGTCTCCCATAAGCGCATCTGTTTTAATGGTGAGTACACCTATAATTGTGCTGGTATTGAGCGCTCTTTTTTTAAAAGAACGGCTGCATACTCTACGTATAATAGGTATTCTTATAGGTTTTTCTGGCGCAGCGCTTTTAACGTTACTTTCTACAGGAGAAGGAGCAGAGGCAAAAGATCCATTTTTAGGCAATATACTAGTTCTGATAAACGCCATTTCTTATGGCATCTATATTTTAATAGCCAAAAGGTTAACTGCAAAGTATGAAGTCTTCACGCTTATGAAGTGGTTGTATTTTTTTGGTGTTTTAATTATCACACCTTTCGGCATCTCTCAGGGATTAGAATTTGAATTCACAACCGCAAGCACGGAAACTTTACTGAATATAGGTTATGTGGTCATTTTTGCTACGTTTGGGACCTATATGCTCAATATTATAGCTATAAGAACATTAAAGCCCAGCGTAGTTGCTGTGTTTATTTATTTACAACCTTTACTAGCGACTCTTATAGCTGTAGGACTGGATAAAGATGTGATTACATGGCAAAAACTCGTTGCTGGCTTATTGATATTTACAGGCGTATTTTTAACAGGAATAAAGAGAAAGTAATTATTTCTTTTTCTTCACCTCGTCTATCTCATTAATTTCGGCAGCCCACTGTATACCTTCTAACGTACTGGCAAAGGTTTTAAAACGTGTGCGTATAAAAATTGATTCAAATATCGCGTTTTTGCGCCCTACACTTGAATTTACGACTATACCATACCCCTTTAATCTAAATGCGTACATTGTATATTTGAGCCAATCTACTGGTTTAACATTGTAGTTATTAATACGGTTAGATAGATATACGGTTTCTTTACCCTTAGTATTATAATATTGTGACACCTCATCGATGACAATTTTTGCATAATCCCAGGAGAAATCTACACCTTCTTTTATTTCTGACACAACGAAGCCTTCAAAGAAATAGAAGTCACCAAAATGGTAATTTAATTCCTTTAAAACTTCACTGTAGAAAATAGTATCTTTTATAGATATCATAGGATAAATATAAAAATAGTCGAATTTTAACGGAAAAAAGAAAATCTATTCAATTGATTAATAGATATAATACATATTTAACACTTTAAATACACTTATTAGCATTAAAAATTAACTTTAGTCAATTAATTAACTAAGATCTATAGCAAACTGCCCATGAGCTCTCGTATCTGATTTTTGTAATATTTTAAAATCTGCTGATCTAGGAAAGTTTTTAATTTTATCGTGTAATTCTGGGTGCAAGGCAGTGATTTTACGTTCCCTTAAATTCATCCAGGCACCTGTCATTAGACCACGTGCTACATTGCGACCTTTATAATCGTAAAAATTATGTACAAAGCTGAATAGACTGCCGTCTTCACTCATACCAGTTACCTCACAACTTACTGTAATAGGCTTACCTTGATGTATCTCTTTAAAATAAAATATATTTTCATTAAAAATAACTGGTCCAGTTTCATATTGAGCCATTTCTCTATGACCAAAGTCGTTCTCAATTAAAAACGCCATACGTGTATGACTCATGAAATTCTGATAAGCACTATTTGCCATGTGTCTATTAGCATCTAGATCGCTCCATCTTACATCAAATTCTTTGGTATACATAAAACCTTATTTTTAAGTAAAGATATTATATGCGCGCATAGTAAAGAAAGGGTTTAAATAAAATTTAATTATTCCGCTTTCGCGAAAGCGGAAACCACAACCGTCTCTTACTCTTATAATTTAATTTTAAGGTCATTTCCTATCCTATAGATATCACCTACTTGTAGAGATGTATTTGCAGCAGCGTCTGCATCACTAGCAAAATCAGGGATACCAGTAAAATTAATGTTAGTAGCTTTAATAGTACCGTTTACTTCTAACTTCTCTGTAAGTCCAGTAAGTGTTCCTATTCCCACATTCCCATTATCATCTATAATCATTCTATCACTCAATGTTCTAGTACCGTCGGTAGTGGTGGCAAAAACTATTCTGCCAGGCATATCATCTACACCAGTGTTAGCTGTTGATGTAACTCCTAATTTTATCGCACTTGCTGTAATATAATTAGTACCGTCATATCCTTGAGCTTCCATATTAAAGATATTGGCATTTGTTTTTAAACCGATGCTTCTAGGGGTTGTTCTTGTACCAGTAGAACTTCTTATATGAAAAGAGGTAATATTGCTGCCGTGGCTATACACATCTACATCACCATCCCATCCATTTCCATTATTACCATGTATTTCTAGAGCCTCGATAGGTGCGGTAGTATTTATACCTACCTTACCGTCATAGGTAATTCTCATTTTTTCACCTAAAATACCTGGAGAAGTTGTGTTGAATCTAAAATCTCCTGGTATAACAGTACTTGTTCCATCCCAGGATGGATCTACTCCTTGCATTAAGAAAGAAGAAAGAACATAGTCAGTTCCATTGTAAGGCAAAGAATAATAAGCCGTTACATGATCGTCAGGCTGTACACTTAATGGTGTCGCAATATCTCCACGTGATTTATGTCCTAGGAAGCCGAAAGCCGCTCCATTAGGTATATTAGAGTAGTTTGCTATATCTCCATTATACACTTGTATTTTACGAGACCCACCGTTATCATTATTGGTCGTTACTTGATCAATAATTAATTGACTTTCATCTGTGATATAAACATTATTATTAGGACGATCAGTAACTCCATCACTTAATTTATCGATCTCTATACGGTTATTAGTAGGATTTGCTTTCCATATATCTTCATTATCATCTGCTACTAATATTCTAAGCCATTTATCAACGCCATTCCAATAATAAAAAGCAGGAACCACATCATTTCTAGTAATAGTGTTGTAGACCATAGTTGATTTTACTAAAGAAGTTCCATCTGGGTTTACTACGGTAACAATATCTGCAGTGTCTACTAATTCTACTCTAGGAATCAATATACCTTGATTAGTAGAGGCAACATCTAAAGAAGCTTGTGGTAAATCTGTATTTAATCCTACTTGAGCAAAGCCTATTGTAGAAATCATTAAAAAGCAAAGTATTAACTTGAGCATTTGTTAAATTTTGCTGCAAAAAAGCGAAGAATAAATGGAATAACATTTGATTTTACAAAAATATTATTTAACGGTATAAAATAACCGATTAACAACCTATTTTACTCTTCTTGAGTGCTTTTCAACCTTTTCATTGCAAGCCATAAATACCACGCAGTGATTATAGTAGAGAGAAAATCTGCAATGGGAAAACTAATCCACACACCAAATTCACCATATAAATTAGGTAGAATTAATAGCAATGGAATAAGAATAATAGCCATTCTCAAAAGTGTCAATAGTAAAGCAGGAATTGCTTTACCTATGGCTTGATAATAAGCTGAACCTATTAACTGAATGGAGATAATAGGAACTGATAGAAATACCAGTCTCATAGCAAATGATGCTTGCTCTATCACTTTAGGGTTATCTGTAAAAACATCGGCAATTTGATAGGTTAAAAAGAAAAGCCCTAAAAATATTAGAACACCTAACCCACAAGATATTTTAATAGAGGTATAAGTAACCTCACGCACTCTATCCCATAATTTTGCTCCATAGTTATATCCTGCTATAGGTAGAAACCCTTGTGTAACACCCATAACTGGAAATAAGGCAAATACCATCATACTACCTATAATACGGAATACCGCGACACCATCTGCACCACTTAGTTCGAACAGAATATTATTCATAATTAGGAAGATAAAACTTGAAGTAGCTTGCCTAGCAAGTGTTACAAAACCTAAACTACCCACTTCTTTAAGAATTAACCAGTCTGGTAATAAGTCTTTAAGTGTACAAATCAATTCACTTTTTCCCGATATGAAAAACTGTAATACATATGCAAAACATAAAAAATAACTAACAGTAGTGGCCCATGCAGCACCAGCCATTCCCATGTTTAACCTATTAATAAAAATATAATCTAGTATTAAGTTACCTATAGATGGAATAAGCATCGCGATCATAGCGTGCTTAGGAGCACCTTCTGCACGTATCACATTATTACCCATCATGCACAATGCAAGAATAGGTATTCCATAAAAAACAATTTGGTAATAAACTTTAGCAGGTTCAAAAAGAGCACCTCTACCACCGAATGCTGGCACTAAAGAATCTACAAATAGTAATCCAAAAACTGTCATTAATAAAGTAATAACCACAGTAAGGGATAACATATTTCCAAAGGTGCGTCGTGCTTTATCCATACGGTCTGCACCGAGAGCTCTAGATATGATACTAGATCCACCTATACCTATAGCCATTCCTAATGCTGCTACAAAAAACGAGATAGGTAATACAACTCCTATTGCTGCGAGAGCATCAGAATTTATCCAATTACCGACAAATATGCTGTCCACCAGTATATTAAGAGACATTACTAAAATACCTATTGACGCAGGAACTGCCTGCTTAATTAATAGACTGGTTATAGTTTCTGTTCCTAAAAGTTGAGATTTACTACCTGATTTTATAGACATAAGATGTAAAAGTACTCTAGTATAACTGTTTTACCTATTTAACTGCAAAAAGGCTTCTCAAATTAATGAAAAGCCTTTTTGTAAGTAAAAACTAAATATTTATAAATTAAAAGGTACCTATAAAATGGCTTCCTTCAACATTTACTAGTTCAGCTCCTTTAGTAACGGCACCTGATTCTGTGTCTATAACATAAATATTTCCATTCTGACCAACAGGAGCCTGAGTTACATATACATCTGTACCATCCACTACAAATCCTTGATACTGGAATAAATAAAAATCTTCATGATAAGGAATAGCATCAATTTTTTGTGCAGTTCTTGCGTTTAAATCTGCGAGTGCAAAGAAACCTTGAGCACCTGCAGCACCTTCTAGAGATCCAGAATGGCGGTATGCTATTACAGCTTTCCCATTTCCAGCAGGTCTCCATGCTAGAATGTATGCGTCATTTATTCCTAGAGCATCGTCTAGATTAAAATCATATGAATTATCATATTGATTATTTGAATCTATCTTTAAAATATGAGAGCCCTCTGGATCACTTTGGTTAGCTTGATAAACGCTTCCATTATACAAGAATGCATTTATACTACGATATCCATTAGTATTACCATGACCTATAGTTGAGCTTATAACTGATGGATTTAATAATGAAGGGTAATCTAGCACTATAGTTTTAGAGCCTAAAACAGCGTAACCGCTATCACTTTCGGCAGTTGCAGGATTTAATTTACTTAAACGCGCGCCTATATATAATTTATCTCCAGCATCATTTAATACAGGCATATCAATTCTAGATATATAATAACCAGCTGCTTCTTCTTGTGCACTTAAAGCAACACTATGTTCTTGAAAATTATTGATTAATGAATTTTGCAAGTCCAAAGTTACCACACCTATAGTAGCATCAGTCCTAGTATAATCTCCATTTACATCAAATTCATTTTCGTTAGATACATAAACCGCAGCACCTGTTTGATCTCCATCAAATAATTTCACCCATCTAGGTGCTGTCCCCACATATGGTGCTATACTTATTTCAGAGCCAGTTGGTGTAAAATTCTGACCTCCTCCTACAGTATATTTACTATAATTCCCTCCTGTATCACCAGCATAGCTAATGTTGAAAATAGTACTACCGTCTTCAGAAGACTGTAATCTAGCTGTTCTGTTAGACGGAGCGATAAATCCATTTTCAAAAGGTGCAATAGAAACATCAGGGTTTATAGCCTCTTCTTTACTAACTGAGTAAATTAATGTACCACCATTACCATCTCCAGGATTTTCTCCCATTCTCGCACCAGCTACAGTTATCCATCTAGAATCAGTATTAGGACCTGATTCTAGAGAACCTTCATTATCATCGTCACTAGAACATGAGTTTAAAGAGCTTATAATTAATGCTATTGCAATTAAATATTTAAATTTTGAAAAAGTAGAATTCATTTTATAATTGATTAAAGGTTATTGATTGAATAATTAAGTTTTAAGTAAAAAGCTCTTCCAGGTTTTTGTACGGATAGATTGTCATAAACAGGTTTATCAAAAATGTTTTTAACATCAAAACTCATCACTAGATTATTATTTGGAAAAACATAACTAAGACCTAGATCTTGAACAAATTGTTCAGGAACTTTAAAAAAGTCATCTCCCACTGTATTCGACCCTTGAGATGTTAAATATGAAAAGTCGTCAGTAAAGTATAAAGTGTAGAATAAATTTAATCGCGATTTTTTTTGAATTAAGTTTTTAAACGAATATCTAAGCCCACTATTCATGGTAAGAAAAGGAGTGTTAGGGATATCAAACTCAGTTCCAGTAGCTGTTTCTGTTGTTAAATCAAAACGAGAAATATTAAAATTAAAACCTAAATTGTTTTTATAAGAGTAATTTATTTGAGCATCAATTCCTTTAGATTTGGCATTTCCTTGATTCACATAAACGATTAATTCATTATCCACATTTAATGAAGTTTCAATCGGTAAACCTATCCTGTCCTTAATATTTCTAGTAAATAAATTAGTAGAAATAGTGAATTCATGCTCCTTAATTCTAAACCTACCAAATCTAAATCCTAAATTATAATTATCGCTGACTTCAGGTTTAATAGTAGAATTTGCAACTACGTTGTCACCATCATTACCGAACACTTCTGTTTCATTAGGTAATCGAATAGCTTTTTCGGCAGATGTTAATAGCGTTACATCCGGCGTTATCGCATAAGAAGCTGCAAACCCATATCCTTCAAACTTATTAGTACTGCTCACCACTTCATCCACTATAATATCATTCCCGTTAGCATCCTGTTCTATCGCAGGATCTGTGCTAGTCGTTTTCTGTTGATAATGTTTCCCAAACACACTAGTTTTTAATCGCTCTTCTAAAACTGATAACTCGTAGGTAAGGGAAAATATATTTTTATGTAAATCTCTTGTCCCTTGAAATGTGTTTTCTAGAACAGATCTCAAAGCATCACTATCTTCCCTATCGACACCGCTATAAACATGATTCAACAGTACTTTATGATGATTGCTCAAACTGTAAGCAAGACCAGTTCTTATTGAAGCTACTTTTCTGTTAATCTTAGCTAATGTGGGACCACCCTCTTGTTGAGATCCCCATGTATATTGATATTCATCACCTCTGAAATCTATAGCTCTATCTCCATTCCAACTATATGCCCAAGCTACTGTATCATTAACTGCTCTATTTCTTTTTCCATATAAAGCATTTACATTTACATCTAAACCTTTAATTATTACATCCTTCTTTTGGTAAATAAAGTTTGCTAGTAATGCATCAGATTCAAGAAATCTATCTTTATAAGGTGTAATAGTCATAAAAGCTCCATGCTGAACCTCCTTATAGTCATCTGAGGCTGTAAAACCTATTAAAAATTGATCGGCCCATTTCACATCT
This sequence comes from Nonlabens sp., assembly GCF_039941875.1. GTDB lineage: Bacteria > Bacteroidota > Bacteroidia > Flavobacteriales > Flavobacteriaceae > Nonlabens. The sequence goes on along the minus strand of NZ_JBDVDQ010000003.1, from coordinate 323,185 downwards.
GTATAACCCACCTGAAACATACCACCTGTAGAGCGGTAAGCATCATTAAATCTTCTTGCAGTTATAGGTGTCTGCTCACCACCTATACCTGCTACTAACACACTTCTACCAGAAACTTTATAATCATTATCAGAGTAATTATGGAAAGCAGATGCTTTTACGGTAAAACCTGAATTTTTAAAACGATAAACACCATTAACACTAGCTTGTGTGGTATTAAACGATCCATAAGAAATGGACGCATTTATATTATTTATTGCCGTTTTATTCAATACTATATTAATCGCCCCTCCTAAGGCATCGTCAGATAAATAACCTGGAACAACCCCTTTATAAACTTCTATATTTTTAATCATTGAGGTAGGTATACTATTTAGGCTAAATGAAGAGCCATAAGTTGAGATAGGAATACCATCTATAAAAATTCTAATAGAACTACCAGATAATCCATTTAAACTATAATTCACCTCAGACCCTAAGCCTCCATTCTGACGTATTTTAACACCTACTGCGGTATTTAATAACTCATTGGTTTGAACATTTCTTAAACTAGCTTCCTTAGTTTCTATTAAGTTAACTGCAAACCCTTTTTCTTCGACTTTTCGTTTGTGAGATTTCCCTATCAAATTAACCTCTTGAAGACCTTCAATCTGCTCGGTAAGAGAAAAATCAAAACGAATATTTTCACCATCTAACCTATGATTTAAATTTATTTCTTTAGTAACAGGTTGATAACCCATGTAAGAAACTCTTATTAAATGATCACTTTTAGTTAGATTTTTAAGGACATATCTACCATCTTGATTTGTTGTAGTTACATGATTACTATTAAGAATAGTAACAACAGCACCAAATAATGGTTGCTCAAATTCATCTACAACAGCACCTGAAACAGAATAACCAGACTCTTGTGAATACAAGTGAATCGAAGAAAAAGAGAACACTAAAAACAAAAGTAACCTCATTTATTTAGACTTAATAAAAATAATTTATATTTGCAAAAGTATACTGTTTAGAATAGTTCTTAATAACGTAAAAAGGAATTATTATAACGTAAAGGGAATAAATGGAAATTAGATTTAAAAGCTCTGAATATGATGGAGACGAGCTAGTAAAGTCATTTAAAAACGATTTTGAAACTACAAATTTGTCTGAGAATGAATATTCAGACTTCAAAAAAGGAGTTATCGGTAGTGTAAAAGAAATCCATGTCAACAATGCTTTTGTTCTATTCCAGGACTATAAAACCTCAAAATCTTTAGACCATACCTTACAAGTAGTTCAAAATGACTCTGTATTTTTATTACAATTTGTTATTGAAGGAGATTTTTCTATTTCTATGACAGACGATAAACAAGAAGACTCTTTTAAATTAAAGAAAAACAAATATAATCTCTTTCACATACCAGCTTCTAATCATTTATTCACTTACCACGATCAGAAAAAACAGATTTTAAATATTTACTTTACTGAGTCCTATTTGGAACAAAAAATGGGATTATGCTTTATAAAAAACACCCCAAGTTTTCTAGACGCTAAAAAGGAGAACAAGATATACTCCTTCTTTGAGCATGGATTGCTCTTAAATCCACAATTACGCAACATAGTAAATGAATTTTTAAACTGTTCTTATGATGGTCTTATCAAAAAAACTTATTTAGAATCTAAGTTAACAGAACTGATTATCATAGCTTTAAACACTAATCAACCTCATTCTACTAGATTAAAAAAAGAAGATAGTGAATCTTTAATTATGATTGAAAATTATATTAAGGCACATTTAAATGAAGAACTTAATATAGAAAAGCTATCCCTTCTAGTAGGTTTCAATACTTCAAAATTCAAAACTCTTTTTAAAGAACTTTATGGAATGCCTGTTTTTAAATACATAACCGCTGTAAGAATTGAAAAAGCAATAGAGTTAATTTCAGAAGAAGGGCATACCATATCTCAGGCATCTTATGAGGTAGGTTACAAAAACCCACAGCACTTTACTGTTGCGTTTAAAAAGAAGTTAGGCTATTTACCTAGCCAGCTCTTGAAAGAATAATATTATGTACAAAAAAAAGACTTTTCAAATAAATGAAAAGCCTTTTTATAATTTTATTTACTGACAGACATAATTAAGCAGTGACTTCACTCATAGCCCATTCATCTATCCAGCGAGATAAAACCTTAACCCAGTCATCTCTATCATTAAGACATGGCACAACGTGAAATTCTTTACCACCTACTTCATGAAAGATTTCTTCTCCTTCCATCGCTATTTCTTCTAGCGTTTCTAAACAGTCACTAACAAATGCTGGTGTAGCAATAGCCATTTTTTTAGTCCCACCTAATCCCATTTTTTCAATGGTACGGTCTGTATATGGTGTTAACCATGGGTCAAAACCTAGACGTGATTGAAAGCTAGTAGAAAATGTCCCATCTTCCATACCTAAGTATTCTCCTACTAATCTAGTTACTTCTTTACATTGATGGCTATAACAAAATTCATGAGCAGGTGATGGTGTAGAACAACATTTACCATCCATTCTACAATGTGACTTTGTGATATCACTTTTTCTAATATGTCTTTTTGGTACTCCGTGATATGAGAATAATAAATGCTCATAATCTTTACCTTCTAACGACTCTTTAATAGACTCTGAAAGCACTCGTATATAATCAGGGTGGTTATAAAAAGGAGGCATTTGAGTAAATGACATGTGTGGAAACTTCTCCTGACGCAACTCTTCGGCAAGAACCTGAATAGTCTCTGTCGTTGCCATAGCAAATTGAGGATATAATGGAAGTAATAAAACCTCGTCAACACCTTGATCATTTAATTCCTTAAGACCGTCTTCTATGGTCATAGCTCCATAACGCATAGCTAGAGCAATAGGTACACTAGTAAAGGAATCTATCTTGTCCTGTAATCTCTCTGAAAGAACTATTAATGGACTTCCCTCTTCCCACCATATTTTACCATAGGCTTCGGCACTTTTTTTAGGCCTGGTATTTAAAATAATTCCCTTAACAAGAATAGCTCTTAAAATGTAAGGCAAGTCTATTACTCGCTCATCCATTAAAAACTCATCTAGATATTTCTTTACATCTTTGGGTGTTGGACTATCTGGAGATCCCAGATTCACCATTAATACGCCTTTTTTCATAGTTATCTTATACTGACACAAAAGTCGGCAATATGGTTAATTAATTACTAGAATCTTATTTAAAAGATTTGATACCAAGATTGATGTTCTTTATAATTGTTAAATTCACTGCATGTCTTTCAAAATACAAAATTATATTACTATAAATTTTAACTGGAAAAGTAGCATCTATTTTTTACTGGCATTTGTACTTTTCACACCACTAGGCACTGTATCTCATGAAGCTGGACATTATCTTGTTGCTCAACGATATTTCAAAAATCCTACCTTACATTACGGTTATGTGAATTATGGAGAATGGAAACAACAACCAGAAATGGATAAATGGTACTCACAACATAGCGATAGTGATGGTCAAGTTTATGAAGAAGATATACAAACCTTAGAATTCTACAGAAAGAAAGCTCAAAGGCATGGATTGTATTCTACGCTAGCAGGACCTTTACAAACCATGTTATTTGGAACCATAGGTTTTCTATTACTTAATTTTAATAAAAGTGATAAACTTAATTTTAAAAACTGGATCGCAATCTATCTAGCGTATTTTTGGTCTAGAGAGGTTTTTATTCTTTTATCTTTAGTAATAACACATCTATTAACTGGACAAATCCCTTTACATTCCGATGAAGTCGTAATTGCTTATTATTTAAAATTACCACTATTATTACCTGCTACTATTTTTGGCACGTTAGGTATTCTAATTTTGACTTATACAACTTTCAATGAAATACCTATTGAATATCGGTTTACCTTTATAACATCAGGTATAGCAGGTAGCTCTATCGGTTTTATTTTATGGTTGCGTTTTCTAGGACCTATTATAATGCCTTAATTCAATCTACTTTTATCTTCTATATCCCAATCTTCATCTTCATCGTTCTTATCCTGATTAAAGTTGAATTTACTCAAATCTTTATTTTTATAACGCGTCCATATAAATAATGGCATGACTATAAAGAATATAAATAAGGTAGATAGACCTATCACTTTATGCCCGAGAGCTACTTGATCATGGTCTAAAAAATAAAACCCTACTCCTATGGCTAGTAAAGCACATAAAAGTAGGATTCCAAGAAATTTTAAAAAATTCATATTTTATATATAACATCGTCTTCGACAGGCTCAGACTGACATTCTATTTATACTCAAAGTTAAACCGTTACCTTCAGATTCAATTCTGTCAGTTGTTCGTTATCGATGGCACTTGGTGCATCTATCATCACATCGCGACCACTGTTATTTTTAGGGAATGCGATAAAGTCACGTATCGTTTCCTGACCACCTAAAATAGAAACTAATCTATCAAAACCAAAAGCAAGTCCTGCATGTGGCGGCGCTCCATATTCAAAAGCATCCATTAAGAAACCGAATTGTGCACGAGCTTCTTCTGGAGTAAATCCTAAATGATCGAACATAAGAGCTTGTAATTCTTTATCAAATATCCTTACAGATCCACCACCTATTTCATTTCCATTCATAACAAGGTCATAAGCGTTTGCACGCACATTACCTGGATCTGTTTTTAGTTTCTCAATATCTTCTGGTTTAGGAGAAGTAAATGGGTGGTGCATTGCGTGGTAACGCTCTGTATCTTCATCCCATTCAAGAAGTGGAAAATCTACTACCCATAGAGGAGCAAAATTATTTGGATCACGCAATCCTAGACGCTCTGCCATTTCCATTCTCAAAGCACTTAATTGTGCACGAGTTTTATTTGCAGGACCTGACATCACACAAATTAAATCACCTGGCTGCGCACCAGTTGCTTTTGCCCAGTTCGCAAGATCTTCTTGAGAGTAAAATTTATCTACACTAGATTTAAAAGTGCCATCTAGGTTACATTTTGCATACACCATTCCAGTAGCACCTACTTGAGGACGTCGTACCCAATCGATTAACTTATCGATTTCTTTACGTGTCATGCTCTCGCCTCCTGGTACTGCTATTCCTACTACTAGCTCTGCCTCGTTAAAAATTTTGAATTCTCCCGCTTTCGCGAAAGCGTTCAAATCAGCAAACTCCATCCCAAAACGAATGTCTGGTTTATCGTTACCATATTTCTCCATCGCCTCGTTATAGGTCATCCTAGGAAACTCAGCAACGTCTACGTTTTTCACTTTCTTTAATAAGTGACGTGTCATCTCTTCAAAGATATTTAAAACATCTTCTTGCTCTACAAATGACATCTCGCAGTCTATTTGTGTAAACTCTGGCTGTCGGTCTGCACGCAAGTCCTCATCACGGAAACATTTTACAATCTGGAAATATTTATCCATTCCACCTACCATAAGCAACTGCTTAAAAGTTTGTGGTGATTGCGGCAATGCATAAAACTGACCTTCATTCATGCGCGATGGCACTACAAAGTCACGCGCACCTTCTGGCGTAGACTTAATAAGTACAGGCGTTTCTACCTCGATAAATTCTTTGTTTGCTAAAAAATTACGCACTTCCATCGCAACTTTTGATCTAAAAATCAAATTCTCACGTACTGGATTACGACGTATATCTAAGTAACGGTATTTCATACGCAACTCTTCTCCACCATCAGTTTTATCTTCTATGGTAAAAGGAGGCGTCTTAGAAGCACTTAAAATTTCTAGTTCCTTTACTAGAATCTCAATTTCTCCTGTAGGTATATTTTTGTTTTTAGACTCACGCTCAATTACGGTTCCTTTCACTTGGATTACAAACTCGCGACCTAATTTTTGAGCTTTTTCAATAAGAGCCTTTTCTGTACGCTCCTCATCAAAGATAAGTTGAGTAATACCATAACGATCTCTCAAATCTACCCAAACCATAAAACCTTTGTCACGGCTTTTTTGAACCCAACCGGCCAGTGTTACTTCTTTATTTATATCGCTAGCACGCAGGCTACCACAATCGTGTGATCTATACATATTTAAAACTTCTAATAAGCATGCAAAAATAAACCGATTTCACACATAAATACATAACCATAAGGTAAAGATTTGATTAAAAGTAGAAGATTAATATCGCTAAATGTCATTTTTTAATCACATCAAACAACTGTTTTACAGTTAATTGAAAGGCTAATGTAAACTTAATGTTACTTAAATGTTGTTTTAATATGTTTTTAATGTTAACTTTGGACGTATCAAAAAGAAAGAACGATGAAGAAATTAATGATTTTTGCGGTAATGATGTTAGGTGCGGTTGCTATGGCACAAGAAGTAAAACCTACTTTTGAAAAGATAGAAGACGGTATAATTAAAGCAACATATTTTCATGAAAACGGAACCGTTGCTCAGACAGGAACATTTTTAAATAATAAAAGACACGGTGAGTGGATTAGTTATAATGCTGATGGTCAAAAAACTGCTAAGGCAGAATATAAAAACGATAGAAAAGCAGGTAAATGGTTTTTCTGGAAAGGTGACCAGCTTACTGAAGTAGATTATAATGAAAACGCTATCGTTTCAGTAAACACATGGGTAAGTAAAGAGCCTGTTGCTACTAACAAACCATAGTTCAAGATTATTTTATAATCTTAAAAATCCCTTTCTAAAATTTTAGAAAGGGATTTTTTTATGCCCCTCGATTATTTTCTATTGAAAAGGTATAGTGTTTGATGGTTATCAAAAACCAAATCAACCAACATGAAACACACTATTCTAACCTTTACCTTGCTTTTTGCTATAATTTCCTACTCTCAAAACAGCAATTTTGAAACGGCTGTTTCTTTCAAAATAGGTGCAATCGGAGGTTGGCTTGCCGTTGAAGTTCCTTTGTCAGATAAATTTATGCTCAACGCAGAGTTTGGTCAAGAAGGTGGTATTTATAAAAATACTCGTAATGGTGATACTGAGTTTATTTTCACTAATACATTGAGTTTAGAACCTAGATATTTTTATAATCGACTTTCTAGAAAAGAAAAAGGGAAAAGTATCAATTTAAATTCTGGTAATTATATAGGTCTAGAATTTATGCGAGTACCTGACTGGTTAACAGTAGGTACTGATGAACGTGATGTGCAAATAGAACAATCATTTGCTATTATTCCTAAATTAGGCATGAAAAGAGCAATTGCAAATATTATGACCTTTGAATTAGCTGGTGGAATAGGTTATCAGTTTAATGATAAATTAAAGAATTCTCTGACCATAGGTTTAGACCTTAGAATAGGTGTTTTATTGTTTTACAATCGCTATAACAAGTAACTCAGCCTAATGAAATTATTAATCCCTTTCTAAAATTTTAGAAAGGGATTTTTTTTATCTTTAAAGTATAAGTTTTACACAAAACATACGACTAAATCTTAACATACTTTTGTTTAAACATTATGCATGATAAGTTAAACAGATTGTATCTTTACATCAAATCATTGAGATTATGGCAACTACTAAAAAAGCACCTGCAAAAAAGACCGCAAAGAAGAAGGAAATCACTAAGCACGATATCCTTACCGCATATATGGACTATGTTCTAGAACATGAAAAAACTCCTAAATCGGTTTATAAATTTGCTAAGGATAACAACATGGCCGAGCAAGATTTTTATAATCACTTCGGTAGTTTAGATAGTTTGCGCAAAGATATCTGGAATACCTTCTTCACCATGACTATAGATGTCTCTCATAAAAATGAAGATTATGCACATTTCTCAAATAGAGAAAAGATGCTTACTTTTTTCTATACTTTTTTTGAAATCCTGACTCTTAATAGAAGTTATGTGCTGTATACTCTTAAGGAAAACCCACACATGATGAGTAAGATGGAACAGTTAAAAGACCTGCGTAAGCACGTAAAAAACTTTTCTAAGGACTTAATCATGCAACGCAATGAAGATAAAACTAACATTTTACTAGAACGATCTGAAACTATATATAGTGAAGGTGCCTGGATACAGATGTTGTTCTTACTTAAATTCTGGATGGATGACGACAGTGCTGGTTTTGAAAAAACTGATATGGCTATAGAGAAGTCTGTAAACACCATTTTTGACGTTTTTGATAATACCCCACTAGACGCTGTTCTTGACTTTGGTAAATTCCTTTGGAAAGAGCGCATGTCTTAATAGCATAGAGACTGACCTACTTTTTAGAATTATTTGATTGTAACCATTTTATTGCGTGTTCCGCTTTCGCGAAAGCGGAATTAATATTACCCTATGAAAACACTAGACAAAATACCTACCAGTAAAATAGGCCGTACTACAGAGCTAGTAAAGACTGGTGCAAAAATCGGTGCTAATTACATCAAGTATTATTCAAAAAAAGCAGTAAATCCCTCTATGGATCGCTCTTCTCTTGACGAGGATAATGCGACAGATATTTATGATGGTTTAAAGAGTTTAAAAGGTAGTGCACTAAAGGTAGCGCAAATGCTATCTATGGATAAAAGTCTATTGCCTGGCGCTTATGTAGAAAAGTTTAGTCTAGCACAATTCAGCGTGCCACCACTTTCGGCTCCATTAGTTAGAAAAACGTTTAAAAAATATCAAGGTGCTTTTCCAGAAGAGATTTATGATACATTTTCAAAAGATTCTGTGAACGCAGCAAGTATAGGTCAGGTGCACAAAGCGACTAAAGACGGTAAGGAACTAGCGGTAAAAATTCAATACCCTGGTGTGGCAGAGTCGATAGGTAGTGACCTTGCGATGGTAAAGCCTATTGCGATTAAAATGTTTAATTTAAAAGGTGATGACTCAAAAAGATACTTTGCAGAGGTAGAAGATAAATTAACTGAAGAAACAGATTACACACTCGAGGTTAAGCAAAGTATAGAAATTACAGAGGCTTGTTCTCACATACCTAATCTTAAATTTCCTAACTATTATCCAGAATTATCTAGTAAACGCATTATCACGATGGACTGGATGACAGGACAGCATTTGAGCGAGTTTGCAAAAACAGATTTCTCTCAAGAAACCGGTAATAAACTAGGACAATCACTTTGGGACTTTTATATGTTCCAAATGCACGGTCTAAAAGCCGTACATGCAGACCCACATCCTGGTAATTTCTTAATTTCTAAAGATGAAGAGCTAATAGCCATCGACTTCGGTTGTATTAAAGAAATCGTGGACGAATTCTACCAGCCTTACTTCGAACTGGCTGTACCTGCGAGTATTAATAATCCAGAAATTTTTAGAGAAAAATTATTTGAACTAGAAATATTACGCAAAGATGATAGCGAGAAAGAAATCACTTATTTCAGCGCTTTATTTCACGAGATGTTGAGTCTATTTACAAAACCATTCCAAGAAAAGACATTTGATTTTGCCGACAGTTCTTTTTGGGACGAGATTACTTCTTTAAGTGAGAAATACAGTAATGATAAAGAATTGCGTAAGATGAACGGTAACCGTGGTAGCAAGCACTTCTTATACATCAACCGTACGTTCTTTGGTCTTTATAACCTATTACATGATTTAAAAGCCACTGTTAACACCCATGACTATGTAAAATATTTAGAAGAAAAAGGTTTTAAGAATCATAGTGCTTTGTAGGGATTTAATAACCCTTAGTGTAAGTAACATTTTTCTTTAACTCCTCGGTAATGGTATTTTGATCAATTTTAAATTTAGTTTTTAATGTTTTATAATTATTGTCCTTATCTGTAAGATAGAGATCAATATGCAAGTGCGGTCCAGTGCTCCAACCGACGTTACCACTAAAACCTATATGTTGACCTTTTACTACTTTCTGACCTACTTTTACACGGACCCCATTCTTTCTAAAATGAAGATATTGCATAATAGTTCCATCGGAATGTAGAACTTTAATATAATTATTAAAATCCGCACATTTAAAATCTGCACAATGTTTACTGTTTTTCTTAACTACCTCTACAACTAAACCTTCTCTGCAAGCAAAAACTTTGGTATTAATAGGCATATCAAAATCTATAGCATATTTGTCTTGATGTGATATATCTCCATTGTATCCTTGGCCTACTTTAAATGACGTTCCTTTTTCAAACGGTAACTCATAAACATAATCTTCATCATATTCCGTATCTGTTAAATCACCTAAATAAACTAACGTACTTCCTTTATTGAACTTCCATTTCTTTTTAGGATCTATTTTTTTGAAATCTAATAATAAAAAATCTTTTGTTCTACCTGGTATAACTATATAGCTACCATTTTCTACATCCTGAACTAGATTAACCGGTTTATAGCCTATCTTATAAGTAATAGGTAAAAAGTTATTATTGCTCACAAATAATTTAGTACCTCCATCATAATGTTCCCAACGTTGCTCATAATTAGTTTGCCAATTATCATTTTGACCAAATGAAATATTAAAAAATAAGCAAAGAGAAATTATTATTACATTTTTCATATATAAGAATTAAAGTAAATAATCTCTTACAAATATAGAAAACACTTGTTTAATTTTGAGAAATATAGAAAATCTTAAACATAATCAACTTCAGACATTGCCTATTAAGCCCTATCGATTTATGTAAGTCTATCTCTATAATGGAATCATAAACCGTAAGATGGTTCAGATTCCGCTTTCGCGAAAGCGAGAAATCGAAAAACCCCTATAAAAACTAAATACATATTTGTTTTCATAGAGGTTCTCTTATTGATTATTTAAATATCAATCTATCGATTAATAAACTCCTTTACATGATCTGTAATAAATTTAATTTGCTCGTCATCCAGTTCTGTGTGCATAGGTAAAGAGATACATTCCTTTACTAACTGATTCGTTACCGTAAAGTTTTCTTCTTTATATCTATCGTCTAGATAAGCCTTTTGTTTATGTAAAGGAATCGGATAATAAACTCCACAAGGTATGTTATTAGCTTGTAAATGTTTTACGAGTCCATCGCGATCTGCATCTTTAATAACTAGTGTGTACTGATGGAAAACGTGGCAGTCACAGTTATCACAAACTATAGGTGTTATTATTTTTTCTTCTCCAGCAAATGCTGCTGTATATTTTCTAGCCGCATCTCTACGGGCATTATTGTAATCGTTCAGTTTAGGTAGTTTTGCTCTTAACACTACCGCTTGCATCGCGTCTAGTCTAGAGTTAACACCTACTACGTCGTGGTGATAACGCTCGTACATACCGTGATTTACAACACCTCTTATGATATGAGCAAGCTCATCATCATTGGTAAAAATAGCACCACCATCTCCATAAGCACCTAAATTTTTAGATGGAAAAAATGATGTTGTACCTACATTACCTATGGTTCCTGTCTTGGACTTAGAACCGTCTGCGTGCATGTAGTTAGAACCTATTCCTTGCGCATTATCTTCTATTACAAAAAGATTGTGCTCTTTGGCAATGGCCATGATCTCGTCCATATTTGCCGTCTGGCCGAATAAGTGAACAGGTACAATTGCTTTAGTTTTAGGAGTTATAGCTTTTCTTATCGCGTCTGTATCGATATTAAAGTTATAAGGGTTTACGTCTACTAGAACCGGTGTTAGATTTAAAAGAGCGATTACTTCTACGGTAGCTGCAAATGTAAAATCGGCAGTAATGACTTCGTCACCAGGCTTTAAACCTAGTCCCATCATAGCGATTTGTAAAGCATCAGTACCGTTTGCACATGGTATTACATGTTTTACATCTAGATAGTCTTCTAGCTCTTTTTGAAAAGCATGAACTTCTGGACCATTGATAAAAGCCGCCGACTCGATGACTTCTTTTAACCCATTATTCACTCTATCTTTTATTCCTTCGTACTGACCTTGAAGGTCAACCATCTGTATTTTACGCATTTGCAAATTTTATTAAGCCAGCACGTTTAACCACGCTAGTCCATGTAAAAATAAGCAATAATGAGAGGAATGCCTAAACCTAATTTCACACTTCTCAACTAGCTCTTTTATAAATGAAGTAACATATTACTACTGGTTTCAGCTCCATTAAATCGCACTACTTTATCATATATAAACAGGTTTTAGCCAAGTAAATTTAACTAGTAACTGCTATTGTGCTACATTTGAAAAAAGACTGATTTTTGAAGACGTTGTATGATATTTTTTCCGCTTTCGCGAAAGCGTGCCTACCACTAGCCGGTACCTTTAATAAAAAACTCCAATTAGGTGCCAAAGGACGTGCGAGAACATGGGACATTCTAGACCAAAAAGTAAAATCTTCTCTACCTAAAATATGGGTGCATGTGGCGAGTTTAGGGGAATTTGAACAAGTAGTTCCAGTACTAGAGCATATTAATCGAGATAAATATCAAGTGGTTCTTACTTTTTTCTCACCTAGTGGCTATGAGAATAAAAAGAACACACACCTAGCAGATGTAGTTTGTTACCTGCCTATAGATGCGGTAAGTAATGTGAATAAATTTATGGCAACGGTAAATCCTACGGTTGCGATTATGGTTAAGTATGAATTCTGGCCTAATTATTTAAATGCGCTTAAAAAAATAGACTGTACGACTATATTAGTGAGTGGCGTTTTTAGAGATAAAATGTCATTTAATAGCTGGTATGGAAAATGGATGACTAGATCTCTAGAGAGTTTTGATTATTTCTTTTTACAGAACAATTCTTCTCTTAAAAATCTAGAAAAGCTAGGTTTTACTAATGCAAGTGTAAGTGGTGATACCAGATTTGACCGTGCGAGCCAATTAATAGAACGTGACAGTACCGTAAAGGAATTACAAGAATTTGTAGGAGATAAAAAATGTATAGTTATAGGTAGTTCCTGGCCAGAAGATATAGAGATCATAAAAAACTGGCTCAATGAAAATGAAAAGACTGGAGCGTATAAAGTAATTATCGCACCTCATGAAGTAGGACTTTCTCATATTAATCAATTAGAAAAAACACTGAATTATTATCCAATGAAATGGAGCAGTCTACAAGGTTGTGTTATTCATGATTTGAAAAAACCGTCTACCCTAATCATAGACACCATAGGATTACTGACTAAAGCATATAGCTATGCAGATGTTGCTTATGTAGGTGGAGCGATGGGAACTAAAGGATTGCACAATATTCTAGAAGCGGCAACTTATGGCGTGCCGGTAATCATAGGTAAGAATTATGAAAAATTTCCTGAAGCAGGTAAGCTAGAAGACTTGGGCGGTTTATTTTCTGTTGCTACTGCTACAGATTTTGAATCTATCGCAAACAAATTATTTGAAGACGATCATTTTAGAGATAAAACTGGAATGATTTGTGGACACTGGATCAATAGCAACACTGGCGCAACTCGCGAAATAGTCGCTTATTTAAAAAATATCAATGAAAAACTTATTCTGGATTAGTCTCGTACTATTCAACTTAAACCTAGTACAAAGTCAGGACATCGTTATAAAAGATGGATCTACTCAAGAGTCGATTGCTTTTGCTACCATCAGTTTTGGTAATGGTAAAGGAACATTTGCCGACGATGAAGGTAGCTTTAGGTTTACAAAAGAGCTATATAAAGATGTAGATTCTTTATTCTTTTCCAGCATCGGTTATGCAGACTTAGGTATAGCTGTTGCCAATTTAAAATCTGAAGTTTTTTTAACCCTAGAAGCAGACGAGCTAGAAACCGTAATTATAAGCGCCGCACTTACTGGTAAACATAAAGACCGCAAGAAAAAGGAAATAGGACATGATAATTATTTTGACTGCTGGTTACCTACCGTAGAAAGTGAAATTGCAGTGAAATTTGACAGATATGACGGCGAACCTACTCAAATCACGCAACTTAAATTGCCTGTTGTTCTAGAAGAAAGTCAGCGTAGTAAGAAAGGGAAACTCCGTAAATTTTCTACCATGTTTAGAGTTAGCTTTTATGATGTGCAAGAAGATGGCAGTCCATCGAGAAAATCTTTATACCCTTCAAAAACTTTCATAATTGATCAAACGACTGAGGAGACTTACGAACTGGACATCACAGAACTTAAAATAAACATTCCTAATAATGGGATTTTTGCATCTATACAAGTATTAGGTTACACAAAACCTGATGGTAAATTAATCAAAGCAAAAAAGTACAGAGAAATTAAAACAAGAGGTGGTTTTGAAAAAATTTCTACTACTTACCGACCGCTTTTGCCTTTTACTAAAGAAATAGAAGGTAAAAACACATGGGTACGACGCATCTTTTTCAATGATAAAACCTGGCAATTATTTGACCTTACTTACAACCCAAACAGTAAATTAGTACGTTCTGGAAATGACGATTACGGAATGGGCGCAGAGTTTAAGGTGTTTTATAGGGATAAGTAAAGGATGAAAAATATTATCTTTTTATTTCTATTATCAATTCTTATAGGTTGCAAAGAATCTGATTCAACAGCAACTGTAATCACTAATGAGTTTAAATTAGAATTTTTAAACGAGGTGTTTTCTGATACAGTAGATATTCAAATACTTCATTCAAAAAGTGAGTTAATTTCAAATTTTGGTAGAGGATATATGTTACCTCCTTTGTCTATGGATCATGATATGATAAAGATCATTACAGGATCTGACTTTAGTTACCGCACTGCTTACTCTCCAGAAAACACAGACTTAAATGAACTTGAATTAATATCAAATAGCTTATTAGAATCTGATACGGTTTTCATTCAAAAACAAAGAAAAAGCGTCTCAACCATTGATCTCAACGAGCTATCAGCTTATGGTTTCAAAATTTTTGATATTAAGGGAATGTCTAGAAATAACTTTTCTTATGAAAACATCTTACAGTCAGCAGATAGTATAAATCAAAAAACCGGTAACTACAGTTTTTTAAAATTCACAATCCCTATTTTTAATAAAGAAAAGAATCTTGCGTATATGAGGTTACAAAAAGGTAGTTCTCAATCAGCTATTATTTTAGAAAAAACTAATAATCGTTGGAAAAGAAAAACATTACTTTATGGACTATTGGAATAGCTTATCATACCGTTACCGCTTCACTCAAATAAGTCCTAAAGGGTTTCATCTCTTTATATAATTTGATATAGAGATCATTAAAATCCGGAGATAGAATTTGTTCTCTTGTTAATGGATATTCTACAGCAAAGGTCTTTTTGCGAAGTAAATCAATGTATTCATGATCTTTAGGAAAACCCTTTGGTGCTGTTTTTAAAGAATTGCCATCGTCATATAAACCACCGTAAATCTTTTTAAAAGAAGGCTTTTCGATAATTGCTATCAATTCATCTCCATTATAATCTATTGCTTCTCTGATAGATTTAAGCACTTTGGCTTCTGGTTTATAAAAACCACCTGCTATAAAAGATTGCTCTACGCCTACTTGTAGATAAAAATCGTTTTGTTTTTCATGATAAGAAAGGTCCAATCCTGCTCCAAAATGATCTTTGTAAATAGGCTTATTAGGTTGAAACATTAAATTATTATTGATCCTGTTGATAGATCTTTTCACATCAGTATCTGTATAATCTGGATCGATTTCTACCAGACGCTCTTGCATTTCTGTAAGCCAGTTTATAAACCATAAACGCACCGCTTGGTATTCTTTGCGGTTCACTTCCATCCACTCTTTATTATTATTGACTTGCAATCGTTCTAGAAAGTCATAAAGATGCTCAAAACCCATATCATGTCACTTAAATAATTAGAACTTCCGCTTTCGCGAAAGCGGAACAAACAACCTACTACTTCCCTTTTTTAATACTCTGTATTTCTTCACGTAAACTATCGAGACCTTGTTTTAAGGAAATCATAGCCTCCTCTCCTTCGTGAACATCGAGGTCAAAGCTGAGTTTAGAATTTACTTCCCAAAGCTCTTTAATCTCCACTACTGGTTGCTCGATAACTGGGTATTCTCTATTTAAAGAAATTAAATTTACCGCTTCTGGAGATTCTGATTTGCGCAGTTTCTTCACAAGAACACTATCTGCAGTAATAATTACATGAATGCGATTATCGTTTGCAGTGCGCACACTTTCTACCGCTTTACCCATTACCCATTCTGTAGGTTGTAATACCGGCAACATACTATCGCCTTTTACCTGAAAGGCACGATAACTTCCTTCTCTATACTGTGGCAAGGGTATATTAAAGGCCGGCAAATCGTTATACCAGTCTGTATCTTGTACATTACTTGCATATCCAGCACTTGCTTTTATAGGTACCATGATCATGTTTTCACGATCGTTAATGTCCATAGTAATAATTTTGGGCGCTGTACTCGTACTAGTTTCTAGATACTTATTATAACTGTTACCGTATAACCACAAAGGATTTACATTAAACTGTCGTAAAAGCTCTGTCACTATCTTACCTGTGATTTTCTTTTTACCACGTTCAATATCTGCAGTTGTACTACCTGCATCTAGCAAGTCTGCAAACTCACTTTGTGTCTTTCCTAGGTCTTCACGAACTTGTTTGAACCTTTTTGCTTCTGTTGAAATCTCTTGTGCCATAGAACAAATATAGGGTATTTAGGAATATTTCCAATTTTAACAGTGGAATTATTCCATAATATTGGAATTATTCCATATATTTGAATCGTTAATAGGAATTATTCTAGGAATATTTCCAAAATACTACAATTATGTGTGGAAGAGCAACGATAATTACACCAGCAGCAGATTTAGAAAAGCGTTTTAATGCCGCTTTTATAGAAGGTGCTGTACTTAATGAAAATGTGAACATAAGCGCAGGTAATAAAATACCTGTAATCACAAGCGAGCAACCCAACCACATACAGATGTTTACCTTAGGATATACTCCTAAATGGGCACACAAACAGACGTATATGATTAATGCGCGTAGTGAAGGCGATTTGAATCCAGAGAATAATCCTCAGTATAAAGGAGCGATGGGTATTTTTAATAAACCTATGTTTAAACATGCTGTAAAATCACAACGCTGTCTAGTTCTAGTAGATGCTTTTATAGAAGGACCTAAACAGGAGAAACTTAATAAACCTTATCTAGTTTACCCTAATCGCGATAGAGGACCATTTGCTCTAGCAGGTATATATGATACATGGCAACATCCATTAACAGGAGAATTGCACCATACAGTAGCCATATTAACAAGTGCTGCAAATAGAATTACACAAAGAATAGAACACCATAGAGCACCAGTTATATTAAGTAGAGAAGATGAAGAGAAATGGCTTAATCCTGATATGCCGGTTGCAGAGCTTTCTAGAATGATGGAGCCTTTTGATTCTAAAGGGTTCAATGCTTACCCTATATCTTCAAAAATAAAAAGTCCTGATGCAAATGGACTTGAATTATTGAAACCTACAGGAGATAAACTTTTCAAAGATTACGATCGCTGTTTATATGAACGTCTTAAATATGCCGAAGAAGATGATTATGTTATAAGAGAAGAACGTCTAGTAGAAGGAGACCAATTTGTTTTATTTTAAAATGATTACCGACATGAATATTGAACTTATTAAAACAGAGTTAGCCCAAAGAGTGGAGCAACTAGTTCTTACTAGAAAAGCTGGGAAAAAAGCTACTATGAAAGTCGTACACCAAGTAAAAACTTGGTCTGATAAAGTTGCTGAAACCGAAGATCTTATCCATAAGGTATATCATACATTACATGAAGTACTGCAACAAAATGGTATTCAATTTAAAAACGAAATTGAAAAAGAGACTTTTGTGAATTTTATGGAACCTACCGTAAATGATCTTGTTATTAAAAATATGGCAGATTAATTAAGTAGTAACGCATAAATAATAAACTGATTAACATACACCTCACAAGAAAAATCTTGTGAGGTTTTTTGACCCCTTGTTTTAAAAAAAAATTAAGCAACGTTATAAAAACCCATTCCTAAACACAAAGGGATAACACCTTATGAGCGATAAACAAATCATGCATTTAGATCTGGATACTTTTTACGTTTCGGTAGAAAGGAAAATGGATTCGCGATTAGAAAACCGACCATTATTAGTAGGTGGCACGAGTGATCGTGGTGTGGTAGCCGCATGCAGTTATGAAACTAGAGGTTATGGTGTGCATAGTGGTATGTCTATGAAACTTGCTAGACAACTATGTCCTGAAGCAGTAGTTATAAGAGGTAATGCAGGCACTTACTCAAAACACTCTGATGAAGTGACAGAAATTATCAAACAAGAAACTCCATTATTTGAAAAATCGAGCATCGACGAGTTCTATGCAGATCTCTCTGGAATGGATCGTTTTTATGGATGTTATAAACTAGCTACAGAGTTACGTAAGAAGGTAATTAAAGAAACTGGATTACCTATCTCCTTTGGCCTATCTACTAATAAAGTGGTTTCTAAAATAGCAACTGGCGAGGCTAAACCTAATAATCAATTAATGATTAATCATGGAGAAGAAAAGGGCTTCATGGCACCACTATCTGTAAAGAAGATACCACAAGTAGGTGATAAAACTTATCAAACATTGAGACATCTAGGTGTAAAACGCATACACACTATTCAAGAAATGCCTGAAGAGATGTTAACTAATGTACTGGGTAAAAACGGCAGCATGATATGGCGTCGTGCTCAAGGTCTAGATAACCGACCTGTTGTTGCTTTTAACGAGCGTAAATCTATAAGTACAGAGCGCACATTTGATAGAGACACCATAGATGTAAAAAAACTTAATTCTATACTCATTGCCATGACAGAAAACCTCGCTTTTCAACTTAGACGTGGTGATAAATTAACTGGTTGTATTAATGTAAAAATCAAATATTCTGACTTTAACACTTATACAAAACAAATGCGCATTCCTTATTGCAGTGCAGACCATATACTCATACCACACATTTTAGAACTCTTTGAAAAGCTCTATAACCGTAGACTCTTAATACGTTTAATAGGAATTAGGTTTTCACACATTGTAAACGGACATTATCAGATCAACCTTTTTGATGATAATGAAACAGCAATAAATCTATATACCGCTCTAGATAAAATAAGAGAAAAATATGGAGATAGAACAGTTATGAGAGCCGCCGGTATGGAAGCAAAAACTATAGGCAGAATGTTGAATCCATTTAATGGGTTACCGCCAGTTGTTCTTGCCCATCGCAAACAGTAGTATTAATTATAATTGAAAAAACATCATTTGTACCTAAACAATCACACATATTATTCTCTACGGTACGGCACATTTAATGAAGAAGACCTCATTGAACTTGCCTTAGAAAATGGCGTGAAAAAAATCGTGCTTACCGATATTAATAACACCAGTGCTTGCCTTAATTTCATAAGGTTATGTGCAAAACATAAACTAGAAGGAGTAGTAGGAATAGATTTTAGAAACGATCACCAACAGTTATACGTAGGTATAGCCCGAAATAATGAAGGGTTTCAAGAATTAAATGAATTCCTATCTCACCATCTAGAAAATAAAAAACCTTTTCCTGAACAGGCACCAGCATTTAATAATGCTTTTATTATTTACCCTTTTAACAAGGTGGTAGAAATGAATGGATCTCGCTTTCGCGAAAGCGAATACATAGGAATCTCCATCGCCGCATTACGCAAACTGCCATTTACCAAATATGTAAAAATGAAGGATAAACTGGTCGTAATGCAAACGGTTAGTTTTAGAAACAAAAGAGATTTTAACGCACATAGATTACTGCGTTGTATAGATTTAAATATATTATTAAGTCAGCTACCAGCATCGCAACAAGGAGATTTTGAAAATCAGATAATACCTGTGCAGGAGATTAAAAAGACATTTGAAGAATATCCATTTATTATTGAAAATACGACACTGTTATTAGATCAATGTCGTATTAGCTTTGATTTTGAAAATGCCCAACTCAATGCAAATCAGCATATATATTCTACTAGCAAACAAGCCGACTATAAAAAATTAAAACAACTGGCCTATAACGGAATTGAAAACAGGTATGGTGATAAAGAAGATAAACGCGATGTAATTGAACGCATAGAAAAGGAAATAGGAATCGTAAAAAAGAAAGGCTTTGTCGCTTATTTCTTAATCAACTGGCGCATTTGTGAGTATGCACGCACTAAAGGTTATTTCTATGTAGGACGTGGAAGTGGTGCCAATAGTATTCTAGCTTATTTATTGCAAATAACCGAGGTAGATCCTATAGAATTAGACCTGTATTTTGAACGTTTTATCAATGATTATAGAACGAGTCCGCCAGATTTTGATATTGATTTTTCTTGGGATGATCGAGAAGATATAACCAGATTTATTTTTAACGAGTTTAAAAATGTCTCTTTACTAGCGACATACAACACCTTTCAATACCGTGCGGTTATTAGAGAACTAGGTAAGGTTTTTGGTCTACCGCGGGCAGATATTGATATGCTTACTACAGGTAATTTTAAACCAGAGCGCCTGGATCAAATGCATGAGCTGGTTCTTAAATACAGTCATTTAATAAAAGGCATGCCTAACTATACCAGCATACATGCCGGTGGTATTCTCATTACTGAAAAGCCTGTTCATTATTACAGTGCGACCAGCTTACCGCCTAAGGGTTATCGCACGGTACAATTTGACATGCACATTGCAGAGGATGCTGGAATACACAAATTTGACATCCTCGCGCAACGTGGTCTAGGTAAAATACGTGATGCGATAGAGATCATAAAGTACAATCAGCCAGATGCGCAAATTGCAAACGTACATACTGACGTAAAAAAATTCATGAAAGATCCTGAGATCAACAACATGATCTCGCAGGCAAAATGTATAGGCTGTTTTTATATAGAGTCCCCAGCTATGAGAATGCTATTGAGCAAACTAGCAACTAATGATTATATAGGACTAGTTGCAGCTAGCTCTGTGATACGACCTGGTGTTGCTCAAAGTGGTATGATGCGCGAGTTTATTTTACGCACGAGGTATCCAGAAAAACGTAAAGAAGCGCACCCTATCATGCAGGGAATCATGCCTGAGACTTATGGGATAATGGTATATCAAGAAGATGTGATTAAAGTCGCGCATTATTACGCAAAACTAGATCTTGCCGAAGCTGATGTACTGCGTCGTGGGATGAGCGGTAAATACAGATCGCGAGAAGAGTTTCAAAAGGTAGAAAATAAGTATTTTAAAAACTGTCTGGATCTAGGGCATGATCCTGTACAGACTAAAGAGATATGGAATCAAATTAAGAGTTTTGCTGGATACGCTTTCGCGAAAGGTCACTCTGCATCCTACGCTGTAGAAAGTTATCAAAGCCTTTATTTAAAACGCTATTTCCCGCTAGAATACATGGTAGCAACATTAAATAATGGTGGTGGCTTTTACAGTCCAGAACTGTATGTACATGAAGCTAGAATGTGCGGTGCGGTTATAGAACCACCATGTGTTAACCATAGTAACATAGCAAATATTATTAAAGGTAAAAGTATCTATCTAGGCTACAGTTATCTTAAAGAACTAGAAAGGAAAACGATGATACGTCTTATAGAGGCGCGTCATCTAGATGGCTTATTTATTTCTCTAGAAGATTTTATAAATCGTGTTCTCATAAGTATAGATCAGCTATCTATTTTAATACGCATCGATGCTTTTAGATTTACCGGTATGGATCGTTATGAGTTGTTATGGCAGGCACATTATAAACTAGATAAATCACCTCAAAAATATATTCAGAATAAATTATTTGTTCCTGAACATAGAGCAGCTACTATACCGCAATTACACACCACTAGATTAGAACTAGCTTATGAACAGATTGAATTATTAGGTTTTCCCTTGTGTTCTCATTTTGAATTATTGGTAGAAGAACCTACAAATAATTATGGTTTAGAAGACATGAAAACCCATCATAATAAAATGATACTCATTTATGGTTATGTAGTTAACATTAAAACGACTCATACAGCAAAGGGCAAACGCATGCAGTTTGGTACATTTTTAGACTGTAACGGTAGATTTTTTGATACCGTTATGTTTCCGCCAGTGGCTGCAAAAATCACCTTTCGCGGAAGCGGTATTTATAAAATATATGGTAAGGTCGTAGAAGAATTTGATTTCTATTCTATCGAGGTGCATGATATGCAAAAAGCAGACTACATTCAAGACCCACGATATGCAGAAGAAAACCCACAGACCATACAACGTCTAGATAAACAATCTAGTCTACGTGACCGAAGAATGGGAAATAGCAATGGTTATCGCAAACAAGAATTGCCGCACGAGAAAATTGAAATTCATCAACCTAGTGGGTCGAGGAAATCGAGAAAATCTGGATAACAAACAAGATGTCAATCTGAGCTTGTCGAAGATGGTGTTAAAATAAGATCGAGAAAGGTATAAGCAGATTCCGCATCAAGTGCGGAATAACAAAAAAAACATCCACCTGCGTGGACAATTAATATGAACTACGAGAGAATAAAAGAGAAACTAGAAATACTGGCCGACGCTGCAAAATATGACGTAAGTTGTAGCAGTAGTGGTAGTAAACGACAAAATAAGAATAAAGGATTAGGTGATTCTAGTGGTATGGGAATATGTCATACTTATACAGAAGATGGCCGCTGTGTATCGTTACTTAAAATTTTACTGACTAATGTGTGCATTTTTGATTGCGCTTATTGTGTGACTAGAAAGTCTAATGATATAAAACGTGCTGCTTTTACGGTACAAGAAGTTGTTGATCTGACCATTAATTTTTACCGCCGTAACTATATAGAAGGATTGTTCTTGAGTTCTGGTATTTTTAAAAGTCCAGATGCCACTATGGAAAGACTCATACGTGTAGCTAAGAAACTAAGAGAAGAAGAAAATTTTAATGGCTACATACATTTAAAATCTATTCCTGGCGCAAGTGATGAGTTAATGCAAGAAGCAGGATTGTATGCAGACAGATTATCTGTAAACATTGAGATCCCAACTAAGGCTGGACTAAAACTTCTCGCACCAGATAAAGATCATAAGGATTTTATCAAACCGATGAAGGCGGTTCAAAATTCTATTCAAATCTATAAGTCTGAAAAGAAACTTATTAAAAGTACACCTATTTATGCGCCTGCCGGCCAAAGCACCCAAATGATAGTAGGTGCTACCGGAGAGAGTGATCGCGATATCATGTACAGTGCAAATTTTTTCTATGATAAATTCCAGATGAAACGTGTCTATTACTCTGGTTATATACCTGTGGCAAATGATTCTAGACTACCTGCCATAGGTACCGAAGTCCCTATGATGCGAGAGAACAGACTTTATCAAACGGACTGGTTACTGCGCTTTTATGGTTTTAATGTAAAAGAAATTTTAAACGACACGCATCAAAATCTAGATATGGATATAGACCCTAAATTATCGTGGGCATTGCGCAATCTAGATCAGTTTCCTGTAGATATTAATAAGGCAGATAAAAGAATGCTGGCGCGTGTACCAGGTATAGGAATGCGATCTGTAGGTAAGATTTTAAGTGCGAGACGTTTCAGGAAATTAAACTGGGAACATTTAAAAGCAATAGGTATCTCTATGAATAGATCTAAGTATTTTATGACCTGCGACTCTCGTGAGTTTGAATCTAGAGATCTAACTAGTGCAAAAATTAAGAATTTAATCATGCTAGATTCTAGCAGTAAATACCATAAGAATTTCAGCAACCAATTAAACTTATTCTCATGACCACGACGTTATTATATGATGGTAGTTTAAATGGTTTAATGACTGCTATTTTTACGATTTATGATCGTAAGATAAAACTGCCTATTATAGCTCTAGATTCTCGAACACAGAACGACCTTTTTGAAGGAACAGAGCTGGTAATTACAGATCCTGATAAAGCACAACGTGTATGGAATCGTTTTAAATCTTTATGTAATACTCGTGATTCTCATCAAGTGTACTGTGCTTTTTTAAGCGAAATTATAGGTATAGAAAATACTATTTATGAGTACTTAAAAATGACTTTTATCGATCAAAAAGCGCCTAGTGGTGATTATGCAAACACGACTGTTCTTAAACTATCACAGGCTGCAAAAATGGTAGGTCGTGAAAAGCACCGTATGGAGGCTTTTGTACGTTTTCACCTTATCGATGAAGAAACTTATTACGCTAATATAGAACCAGATTTTAATGTTTTACCCCTTATAATGAAGCATTTTAAAAATCGCTATGCCGACCAGAAATGGATCATATATGACCTAAAACGTAATTACGGCATTAGTTATGATCTTAAAACCGTTCAAGAAGTGCAAATTGATTTTAATAAAGCGCGAGGGCAACGTGGTATTTTAAACACGACGGTCTCTGGAAAAGATGATGAGATGACTGTAAAAGGTAGCTTTCGCGAAAGCGAGAACAACTACAAAGATCTCTGGAATCAATATTTTAAAAGTACTAATATAGAGTCTAGAAAAAACTTAAAACTACATCTGCAGCACGTACCAAAAAGATACTGGAAGTATTTAAGTGAGAAAGTATAATTATATTAAAAAGAAGATTCCCCAAGGATAGAATTAATTCTACTCTTGGGGAATCATAGACATATCCTAATTACTCATAAATTGAATATCATTTTATTTAGAGTTAAATTAGAGAACTAGAAACTTTTCATGAGTCCATTAAAGAAAAACATCTTAACAAAATCATTATTGTGTTTAACTATAATCACTTATTATTTCATAACGATAGTATACAATGAATTCTCCGCAGGAGGTGGCTCGTTCTTATTTGAGTTTTATTATTTTAAAGAGTTGTTTACTGTAGGTTATTTAGAAACAGTAATCTTATTAATACTGAATATTCCATTGATTTTATTCATAATCATTTTACTGAAATCAAAACTATCAAAAACCCTTTTTTATTCCATTAGTTTGACATTATTTATTAACTGGATAGCATTAACCCTATTAATAGAATATTATTATGGGATTTTCATAATGCATTTATATTACAAATCTTCAATAGCTTTTCTAATATTACTAACCTTAACTACTATTTTAAATTACGTAATAAACAAAGTAAACAAGAGTTGATTTACAATTTATCAAGGTATCTTGAAACAAAGAGTACCTAAATCTTATTTCCCCAAGGATAGAATTAATTCTACTCTTGGGGAATCTAGGTATTTGGACAGAACCTACTTCGTCTTAGTAGTGTCTGTTTCTGTTTTCTTTTTACCGAACAAGTTCTTAATTAAACCACCAGCGGCCTCTTTTACTTTGTCTTCAGTACTTGTAGAAACAGGTTTAGTTGTTCCTGTAGAATCTTTAGGAGTAGTTACCTTAGTAGAATCGGTAGCCTTAGTATCGTTACCATTTATTAAATCTTTAATACCGGTTAAAGGATTGTTACCACTTATAATATCGTTCACAGCATTATTTACCGCATCTTCTCCTTTATCTTTTAGTTTTGCCTTTTGAATTTCTATAATCTGATTAGTTAAGTTTTTAACTGCAAGGTCTAAATTCAAATCTATTTTAGGACTTAAAAATGATCCAGAAAATTTAACCGGAATAGGCACATTTATCTTTTCTACATCTTCAGCTTGTAATTTAGAAAGTAGACTTGCTCCTTCTTTACCTAAATACTTTGCCGGTACATCTAGCGCTAGTGTGTAATCCATCTCATTAGTAAGACTGTGTTTACCACTGGCAGTTGCGTTAATACCTTTAATATTAAAGTCAAATGGAGATACTTGTACAGCACCATCTTTAAAATTTAATTTTGTAGTAATATCAGATATATCAAATTTATCTAAATCAATAAAACTTATTTTATCGTCTAGCTTACCCAACAAAGGATTATTAGCTGCGTTGATATCCTTTGTTAATAATTGTGCAAATGCATCTCCAGCAAGTGTGCTTAAAATAGGTGACAACTCATTATCTAACGATCCAGATAGTGTTATATCCGTATTGATTTTACCTTGTAATGATTTTAGAATAGGCACAAAAGACTTAAACATATCAAAGCCCTCGAAAGATTTTGCAATATCTAGATCTTTCATATCTAGCGCCATATTAAACACAGGTGTATCTCCCTTTGTACTTACAGAACCATTTACATCTATATTACCATCAAAAATATCGGTCTTTACATCGTTAAGAGTCAGAGTCTCGTCACGCACCAATGCTATACCGCTTACATTTTTCAATTCTAATCCATCGTACAAAACACGATTAGCTTGGAAATCTAAATTTGCATCTAGAAAAGCTGGAATTTCTATAGCCTCTGTGGTAGTGGACGATGTAGAAGTTTGAGTTTGATCCGTTGCTTTTTGTGCCGGCGTTACTTCTGTAGCAGTCATGAAGTCTGACGCATCAAGTGTGTTAGATCGTACATTAAATGTTCCTTTAAGGTCTTGATCCTGCAACAAAAACCCTACTAGATTATTAATTGTACCACTAGCTTTTAAATCTGTATTACCAGTTTGCGCGTCAAAGTCTTCTAATTTAATTCTAGAAGTAGTCATATCTATATTTGCCTTATTAATAATAAGAGGCTTAGTCATAGCGTCACCTTCATATTTAAATTCTGTTAGACCAGCTGTACCCTTTGTATTAATACGTTCATAACGCTCTTTCTCTATACTTTCCATGTCAAACTTTGCTGCCATATCCAGCGCTAGTTTACCATCTAGTTTCATACCGTCTGGAAGAGGAAATGCTTGTGCAAGATTTTGAAAATCTAGATTTCCTTTTGCATTAACATCTACGTCCATATTAGTCGTTAGATTTTTGATCATCGCGCTACCACTTATTCTATCACTACCTATATTAAATGAAGTTTGCGCTACATTAAAATAAGTGTCATCTACATTACCAGTATCATTTTTAAGCTGTGCATCTATATTTATATTAGTTACCGTTTTAGGTAAATCTGGATATTTAAAAGAAGCATTATTAGAACTGATCTTAATATCCATTTTAGGAATACGAGCATCATCCACCTCACCTTTTATAATACCGTTTACTGTAAAATCTCCAGTAGTGGTTATCCCATCTAGATTTTTACGATATGTTTCAGGAATTACTGCAAAGAAGTTTTTAAAGTCAGAAGATGGCGTGTCAAAACTTAAATCCACCATAGTGTAAGCTTCTTCCAGCTCTACAAAACCATCTAGTTTTAATTCTAGATCGTTGATAAAAGCTTTATTTTCTTGGAACGTATACTTTTGGTTTTCTAGATCCATAAGAATCTCCGCATCGAGTTTTACTTGCTGTCCCGATAAATAATCAATACCATCCATGGTATAGAAAACCAGCGCTTCTGTATAGGTGTCTAATGTACTCTGTCCCAAAGAAAAATCTCCATTACCAGAATGATTCATTTGAGACATTGCAAACTTCATTTGCGTGCTCTTATCTTCATAGGTAAGCTCTGTATCTGTAAGCTCGTAATGTTTCAGGTCAAAAGAGAATCCAGTACCTTCTTCTGTTGTTTCAGATTCCGTAGTGACTGCAGCTGTGTCTTCCTTTGCAATATCCCAACTGGAATTACCTTCTTCATCTACCGTAAGACGACTCACTGCACCATTAACTATCAATTCATTAACATGTATAGGCTCGCTAGCGTCATTAAATAAATCACCCACAGGCAAGTCTAGTTTCACCTCTCTACCATAGAACAAGGTATCTCCAGCAAATGGTGCTTTATTGATAATAGAAACTCCTTCTATGTTTAATCGTGCGTCTGGAAAAGCACTGAAAAGGCTCAAATCTACCTCAGCAAAATCAATTTGAGCATCCATAGATGCATTGAGTTTATCTTTAATAATTTGGGCTATTTGATCCTTAAAGAAAAATGGCGCTGCAATGATCAAAACGATAACTGCTAGCAACGTAACTCCTAATATTTTAAATAACTTCTTCATGATTTCTTTTTAATCAATTTTAATTTCTTCTCCTATTTCCAGTTTAAATAAACGTCGGAAAATATAAACTCCACCATACAACAATGGTGTATCTATTAATGCAACCAGCATTTTAAACAGGAAACCAGCCGTTAATAATGGCCAGAATTGTTCCCATAACAACACCTCGTAATAACATAACAATAATAACACGCTTAAAGTGTCAACAAACTGTGAAAATATGGTACTGAAGTTATTACGCAACCAGAGCATCTTACCACCAGTAAGTTTTTTCCAAAAATGATAAATCTGTATATCTACAAATTGAGCAAATAAATAAGCGGTCATACTCGCCATTACAGCAATAGTTGTGGCACCAAATACTTTATTAAAAACAGCGTCTTGTATAGGGCTACCTTCTATAGCTGGTGCAACGTCTGCAACAGCAACTATTCCTAAACTAAATACCGATGCAAATATACCTGCTAGAACTAGATCATTTGCTTTACGACGTCCATAAATCTCACTAACTAAATCAGTTACCAGAAATGTTATAGGATAAGGCAGTAATCCTACTGAAATTTCAAAATTATAGAGCCCCAAGGGATTCCAATGGAAGAATTTTTGAAAAATAAGATTAGAAACTACTAGCGAGCAAATAAATAATGCACCTAGCACTAAATAAATGCGATGAGCGAGTCGTAGTTTTTTATCAGTAAGTGTCTTCATAATTATGGTAAAAGTACTTCAACAGTGTGCTATTATTCCTTAATTTGCTGCAAAATTTAACGGTATCTCAACAAATCATAACCATAAGATATTCATTGCATTAGGCAGTAATCTAGGCGACAGAGCACATCACCTGATAGACGCTGTACGCCGTATAGAAATGCAATTAGGCCTTATCATTAAAGTTGCTAGCGTGTATGAAGTGCCTGCAGCTGGATTTTCTGGTGGTGATTTTTTAAATACTTGTATACTGGTCCACAGTAATAAAACGGCCATACAGACCATAGAAATTTTACAACAAATAGAGCGTGACATGGGCCGTGTACCTCGCACTGGAGATGTTTATGAAGATCGAGTAATTGATCTAGATATAGCACTTTATGACGATCAGGTTATTGACACTCCACATCTACAGATACCGCATTGTAAAATGCAGGATCGCAATTTTGTAATGCAACCACTAGTAGATATTGCTGCAAAAACTGAGCATCCTGTCTTGGGCAAAACAATGAAAGAAATTTCTAATGGTCTAGAGCAATTAAAAAATAAGGTGGTGGTTGAAATTCCGCTTTCGCGAAAGCGGTATCCTATCCAAGACCTTAACTTTATAGCCATCGAGGGAAATATAGGTAGTGGAAAAACAAGTCTCACGCATAAAATATCGGAAGATTTTAATGCAAAACAAGTTCTAGAACGTTTTGCAGACAATCCTTTTTTACCTCTTTTCTATGAAGATAAGGAGCGTTATTCTTTCCCTCTAGAAATGTCTTTTCTAGCCGATAGGTACCAGCAATTAAGCGACGATGTTGCGCAACAAGATCTTTTCAAAGAATTTACAGTCGCTGATTATTATGTGATTAAATCACTTATTTTCAGCAAAATAACACTAGAAAAAGAAGAATACTCATTATACAAACGCCTTTTTAATATGATGTATAAAGAACTGGTTAAACCAGATTTATACATCTACCTCTATCAGACAGAAGATAGATTGCTAGAGAATATTAAAAAACGAGGTCGTGACTATGAGAAGAATATAGAAGCCAGCTACCTCTCTCAAATACAGCAAGGCTATGCCGATTTTATAAGATCGCAACAAGAGTTAAAAGTAAAAGTGATCGATGTAAGCGACCTGGATTTTGTAAATAATCAGGAGGATTATTTAAAGGTGCTGGAGTTGATTTTGGAGAGTTAGCGTTTACTAAATGATTATTTCTTTAAAGACATTTACTTTCTAGCTAGTCATTCCGCTGTAGAATAAAAATCATTTTTTAATCGTCATTACACTGCAGATGCGGAATCGCTTTAAAGTTTTCTCAATTTACTTAAAATCTATGTTGTTATTCTATTTTTCCAAAGGATAGAATTTACTTTACCCTAAGTAAAAACTTAGTTTGACGCACAAAAAAACCGCCTTATTTCTAAGGTGGTTTTTACAAAAGCATGATGCTTTCAAAATTTATAGATTGCGATAATATTAAGAGATTCCTGATTAATTTGGAATAACCTTTCTCTTTAAATTAATTATTATCCCGCCAATTTTCCTGGAAAGACAATTACTAATCCATCTCCTTGCTACTTAATCCAGATCAAATTTAATCCCTTGAGCAAGAGGTAATTCCGTCGTATAGTTAATTGTGTTGGTTTGTCTTCTCATGTAGACTTTCCATGCGTCAGATCCTGACTCGCGTCCACCACCGGTATCTTTTTCTCCACCGAAGGCTCCACCTATCTCTGCACCACTAGTACCTATGTTTACGTTTGCTATACCACAATCAGAACCTGCTTGAGATAAGAAACGCTCTGCTTCTCTTAAGTCGTTGGTCATGATCGCACTTGATAATCCTTGTGCAACACCATTTTGTAAATCCAGTGCGTTTTCTACATCACCAGAATATTTCAATAAGTATAACACTGGAGCAAATGTCTCGTGTTGTACGATTTGCATATCGTTAGTAGCCTCTGCAATAGCAGGTTTTACATAACAACCGCTTTCATACCCAGCACCAGAAAGTACGCCACCTTCTACTAGTATTTTACCACCTTGTTTTACAACTTGCTCTAGAGCGTTGTTATAACCAGCAACTGCATCTTTATCAATAATAGGACCTACGTGATTATTCTCATCTAGTGGGTTACCTATTTTAAGCTGTCCATAAGCAGCAACTACTGCGTCTTTTACTTTATCATACATAGATTCATGTATGATCAAACGACGTGTAGAAGTACAACGCTGTCCTGCAGTACCTACAGCACCAAAAACAGCCCCTATAACAGTCATCTTAACATCTGCATCTGGAGTAACTATTATTGCATTGTTACCTCCTAATTCTAATAAAGATTTACCTAGACGTTCTCCTACTTTACTAGCTACTATTCTACCCATGCGAGTAGAACCTGTTGCGCTTATAAGTGGTACACGCTTATCTGTAGTCATCATTTCTCCTACTTTGTAATCTCCGTTTACAAGACAAGAAATTCCTTCTGGTAGGTTGTTATTTTTAAGAACTGTCGCGATAATATTCTGACAGGCAACACCACAAAGAGGTGTTTTTTCACTTGGTTTCCAGATACAAACATCTCCACTTATCCATGCAAGAGCTGTATTCCATGCCCAAACTGCCACTGGAAAGTTAAATGCACTTATAATACCTACTATCCCTAGTGGATGGTACTGCTCGTACATCCTATGTCCTGGACGCTCAGAATGCATCGTTAAACCGTGTAACTGACGAGAAAGACCTACTGCAAAATCACAGATATCGATCATTTCTTGTACTTCTCCAAGACCTTCTTGATAAGATTTACCCATTTCATAAGAAACAAGTTTTCCTAGAGGTTCTTTTAATCTTCTTAATTCTTCACCGAACTGACGTACGATCTCACCACGTAATGGTGCCGGCTTCATTCTCCAGTCTTTAAAAGCGGCTTGGGCGCTAACCACTACTTTCTCATAATCTTCTTGAGTTGTAGTAGTTACTTTACCTATTACCGCACCATCTACAGGAGATGAAGAAGTGATAGTAGCTCCATTACCGAAGTGCTGGTTACCAGTAGACGTACCGTGATTTGTTTCTTTGAGACCCAATTGCTCTAGAGCGACATCCATCCCAAAATCTTTTGCAAGTGTTGACATTGTATAGTTTTGGTTTAGTCCAGCTTCTCAGCCAGTTTTTTAAATACCTTTTTAGGGTTTTTATTATCGTATAAGATGCTGTAAACGGCATCTAGTATAGGAGTTTTAGCCCCTTTTTCTTCATTAATTTTAAAGGCACTTTTAGTAGCATAATAACCTTCGGCCACCATGCTCATTTCCATTTGTGCACTTCTAACGGTATATCCTTTACCTAGCATATTACCGAATAAGCGATTGCGCGAGAAACCAGAATAACCAGTCACAAGTAAATCACCTAGGTAAGCACTATCGTTGATATTCCGTTTCATCTTATGTACTTTCTTGATAAAACGTTTCATCTCACGTATGGCATTACTCATCAATACACTTTGGAAATTATCTCCGTAGCCTAATCCGTGGGCGATTCCTGCTGCGATAGCATAGATATTTTTAAGCATTGCTGCATATTCTGTACCTATTATATCGTCACTAATTTTACAATTAATGTAGTCGCTTTCTAGTCGCTCTGCTAGAAATTTAGCCTTTGCTTCGTCTGCACAAGCGATAGTTAAATAAGAAAGTCTTTCTAGAGCAACCTCTTCTGCATGACATGGACCTGTAAGAACACCTATGTTCTCAAATTCTATATCATAATGCTCATGAAAATGCTCTCCTACTATAAGTCCGGTTTCTGGAACAATTCCTTTAATGGCACTAAAGATGATTTTATCTTTAAGAGACACCGTTAGATTTTCTAATTCTTTATATACAAAGGCACTAGGCACTGCAAAGATGCAAAGGTCTGCTAGGCTTATGATTTCATTAATATCGCTAGAAAGATGCAATTGATCTACCTTAAACTCTACAGAGCTTAAATAATTAGGGTTGTGATCATTGCGTTTTATGTGCTCAATAGCATAATCGCTACGCATGTACCAGTAGACGGTATCCAGGTTTTCGCAAAGCATTTTTACTATGGCTGTCGCCCAGCTACCACCACCTATTACAGCAATTTTTTTGGTCTTATCCATATAATTTATTTGGAGATCAAAGATACCATTTTTTTAAAGCAATAAAATTATCAATATCACATGCAAACAGTGCGATAACAAAGAATTTATTAAACTCTAAGGCTTTGTGCTTTCTATTAAATAAAGACTTGCACAGTGACTTTTGATTTCTTTAATCTTATTATTTATAATTAATATTTATGATGTTTCCGCTTTCGCGAAAGCGAGAACAATTTCTATCTACTTTTCTATAGACGGCACCGTGTCTTCTACATGCTCAACTATCCATTTAAGACAGGCCTCATAATCTTCAAAAACATGTTCCTTACCTATTAAATCAGGAATTATATCTATAGTTTCTAATCTATATAAAGGCTGCTCTTGTACTGAGACTAACAAGGGTTGGATTCCTTTTTTAATAAGATTTTGCAATACATCTTCAAAAGCAAAAAGTCCTGACTGATCTATGAAGGGTACTTTTTTCATACGTATAATAGCATGAGTAGCATATTCTGGGACATCTCTAGACATAGACTGGAAGTCGCTAGTGTACCCAAAAAACATAGGGCCAAATAATTCTTTAATGAAAATCTCTTCTCTTAATCTAACTGGTATGCGAGAATAGTCTGCATGATCTAGGTTCTTTATATCGGACAGTTTTCTAATACCGGATTTATGATTATTAGAATCACCCATCTTTTTCATAAATATTAAACTAGCGATAACTAATCCTATTCCTACTGCATAAACTAAATCCCAAAAAACAGTGAGAATCAAAACAACAAACATGACGACTATATCACTTTTAGGAATAGACTTTAATACTTTAAGACCCTTATAATCCATTACATCTATACCTACGGTTATTAATATTCCTGCAAGTACTGCGCTAGGAATATTTTCGGCAAAACCACCTAAAGCAACTACTATAATAAGCAACATCACTGCAGCTATCATACCTGATAGTCTTGTTTTACCACCAGAATTTATATTCACAACGGTACGAATGGTTGCTCCTGCGCCAGGAATACCACCAAAGAATGCTGCAATGCTATTACCTATTCCCTGACCTATAAGTTCTTTATTAGGATTGTGTCTGGTTTTGGTCATATTATCTGCCACAACGCTAGTAAGTAAGGAATCTATAGCGCCTAGAAAAGCTAGTGTGAGCGCTGTGAAAATATAAGGCGCGACAGCACCTAGATTAAATTCTGTTACTATGGCAAAATTAGGCATAGGTAAATCTGTAGGGATTTCTCCTATTGTACGAACATCTAAACCTATAAAATACACTGCTACAGAAACACCTAGTAATGCAACAAGAGTAGAAGGTATAGTAGTTGTTATACGTTTAAAGCCAAAGATTATAAATATGGTAATTAAGGTAAGTCCTAATTCTAACCAGTTGATATTTTTAATGGCAGTAGGTAATGTTTTCAATGTTCCTAAAACTCCACTACTATCTTTTTTGGCCTGTATTTTAGATTCTGCTAGAATTTGATCTGGCGTGATTTCTTTTGCTTTCTCAACTGTGTCTTCTAGGTTTTCTATTACCAGTAGTTTACCGTCTACTTGATCTTTAATTATATTTTGTAATACTACTTCTCTTGCGATTGGGTTGTACTTTTCTATAAACTGATCATCTTCGGCAGGATAATAACCTATAGCTGGTAAAATTTGTGTGATAAGAATAATTACACCTATTCCTGTCATGAATCCAGAAACAACTGGATAAGGTATATACTTGATGTATTTACCTAGTTTTAAAATCCCTAAAGAGACTTGCATGATACCGGCCATGATAAATACGGCTAGAATAGCGGGCAACGCATTTGCAAGATTACCTTCATAAACCTGTACTATACCTGCAATAACTACCATACTTACAGCAGTCATAGGTGCAGTAGGACCAGAAATTTGTGTACTCGTACCACCGAATAGTGACGCAAAAAAACCAATGAAAATAGCACCGTATAGCCCAGCGATCGCTCCCATCCCAGACTGAACACCAAATGCAAGTGCTAGTGGTAGTGCTACTACTCCTGCGGTTAAACCACCAAATAAATCTCCTTTAAGATGTTTAAACATATCTCTACTTTATTAAAATATACATATCAAATTGCTACAAGCAATAGATTAAAGTTACTGCAATAAATGTAAGATAGGAAAAGGTGTTTAAAGATGAGTAAAAGATTAAACTTTATAATTTTTTAATCTTATCGAGAGGCATCCATGCTTTATTACCATTAGACAAAGAAACTAATGCCCAGTCGTTAAATTCTTCTTGCACCTCTACCTTAGTCCCTTCATGGAGAATGAAACTCGTTTTTGCCGTTTCTTTAGGTTCTTCTCTTGTAGTATACTCAGCCGTGTAGACTATTGCATATTGCTCTTTATTCAAATGATCCTTAGAATAAAAAGCTGCATAAATAGCTAATGCAGAAAACAGAATACCTACAAACGTAAAAATAAAAAACAGTCTTTTCTTACCTGCTGTTTGTGCATAGAAATAAAATACTGCCATTAAAACAGTAAATAAAACTAGTAGAATACTAAAGTAAGCCCACTCATCTACACTCAAAGAGGTAACATATTTCTCTAAGTTCGATCCTATACTTTCTACTCGAGTATCTTCTACCGCATCAATTTTCATCTGATTAGCAAAATTGAGATTGTTCTGTATATCTGCATTTTCTGGATCTAACTGAAGTGCTTTCTCAAAGTTATAGACAGCTGGTCCTACTGCGTTAATTTTATAATAAGCATTTGCTAGGTTAAAATAAACCTCAGCACTATGCTTACCTGTTTTAAGTATTTGCTCATAACCAGCAATAGCAAGGTCAAAATTTTCCGCCGTGTATGCCTCGTTTGCTTTTGTAAAAGCAGCTGCCTCAAATGATTCTTGTGAATTACCTATAAACACAAAAAGCAGCAACAATATGGATAACATCTTCTTCATCTTACTTCTTTAATTGTTTATCTATATCATTTAACACTCTACCAGCTTTTTCATAATCTTCTTTCATACTGGCCTCAGACGACGGTGTGTAACGTGCAAACTCACAACTAGCTAATAATTCACCGAATTCTTTTCTAGTCTCCAGACTTGCATTTCTTTGTTCTAACAACTCATCTACCTTATCCTTAGACATATCTGCCGTTTGAATATGAAGTTTAGATTTCAAATAGTTATGTAAAGATTTTTCTAGTGAAATATAAAATAACTCGTGATTCCCTATGTTTTTCTTTGCCGTACTAAGATATTTCTTGCTCAACTTATTTGCGGTTCTTATGCGATTGCCATCTATATCTGCACTGCGTTTTTCTACTTGCCCACGGTATAATAATACTAACGGTAGGATTAGTAATATACCGCCTAGAATAGCCCAATAGGTAGTCGTATTAAAGAAATAGCTTTTTGTCTTATCTGTTAATTGTGTATCTGTTTTAATAAATGCAAATGGCACATTACTTTTAATCAAATTTTTAGATTCACTCTCACTAGCAACAGCAGTATCATTACTTGCAGTAGTAGGTGCATCACCTTCTACCATTAATAATATCTCGCCGCTAGACTTAGTAATATACTGTTCTTTTTTAGGATCAAAATAAGAGAACTCTATCGGTGGTATAACATATTTACCACCGTATTGAGGTACTACAGTATAAGAGTCTTTTATACTACCGCGCATTCCATAAATATTAGTACTCACCTTATTAATGCGCTCTGGGTCGTAAACTTCTAGACTTTGTGGTGCCTTCAACTTAGGCAGTTCCATTAATTTTAAATTTCCAGAACCAGAAACACCTACCGTAGCAGTCAGACTTTCTCCTGCGTCTAATTGTGCTCTATCTGTTTCTACCTTAAAATCAAATTCTCCTACTGCTCCTGTAAAACTCGCTGGCCTACCTATAGCAGGTAAGTTTTTAACCGTAATAGCTCTTTTTCCAGCACTTACCGTTCTACTTACTGTTGTTGTATAAGGTCTACCAAAAAAATCTCTTCTACTAGTCGGTATTTGCACCTGAACATCTAGTGTTAATGGTTCTATCTCTAATTTACCTGTCTTTTGAGGATATAAAATAGCTTCTCGTAATACTAGGTATCTATAAGGTTGTCCTTGATAGGTTCCATTTTTCACCTGTCTATTGCGGTTATCTATATTCTGTGACCAGAAATCTCTGTACTTGGGACTATCTAACTCGTTCCATCCAGTAACACCAGTCTCATTAGAAACATAAAGTTTGTAAACTACTCTTATGGCTTCATTAAGATAAGGGTTAGCATCAGATACCTCAGCAACTAGATGTATACTATCTTCTACACTTATAGACTGATCATCTGGACCTTTGGGTTGTGCCACAGCTCCAGTAACATTAATAACTTGAGGTATGGTCTTATACTCATTATCGTTATAAGTCATCACACTCTGTTGTATGGTTAACTTACCAGTTTTAGTAGGTTTTAAAACATATGTATATGACTTAGTCATACTGCTTTTACCATTTACCCAACTTTGAGAAACCGCCTGACTAGGACCAGCAACTACCTGAAATCCCACAAAATTAGGTGGCGTAAAATTATCACCATCTACATTCATTTTAAATTCAATGCGCAACCTTTCATTAACGGCAATTCTAGTACGACTAGCGTTTGCAGTAAACTCTACCTGACTAAAGGTTAAATAACTGCTTAAAAGAAATAGTATATAAATCAAATGTTTCATTACCAATCTTTTTCTGTTTTCTTAGCTGGCCCTTGAGCCTTCTTAGCATTTACCTTATCCTTAATTTTTTGCTCCTCATTATTCATCGCCTCCAGTATTTGGCTAATTTGTTGTGGCGTCATTTTACCTTCTACACGTTGTGGTGCTTTTTGGTCTTGTTTTTTAGGCTCTCCATCACCGTCTTTTCCGTCCTTAGGTTTACCGTCTTTATCCTTATCTCCTTCTCCATCGCCCTTCTTATCATCACCTTCTTTCTCGTTTTCTTTACCGTCGTTTTTACCGTCAGAATTTTTATCCTTATCTCCTTCTTTGTTATCCTGGTCTTTACTCTCGCTGTCGTCCTTCTTATCGTTTTCGTCATCACCGCCGCCGCCACCGCCGCCTTGCTTTTCTTCTTCCTTTTTGGCTAGTGCTAGATTGTAACGCGTTTCTTCGTCAGTAGGGTCATTTCTCAATGCCTTTTTATATACCTCAACCGCTTTTTTATATTCTTTATTTTCCAGCAATAAATTTCCTTGATTATGATAAATTCTATGCTTCTCTTCTTTAGTCGTAGCAGCCTCGGCAGCAGCTATATAATTATTAGAAGCGTTGTATTTTTTTGTATGGTCGTAATAAAGATTACCTAAATTATAGGCAGCATCTGCCGCTTTAGGGTTTACCGCCTTAGCCTTTTTATATGCTGCTTCTGCTAGGTTAAAGTTTCCTTCCTTTGCATATTCTTGAGCTTTGGCAATCTCGTTTTCATAAACTGGATCTATAGATGGTTTTTCTTGCGCTTTCGCGAAAGCGTAACCACCAAAAAACACTAAAACTACTATTATCTGTTTCATCATCATCTTACTCATTGAACAAGTTTAATTTTTTAAGCCAGCCAGTTTTCTTTTCTAAATAAAATACATCTAAAAATAAGAAGAACAATCCAAAGCCTAAAAACCACTGGAATTGGGATTCAAAATCTGAATATTGTTGTGAATCAAAAGCAACTTTATCAATTCCTGATAACTGCTCCTTTAATTCTTCTATTACTGTTGCAGTAACCGTACCATCTATATAGGCACCGTTACCAGAGTCAGCTATTTCTTTAAGGGTTTGGGCATTTAACTTAGTAATTACAGTTTTACCGTCTCTGTCTTTTTTAAATTCTCTAACGACACCATTCACCTTAATAGGTATGGTACCACCTTTTTCTGTACCTACACCTATGGTTATGATGCGAATTCCTTTCTCTGCAGCAGCCTCTGCAACAGAAGCACTATCACCTTCATGATCTTCTCCATCGCTTATAATAACTAATATTTTTGCTGCTTCTGTCTGGTCGCTATAATAACTCTCAGCTAGTTGTATCGCTTCATTAATAGCTGTTCCCTGACTGGATATTAAATCGGTATTAAGAGATTGAAGAAATAATCGTGCGCTACCGTAGTCTGTGGTAATAGGCAGTTGAGGCACAGCACTACCAGCATATGCTATTAGTCCTATGCGGTCACTGGCAAGGTTATTAATAATTTCGGTAACAAGTCTTTGTGATTTTTCTAATCTACTGGGTGCGATATCTTCGGCAAGCATGGATTTTGAAACATCTACCGCAAAAACTATATCTACACCTTCTCGATTTACTGTTTCTAGTTTCTCACCTGCCTTAAGATTTACCAAAGCAAGTATTAAAAAGGTTATCCCCATGCACACGGTTACTAATTTTAATACCGGTTTAAACCAAGATTTATCTGGGATTAAATGACCCAGCATCTTTTTTGTGGCATATTTTTTTTGTGCACGATACCTCCAGAAAGAAAGTCCTATAAATAGAACTACTAGTACTGGGATAAGGCACAAAAGCCAGAAATATATTTTTTCTTCTAGTATATACACTTGTTCGTATTTATTAGTGCTGCTATTCCCTTTTTATGGGTAACAGCATTTTATTTTATAGTTTCTATCGATTAAAACCAACTCTTATTTTTGAATTAAGTTGAGGTTAAAATCCTTTAAGCAGCGGTTTTAAAAATGGTATACCTCAATAACATTTCTACACCTATGAACATTAATGCTAGTAAAACTAAATCGCGATACTTTTCTTCTACGTTATAGAATTCAAATTGTTCGATTTCGGTTTTTTCTAGCTTATCAATTTCGGCATAGATTTCTTTTAGTTTCTTATTATTTGTTGCTCTAAAATATTTACCACCTGTATCTGCAGCAATTTGCTTCATCAACTCTTCGTCTATTTCTACTGGCGCCATCTTAAATTGAAATCTGCCATTAGGTAATTGTGCATATGGTGACGGCGCATTACCGTTAGTACCTATACCTATGGTGTACACTTTAATGTCAAATTCTACAGCGAGCTCACTAGCAATTTTAGGATCTAAAAAACCGCTATTATTAACACCATCTGTCATTAAAATGATCACTTTACTTAATGCCTCACTTTCTTTAAGTCTGTTTACAGCAGTAGCGAGTCCCATACCTATAGCGGTACCATTTTCTAAAACACCGTCAAATTTAATATCCTTAACCGCCTTAAGTGATATGGTTTTATCTGTAGTAATAGGTGTTTTAGTATAACTCTCTCCAGCATATACCACTACACCTATACGATCACTAGGTCTACCATTAATAAAATCTGCAGCAACTGCTTTTGTAGCTTCTAGTCTATCTGGTTTTAAATCTTGTGCCAGCATACTTGCACTTACATCTACCGCAAGAACTATATCGATTCCATTTGTAGTTTTAGTCTTTGTAGTAACGTCTGTAGTTTGTGGTCTTGCTAGTGCCACAATAATTAACGTTAATGCAAGTAAACGAAATAAAAACAATACAGGTCTTAGTTTACCTAATAGAGAGCCACCTGGTTGAAAACCTTTAATGGTAGACACCTTAACCTGCGCATTTTGTCTTCTAAAAGTCCAGATGTAAAAACCTATTGCTAGCGGTAAAAGCAGCAATAACCAAAACATTTGTGGTGAGGCAAATTTGATATTTGTAAACCAGTCCATTATTCCTTTTCTTTCTTTTTACCATCGTCAAAGGATGGGAACGTAATTGAACTTCTAACTCTTTCTCTCAATATTCTACCGTACTCACGATCGCGGTTCTCCTCATCATCTTTTAAGTTACTAATGATAATTTGATCTATACCTACTTTATTTGCCATCATAAGAATCTCATATTCATAATCCTTATCATCTAGTTTATAAGTACCGTCTAGAGAGACACCTTTTACACCATTTATCTCTACCTCATCTTCTAGCATAAGAATATCTTTAGCGCCTAGTCCATCAAGAACTTTGGTCATGTTATCACGTACAACAGTAGGTGGTAATTTATCTTCTTCCTTAAAACCATCTCCTTTTAATGTAAATGTGATGACACCTATATAGAAATCATCTGAGATTTCACCTGTTGCAAATTGATCTATGGATGTGGACATCAATTTAAATTGATCTCCTAATGAAGTCGTGTCCTGACGTACTAAAATATCTGGCGAATTCAATTGAACAGGCGGCATACCGTAATCGCTAGTTAACCATGTTTGCTCTGTAAGATCACGTTGTGAGTTACCGAACACCTTATCTTTTACGTTATCAAAACCGATAACATAGCTCCATATTCCCATAGCAATAGCTACCGCAACGACACCTATACCAACACCTATTAAGATGTTGCGAGTGCGTTTTTTAATTTCTTGCTTACGTCTATAACGCGCATCCTGCATGAGCTCTTCTTCTGTAGGTGGTGGCAGTACTTGATGGATATTATTGATAATTTCCATGGTGCGCTGTCTGTCTTCTTTGGCACTTATGGCGTCACCACTTGCAGTTGCAAACTTTACCAAATCGGCTTTTTGAAGAATCTCTTCTAATCGAGATTGCGTTTTATCTGTAATATGCATGCCTTTTTCTGACATGGCTATTTTCAATTCTTTTATTAGCTGCCCTGTTGTACTTTCTAGGGTATGCCCATAAACTTTAGAATCTATATACCTTCTTATAATATAAGTAAGCTCTGTGTAGTATTCTTTCCACTGACGGTTTTCTAGATAAGAGCCTTCGTCCAGTAATTTTAAACGGTACTTAGTCCACTCATAAGGTTGTAACGTCTCTTCATAGGTTTTTTCTTCTCGTTTTCGCGTAAGCAAAACAACAGCAATAATAACCGGTATTAAAAGTAACAACCACCACATCCAATCGTAGGACGCTGTAGATTTATCTTCTATATCTACATAACCCTTAATAGGGAACATACCTTGCTTAGTAGTATCTACCTCTACTTCTCGCACACTAACAAGAATAGAATCTGATTTTAAACGACGGTCATTTTTAAGAATTTCTAATCTAGGTACCCAGTAATCACCAGAATCAAATTGAGTTATACCATACTGTTTAAAAAGTCTAATTTTATCTGCTATTCTTAGACTGTCCACAGGATAACTTTGCAACACCTCTAGTGCGCCCATAGTTTGCTGCTCTGGAAAGATTATTAAATCTCCCAGGTCTGCCTCGACACTTATGCCCAGTTTTACTTCTTCACCTATCTTAATAAGGTCACGATCTACAGTTGTAGCTATCTCAGTTTTATCTTGAGTCTGTGCTGTAGTTATGGCAACGCATAATAAAAATAATATGTATACTAATTTTTTAATCATCGTGCTTTAAAGTATCCTAATAATTTCTTTGTGTAATTCTCTCTAGTTTCTAAATCTATAGCGCCTGCGTCAGACCTAGTAAAGGCTTCCTTAAAATAAGCAGCACTCTCTTTATGATAAGCTGCATATTTATTACGTACAGATTTAGAACTGGTATTAATCAACTGTGACTGCCCTGTTTCTTGATCTTTAAACTGGACTAGACCCATTTTAGGCATCACCGTCTCACGCTCATCATAAACTCTAATTCCTGTGACGTCATGCTTGCGACCTGCTATCTGTAATGTCTTTTTATAATCTGTGCTCATAAAATCTGACATTACAAAAACGATGGCTTTCTTCTTAAGCACACCTGCTAGAAATTTTAAAGCTCCTGCTATATCTGTAGCCTTACCTTTAGGTTGAAACTCTAATAATTCTCGTATAATTCTAAGAATATGAAATTTTCCTTTCTTGGGCGGAATGAACAATTCTACCTGATCAGAAAATAAAAGCAATCCTACTTTATCATTGTTTTGCATGGCACTAAAGGCTAGTGTTGCACACAATTCTGTAATGATTTCTTTTTTAATTTGCTCTTGTGTACCAAAAAGTGTCGATCCACTTATATCTGCAACCAGCATAAGGGTAAGCTCGCGCTCTTCTTCAAATACTTTTATATATGGCTCACTATAACGAGCGGTTACATTCCAGTCTATATTACGCACGTCATCACCGAACTGGTACTGTCGCACCTCACTAAAAGTCATTCCACGACCTTTAAAAGCACTATGATACTCGCCACCAAATACAGCGTCGCTTAAACGACGAGTCTTGATCTCGATTTTACGTACTTTTTTAAGAAGTTCTTGTGTATTCATACAGCGTGTACTCTATATCAGTTAATTGAAATTGATTTTATATCAGTATCAATAGATTATGAAGGGTTCTCTTTTTTAAGAATCAACACCTATTGATTTAATTTCAATAGAACTATGGTACCTCGATCGTATTTACGATCTTGTTTACGATGTCTTCAGTTGTGTAATTCTCTGCCTCGGCCTCATAAGTAATACCTATTCTGTGACGCAATACGTCTAACACTACCGCACGTACATCTTCTGGCACTACATAACCACGTCGTTTAATAAACGCATAACATTTTGCAGCTTTGGCAAGGTTAATAGATCCACGAGGTGATGCTCCAAATGAGATCAACGGCTTTAAATCTGCTAGGTTATATTTTTCTGGATAACGAGTCGCAAATATGATATCTAGAATATATTTCTCGATTTTCTCATCCATATATACGATCTCCAC
This sequence comes from Nonlabens sp., assembly GCF_039941875.1. GTDB lineage: Bacteria > Bacteroidota > Bacteroidia > Flavobacteriales > Flavobacteriaceae > Nonlabens. The sequence goes on along the minus strand of NZ_JBDVDQ010000003.1, from coordinate 279,856 downwards.
CGCATCTTGAGCGCGTAAAATTTGCTCTACCGACACTACCGCATTAGGCTCTGTAAAATCTTTTTTAAGATTTGCTCGCATAATGTATTGCTCGTCTGCAATAGTTGGGTAATCGATTACCGTCTTTAACATAAAACGGTCCATTTGCGCTTCTGGTAGTGGATAAGTACCTTCTTGATCTACTGGGTTTTGAGTTGCCATTACTAAGAACGGTTTCTGCAACTTAAAAGTCTCATCACCTATAGTAACTTGTTTCTCTTGCATCGCTTCTAGTAGCGCACTTTGCACCTTTGCTGGAGCACGATTTATCTCATCTGCAAGGACAAAGTTTGCAAAAATAGGTCCTTTCTTAATATTAAATTCACCGTCCTTCATGTTATAGATAAGCGTCCCCACAACATCTGCCGGTAATAAATCTGGTGTAAACTGTATTCTTGAAAAAGAACCACTTACCGCCTTAGAAAGTGTCGTAATAGCAAGTGTTTTTGCTAGTCCAGGCACACCTTCTAATAGAATATGCCCACGACCTAAAAGACCTATAAGCAGTCGTTCTATCATGTATTGTTGACCTACAATTACCTTGTTCATTTCATTAACAAGTAACTCCACGAACTGGCTTTCTTGTGCTACCTTTTCATTGATACTCGCAATATCTACCTGCGTGCTTTGTTGATCCATAATAGTATTTTCTTTAATCTTATTAATTGCAAAAATGTCCAAACATTAAATTTTGAACTGTTTAAACGCTGTTAAAATTAGCTCCACGTCTGTGACTACCAAATTTAAAGAAGGTCTCATTGATAAATCTCACAGAAGTATATTTTTATGTTATCGATTGTTAACGTTATCGCTTTCGCGAAAGCGAGGTTAAAATAAACATCTTGCTAATACCTTTTCCCTACTTTTGTACAAAGAACCTGATATGAAAACTGCTTTAATTACTGGCGCAACTAGTGGAATAGGACTCGCGACCGCACAAACTCTAGCCGATAATAATTATGCCCTTGTACTTTGTGGACGTAACGAAGAAAAACTGGCAGAATTAAAAAAAGAGCTTTCTGAACTCGTTCCTGTGGAGACTTTATGCTTTGATGTGCGAGATAAAGAAAAAGTAGAAGAACAAATTAACAGTCTTACAGAGTTTCCTTTTAATGAGATCAATATCTTAATAAATAATGCAGGTAACGCTCATGGACTGGACCCTATCGATAAAGGTAGCCTAGAAGATTGGGATGCTATGATGGATATAAATGTAAAAGGATTGCTTTATGTAAGTCATGCGATTATACCTAAAATGAGAAAACGTAAAAACGGACATATCATCAACATAGGTTCTACCGCTGGTAAAGAAGTCTACCCAAATGGGAACGTATATTGTGGCTCTAAGCACGCTGTAGATGCTATCACCACTGGGATGCGACTGGATTTAAACCCATATAATATAAGAGTAGGTGCTGTAAATCCAGGACTGGTGCAGACTAATTTTAGTGAAGTGCGATTTAAGGGAGATAAAGAACGTGCTGACAAAGTATACCAAGGTTATATGGCATTACAACCACAGGACGTGGCAGAGGTTATTCTATTTGCCGTAACGCGACCGCCGCATGTTAACATTGCAGACTTAACCGTGATGTGTACCGCACAAGCTAGTAGTACGGTTTTGAAGAAAGACTAGAAACACCATTCTTATTAAAGCTTTTAGAAAGAAAATAAAAACACATGAAAAAACTAATTCTCATACTAAGCATTTTATCTCTTGCGTCCTGCACACAAGAGGTAGAACCGACTATAGAAAACATGAATTCTATTTTTGAAAGCAAAGATTTTACCATCGAGTACCGTCTGACGGATACAAGGGTAGAGTCCATGAGTTTTATTGAAGATATTTTAGTTTACAAAGCAAATGATAGTGTGGTAAGAAAAACGATCTCCTTTGATGAAGCATTACTGATCAACCAGCTTATCCAAGAAAAATTTAAACAACACGACATTAACAATAAGGAAACCCCTTCTATAATCGTATTAAATACAGCAAAGAAGGTAACTTTGAAAATTCCTAATTACGAGGTGGACTACCTCAATTTAATTAACAAATTAGACCTATAAATATGTTCCCATTAAGAAGAAACAGAAGATTAAGAACTAGCCCAGCAGTAAGATCTTTAGTACAACAAACGTTGATCTCACCTAATGATTTTATAGTACCATTATTTGTAGTAGAAGGAAATGGCATCAAGGAAGAAATAGCCTCTATGCCCGACTATTATCGATACAGTCTAGATCTTTTAAAGAAAGAAGTACAATCTTTATGGGACATGGGATTAAAAAGTGTCTTACTTTTTGTTAAAGTACCAGACCATTTAAAAGATAATAAAGGAACCGAAGCTATCAATAAAGATGGATTAATGCAACGAGCTATTAAAACCGTTAAGGACGTTGCGCCAGGTATGTATGTAATGACAGATGTTGCTCTGGACCCATATTCTAGTTTTGGTCATGATGGAATAGTAGAAAATAACAAAATTCTTAATGACGCTACTTGCGAGGTACTTGCTCAAATGAGTGTTTCTCATGCACAAGCTGGCGCGGACATGCTCGCACCTAGCGACATGATGGACGGTCGCATTCTTTACATAAGAGAAGCACTGGAAGAAGAAGGTTTTACAGATACTGGAATCATGAGTTATTCTGCAAAATACGCTAGTGCTTTTTACGGCCCTTTTAGAGATGCACTAGACAGCGCACCAGGTTTCGGAGATAAAAAGACTTATCAAATGGATCCTGCAAATCGTAATGAAGCCATAAAAGAAACTTTAATGGACATCGATGAAGGAGCAGATATCGTTATGGTAAAGCCAGGATTATGTTACCTGGACATAGTTAGAGATATTAAAAACGAAGTAGATGTTCCTGTAAGCGTCTATCAAGTAAGTGGAGAATATTCCATGCTTAAAGCTGCTGCAGAAAAAGGATGGTTAAATCACGATGCGGTGATGATGGAACAAACTATCGCTATTAAAAGAGCTGGAGCAGATTTAATCGCTAGTTATTTTGCAAAAGACGTGGTGAAGTTGATTTCTTAAATAAGAACAAATTTTTATTCCCTAAGGGTAGGTTTAACTCTACCCTTTGGGATATTTTTCTTTGTAGCTATCTCCTAATTTCATCCTTCACAGCAACCACTTATAAATTCATGCCCAAAGATTCATACACCGTAGAAGAAGCGACTCGTTCCATAGAGCGTTACTGTGCCTATCAAGAGCGCTGTCATAAAGATGTGGAGGATAAGTTAAAAAGCATGGGTATTATTCAACTAGCGATAGATGAAATCATACCACACTTGATCCATCATAAATTCTTAAATGAAACACGTTATGCCGAAGCTTTTGCCAGAGGAAAATTCCGTATTAAAAGTTGGGGAAGAGTACGTATCGTACGCGAACTTAAAATGAAAGGCCTTAATGAGCGTACTATAAAAATGGGACTCAAAGAAATATCTGATGTTGATTATGAGATTGCTTTGGACACGCTTTCGCGAAAGCGGTTACAACAAATAACTACGGAAAGTGATAAATATAAAAAGCGTAAAAAACTTGCCGACTACCTACTCTATAGAGGCTGGGAAAGTCACCTGGTTTATGCCAAAGCCGCAGAGCTTATTCCTTAATATTTAGATTTTTGTGGGTTCTAACTATCGCCTGTTCATTTTTATAATCTATCCACTCCTGTCCTTTACGTTTGCGCATAAAATTATCATAATGACGCATAAATAACAGGTTATAAAGCGCTTTACTTAAATTCTTAATCTTTCTAGGGTAAGAACGCAAACTTATAGAAAATCCTGGCGTTAGGTAATGCATGTAATGCCAGTAACCCTCGGGCATGTATAACATCTCTCCATGATTAAGCTCACATACAAAACCTTGTGCTAGCTTTAAAGCGGGCCATTTTTCAAAATCTGGATTTGAGAAATCTATATCTTCTCTAGCGATTAATGAATGTGGTACTCTGTACAAATAAGGCGACTGATCTGGAGGAAAAATCACACACCTCTTCTTACCGTGAAAATGAAAATGAAGGATGTTAGTGAAATCTATGTCAAAATGCATAAAAACCTTAGAATTTGTACCTCCGAAGAACATCATGGGCAAACCTTTGATCAATCGCATTCCTAATTTAGGGAATTTAAAATCTGTCTGAAGTGCCGGCACCTCACTCATAATATTATAGAGGAAGATCCTGAAATTAGTAGGTTTCTCATTGAGTAACTCTACATATTCAGACATCTTCATCTCTGCATGTGCTTCATTAAAACCCTCGTCATGTTTTACCGGACGGTCATCATAAAGAGGCACGGTTTTATCTCCAGCAACTTGCTTTATATATTCCAGATTCCATTTTTTATAAGCGGGCCAGTCTTGAGTTAATTTTTCAATCACTACAGGACGTTGTGGTTTGAGATAATTTTTTATAAAATCATCTTTGCTTATCGTGGAAACACGCGGTATTTGTTTAAGATTGAGTTGCATAAATAGCTTACAAACTTAAGGAATGAAATATAGAAAATCACGTAGTTAACTACGCTTTAACTGCTTTACCAGCCTGCTTAGCCTCCTCATTACGCTCGATCTTGTGACCTGGACGAGACCATTTAGGCTTTTCACCTTGATCTTTATATTCAGAATATTGTGCTTCTACAGTTTCTGGTTGTGCTTTTTTCACAAAAGGTTTCATAGGCTCTAATCCTAATAATTCAAACATTTTCATGTCTTCATTCACATCTGGATTAGGTGTGGTAAGTAATTTATCACCTGCAAAAATAGAGTTAGCTCCTGCAAAGAAACACATCGCCTGTCCTTCTCTAGACATATCTGTTCTACCAGCACTTAGTCTTACTTGTGTTTGTGGCATTACTATACGCGTAGTTGCAACCATACGTATCATTTCCCAGATAGAAACAGGCTGTTGCTCCTCTAGCGGTGTACCTTCTACGGCAACAAGTGCGTTTATAGGTGTACTTTCTGGTTGTGGACTTAAACTAGCTAGTGCAACTAACATACCTGCACGGTCTTCTATATTCTCTCCCATACCTATAATACCACCACTACATACGGTAACATTAGTTTTACGTACGTTATCAATAGTATCTAGTCTATCTTGGTAACCACGAGTAGAAATTACTTCTTTATAATACTCTTCAGAACTGTCTAGGTTGTGATTATAAGCATATAATCCAGCCTCAGCTAGACGGTGCGCCTGGTTTTCAGTGATCATACCAAGAGTACAACACACTTCCATATCTAATTTATTGATCGTACGTACCATTTCTAACACTTGGTCAAATTCTGGTCCGTCTTTTACATTTCTCCATGCTGCTCCCATACATACACGAGAACTACCACTAGATTTTGCTCTTAAAGCCTGCGCCTTTACTTGTTGCACAGACATTAAATCATTTCCTTCTACGTCGGTATGATAACGAGCTGCCTGTGGGCAATAACCACAATCTTCTGGACAACCGCCAGTTTTAATAGAAAGAAGTGTAGAAACTTGTACCTGATTAGGGTTATGAAATTCTCTATGAATAGTCGCCGCATCATATAACAAATTCATAATCGGTCTATTATAAACTTCTAGTATTTCTTCTTTAGTCCAGTCGTGTCTCATAATCGTATTCTACGTTAAAAAGGTAAAAATAAGGTTTCCTTAAGTAATAGCTACAATGAATTAATGTTAAAGAAAAGCACTTATCATTATCAAATTATTAGTTTTTAATTCAAGTATTATTTTTCTATCAGTAAACTTACTGCATTACCACCAAAGCCTGTCGCATTTATTAAAATGCGTTTAGGTATTCTAACATCTCCACGCGGATTCACAAATGAATCTTCTAAAAATGGAACAGTAAACATACTCTGTGATTGCAACATTTCTATCCCCATAGCCAGATTAAGCGCACTACTTGCACCTAATGCATGACCTAACTGCCATTTATTATTACACAAACGTGGATATAAATCACCAAAAACGCTCTTAATCGCAGTAAACTCTGCTTTATCTCCTTTTATTGTTCCAGGTGCGTGAGTAATAATGGCATCCACATCTTCTAGATTAACGTGCTTTGTCGCTTGTCTCATTGATTCTTGAAGACAGTCTCCACTAGCTGTTACTGACGTTGCACTAGCTAGCTTTTCTATCGCACTACCATAACCTGTGATTTTTGCTACACGGTTATTATCTTCTTTAGAAAGTAGAAATAAAGCGGCTGCTTCTCCTAATATCATGGAGTTTTGCGTCTTATCCAGATCTAACGCCTTACAAGGATACTGATCGGTATCTCTTGAATATATACGTAAAGCCTGCATCTGACTCACTGTAAATGGCGTTAAAGGTGCTTCACTACCACCAGCTATAAAGCTAGTTGCCATACCACTTTCCAGCCAGGCAATAGCGTTAAGTATCGCATGAGATGCCGTTGCACAGGTAATGCTATGTGAAAAAGCCACTCCTTTAAGACCCAAATCCTGTGCTACCCAACTCGATATATTACCTAGTGTAGTTAATGGAGATGTTGCCGTTGGTACGGTTCCGCTTTCGCGAAAGCGAGAATAAAACTCCTCCCATAATCCAGTAGCACCACGACTAGAACCTATATTAATGCCCGTTTGTGACGGAACATTTTTCAAAGATCTAGCAGATAATAATGCCAGTTGCACACTACGGTCTAGAGATTTATAATTTTCATTTAAACTCAAAAACTCCTTTAATTGAGTTTCTTTTTCGCTAGAAATAGGACCTACCCAAGCACTGTCTTTTTTGTTGAAAAAGCTAGATTGTTGTTGATCTTTAAAAGAGTCTACCGCAGCTACCATCGCTGCATCGTTAATGTATATAGGGTTTTTCACAAGCTTATTTACGACTGCAAAAATCGTGAAAAGAACTTAGATTAAAAATCTATTAATAAGTTCTTTTATACCGTTTCAATACAGGTTGTTAGATGATCAGATTAACTTATCTGATCTAAAAACTCTTCTAATAACTGATAAATAAAGTCCAATTCTGCTGCTGTAGTGGTAAAAGGTGGTACGATATAAACTGTTTTACCTAGTGGTCTCAAAAACAAACCACGTTGCCAAAACCACTGAAACATCTCGTTACGTTTATTTCCATAACGTTCCATTTCTATGGCAAGATCTATAGCTAATATTACACCTTTAGCTCTAACTGCTGCAACATTATGATGTGATTCAATTTTTGCTTTAAACTCTATGTTAGATGCTTCTATATTTTTTGCCCCTGCTTGAATGTCATCAGAGGTTAACAAATCAATAGCAGCTGCAGCGACTGCACAACCTAGTGGATTCCCAGAATAAGTATGTCCATGGAATAATCCTTTGGCAAGATCATTATCATAAAAAGCATCGTATACTTTTTGTGTACAAGAAGTAATAGCCATAGGCATTATACCACCGGTAAGTGCTTTTGACAAACACATAATATCAGGCTTTACTTCTATTTGATCACTTGCAAAATAAGTTCCAGTTTTACCAAAACCTGTCATCACTTCGTCTGCCACTGCGATAACTCCATGTTTTTGAAATTTATCGACAACTTTAGAAAGTGCATCAGCATCATTAAGTTGCATAGCGGCAGCTCCTTGAACAAGTGGTTCATAGATAAAACTAGATACATCATGTTCTTTTACAAGAGAATCTACTAATTCTAAAACATGATCAACATTCTCTTGCGTAGGTGCAGGAATACGTACTACGTCTATAAAAAAATCTTCAAAAGGCCCATTGTAAACCGATAAACTACTAGCACTCATGGCTCCAAAGGTATCTCCATGAAAACCATTTTCTAAGGCAACTACCATATTGCGTTTCTCACCTTTATTGAAGTGATACTGAAAAGCCATTTTAAGACCTATTTCAACACTAGTAGAGCCATTCTCAGAAAAGAACAGTTTTTGTTGATTATCCGGCAGGATACCGATCAGTTTCTTGCCTAAGGTAACAACAGGCTCGTGTGTCATACCAGCAAAAACCACATGATGTAACTGATCTACCTGTTTCTTAATCGCTCCAGTAAGAACAGGATTTGTATGTCCATAACTACAAGTATACCAGCTAGAAATTCCATCAAAGTATTTTTTACCTTCAAAATTATATAGGTAATTACCCTTTGCATGAGAAATCGCAAGAGGTTCACTAGCTGTCTTATGTTGCGTCAGTGGATGCCAGATAAAATCAGCATCATTTTTTATGATATCCTTTTTGATCATAATGCTTTTAAAGCTTTTTGAAATTTCAAAGCGTACTTCTCCACTACCGTCGCGTTTATTTCATCTTCTCTAGATATATGTCCTAAAGTTTTAAGCCCAGTCATTTTTTCAATCACCTCTATAGTGCCGTCTAGATCCACATGGTTGTATATAACACCTACACAATTAAGACCTTTGGATTTTAAAAGCGCAGCACTCAACAATGTATGATTGATACTACCCAAATATCCAGAACTAACTAAAATTACTTTATCCTCTGGCATAATAAGATCTACAATGGTATCCTTATCATTTAAAGGAACTAGTAGACCTCCAGCACCTTCTATAACCAGAGTATTTTCAGTATCGGGACGTATTACTTTATCTAGATCTATAGTGACACCATCTATTTGTGCCGCCTTGTGCGGGCTCATAGGCGTTACTAATCTATAAGCTTCTGGATGTATTGTCGTTACCGTATTAGATAACAATGTAGAGATAGTTGCTTTATCTGTTTCTTCTAGACCACTTTGAATCGGCTTCCAGTAATCTGCCTTAAGTGACTCTGTAACTATTGCAGCAACTACCGTTTTACCAACATCTGTACCTATACCGGTAATAAATATTTTACTCATTTACGTCAAATTTTGTGTAACAACTCTTACACTGATAATTGTAAGAATTAGAAAAAGGAAAGATGTTTAAAACAACAGCTTTCATTTTATCTGCAAAGGTAGGTGCCGTTTCAATATCTCGTATTTCTCTAGCGTCCGTTTTTCCACAATTAGGACATTTTACATATTCAACACGATATTTTAATAAATCAGGATTAGATTGTTCTAAAATACCCATCGCTTTTATAAAATCTTCTTTATAAACCAACATTTTAACGCCACCTATAGCGTTAGTAGCAAATGGATCTGTAGCAACGGTAAATTCATCTTTTAAAAAAACCTCTACCTGCTCACTTTCTAGCTTCCCTTTTACTACAACAGCCTCTGCTGGATAAGCAAATACGGCTATAGTTTTAAACTTACTCATAAGCTTTTTAGAGTTTTAGAGAGCAAATTCAACATACCGCTCATTTCATTTTCAGTATTAAAACTATGAATACATATACGCAATCGTTCTTCTCCTTTATTAACCGTAGGCGACAGTATCGCCCTAACATCATATCCATTATCTTGGAGCGTGAAGGCCGCTTCTTTTACCACCTCGTTATTAGGTATTATACAAGTCTGGATGGCGGTCTCGCTTTCGCGAAAGCGTAATCTCAATCCAACTTGCAATACTAATTTATTAAACGTTTCAATGTTATTAGTTAATCGAGAGATAGCATCTTCATTACTACTCAAAGTGAGGTACCCTTCTGAAATACAATGTAATGAATGCTCTGGCATCGCAGTAGTGTAAATAAAACTGCGTGCATAATTAATCAAATACTCCTTAAGATCTTCACTACCTAAAACAGCTGCTCCATGACAACCTAGACCTTTACCGAAGGTCATAACGCGCGCAAAAACATCGTTTTCTAGATCGAGATGTTGTGCAAGTCCAGCGCCATTTTCACCTATAACACCTAGCGCGTGCGCCTCGTCTAGAATTAAATGTGCGTTATCAAACCTGCTGACTAGATCTATGAGTTTCTTAAGATCTGGCATATCACCATCCATAGAAAACACAGATTCTGTAATTACGTAGACCTGTCGATCCTCTGCCTCACTAAATTTTGATAGCAAAATTTCTAGATGTCTTAAATCATTATGACGGTATTTAAGAGATTTTGCTTGCGATAACAGTATCCCATCTCTTATACTGGCATGAACGAGTTGATCAAAAAGAATCAAATCTGCTCGATCTGTAAGTGCAGGTATGAGACCTATGTTTGCATCATAACCTGAATTAAATAACAGCGCTGCTGGTGCGTTATGAAACTGTGCAATTTGCTCTTCAACTCGATCGTGTAAAACACTATGACCTGAAAGGAGCCTGCTACCAGTTGCTCCATTTGTGGAAGATACATCTGAAATTTCTAGTTTTGAAAATCCTAAATAATCATTAGAAGCAAAATCGATAGAATTCTTATTTACAGTAAGTTTACGTAAACTCCCTGAGAAGTAACGCATACCTAAAAGAGTCTGTAATTTTTCTGGAAGCATGCTGCAAAAATAAGTGTTTTAGTTTTCGGTTATTTAATGTTCTTAACAAATACAAGTTACTATTACATCAAAATAAAAGCAGTTTCTTGTTAAAAAGGCAAAACACGCAGACCATGAGCTCGTCACCGCCGATAGAGCAAGCAAAAGAGCTATGTGTTTGAGAAAACAAATAAAAGATCAAACTTCACCTTAATATATTTCAATCAATTAAACATTACATATTAAGCTATTTAATCAATTTTATTATCTTTTTTCGATAATTTATTATTGTTAATCAATAATAACCTTATATATTTGTTATCGAGAAACAATAATAATTATGAGAATAAGTTGGCTTAGTACCTTAAGAGCAATACTTACATTAGTGTATTTCTTTAGCTGGATAAGTGCGGTAATGGCCCCATTTACATTCTTCCTTTTTACTGATGGATTAGAAACAAAATTCACCAACTTTGGTGAAGATATTTATAATATACACTGGACGTTTTATTTAGTGTTAGCATTATCCATAGTAGGATATTGGTTTTTTCTAGGAATGATTTATCATTTAAGAAAAGCTTCTTACCGCATTTCTCCGCATAAATTTATTGATGAGCTTATTAAAGTGCACTTATATAAGGCAGGGCTGTTTTGTGTGGTCGGTTTATTAATTACGAAACTACCTACATACATTTATAAATACGTAACAATGCCTATAGTTAAAGACATGAATCTCTTAGACTCTTCCATCGGCATTGACCTTGGATTTTCATTTGATTCTGCTTTTGTGCTTTTGGCATTTGGTATATTCTTGATTATCATTTCAAAAATCATGAATGAATCGATTATTATTCAACAAGAAAATGAATTAACTATTTAATCATGAAATTAAGAAAAACTCTCAAAATCGTGTTATACAGCTTAACCGGTTTTTTCGTACTAAGCTCTATTGCAAGCCCCATATCTTCGTACATTGCATATGGTGGTGTTCAGTCATCCGGATTTAAAACAAGTTTATTATTCACTGTGATAAATGGAGTTTCTGGAGTATTAATATGCTATCACGGCGCCATGGTTCTCAAATCATTTGAGACAATATCTTTTGAAAATATGAGTAATTCACTTCAACAAATAGGCTATACCCTACTATCCGTTTGTCCTCTTCACAATATTATAAATTACTTTACGGCAGCTGTAAGAGATGCAGCATATTGGATTCCAACTTTAGGATACAGTCTTATCATTGTGATTCTCGGTTTTTTTCTATTAGCCATTTCTCAAATCATCAAAAAAGCAGATTATTATAAAACTGAAAACGACTTAACCATATAACTCATGCCTATTTATATCAACCTAGATGTTATGCTAGCTAAAAAAGGCATGAAAAGTAATGAGCTCGCGGAAAAAGTAGGTATTACTACAGCTAACTTATCAATACTCAAAACCGGCAAGGCAAAAGCGGTACGTTTCTCAACTCTAGAGGCTATTTGTGAAGCCTTAGAATGCCAACCTGGAGATATATTAGAATATAAAAAATAGAATTCAAAGACCATCGTACCAGGTTATCAAAAGGTAGTTATTCTATAAACAGAATATAAGCAAACTAAAATCTATTGATAAACAGATAAAAGGTTTTAAACGATAGTGTTATATTAGCATATCTTAAAACCTAACAATGATGAAAAAAGTTCTTTTTATTCTCGCTCTAATCCTAGCAGGAACAGTAAGCGCTCAAGATTTAACTAGAGACATGACTATTGCTCTTAAAAACGACAGTCCTACAGATCTTAAAGCTTTTGTAACTGACTCTAATAAAGATAATTGTTTCCAAGCTGGTACAAGACAATCGACTTTACTACAACTAGCCGTACAAATGAATAGCGGTGATGTTATTTCTTACTTACTTGATGATGCAAAAGTAAACGTTAACCAAACTTGTGGAGACAACACTCCATTAATGTGGGCAGCAAAGATGGGTCGTGATAATACAGTGTCCCTTTTACTAGAAGCTGGTGCTGATAAATCTATTAAAGTAGATGGTAAGTCTGCATTAGATCTTGCAATGGCAAATGGTAATGAAGCTACCATTAAATTATTGAAGTAATTTATTACAACAACATACCTCGTTCTTAGTATCGAGGGAATTTATATAAAACCTGCAAAGTCTACTTTGCAGGTTTTTTTTGCTGTAAAAACTTGAAACCCCTCCCTGTTTTCATCAACACAGTTAGCAATAATCAAGAGTTTTATAGAAGCAACCTAAAGGGATTACACCGGTCAACTTTTATAGCCGAAGACCTTTACTTAGAACACATCATAAACGCCTGAAACAAGTAATAGAAACACCTTTAAGCAATCAAATATTTACATAAAAAAAAGCCTCGATCAATAGATCGAGGCTTTAATATTTTTTGATAAAAAGATTATTAATCTGCTAAGACTATCGCTTTGTTATCTTTCATTTCTAGAACTCCACCAGTGATAGCAAAGTTAGTAGTACCATCTTCTTTAGTAAAAAGAGCAGCGTTATCTTTATCTAACACTACGTTACCAAATATTTTTACAGCACCTTTAGATAACAACGACACTACTGGCGCGTGATTATCTAACATCTGGAACTGTCCATTTATACCAGGTACAGACACAGATTCTACTTCACCTTTAAAAAGGGTTAATTCTGGTGTAACTATTTCTAAAATCATATTTGTATAATTTTATATCACAGTATCCAGTCGTCTTAATTAGATCAAGACGACTCGATACTGTATACTTATATTATGCTTCAGAAAGCATTTTTTCTCCTGCCTCGATAGCCTCTTCGATAGTACCTTTAAGGTTAAATGCACTTTCTGGAAGATGATCTAACTCTCCATCCATAATCATGTTAAATCCTTTGATAGTATCTTTAATATCAACTAACACACCTTTAAGACCAGTAAACTGCTCTGCAACGTGGAAAGGTTGAGATAAGAAACGTTGTACACGACGTGCACGGTTTACAGCCATTTTATCTTCTTCAGATAATTCTTCCATACCTAGAATGGCAATAATATCTTGAAGTTCCTTATAACGCTGTAATAATTCTTTTACACGAGTAGCACAATCATAGTGCTCATCACCTAAGATATCTGCTGCAAGAATACGAGATGTAGAATCTAGAGGATCTACCGCTGGATAAATACCTAATTCTGCAATCTTACGAGATAATACAGTAGTTGCATCAAGGTGAGCAAACGTTGTTGCTGGTGCTGGATCTGTTAAATCATCTGCAGGTACGTAAACCGCTTGTACAGATGTAATAGATCCTTTTTTAGTAGAGGTAATTCTTTCCTGCATCGCACCCATTTCTGTTGCTAATGTAGGTTGATACCCTACTGCAGATGGCATACGACCTAATAGTGCCGATACCTCAGAACCTGCTTGTGTGAAACGGAAAATGTTATCAACGAAGAAAAGAACGTCTTTTCCTTGTCCATCACCAGCTCCATCACGGAAATATTCTGCAATCGTAAGACCAGAAAGTGCTACACGAGCACGTGCTCCTGGTGGCTCATTCATTTGTCCAAATACGAAAGTTGCTTTAGATTCTCTCATTCCAGCTTTATCAACCTTCTGTAGATCCCAACCGCCTTCTTCCATAGAATGCATAAAGTCGTCACCGTACTTGATAATCCCTGATTCTAACATCTCACGTAGAAGGTCATTCCCTTCACGAGTACGCTCACCAACTCCAGCAAATACTGAAAGTCCACCATGACCTTTTGCAATGTTATTAATTAATTCTTGAATCAATACTGTTTTACCAACTCCTGCACCACCGAAAAGTCCAATCTTACCACCTTTTGCATAAGGTTCAATAAGGTCGATTACTTTGATACCTGTATAAAGCACTTCGGTAGAAGTAGAAAGATCTTCAAATGCTGGTGCATCTCTGTGAATAGAAAGTCCATCTTTTCCAGATTTAGGAAGATCTCCTAAACCATCAATGGCATCACCGATTACATTAAATAGACGACCGTAAACGTCATCACCTACTGGCATTTTAATAGGATTACCAGTTGCTTTAACCGCTGTACCACGACTAAGACCATCTGTAGAATCCATAGATATTGTTCTTACTGTACTCTCACCTATGTGAGATTGTACTTCTAGTACCAGTAAAGAACCGTCCTCTTTTGCGATTTCTAGTGAATCATAAATTTTAGGAAGTGCGCCTTCTGCACTGTCGAATGTTACATCTACCACCGGTCCGATGATTTGTGAAACGCTACCTGTAATTTGAGACATTTATATAATGTTTTAAAACTTAAAAAGATACAGCTTTTAACGGCTGTTTTTCGTCGCGCAAAGATACTGCTTTCATCTCTATAAAAATAAGGTGTTTTTTAATTTTTTTAGGACTCCTTAATAATAACCATTTAGAAAAGGATACATAAATGCACTTATCTGTAAATAAGACTAGTAAGAATAAGTGGTGTTCCGCTTTCGCGAAAGCGGGAATAAAAAAAGCCATTCCTTAAAGAAATGGCTTTTGAACTTTTTAAATATAATCAACTTACTCTACAGTAACACTTTTTGCAAGGTTACGAGGCTGGTCTACATTCTTTTCTAACAATACAGCAATATGATAAGAAAGTAATTGTAACGGAATAGTTGTTAATAAAGGTGTCATAAACTCAATAGTTTCTGGCACTTCGATAACATGATCTGCAAGATTTTTCACATCTACATCTCCTTTAGTAACAATACCTATGATTTTACCGCTACGCGCCTTGATCTCTTGAATATTGCTAACTACTTTTTCATAGTGACCTTTTTTAGTCGCAATCACAACAACAGGCATTTGATCATCAATAAGAGCGATAGGACCATGTTTCATCTCTGCAGCTGGATAACCTTCTGCATGGATATAACTTATTTCTTTTAGTTTTAAAGCTCCTTCTAGTGCTACAGGGAAATTAAATCCTCGACCTAAATAAAGACAGTTTTTTGAGCCCTTATATATAGCAGCAATTTTTTCTACAAGATCGTTAGTTGTTAACGCCTCAGCAACTTTCTCAGGAATAGTCTCTAACTCGTTAAGATAGGTATGGAAATCACTAGTAGAAATTTTACCTTTTTTCTTAGCTAATTGTAGCGCTATCAATGTAAGCACTGTTATTTGCGTAGTAAATGCCTTTGTAGAAGCTACACCTATCTCTGGACCTGCGTGAGTATAAGCTCCTGCATGACTCTCGCGAGAAATAGAACTACCCACAACGTTACATACACCAAAAACAAACGCTCCACTTTCTTTTGCCAGCTTAATAGCCGCCATAGTATCTGCTGTTTCTCCTGATTGAGATATAGCAATTAGAACATCGTCTTTATCAATTACTGGATTTCGGTATCTAAATTCAGAAGCATACTCTACCTCTACTGGTACACGTGCTAATTCTTCAAAAACATACTCTGCCACAAGACCTGCATGCCATGAAGTACCGCAAGCAACGACTAAGATACGTTTTGCGTTAACAAATTTATCTATATGGTCATCTATACCAGCCATTTTAATAAGACCCTGATCGGCTAGCATACGACCTCTAAAAGTATCTCGTATTGCGTCTGGTTGCTCATAAATCTCCTTAAGCATAAAGTGATCGTAACCACCTTTTTCAATTTGCTCAAGATTCATTTGTAACTCTTGTATATATGGATCTACTAAAGAATCATTTTTGATTTTTCTTATTTTCATGTCCTTGTGCGTGCGCACAATAGCCATTTCTCCATCTTCTAAGTAAATAGCATTTTTAGTAAATTCTAAAAATGGACTTGCATCACTAGCAATAAAATACTCATTATCACCAACACCTATAGCAAGTGGAGACCCTAAACGGGCTACAACTATCTCATTAGGTTTTTTGCGATCAAAGACTGCAATAGCATAAGCACCAATAGTTTGGTTCAGTGCAATTTGAACAGCTTTTCCTAATTTCACTTTTTCTTTCTTCTGAACATCTTCAATAAGGTTAACTAAAACCTCTGTATCCGTATCTGACTGAAAAGTATAACCTCTATTTTTTAACTCTTGCTTTAATGGCTCATAATTTTCTATAATACCATTATGAATGATAACTAAATCACCATTATTTGAAAAATGAGGGTGAGAATTCACATCGTTAGGCACTCCGTGAGTAGCCCACCTCGTATGACCGATAGCGATAGTACCTTCAGTAGAAATTTCTGATTCAAGTTTTGTTTCTAAGTCCGCTACTTTACCTTTTGTCTTAGAAAACTTTAATTCTTTACCGTCATAAATAGCGATTCCTGCGCTATCATAACCTCTGTACTCAAGTCTTTTTAAACCATTTAATACTATAGGGTACGCCTTACGGTGCCCTATGTAACCTACGATTCCACACATATTTGTTTTTTTTTAGTTGGTTGTTTCTGAATAATACACCTTTAAGACAGGCCTTTTATCCACCTCAGGGGAAAGGTTTCCATAAATAACTGTTCCTTCATGAGAAAGCGCTGCACTTAGAGGGATCGCTTCTAAATCTGGATTATTAATAGGAGTATCTGAAACACCAGTATTCCCTAATAATGAAACGTTTTGACTAGTTACAATAGCTAATCTATCATTCTCAATACTACCTTGAATAATACCATTTAAATGCTGAGTAACTCTCAGTTTATAAAGTGTTCCTTCAGAATCTAAATCATCTTCTATAACTCTCTCTAATCTACCTAAATGGTTTGTATTAGCATCAACACCTGTTAAAGTGGAAGTAACAAAAACAAAATCAGCAAGAACTGAATTAGTATCATAATTATAAATCAAAATACGCTCTGGCTCTGACTGCCCACCTTCGACAATAGATTGATTTACATAAAACTCGATTGAAGCTTCATTGATTAACCAGTCGTTTGCAATAATAGAAGATAACGCAGGCGCCTCACCATCTATATCGTTAGTTGCCTGACCAAACAATTCTATAACCGCAAGAGAACCAGACCCTCCTTTTAAATATAAGTTCTCTGCTCCACTAACCGGATCGTTTGAAGCTGTAATATCTGCTTGAATTGGAGCAGGAAAATCATGATTAATGAAGCCCACTTTATTTCCATCAAAATTAATTACAAAATTAGAACTAACTCTTAAAAACTCAGTAACATCTCCATCTCCATCAACATCTGCAGTATCCTCTATTGCGGTATCAGTCTCTACGACATAAGTTATATTTGCATCAGTTAAGTCAAAATGAACCATATTCCCTAAAGTGTTACTTCCTTCAACTTTAAAATAAAGCCCTCTAAAATAATTTTGAAAATTACTAGAAGTAGCTAACTCAGGCCTAGCATCAATTATAGATCGTTCAGGGTCTGAATCTAACTGAAAAAGAATCTCTTTCCATTGATCAATCGGCAAACTAACCCTCAATCGAGGAGACAACCTACTAGTCGTGACCAACTCCCCTTCATCGTCTATTTCTGTAATAGCAATTTCGCTACTATTAGGATAAAAAGCATCATTTTCATAAATCAGCTCTCCTTTATTCATATCTATAGTACTTTCTAAATCTGAATAATAAGTAGCACCTTGAGTTACGTCAGCAGAATCGAAACTGCTTAAAAAATAATTATTACGATAAACTTGTAAGTGAACTGGACTACTGCCATAAAGCGAATCTATATCGTAAGTCGTTACTTCATCCTCTATAGAAATCGCTGTAGAATAATATGGAACTTCCATAATCACCTCTTTAATTTCTGCATTCCCACTGAAATCAGGATTTGTATTCGCAATATTTATCTGAGTAACAAATCCATAGTTAGAAGTCCCATAAACAGGATCATTATAAGTACCGAAAGGAAAAGAAGTAAAATTATTAGTTTGCACTGGATTAACCGGCACACTATATGTCTTCACATCAAATACAGCCTCTTGAATCACATCAGAGGCATTTTCTCCTAAAAAGTTTGCTCCCAAAGGAGTTAAATCATTATCACAGGACACCACTCCTAACATTACCGCGATAGCAATCGCAGCACTACATAACATTTTTTTCATTTTCTTAAGCTTCTTCTTGTTTTTCGTTTAAAACTTGATCAAGATAGAACTCTTCATAAGCATCAGCAAATTCTTCTGGCGAGTAGTACTTTAAAACAGGCTTATCCTCTTGCCCATCGATATATTCATCAATCTCAGAATCTAATTCTTCACTACCTTTAATAATAGCATCACTATACTTAATAGCGCTCTTCATTAAATTAACATAAGTAGGATCTTCAAATTCCTCAAGAGCCTCGTCATCTAGTGCATCATACTGAAGTTTCTCAATCATCTCATCATCTAACGCTCCTTCAAAGGATTGATTATATATTGAGGTAACTATTTTACTTTCTTCAAATAATGGATCATTACCATAATAATTCTTCAAATACAACGGCAACAAACTAGCTAACCATCCATGAACATGAATAATGTCTGGCGCCCAATTCAATTTTTTCACTGTTTCAATAACTCCTTTTGCAAAGAAAATAGCACGCTCGTCGTTATCTGGAAATAAATCCCCATCTTCATCTGTAAGAGTTGCCTTTCTTTTAAAGTAGTCTTCATTATCAATGAAGTAAACTTGCATACGTTCTTTAGGAATAGATGCAACTTTTATAATAAGAGGCATATCCAGATCATTGATAATCAAATTCATACCACTAAGACGAATTACTTCATGTAACTGGTGTCTTCTCTCATTTATATTACCAAATCTTGGCATAAAAATACGTATTTGACCACCACGATCGTTCACCATTTTAGGGGCAAAATAAGACATAGATGAGGCTTCTGTCTCTGGTAAATATGGTATAACTTCTGACGATACGTATAGAACTCTTTTTTCCTTCATAGATCTTTTTATTGTTGCCTAACTTTTAGCAAGTTGCAAAAATAAGCAATTTCTTGCACTTTGCTTTGTAAACCTTATGTTTGTAGGCGCTATCATGTTAAAGAATGTTATGATTTTTGATTCACATAAACTACTTACAGAATACCTTAACGACCATATTCACAGTAAAAAAACTGTAGGATTTGTCCCAACTATGGGTGCTCTTCATGAAGGTCATATATCTTTAATGAAACAAGCTATTTCAGAATCTGATCACCTAGTTGTGTCCATTTTTGTGAATCCAACTCAATTTGATAATAGAAATGATTTAGATAAATATCCGCGCACAGTAGAAAAGGACGTTCTATTTATCAAAGAACATATCGACTCTAATAAATTAACCGTTTATGCACCTAGTGTAAAAGATGTTTACGGTAACAATACAGCCGCAAAAAACTACTCTTATGACGGATTAGAAAATGTGATGGAAGGCGCAAATCGCCCTGGGCATTTTGATGGTGTCGGTACTATTTTAGAATTTCTTTTTAAGGCGGTATCACCAAACAAAGCCTTTTTTGGCGAGAAAGATTTTCAACAATTACAAATAGTTAAGAAACTAGTACAAAAGCTAGATCTCAAACTAGAAATTATAGGCTGCCCTATTAAAAGAGAATCTCATGGTCTAGCAATGAGCTCTAGAAACGAGCAATTATCAACACAAGCTAGAGAAAAAGCAGCTTTTATATACGCTACAATTAGCGAGGCGCAACAATACTTTAAAAGTCATAGTATTTTAAAAACACAACAATTCGTAGAAGATCTTTTTAAACAAGAACCTGACTTTACGCTTGAGTATTTCACAATTACTAGTGAGGAGACATTGCATCCAGTAACACGTAAATACAAAAAACACCATTATAGAGGTTTTATAGTCGCTCGTATAGAAGGAGTACGATTAATAGATAATATCTCATTACCTCAAAACTAGCTCTTCATCAAGAATTTAAACACTATGATTAAATAAATTATAGTAAATCGTATATTTGCCACATGTTAATTACAGTCGTAAAATCAAAAATTCACCGCGTTAAGGTAACCGGAGCAGATCTTAACTACATAGGTAGCATCACCATTGATGAAGACCTCATGGACGGTGCAAACATCGTAGAAGGAGAAAAGGTACAAATCGTTAATAATAATAATGGTAACCGCCTAGAAACCTACGCTATTCCTGGACCTCGTGGCAGTGGAGAAATAACACTTAACGGTGCAGCCGCTAGAAAAGTTTCTAAAGGAGATGTACTAATCCTCATATGCTATGCACAAATGAGCATGGAAGAAGCAAAGAAATTTAAACCGACGCTTCTTTTTCCTAATGAAGAAGACAACACGCTTTCATAAACATTGAAGGCTCTTGCTTTTAAAATAATAAAAGTTGCCCTACCACTACTGTTGGGCTTTTTTCTTATTTACATTTCTTATAACCAGTTTACTGATGAAGAGAGAGAAAAAGTATACTCTTATCTTCTAGAAGCTAACTATGCATGGATAGCGCTAGCAGTTACATTTGCCTTTTTAAGCCACTTATCAAGAGCATGGCGATGGAATTACATGCTAGAAACTCTAGGCAAAAAGCCCAAATTCATCACTAATGTTATGGCTATAGGTGCAGGGTATGCCATGAATCTTATCATACCTCGCAGTGGCGAGATATCCAGAGCTGCCATAATCAACCGATCTGACCACATCCCTATGGACAAAGCGATAGGAACCATTATAGCAGAACGTGTCCTAGACCTTATCATCCTTTTAATAATAACCGCTACCGCCATACTTAGTGCGGGCGATGCTATTATTGGTTTTTTTAAAGATCATTTAGATTCCGCTTTCGCGAAAGCGGACCCAGTAAAAGCAACTCTATACCTTGCTATCTTTTTATTAATTATCATATTGATCATTTTTATCTCTAGAAAACTTCAATTATTCAATAAAGTAAGAGGCTTTATTCTAGGAATGAAAGAAGGGTTTATGACCATATGGACCATGAAAAAAAAGTGGCTCTATTTCTTCCATACTTTATTTATCTGGAGCATGTACCTAGTTATGTTCTATGTAAGTATTTATGCTATTCCAGGTATTGAAACTATACCTATAAGCGCCATTTTATGCGCCTTTGTAGCTGGTAGTTTTGCAGTGGCATTCACAAATGGAGGCTTTGGCGCTTATCCTTATTTTATCGCACAGGTATTGTTAGTTTTTGGTATTTCAGAACCATTAGGAACATCATTTGGTTGGATATTATGGCTTTCTCAAACTATGCTAGTCCTCGTATATGGTCTAATATCTTTACTATTGTTATCCTTGAGAGGTAGTCTTTCAAGTAAATAATTGTAAATTCCCGATCATAAATTTCTCTTGATGAATAAGTTTACAACCTTCGCAATCCTCCTATTTATAGGACATCTAGCATTCTCTCAAGCATTATATAGATCTTTTCCAAGTGACGTACTCGGTGAAGACCGTAATGTGAAAATTTTAAAACCACGTAATTATTCTAAAAATCCAGAAAAGACCTATCCACTTATTATAGTCTTAGATGGAGACTTTTTATTTGAGCCAGTTGCAGGAAGTGCAGATTATCTAGCCTATTGGGATCAGATGCCAGAGTCCTTTGTAGTAGGGATAAATCAAAGACAAAGCCGTTATGATGATACTGAGATAAATCAGGAGTCTGGTTTTCCAGAGCAACAATCTCTTAAATTCATGGATTTTGTCATGGAGATAAAACAGACCATGGTAAATGAATATAGAGTTGCTCCTTTTACCGTTATAGTTGCTAAAGATATTACAGCAAACCTTGCTAGTTTTTATCTTATGCGTAAAAAAATAGCTGTAGATGCATTGATCCAAATAGATCCAGATTACTCTTCCATGATACAGGAAAATCTGATTCCTAAAATTAGTCAAATGCAGGAATACAATTATTTCTACGTAGCTACACCAGATGACGACGACTCACTAAGCGAGATCATAACAAAGGAGACAGACTCTTTATTTGCAACTAAGAAAAATCTTAACCTGAAACATGACAAAATAGAAGGAACTAATAAATACTCGGTTGCAGCACATGCCATACCACGAGGATTAGATTTCATTTTTCAAGAATATCAGCTTATAGACGAAGAACAACTACTAGAACAAGACCTTGCCGAAGAAGCTAAATTTGAAGACGATGAGAAGAAAAAAGGAATGGTGCGCATCATAGATCGCATACAGGAAAAATATCGATTCATTAAAGAAGTTTATGGAGTAGACATGAAATTGCGTCTTATAGATCTAGTCACCATAGCCGATTATGTAGAAGCAAAACAAGACTGGGATCAACTTATAGATATAGGTGTTCTAGCAAACGAGGTATATCCAGACATTCTTTATGGTCGGTATATAGAAGGATTAGGCTATGAAGGAATAGGAAGACCATCTAGAGCGATAAAAGCGTTTAATGCTGCTTATGGACTAGAACCTGCAGTAGGTATAAGTAAAGAAGATGTTCTTGATAAAGTAGAACTGCTACAAATTAAAGAAAAAGAGTAAATGGCTAAAGTAAAGACTACCTGGTTTTGTCAAAGTTGCGGCTCGCAACATTCTAAATGGCAAGGGCAGTGTTCCACCTGTAAAGAATGGAATACACTAGTTGAAGAGGTCGTTCAAAAGGAACAGAAAAAAACTTGGGAAAGTGCTGTTGGAGAAGTTCCGCTTTCGCGAAAGCGTGCCCCAAAACCACAATTAATATCTGAAATAAATGCTGCCGAGAGTCCTAGACTAGACACCACAAATGCAGAATTTAATAGAGTTCTAGGAGGCGGACTAGTTCCTGGCTCAATTACTCTTCTAGGTGGTGAGCCAGGTATAGGAAAATCAACTTTACTACTTCAAGTATGCCTTAATTTACCTTTTAAAACGCTTTATGTATCTGGCGAAGAAAGTGCTCAACAAATTAAAATGCGAGCAAATCGCATTAAAGAAGAGGCTGTTAATTGCTATATTCTCACAGAGACTAAAACGCAAAACATATTCAGACAAATAACTGAAGTTGAGCCAGATGTCTTGATAATAGACTCTATACAAACCCTACAGACCGATCATATAGAAAGCTCGCCTGGTAGTGTTTCTCAAATAAGAGAATGCACTAGTGAGCTTATTAAATTTGCCAAAGAAACGAATACTCCTGTTCTTCTTATAGGTCATATTACTAAAGATGGTAATATCGCTGGTCCTAAGATCTTAGAGCACATGGTAGATACGGTATTACAATTTGAAGGAGATCGTAATCATACGTACAGAATATTAAGAGCGCTTAAAAACCGATTCGGTAGTACGCATGAGATAGGTATTTATGAAATGCTAGGTCATGGATTAAGAGAAGTGACTAACCCTAGTGAGATTTTAATTTCACAACGTGGTGCGACACTAAGCGGTACTGCGATAGCAGCAACCATGGAAGGGATGCGACCGCTTATGATAGAAGTACAAGCACTAGTAAGCACAGCGGTTTATGGAACACCACAACGCAGTGCTACAGGTTACAATCTTAAAAGACTCAACATGATTCTAGCCGTCCTTGAAAAAAGGGCTGGTTTTAAATTAGGTCAGAAAGATGTGTTTTTAAATATTACTGGCGGAATCACTGTAGATGACCCTGCCATAGACCTTGCTGTTGTAGCTGCTATTTTATCTTCTAACTTTGACCTCGAGTTATCCTCACAGCACTGTTTCAGTGCAGAGGTAGGATTAGGTGGTGAGATACGACCAGTAAGCCGCATGGAGCAACGTGTGAATGAGGTGGCAAAATTAGGTTTTGATAAAGTTTTTATCGCGCCTAGCAAACAAGAGTTTAAAAACACAGGAACAGAAGTACAAGCCTTTTCAAAAATTGAAGATTTAGTTCGATATTTGTTTAGTTAGAAACAACAGGTTTCAAGAACCTTAAAGTAAAAAACAAGAAAATGAAAAATATTCTTTTAATTCTTACTGCGATACTAATCACAAGCTGTGGTGAGCAAGCTGAAAAAACAGAAATGAAACAAATTGTAAAATTTGCAGACGCTGATATCTCTAGTAATGATATCGTACATCTTACAGATTTTGATGATAATTACACTAACCTAGATCAAATCTTAGCAGCTAATAAAGGTAAAGTGGTATATCTAGATATTTGGGCTAGCTGGTGCGGGCCCTGTAAAGCGATGATGCCTTATTCTGAAAAACTACAAGAAAAGTACAAAGGTAAAGACGTGACTTTTATATTTATCTCTACAGACCAAGATCCTGGAAAATGGGAAAGAGCTGCAAAACAATTTAACCTGACCGAAAATAGTTTTCTGGCCCGCAACTATCCTAAAGCAAAATTATTTCAAGATAACAATGTGAGTTCTATACCTAGATATATGTTGTTTGATAAAAATGGCCGCATGGTAGATGACAATGCAAGAAGACCAGCAGAAAAAGATCTAGAAACTACTATCGATGGGTTTCTTGCTATCTAGAAAAAAGCCTTTAACTGCACACTTCCTGTATGGACAGTTTGTGCAGTTTCACTACTACGACCATTATAACTTAAATTAAGATCTAGAAATTTAGTCAGGTTTTTCTGGAATAAGAAATTCCAAGTAAAGTTAGTTCCAGGTTGTAATCCC
The DNA here is from genome assembly GCF_039941875.1 of Nonlabens sp. Taxonomy (GTDB): domain Bacteria; phylum Bacteroidota; class Bacteroidia; order Flavobacteriales; family Flavobacteriaceae; genus Nonlabens. The sequence continues at coordinate 254,892 of NZ_JBDVDQ010000003.1, read as the reverse complement.
TCTAACATCTGGAAGCCTACTGGTGAAAATGCCTGTCCTTCAAAATCATTTTTTATGTATTTAATCTCACCATTAACAGCATATTTTTGAGCCTTATTAAACGCCCAGCCTAAACCTATATTTTGCTGGCTTAACACAGCTACATCATTTACCTGATTGTCCTTATTTTGAAATTCGTAAAATACTTCTAGACGGTTGCTATTATCAAACAAATAAGACAGTTGAGGATTCAATAACACATCGTCAATCTCGTAATTTCTATTAGAAAAATTCTCACTACTACTAGCACTTTTCCCTTTTTGAGCATTGAAACTAAACAACCATGTATCTTTCAACTTGTGGATAAATCGTAGTTGATGACTCTCTATATCACTAGCGATACTACCTATACTTTGCAGGTTCTCATTTGCCGTGCTTAAATAGGTATAGTTAGTGGTGTAATTTTGCTTACCTCGATTAAAGAACAAACTATTTCTAAAACTTAAATTTAATCCTAACTGATCATCACTTGTATTAAATGGATTTAAGTTAAAATTCTCACCTTCTCTAGCAACCATGCGATCTATTAAATAACTGGTCTGGTTGTAAAATCTAGAAAGAAACTTTTTAAAACCTTTCTCATTGGTCCACGAGATAGGATTTAAAGTGAGAGTTTGTGAAAATTTATTTTGATGACTAGGTAAGAACACTTGATTAGGCAGCAATATCCTCACAAAACTAGCCTGGTCCTGAAATTGTGCTACCTCAAATTCATTAAGATCTTGAATGCCGTCGTTATTATAATCTATCCATGTAAAAGTTCCTTGACCAGGATTTACAGAAACATAAGTAAAATCTTGTCTTGCTATTCTTGCACTATTCGTCTCATAAGTAGTATTTAAAAGTATTTTGCCTCCATAAATCTTACGCTTATATTGAATTCTAGAATTAAAAGAAACCTCGTCGTCCACCTCTTCTAGCTCGCTTTTCAACTTTCTATAATTTGCATATATTAATAGGGTGCTTACCCTATTTTTTATAGGTTGAGATTTTACGTAATAATCATTAGAAGTATTTACTCTAGACAGATTACCGTCATCACGCAGGCTATCATTCACGCGGTTTCTATATCCTACTTCCACATAAGTTGTAGTAGTATCTCCACGACCAGCATAAAACTCATACCCAGCAAACCTTTGAGATAATCCAGACAACTCGTTAGTCACAGCCAGTCGTTGCTGGTTATCTTCACTTTCTATACGAGTACCGGCATAATACTTTTTTATTTTTCTTAGAACATCTACATTGATGCGGTTAAACTGAGATTCTTGTTCTACAGAACTTGTATTAAGCACGCTTCCGCGAAAGCGAGCTAACCACAAACTATCTTGATAAGATGCTACTAATTCATGACGATTTCCTTTATAGAACTTATCAAATTCTAAATGTTGGTACGTATATGAGCCAGCTATGGTGGAGTCTCGTTTATAATTAAGACCTAAGGTGGTAAATAACTGATTGCCTTGTTCAGTTTCTAAATTCCAATCGCGATTAAATTCTATGTTATAAACACGTTCTACATTTCTGAAGTTTTCTTGTATATAATCTGTATTAAGATGAACACTTAAGGATTGTAAGCTATCCTTACCTAATAACTGTTGTTGTGCTGCTATTTTTAAGGCAACCCCTTTATTATCACCATCGTCAATGCTAGAGAATTTATTTAAATCTTTATTACTCGCTGCAAATTCTGTAAAAACCTGAGTTCCTTCAGTAGGTTCATAACTAGCTTTAAGGCCAGCTATAGTAAGAATCTCTGGAGTAAATAACTGTATCACGGGCTCATAACTACCTTGCGGCATACCATTAATAGGAGCTACGTATTCATAAATATTTACAATCGCCTGATCGTTGATAAGACGGTAATTACCTTGATTAAGTCCTAGAAAACTAAATCTTACATTAAACAAAGTTTCATTAGGGTCTTGAGAAAATATAAAACGTTCTGTTCCATTAATGAATTCCCTGCGGTAAAGAATTTGGTTTTCAGAAAAATCATCAGGAATAGCACTAGGTGCGATAGCACGTTCAGGATCATCACCTGCTTGTACTAATATAGCGACTTGTTCATCGCTTAGGTTTTGTTGTAAAGGCTGATTCTTGGCATCAGTTTCTGTATAAATATAGCTATCTATTTTGAGCTTTTTAGACTCATAACCACCTTTACCATAACCTATGAATCTAGTAAAATTACGCTCGCTGTATTGATATTCTATAGAAATACGCATTTCACTTGTAATAGGAAATGTAGGTGTAAACCGCAACTCTCCTGCGTTATAGTCTATCACATAATCCTTGTTCTCGCCTCGTGTTAAAGGAATTCCATTAACAAAAACACGCTCACTACCGGAAACCACAAGAATAAATAACTCTCCATTTTGACCTGTAAGTTTATAAGGGCCTTGATTTCCCTCCTGACCGGTAAACCTGCTTATATTAAATGTTCCTCTAACCAAAGCACCTGCAGCACCTGCATAACCTCTAGAGTCCTCTCCATTAAATTCTACTTGCCCAGAAATTCCTTGAACACGTTTTGTAAAGTTATTAAACTGATAATCTTCTTGAATTAAATCTACATCTCCAGCTCTTATACTCCAGTCATCGCTATAGAGTTCTATGAATATTTGATCAAATTCGTCTAGACGTTGAGAATACCCATTTTGAGTTTGCGGTACATTAGCATCTTGTATGGACGCACGCAAAGAGACCTTATCGCTTAATTTTCCTGTTATTCTTAAATCCAGCTCTGAATCCACAACACTATTCTGGTTATTACCTACTCTCACACCACGTGTAATACTACCAGATGTTTGAAGACCGTTAAAAGGAACAAATGTGTTAGTAACAGTAGGTTCTTGCAAGGTTATAAGTTGTTCTTGCTTACTATTGTTATCTAGTATGATCTTAGGATCGTAAATTCTATACGTTCTAGTAAGAAAATCAGGTAACGGATTATAAACTATATCTATAGAGTCTGTACTTATTTCTAATTTATTTTTAAACAAAAGTAATGAGGTAGAATAGTCTATGGTATATCTAGAACTATCTATAACAACTCCTTTTTTATCCATGACCTTAAAATAAGCTGGACTAATACTTATAGAATCTACAAGGACAGAATCTTTTATCGCAACACGCTTTTTTATCAAGTCCGCATACTCTTGCGCGCCGGCTATACTGCTGTAACACAAAAGAATAAAAAAGAACTTGAATTTCATATTTACTTTAAACAGATCTAGATCAAAAATATTTTAAATAACTAGTAATTGAACAGAATAATAGGGATTAATTGCATAAAAAAATCCTACCTAGTAGAACTAGATAGGATTATACTTATTATATTTTTAAAACTAAGCTTTTGCTTTCATTTCAAAAGTATCCATGAATGCGGTAGTGTAATTACCTTCCACATATGCTGGATCATCCATAAGTTGTCTATGGAAAGGAATAGTAGTCTTAATTCCTTCTATAACAAACTCATCTAGAGCACGCTTCATTTTATCAATTGCTTCCTGACGTGTTCTTGCAGTTGTAATCAACTTTGCAATCATTGAGTCATAATTAGGTGGGATAGAATAACCAGCATATACATGCGTGTCTAATCTTACACCATGACCACCTGGAGCATGTAATGTAGTAATTTTACCTGGAGAAGGACGGAAATCGTGATAAGGATCTTCTGCATTTATTCTACACTCAATAGAGTGTAACGCAGGCTCATAATTCTTTCCTGAAATCTTAACACCAGCAGCAACAAGTATTTGCTCTCTAATTAGATCAAAGTCTATTACTTGTTCTGTGATAGGGTGTTCTACTTGAATACGAGTATTCATCTCCATGAAGTAGAAATTACGGTGTTTATCAACAAGAAACTCTACAGTTCCTGCACCTTCATAAGCGATATATTCTGCAGCTTTTACAGCAGCTTCACCCATGTCCTTACGCAATTTCTTTGTCATGAAAGGAGAAGGCACCTCTTCAGTAAGTTTCTGGTGACGTCTTTGTACAGAACAATCACGCTCACTTAAGTGACATGCTTTTCCATAGCTATCTCCTACGATTTGTATTTCAATATGGCGTGGCTCTTCAATAAGCTTTTCCATATACATATCATCATTACCAAAGGCAGCCTTAGACTCATAACGAGCGCTATCCCATGCATCTTGAAGATCTTCTTCTTTCCACACGGCACGCATACCTTTACCACCACCACCAGCAGTAGCTTTTAGCATTACAGGGTAACCAGTTTCTCTAGCTGTTTTTAAACAGTCAGCAAAATCTGCCATGATTCCTTCAGAACCAGGAACACAAGGTACACCTGCGGCTTTCATAGTTTCTTTGGCAGTTGCTTTATCTCCCATTTTAGAGATCATGTCTGCACTAGCACCTATGAATTTAATTTGATGTTCATCACAAATGCGAGAAAAATCTGCATTTTCAGATAAAAAACCATAACCAGGATGGATAGCATCTGCATTTGTAATTTCTGCGGCACTTATAATGTTAGACATTTTTAAGTAAGACTCACTACTAGCAGGAGGTCCTATACACACAGCTTCGTCTGCAAATTTCACGTGAAGACTTTCTGCATCAGCAGTAGAATAAACAGCTACTGTTTTTATTCCCATCTCCTTACAAGTACGTATAACTCTTAGAGCTATTTCACCGCGATTTGCAATCAATATTTTTTTAAACATGATGTTTCTTTTTAGTTAAGGTATCGGTATATGGCTCGCTTTCGCGAAAGCGGAAGCAATACCAACACTAAGACATAAAAATCCTTCTTTTACTTAAGACGGATCTACTAAAAATAATGGCTGATCGAATTCTACCGGAGAAGAATCGTCGATAAGCACTTTTACAATAGTACCTGAAACTTCACTTTCTATCTCGTTGAAAAGTTTCATAGCCTCAATAATACATAATGTATCACCTTCTTTAATACTATCTCCTACCTCAACAAATGCAGGTTTATCTGGAGATGCTTTTCTATAAAAAGTTCCAATAATAGGAGATTTTACAGTAATATACTTATCATCACTAGCCGCAGGAGCAGCTGCTGGTGCTGCCGCAACAGGTGCCGCTGCAGGAGCAGCTTGTTGCACAGGTGCTGCTTGTTGAGCAGGAGCCATTTGCATAGGAGCAGCTTGAGAAACGTAAGTTACATCACCAGTTTCACTACCAGTTCTAATGGTGATTTTAATATCATCCATTTCTAATTTTACCTCACTTGCTCCAGATTTTGCAACAAATTTGATCAAATTTTGTATTTCTTTAATGTCCATAAATTAGGGTGGTTATTAAGTTTAACTATCGTAAGCCCACGTTAAATATACAGAACCCCAAGTAAATCCACCACCGAAGGCAGCAAATACTAGTCGATCTCCTTTTTTTAACTGAGTTTCATAATCATTTAAGCATAAAGGTAATGTAGCACTGGTAGTATTTCCAAATTTATGGATATTTACCATAACCTTCTCTTCTGGAAGATCTACCCTTCTTGCGGTTGCATCTATTATGCGTTTATTTGCCTGGTGTGGTACTAACCAGTCTATATCTTCATTAGTTAATTTATTGCGTTTTACAATTTGTTCAGAAACATCGGCCATATTTGATACCGCGTGTTTAAAAACATTTTTTCCATCCTGAAAAACGTAATGTTGTTTATTATCTACAGATTCATGAGAGGCAGGCATTAATGAACCACCTGCTTCTATCTTTAAAAAATTACGCCCTATACCGTCACTGCGTAGTATTTCATCTTCAAAACCATAACCTTCTGTATTAGGCTCAAAGAGAACCGCGCCACCTCCATCACCAAAAATGATACAAGTCGCGCGATCTTCATAATCTATAATAGAGGACATCTTATCTGCCCCAATAAGTAGAACTTTTTTATACCTACCAGATTCAATATAACTACTAGCAGTACTCATTCCATAAAGGAAGCCCGAACAGGCTGCCATTAAGTCATATGAGAATGCATTTACCGCACCTATTTCTGAAGCAACGTAAGCAGCCGTAGATGCCACTGGCATGTCTGGTGTTACTGTTGCAACAATTACTAAATCTATAGTAGTAGGATCTAATTTCTTTTTATCAATTAGATTTTTTGCTGCCATTATAGCAAGGTAAGAAGTACCCTTATCCTTATCTTTAAGAATGCGCCTTTCCTTAATCCCTGTACGAGAAGTGATCCATTCGTCGTTTGTATCGACTATAGTTTCTAAGATGGCGTTAGTAAGCCTATACTCTGGTGCGTAGGCCCCTACTGCTGTTATCGCCGCTTTGACTTTACTCATACTGGTGATTCTAGTGGTTTAATTAGAGCTGCGAAAGCTACTAAAAAAGCTCTAGAAACCACAAAAAATGACACATTTTTAATAAAAACGTGTCATTTTTTGTGATCTCATATTGAAAACCAAGGTTTTCTAAGAAATATATAATTGAGATTAAGCCTCAGCTACCTCAGTTTTGTCTATAAGTACATTACCGCGGTAATATAATTTTCCTTCATGCCAGTGTGCTCTGTGGTAAAGGTGAGCCTCACCAGTTGTTGAATCTGTTGCAATTTGAGGAACAGTCGCTTTGTAGTGTGTTCTTCTTTTGTCTCTTCTCGTTTTCGAGATTTTTCTCTTAGGATGCGCCATGGCTATAAGTTATTATCCGTTTTTAATTTCTTTAATGCGTCCCATCTGGGATCTGTAATATTTGTGTTATTCTCTTCTTCAGGATTTGAAACTCTTAATTCATCTAGCTTATCTAATACATCTGACTCTAAAGAACCATCTTCAACTCCTGGATGAACTCTTCTATGTGGCAATGAAAGCACAAGCATTTCATACACATACTGCGCAATATTGAATTCATATTCTCCATGTGGTAGGATCAATAATTCTTCATTATCATCATTAAAAGCATCTCCAAATTTGACGACTAGATTCATAGACGTGTCTATATCTAAATCAAAAGGCTCATTAGTAACATCACAATTAACGTTAACTGATCCAGTAGCATCCAAAGAAAGTTCCATAATGGTATTTTTCTTATCTAACTCTGCATCAACAATAATTGATGAACTATTAAACTCTTCAAATCCAAAATTTTCAAAAAACGTATTATCGACCTCGAATTGAAACTGATGTTTCCCTTCTTTTAATCCAGCATAGGATATTATAAAAGCTTTGAGTTCCATAATCTTACTCTTTCAAAGAGCGGGCAAAGATAATAAAAGTTATTAAAAACCTAGTGTTAATATCATCTTCGTTTGCGAGAAAGTTTTTTTAACGGATTCTTATTAAGTATTTCGTACTCTTTTCTCTCGCGATAAATTTCTATCGCGCAATTTACAGCAGCTATAAACGATTCTGGATTAGCATCACCTTTTCCAGCTATATCAAAGCCTGTCCCGTGATCAGGACTTGTTCTTACATGACTAAGTCCTGCCGTAAAATTCACTCCTTTACCAAAAGCAATAGTTTTGAAAGGAATTAATCCTTGGTCGTGATAACTAGCTAAAATAGCGTCGAATTCTTTATATTTTTTGTTCCCAAAAAAGGAATCTGCTGCATATGGGCCGAATATTATGTTCCCATCTTCTCTTAATTGCTCCAAAGCTGGGATTAAAGTATCCTGATCTTCTGTCCCGATGACACCATTATCTCCTACATGTGGATTAATACCTAAAACAGCTATTTTAGGTTTACTAATTCCAAAGTCCTTTTTCAAAGATTCTTTTATAGTACCTATTTTAGTTTTAACAACCTTGGCATTAATACTGGCTGGCACGTCTTTTACCGGCACATGATCTGTAAGTAAACCTACTCTCAAATCGTTGGACACCATAAACATTAAACTCTCGCCTTCTAACTCTTGATTTAAATAATCTGTATGCCCTGGGAATTTAAACTTATCAGAATGTATAGACTCCTTATTAATAGGTGCAGTTACTAGCACATCTATATCATTGTTCTTTAATGCCGCAGTAGCAGCCTCTAGACTTCTCACAGCTATCTCACCAGCTTCTGGACTTACCTGTCCCCAGTTAACTTTAAACGGCTCCTTAATTAGCCTAAACACATTAAATTTACCTGGAACTACATCGTTCAAAGAAGTTATTCCATGAATTTTGACTTTAAGGTTAAACGTTTTAACGTAATAGGATAGTAATTTTGTGCTAGCAAAAACGACTGGCGTAAACATCTCTAGCATTCTAGAATCTTCAAATGCCTTTAAAATAATCTCTCCACCTATTCCATTAGGATCACCAATAGTGATACCTACTTTGATATTCTCTTCCTTATTCATGTATTGCGCGCTTTAAGCCTTATTTTTGAAAGGATAAAAGTAAAGTTTTTTAATCAGTTATGTTTACAGGAATTATAGAGAGTGCTGCAAAAGTTATGCAGGTAAGAAAAGAAAATACAAATTTACACCTCAGTTTGCGTTGTGATTTAACCGCCGAGTTAAAAATAGATCAAAGTGTTGCGCATAATGGAGTGTGTCTAACAGTTGTAGCCATAGATGGCGATCAATATACCGTAACCGCTATAGAAGAGACTCTTAACAAGACAAATATAGGAGATCTAAAGGAAGGTGCTATAGTTAATATAGAACGCGCCATGAAAATGAACGCACGACTAGACGGGCATATCGTACAAGGCCATGTAGACCAGACAGCTATTTGCACCCAAGCAGAAAACAAAGATGGTTCATGGATATTTAGCTTTGAATATGATCAAAAACTAAATAACGTAACTATTGAAAAAGGAAGTATCTGTATAAATGGAGTGAGCCTTACTGTCGTATATTCTAAAACTAACAGCTTCTCTGTAGCTATTATCCCATATACTTATGAGCACACAGGTTTTAAAACCTTATCTCAAGGCGACAAAGTAAATCTAGAATTTGATGTGATAGGTAAATATGTAAAAAGATTAATGAATCTTTAAGCTATCTTTTTAAATTTAAAAACAGCCACATACCCTATTAAAGCTACAGCAACTGCAAGCAATATCCATAAATTAGTATCTAGAGGTACGACATCTCCTACAGGGGTAGGAGCCATTTTTGTCTCAAACTCAGGTGGCGGTGGTGCTTGCTGAACAAGCATCAAAATAAAAATGTGAAACTTAACTAACATCATGTCGATAATTGTAGGGAATGCGAATGTAAATATTAAAATGAATTAGAACAAAAAAGAATCGTCATCTATACGTTATCTTTTTATTTTACGTATTTCATCGGATTTATTATTAATTACAGCGTTAAAATAAATATAAACTATGCATTTGAACCTAACATATAGCATTAATTAAAATGTTTTCATGTTAATAACTCATTATATTAACATACAAATTAACGTATTTAAAGCGGACTTTAGTTTACAAAGACTAAATTAAAATTTCAATAAAAAAGCGGATATTCTTATAGTAAGAATATCCGCTTTATATTTTTTTGAATCTAATTAGATTTTAGAAGCAAGAATTAATGCGTTGTAAAGGTTTACCATTTTACCAGAAACTGTAGTTTCTGCAAACGGTTTTGTATCTTCTGGATTACCACCTACTATTACTCTAGCGCTAGTCGTTAAACCACTATCCATAATAACATGCTTTACTTGTGACGCTGTTAATTTAGGATACTGTGATCTTATTACCGCTGCAACACCTGCAGTTGCAGGAGATGCCATAGAAGTACCACTTGCATTACGATATTCATTAAGTGGCGCAGTAGAATAAATCGCCGCACCTGGAGCAAATACATCTACAGTACTTTTCCCGTAGTTAGAGAAACCAGCTAATAATCCAGAACCATATTCAAAGTTTAAAGCTCCTACTGTTAAGAAATTATCAGATATTTCAGCACCTGCCATTACTTGATCTTGAGGATATACTTGTGTGAAATCTGTATCAGTACCTTCATTACCAGCTGCATTTACAAAAAGAACATCTTTAGTCTCAGCATATTTGATAGCATCCCAAACCCATTGTGCATTAGGAGAGTGGTATTTACCAAAACTACCGTTGATTACTTTTGCACCATTATCTGCAGCATAACGTATTGCTTTTGCTATATCCTTATCATACTCATCACCCATACTAACAGCTCTAAGTACCATAATCTCTACATTATTTGCGACACCATTAACACCTAGACCGTTATCACGCTCTGCAGCGATAATACCTGCGACATGCGTACCATGAAAAGCATCTGCTTTTTCTGGATCTGGACCAGAATATTCATTATTACCATAAACTGGTGTATCCCATACGTACTGATCGTCATTAAGGATATCTTTACGGTAATTAGTTTTTAATTTATCTCCGTTTAAAAGTGCTGTAACACTACTTACTTCACCTTCTAATAAAGTTACAAGGTTAGAAAAACTTTCATATTGTGGAAAAACTCTATTCGCTATAGCTTTTGCTTGCTCTAACTCTTGATCATCACTAGTAGCGATTGCCTTTACATCTTCAAGAGTATAATCTTCTTTACCAATTGCTGCAACTAATTTTGCATCAAAACCTTTTACAGCAGCAATTTGTTGCTCGTAAAAAGCTTTTTCTTCTTTGGCATCATTTACTTTACCGTCATATTCTTTCTGTGCTTTTGCAACAATATCTGCAGGAAGCATAGCTTTATCTCTTACTATTCTTTCGTATTCTAAATTTTCATCAATGATGTCTCCTAAGAAATTCCACCCATGAACGTCATCTATATAACCGTTGTTATCGTCATCCTTGCCATTACCAGCAATCTCGCCTTTATTAGTCCAGATAACCCCATCTAGATCTTCATGCTCTACGTCAATACCAGAATCAATAACCGCTACAATAACTGTCTCGCCTTTTTTACCTTTTAGTATTTCTGTATAAGCTTTATTAACACTCATCCCAGGAATAGTGTCAGCAACAAGGTCCATGTCTTTCCAGTTCTTTGCTTGTTCTTCGGTAAGCGCTTGTGTTTTTAAAGGTGTACTATCTATATTACCTATAGCTGGAGATACTATAGCACCACCACTACCACAACTAGCTAGCAAACCAGCTGCTGCAACAGTTAAAAATGTAGATTTTAAAATTGAGTATTTCATTTTCTGTTAATTATTGTTTGTTAGTTTTAAAATAAGTCTTTGAAAGTAAAGGTTTGATCTAACCTCACACCTTTGTCTGTATGTTTTACAGTTATAATCTCGTTATATGGATCGTGTTCTAAAATGAGGTAATACCCCTTAGTTGCAGCTTCATTTAAAAATTTTTCTTTCTCACCAAGAGTTAATAATGGTCTTGTGTCATACCCCATTACATATGGTAATGGAATGTGTCCTACTGTAGGAAGCAAGTCTGCCATGTACACAAATGTTTTACCATCTAAGTGTATGTGCGGAATCATCATCTTTTCTGTATGGCCGTCTACAAAAAGGATATCAAAATCCATTTCATTTTGCTTCTCATAACTGCTGTTTTGAGAAATAAAATTGAGCTGTCCGTTTTCTTCTATGGGTTTGATATTTTCTGTAAGGAAACTAGCTTTCTCTCTATCGTTAGGTTCTATTGCCCATTTCCAGTGACTAGAGTTGGTGTGGCATACCGCTTTCGCGAAAGCGGGCTCAAAAAAATCTCCTTTACTACTCTTCTTAATTACACCACCACAATGGTCAAAGTGTAAATGCGTCAGAAAAATGTCTGTAATATCATCGCGAGAGAATCCTTTTTCTTTTAGTGAACTATCTAGATTAAATTTATGATCCATATAATAATAGCCAAAAAACTTCTCTGACTGTTTATTACCCATTCCAGTATCAATCAAAGTAAGTCTATCTCCATTCTCAATAAGCAGACATCTCGCCGCCATATCGATCATGTTATTAGAGTCTGCAGGATTAGTACGTGTCCATAAACTTTTAGGCACCACACCGAACATGGCACCACCATCTAACTTAAAATTACCAGATTCTATTGAGTGTATCTTCATAGTGTCTGCAAAATACAAAATGTACCGCATAGCCCACAATGCCTTTAAGAATAAATAAGGGTTTTAATAAGCTACTTGCACTTCTTTAACCACTACTTTTCTAAGGCGGTTACCAAAATCAATCAACTTTTTTATCTCCTTAACTCCAGAAGTACGTTGTGTCCTGAAAATTAATAAGGAAACACCATCAGACTCTACATGATAGTAAGAATTACACTCAAAGAACTTTACTAAATCATCATTAAAATATTCTTGAACTCTATAAGGGTTCTTTCCTAAAAGGTAAAAGCGTTTTGTAAAATCAGAATGGTTATCAATAGGTATATCTTCATATCCTGCGATAGCATATAGACGCTCCATAAAACCTTCTCTATCTAGTGTAAATTCTGGAATAGCATGCTCAAGTTTAATATGTAACATTGTGGTACGCACGTCTTCTTTGGCTATAAACTCTCCTTCAGAATAGTGTATATCAAACACAGAGAAAGAGTCATCTTCATTAAATAGTCTATTGTATATTTTTTCAATTTTTTTAGTCTTGAAGTATCTAAATTTGTCTAACACCTCTGTATTTCCCTTTACATCGACCTCATATTCTAATGAATAACCTTGGGCTATTTCTTTTAAAGTCGTCTGTCTTTTAGTAAGATTACCTGTAAGAAATGGTATGCCAGGTATGAGCCTGCGCAATGCAAATGGGTGTTCTGAATCTGTACCGTGTAAATCGAGTCCTATAATTTCTAGATGTCCACCTCTTTTATGAAACACATCTTGATAGGCACTCAGGTTTTCCATTACCGTGTGATCAACAAATTCACACAATGATAAATCTACTACAACATCTTCTGTCTCGGGAATAGCATTTAATTTTTCTTTAAGTCTATAGAAATTTAAGAAAGTACAGAAATGCTTGACATTAATATAGTAGTGTTGATCCCCTTTTTTCTCTTTAAACATCAAGACATTAGGTTTGCGCCAGTTTTTTATAAAAAGCTCTAGATCTTTATTCAAGATCACATGAATAACAAAGGTCATTAACACACCTGCAAGAATCCCTGAAATTAAACCTACAAATAGCGTAACTAATAAAGTGGTGAAAAAGATAATAAGCTGCTCTTTTCCTATCTTAAAAATCTTTACAACATTACTAGGAGAGGCTAGCTTATAACCTGTATAGACCAAAATAGCCATTAGAGCTGGCAACGGTATACGTGTTAATTGCGTACTAAATAAAAGAATAAAAATAACTAGGAATGTTGCGTGTGCAAAGTTAGAAGAACGGTTACTACCTCCATTATTCACATTTACAGAACTTCTTGCTATAACGGTAACTACATTAAGACCTCCTAAAAAACCACTACCTATAGTAGCCAGACCTAATGCTTTAAGATCTCTATTTACATTAGATCTTCTTTTTTCTGGATCTAACTGGTCTACTGCCTTAATACTTAACAAAGACTCTATACTTGCTATTAATGTAATCGCAAGAACACTACCCCAGAAACCTATGGAGTTAACAAGATTAAAATTAGGAGTAGGTATGTCAGACACAATCTGACCGCCTGTAGGAATATTTGAGATCATGTATCTAGGATCTACTGGGTGCGGCTGTTGTAATACTAATTCATAGAAGTAACTAACTCCTATAGATATTAAGACTATCCACATAGGTGCTGGGACTAGATGAAAGTATTTATTTCTAATTTTAGGATAAAACACCATAATAGCTAATGCTATGACACCAGATATAGCTGCATAAGTAAAGCCAGAATGGCTATAAGAAAAGACTCCAACTATAGTAGATGGAATAGCGAGCAGGTAATCTATACTACCTGGTAACTTCATCTCATTACCCATCATGATATGAAACTGTTTACCTAGAATAATAAGACCTATAGCTGCCAGCATACCTTGAATAGCACTAGACGGAAAAAAATCTGCTAGTTTTCCCATTCTCAAAAAACCCAGTATGGTTAACAAAATACCAGAACATATAATAGCAGCATAAGTACCATTTAAACCTAATGTGGCGACCGCCACTAGTATCACACCTACTAGACCATTACCTGGACCAGAAATGGTAACATTACTACCACCTAGAATAGAGACTAAAACTCCACCTACCACCGCAGCTATAACACCTGCAATAGGTGGTACCTCACTAGCCATAGCAAGACCTAGACCTAATGGTAATGCGATAAGACTAACCACAAAACCACTAAAAATGTTTTTGGGTAATGCTTTAAAAAACCCTTTGATGTCTGTTTTCTTCTTCGTCATCTTACTATAAGTACATCAGTAGGCAGTTCATTTAAAATATGCTCTAGATCATGAGGGAAAAACCTATCTAGAAAACTAGACTTTTTAGGCGCATTCATTACCAGTAAATCTGCTCTTACTATTTGAGCATAATGACCTATAGAATAACCACGTTGCCCAAAAATAGGTTGCGTACTTACCTGAATATCTTTCTTTTCATCACTAGGTATATGACTTAATATACCTTGAACACGTAATTCTTCCTGTCGTTTGAGTTTTTCTTTAAGCAAATTTGCTTTACGCAAACTTTGATCGTCATCAATTTTTATAGATACCTTTTCTTGTTCTATTTCTTCCACTATAGTCAGCTGATTGCTTCCTAAACTGTGTGCTACATAAAAAGCTGTTTCTATAGTATGCTCTGTATGCGCATCCTTAAGCCCATTTACCACCATGTGCTTACATGGTTTTCTTATCACACTGGGATTAGTCATCATTAGAACAGAGCAAGTTGCTTTTCTAGTCAGTTTACGTGCAATAGAACCTAGATAAAACTTGACAAATTTTTCTTGCTTTAAAGCGCCCAGAAGTAGCAAGTCTATTTTATGCTCCTTAACAGTTTCTAGAATAACCCCTACTGGATCACCCTCGGTAAAGATAATTTCATAAGATAATTGTGACTGTCCACAATTACCTATGTATTGATCTATAATGCTTATTTTTTCATCACTTCTCGGCCCCACATGAATTAAAGACAGCTTTGCACCGAACATGCAACTTACTCTTGCAGCCTCGCTTACGTTTGCTTCTAGTGTAGGGGAAAAAGCGATTCCTATCGCTATATTTTTAAATGAGGTGTAACTCAATGCTTGTTATTTGTTAAAAAAACATAAATATAGGCTTAATTATTACTTATTTCGCTTTCGCGAAAGCGTAACCATTATAAAACTGATAAAAAAGGTTGTAATTTTCCTGAAAATTTAAAAATATGCTAGAACTAGCAGGAATTATCATATTAGGAATATTAGCGCAATGGATGGCATGGAGATTAAAAATCCCTGCTATCTTACCATTAATCATCATCGGTTTACTAGTAGGTCCTATCGCTACTTTATATACAGGAGATGCAAAATTGATAGAACCTATATGGAATGGCGAGAAAGGACTTTTCCCTGGAGACAGCTTATTTTACTTTGTATCGCTGGCCATAAGTATCATTCTTTTTGAAGGTGGATTAACTTTAAAGAGAGATGAAATTCTTAACACAGGACCGGTTATTGGTAAATTAATATCAGTTGCTGTGATCATCACATTTGTAGGTGGTGGAGTTGCTGCGCATTATATATTTGGCCTGACATGGAAGATATCTCTACTATTTTCTGCATTGATAATCGTTACAGGACCTACGGTTATCACACCTATATTACGTAACATACCCTTAAAAAAGGATGTGAGCTCCATCCTTAAGTGGGAAGGTATTCTTATTGATCCTATAGGAGCATTATTTGCCGTACTAGTATTTGAATTTATAAGTGCTGGTGCTGGTGGTGAGTTCACGCTGGTGGCTTTAGAAGAATTTGGTAAGATCGTATTGTTTGGTTTTTCATTTGGTTTTTCATTTGCACATGCTCTTGCTTTTTCTATAAAGAAAAAACTTATACCACATTACCTATTAAACGTTTTTACGCTTGCAGCAGTTTTAGGTGTCTTTGTACTAAGTGACAGTTTTGCACATGAATCTGGATTACTTGCGGTAGTAGTCATGGGAATGGTTTTAGGAAACATCAACCTTCCTAACATAAAAGAACTTCTATACTTTAAAGAGTCACTGAGCGTACTTCTTATCTCTATACTTTTTATACTCCTAGCGGCTAACATAGATATGGAAGACCTATACCTTATTTATAGATGGGAAACCCTAGTACTATTTGCTATTATGGCATTTATCATACGACCACTAGGTGTATTTGCTAGCTCTATAAACAGTGGGCTCAAGCTCAATGAAAAATTATTTATTTCTTGGGTAGGACCGCGCGGGATAGTTGCCGCAGGTATCGCATCACTTTTTGGTTCTAAACTAGTCTCTCAAGGAATACCTGGTGCAGAATATATAACACCACTAGTATTCATGATCGTACTAGGAACCGTTTTACTTAATGCTACTACAGCAAGAATGTTTGCAAAAATAGTAGGTGTTTTCCTTAAACAATCTAATGGTATCATGATAGTAGGAGCTTCAAAATTCTCTAGAGTCATTGCAAAATATCTTAAGGAACACGGTCGCAGTGTCGTATTAGTGGACACTAATGCAAACAATATACGTATCGCAAAAGAAGATGGTCTAGACGCTGTTACAGCAGACATTTACTCAGACTCCATATCTGACGATATTGAATTTAACAACATAGGGTTTTTACTAGCACTGACTGGCAATTCTCAAATTAACGATTATGCTATCGAGCGATTTGAAAAACGTTTTGGAGAAAATGGAGCTTATAGACTAGTGCACTCTAATGAGATTAATAATCCTAATAAAAACCCTGAAACTGGCTTATTCTCTGCTACAGATGATTACGTGAACATGATAGAGGTTACACGTCACCATGGTAAGATACATGAGATAACTATTAAGTCTCAAGAACACTTTGAAGGTCTTATAGAAATTACAAAAACTGACGAGGACATTGTACCGCTATTTATACGACATGAAAATGCGATAGACATCGTACCGTCTATGTCTAATAAAATGGAAATAGAAGAAGGTAGTATTCTTGCTTATTTAGGTAAAGAAATAGTAGAGCAAGCATCTGGCGAAGTAACGATGGAAGACGAGCATCATTAATCTAGGATAGGACTTTTATAAAAAACAAAAACCTCATCAATTACGATGAGGTTTTTTTATGGGTACGCTTTCGCGAAAGCGGAACTACAATCTTAATTAATCATTTAATTTAAGAACAGCCATAAACGCTTGCTGTGGTATCTCTACATTTCCTACCTGACGCATACGTTTCTTACCTTTCTTTTGCTTTTCAAGAAGCTTACGTTTACGAGAGATATCACCACCGTAACATTTGGCAGTTACATCTTTACGTAATGCTTTGATCGTTTCACGAGCAATGATCTTTGCACCGATAGCTGCTTGTACAGGTATATCAAATTGTTGTCTAGGTATTAATTCACGTAATTTCTCTACCATTTTCTTACCTATGGTATATGCATTATCAAAGTGAATCAAGGCGCTTAAAGCATCTACCGTTTGTGCATTTAATAAAATATCTACACGCACTAATTTAGATTCACGCATTCCTATAGGTGCATAATCAAATGATGCATAACCCTTAGAAACAGTCTTAAGCCTATCATAGAAATCAAAAACGATCTCTGCTAATGGCATATCAAAAGTCATTTCTACACGCTCTGTAGTAAGGTAGGTCTGACTAGTTACCACACCACGTTTTTCAATACAAAGTGACATTACATTACCTACAAAATCAGATTTTGTAATGATGGTCGCTTTAATATATGGCTCTTCTACTCTATTAAGACTAGAAGGCTCTGGTAAATCTGTTGGATTATTTACAATAAGAATCTCATCTGGATTCTTATGAGTATAAGCATGGTAAGACACGTTAGGCACCGTAGTAATTACCGTCATATCAAATTCACGCTCTAAACGTTCTTGAATAATTTCTAAGTGTAGCATCCCTAAGAATCCACATCGGAAACCAAAACCAAGTGCCGCACTACTCTCTGGCGCAAAAACTAATGAAGCATCATTTAACTGAAGTTTTTCCATACTAGAACGCAAGTCCTCATAGTCCTCCGTATCTACAGGGTAAATACCTGCAAAAACCATAGGCTTCACGTCTTCAAAACCACCGATAGCATTAGTAGTAGGCTTTGCATGATCTGTAATCGTATCACCTACTTTTACTTCCTTAGCCTCTTTAATACCAGTAATTAGATAGCCTACATCACCAGCTTTAATTTCTTTTTTAGGAACTTGGTTTAATTTCAACGTTCCTATTTCATCTGCATAATAACTTTCGCCAGTGGCTACAAATTTAATATATTGTCCTTTTTTAATAGAACCGTTTATAACTCTAAAAATAGTTTCTACTCCACGGAACTGGTTGTATTGTGAGTCAAAAACAAGTGCTTGTAACGGCTCATCAGGATCTCCTACAGGCGCAGGAACTCTAGATACGATTGCATCTAAAATTTCTTGAATACCTAGTCCTGTTTTTGCACTAGCTGGTATCACCTCACTAGGGTCGCAGCCTAAAAGATCTACAATATCATCTGTAACCTCTTCTGGATTTGCACTAGGAAGATCTACTTTATTTAAAACAGGTATAATTTCTAAATCATTTTCTAGCGCTAGATAAAGATTAGAAATAGTTTGTGCTTGTATACTTTGTGCTGCATCTACTATTAACAATGCTCCTTCACAGGCAGCAATAGAACGAGATACTTCATAAGAAAAATCTACGTGACCTGGCGTGTCTATTAGATTAAGAATATACTGCTCACCATCTGGTGCAGTATAATCCATCTGTATAGCATGTGATTTAATAGTTATCCCACGCTCACGCTCTAGATCCATATTATCTAACAGTTGTGCCTGAGATTCTCTCTTAGTAACAGTTTGCGTAGCATCTAACAACCTGTCTGCCAGCGTACTCTTACCGTGATCAATATGTGCGATGATACAAAAATTACGTATATTCTTCATAGTCCTTTACAATAATGTGCAAATATAATCTAAAAGATGTCCTTAAGTTTTCTTGATCTTTGGTATTTTAGCTCATCGCTAACCGCTCAGAATGAAATACCTACCTTTTCTCACCTTTCTTATAGTCCTTAGTACGACTGCACAAACTAATCTTACAGGTACTGTAAACAGTAAAAATAAAGTAGGAATACCCTATGCCACCGTAGTTACTTTTAAAATGCCTGACAGTACTTTTCATAAAGCAACTTCAGCAAATGAAAAAGGGGTTTTTAACCTTAACGACTTTGAACAAGGTACTTATACATTTCAGTTTTCTTCTGTTGGATATGTTCCGCTTTCGCGAAAGCTGAACATAACAACTAATGAATCCTTAGGAGAATTTATCTTAGAAGAAGACACAGCACAGCTAGACGCAGTAATATTAACAGCTGCAAAACCTACAATCGACAAAAAAGCAGATCGACTGGTTTTTAATGTTGAGAACACCATTTTAAGTGTAGGAAATACTCAAAACCTATTAAAAAAGACACCTGGAATATTTGAAATGGAAGGAACTTACATGGTTCAAAACTCTCCTGCTGTAATTTATATTAACAACAAGCGTGTGTATTTAACTAGTGAAGAGCTGGATGCATTATTACGTGGTTATAGTGCTGACAACATTAAGAGTGTAGAGGTTATCACAAATCCACCTGCTAGTTATGATGCAGAAGGTGTTGCGGTCATTAATATAAACACCTCAAAAGGAATTTCTTTAGGTTACAAAGGAAACGTAAGTGGAAAATGGACTCAAGGTACTTTTACAAAATACCAGATAGGAACCTCTCACTTCTATAAAAATAACTGGTTAAATGTTTATGCTAACTATAATTACAACCCTAGAAAGGATTTTAAATTTGACGACTCACAAATAGGTTTCTTTAACCCTGATGGAAGTAGGTCTGAAAGACGTTTTACTGAGCTAGAAAAAATAGAACGCAGTGCCTCTCATAATTTTAATACGATCGTAGATATAATGGTGGATAAAAAAAATTCATTGAGTTTTTCTGGTAACTACAGCAGCAATGAAAATAATGATGCAAGTTACCAAAACGAGACTTTTATCTTACAAGAAGGTGCCACCACTTTTTCTGGCTTTAATACCGATTCTGATTTTGAGAAAAACAGAACTAACGGTTTTGTAAATGTACAATGGCAACATATTCTTAATGATAAAGGTGCTACTTTGAATCTAGAAGGTAATTACATCTTTACCGATAGTGATCAAGTACAAAACCTTACTTCCACTTTCTTTGATACTAGTCAGACTACCACAGGTAGTAATAGTTTTTTAACAGACGCTTTTCAGGAAATAGATATTTACACTGCAAAATTAGATTACAACACGAGTATAGGTAACTACCAGTTAAGTACAGGACTTAAGTTTTCTAATGTAACATCTACTAGTTCACAGAACTTTTTTGACACTGATAGTGGCAGCACACTTAACCCAGCCTTCTCTGATCTATTTTTATATGATGAGAGTATCTATGCAGCATATGCACAAATAGAGCGTAATTGGGAAAAATGGTCACTTGCAGCTGGATTGCGTGCAGAACAGACAGACGTAGAAGGTGATTCTCAATCTCTAGGCCAGGTAAACACACAAGAATATTTAGAGTTTTTCCCTAATCTAGCAATAACTAATCAAGTAAATGAAAACAACTCTTACACCTTAAGTTATAAGAGAACTATAGACAGACCTAGATATGCAGACTTAAATCCTTTTAGTTCTTTTATAAATGACTTTAACTTCAGTACAGGAAACCCAAATCTACAGCCTGCTTTTAATAATAAATATACTTTAAGCTGGAATCATAAAAACACGTGGTTTGTAGATGCTTATTTTCTATACACAAAAGACGTGCTAAGTGAGGTGCCTTTTCAAAATAACAGTAATAATCAGTTAAACTCGCAAAGTATAAATCTAAACTATGAACTACAATATAGTATAGATGCAGCAACCTATAGATACATAAATGACAGCTGGTACACAGGACTAAGCAGTAGTTTGTTCTATATGGAGAATGAAACTAGAGCAGTACAGTCTGGAAATGTGGATGTAAAAACATCTACCACAGGTATATATTTAAGTTCTTTTAATAGAATCAATCTAGCAGATGATAGAACTTTATCCATGGACATAGAAGCATCTTATATATCTAGCCTTCTATTCGGCACTTATGAATGGGGTGGCTCATTTCCTACTAGTATTAGCTTTAATAAAAGCTTGTGGAATAGAAGAGCACAATTAACTCTTGCAGTTAATGACATCTTTAAAACTCAAAATCAAAGACTTACTACACGTTATTTAAACCAAGACAATTATTACCTAGCACTACCAGAAACTAGAACTATAAGTGTGGGCTTCACTTATAACTTTGGTAACTTTAGACTAGAAAATAATGAAATAACGACTCCAGAAGAACAGAATCGTACTACTAAAAAAGAAGTAGGTTTATAAATAATCATAAATCTTGTTCAAAATAAAAAAGGCTTTCCAGAAATGGAAAGCCTTTTTAAGTAAATGAAATATATTGTTTTAGAACTTGTAGTTAAGACCTACTAAGTAGTAAGACTGTAACTTGTTATCTACTGTATCAAAATCTAATGGAGTTGCTCCTACCGCTAGATTATCGTTTGCAAAGTTTAAAGCTTCTTGCTTGTTACCTCTTAAACCAAATTCAAAACCTACACCTATATTTTTCCATAATGTGTAACCGAATGAGTTGATCCAAGTATAATTAGAAAGGTCGCTGTCTTCATAGCTATAGAAAGCAGATAAATTAGACTTAAAGCTAATTTTACCAATACTACGAGTATAATCTGCAACTACTTTTGCACCTAGAGAAGATTCAAAAACTGCATCATTCTTAGCAAATACAAAGTTGTAGTTTAATGGATGTACCACTACTACAAGATTATCTGTAGGAGTCCACGTTGCACCTACACCTAAGTCTAGATAACCTGGGTCATTAAAGTTACTTAAGATAGTAGTACGGTATTCAGCTAGTGTTGATACAGCGATTTTCTCGCTTAATTTGTAACCATAAAGAGAAGAGATATTAAAAACATCTGTTGCCTCTTGGAAGCTATCATCATCTGTTGGATCGTCTTTGTCATCAAATTTTACCCAACCTAAGTTAATGTTTAATGAGTTTCTCCAGAAGTATTTAGGTTGCTTTAAGTTTGCAAATGCATTTGCAGTAAGACCTATATTTCCAGCAGATACGTTTGCACTACCTTGAGAATACCAGTTATCAAAACTAGATAAATTAACACCTAAAGTACCGAAAGCACCTTTTTTCCATCCTGGAAGAGCATCTATTTTTCCTTGAATAGCATCTACTCTAGATTGTATTTGAGCAATTGAATCTTGTTTTACCTGTTTCAACGCCTTTAATTCGGCCTCAGTTTGGGCAATGGCAGTGCTCACTGTAAATAAAAGCACTACAGATAATAATATCTTTTTCATAGTAATTATTGTTAGAATTACTGCAAAAATAGCAATACCCTAACCTAATCACTTAAAACATCATTGTAGGAAAATAAAAAATACGATTAAATGCGATTTTTAAAGATTATTAACGATCTTTAACATACGTACTTTTTAAAATATAGATGTCTTCAATAAGTTTCAATACATCTTCTTCACTTGTACCGTCGTAAGAACGACCTCTTAATCTACCTTCTTTATCTATTAGAAGAAAATTTTCTGTGTGGATAAGCGCATAGTCACCACCATATTTATTCTCCTTTGCAGCCAGGTAAGATTTACGTGCTAGATCATAAATTTGCTTACGATCACCAGTAACGAGATTCCATTTAGAATCCATCACTCCTTTTTTAACTGAATACTTTTTAAGAACCTCTACACTATCTATTTCTGGAGTTACACTATGAGAAAGAATCATCACATCTGGATCATTCTTAAACTCTTCTTGTACCAGCGTCATGTTCTTAGTCATGACAGGACATATAGTAGGACAGGTAGTAAAGAAAAAGTCTGCTACATAAATTTTATTCTTATAATCTTTTTCTGTAATGGTATCACCATTTTGATTAACTAGTTTAAAAGGTGCTATTTTATGATACTTTTTTACAAAAAGCATCGAATCGTCTACCAGAGTAGGATCAAATTTATCTGGTTGCAGTATAGGTAATGTCTTATCTGGCGTTAAGGCATATTGAAAAGAAGCCAATATTCCACCGCATAAAATGGCCATGAATAAGATGCGCCATTTATTTTTACTAAGAAATTGAAGCATTTGTGATACTTTTTTACAAAATTACAACCTAATAATCCTATTGGTGACTGTTTAACAACTTTCCTTACTAGAAATTCCAACTTGATGAAGAATTTTAAAATAATGTATTTAATCGTTTTCGTTCTCGCTTTCGCGAAAGCGGAACAGTCACAAGCACAATTCACTACATCTCAAGAAGGTGTAGATGCCTGCCTCTTAAAATCTACATTATTCAACTCGGGAAATAGGGTAGTAAATGGACACACCGCAAACTATGATCTTAAATATGTACGACTAGACCTAGACGTAGATCCAGATGTTGCTATAATTTCAGGTACAGTAACGTCGCATTTTACAGCAGTAAGCGATATCGACCAAGTTATTTTTGATCTAGCGTCTAATATGGTTGTAAGTCAAGTAACTCAAAGAGGTATTGCGCTTAATTTTATTAATAATGGAAATGATGAACTGGTAATTGATCTTCCTGCTATTCAAAACAATAGTGTTTTAGATAGCCTTAGTGTTACCTACAGCGGTAATCCTATAGCAAGCGGTTTCGGTAGTTTTGCACAAACCACGCATAATAATGCCGGTATTATATGGACACTTTCTGAGCCATATGGGGCAAAAGCATGGTGGCCATGTAAGCAGGATCTCAATGATAAAATAGACCAGACAGATGTTATTTTAAATGTACCGGCTGGTAATACCGGTATTTCTAACGGTATTATGACTTCAGAAAATGTAACGGCTACAGGTAAAACTTTTAAATGGCGACATAATCACCCTATACCTGCCTATTTAATAGCTATCGCAGTAACTAATTATTCTAAATATACAGAGATGGTAGGCAGCGGCGCAACGGCTTTTCCTATAGATAATTATGTGTATCCAGAAAATCTAGTCAGTGCACAATCGAGTACAGCAGTAACAGTTCCTATTATGAACTTTTTTGAAAACACCTTTGGCCCCTATCCTTTTAGAGATGAAAAATATGGACATGCACAATTCGGTTGGGGTGGTGGTATGGAGCATACGACTATTAGTTTTATGGGAAATTTCAGCCGCGGATTGATCGCTCATGAGCTAGCTCATCAGTGGTTTGGTAATAAAGTAACCTGTGGCAGCTGGCAAGATATATGGCTCAATGAAAGTTTTGCCACTTATTCTACAGGAATGACCGTAGAGCATCTCGATGGTGCTGACGCATTTAAATCATGGCGCATTAACGCAAACAACAGAGCAACTACAGATCTAGATGGTAGTGTTTATGTGCCGGCGGCAGATACCTTAAGTGTAGGTCGTGTTTTTAATGGTAATTTATCTTATAATAAAGGTGGTATGGTTTTACACATGCTACGTAAAAAATTAGGCGATACTGATTTTGAACAAACACTCCAAAACTATCTCAACGACTCACAACTCGCTTACAACTATGCCAAAACTCCTCAATTTAAATCAATAGCAGAAACGACTAGTGGACAAATTCTAGACGAATTCTTTAACGATTGGATTTATGGCGAGGGCTATCCACAACACAACATAAACTGGATAGATATACCGAATGGTATCTCGATAAATTACACTCAAATACCGACTCATCCTTCTGTAAATCTATTTGAAATGCAGTTGCCTATTAAAATAATAGGTACCGCCGGAGAAATACAATGGGACTCCATTCTGGTCAATAGTCTGACTCAAAATAAGAGAATACGCGTACCATTTGTGGTTAGTTCTATAGAAATAGATCCAGATGTTGATACCATAAGTAAGAACAATACTGCTACACTAGGATTAGATACCGCTTTCGCGAAAGCGGAATACCAACTCTATCCCAACCCAACTTCTTCCACCTTTCAAATTACAGGCATGCAAGATGATTTTACAGCCCTTAAAATCTATGATCTACATGGAAGAATGATTATCGATTATAAAAATCAATTACTCAATAACCCTTCTCTAACTTTAAAAGCCCCACAAACCAGTGGTATCTACTTTCTAAATCTAACTACAGAAAGAGGTACAACCATAGAGAAACTACTTGTACGCTAAATCTATAACTGCATTATGTGGACTGTTATGAATGACCTATTTTTGCTGGTCTAAAATTAAAATTATATGCACCCTACGGTTGTTCTTATTATAAACTTTTTAATGAGTCTTTCCCTTCTTATCGTTTTACACGAGTTGGGACACTTCATACCTGCTAGACTTTTTAAAACACGAGTAGAAAAATTTTACTTATTCTTTGATATCAAATATTCCCTATTTAAAAAGAAAATAGGAGAAACTGTTTATGGAATAGGCTGGCTACCACTAGGTGGTTATGTGAAAATATCAGGAATGATAGATGAGAGCATGGACAAAGAACAGATGGCACAGGAGCCTAAAGAGTGGGAATTTAGATCTAAGCCAGCATGGCAACGACTAATTATCATGTTAGGTGGTGTGGTTGTAAATGTGGTAGTAGGTTTTGTAATCTACATCTGTTTAATAGCTTTTAACGGTACAAATGAAGCACAAGGTGAAGATTATAAATATGGTTTTGGTTTTCCAGAAACACTTGAAGAAATAGGTTTTAAGCAAGGTGACAAAGTACTACTTGCAGATAATGACACTATAGAATATGCGCCATCATTTAACCATATGCTTATTTTTAGAGACATCTCTACCGTTACTGTAATAAGAGATGGTAAGAAAGTAGATGTTACTATTCCAGAAGATATAGGTAGCAAGATGTTCCAAGCAGGAGTACCTAGTTCTCTAGAAGCGAGATACCCATTTAAAATAGGTGAAGTGGCTGTAGGATCAAAAGCAGATAGTATAGGTTTAAAAACTGGAGCAACTATTAAATCTGTTGCTGGATTACCTATCAATTATAATACGGATTATACTTATGCGATAAACCACAAGGTAAAGAATCATGAACCATTTCATGTAGTATGGGAATATGAAGGTAAAACATATGACGAAGAGGTAGTTTTCACAACTAAAGAAGTTAAGAGCTTTATCTTTTTTACAAAAACTGTTGAAGAACCTAAAATTTTAGGGTTCACTAAACCTTCTACAGACAAGGACTATGCATCTGTAACAAGAAAGCAATATTCATTCAGTGAAAGTATTTCTGCTGGTATTTCAAAAGGGTACATGACCATGCACGATTACATTGTACAGTTTAAATATGTTTTCACTAAAAAAGGAGCGAGCCAGCTAGGTGGTTTTGGAACTATTGCAAAATTATATCCAGACACATTTGATTGGTCGGCATTTTGGGGTACGACAGCGTTTATATCTTTTATTCTCGCTATCATGAACATATTACCTATTCCAGCTTTAGATGGTGGTCATGTTATGTTTTTATTATATGAAATCATCACAGGACGTAAGCCAGGAGATAAATTTTTAGAAAAAGCGCAAATTATAGGTATCGTTATTTTACTTTCTTTAATGCTCTATGCAAATGGAAATGACCTCTTTAAGGCACTCTTTGGATAAAAGTTTTAAAAAATATCAAATTTTTTAGTTTAAAAGTTTGTCAAATATAAAAAACATACTAAATTTGCCATCGCTTAAGCAAATAGCTTGAGTTTGTGTATATCACAGTCCTCCTTAGCTCAGTTGGTTAGAGCATCTGACTGTTAATCAGAGGGTCCTTGGTTCGAGCCCAAGAGGAGGAGCAAAAATCCCAATCAGTAATGGTTGGGATTTTTCATTTTAATACCTGTAGTAATCTTCTCTCCTTCTTCTTCTAGATTTTACGCCCGACTACTAACAATATCCCACGCTTTTAATTGTTATATTTACGTTTCAAGTAAAGAAATCAATTGTGCGAGTTAATCGTTTCAATTTCAATATATAGAGAATACAAGAATGAGCTGTAATAGTTGTGGAACTGGTGGTGGTACGCCTGGTGGATGTAAAAATCATGGAACCTGCGGTACAAGTGGATGTAATAAATTAACGGTTTTTGACTGGTTAGCAAACATGGAGTTGCCCGATGGTCAAAAAGCTTTCCCATATGTGGAAGTACGTTTCAAAAATAGTAGAAAAGAATTCTTTCATAATGCAGAAGGTCTTCAGCTTAAAATAGGCGACATAGTTGCTACCGAGACTCAAAGTGGTCATGATATAGGAATAGTAACCATAACTGGTGAACTAGTTCGTGTTCAAATGAAACGCAAGCGCATTAAAGTAAATGGAGAAATCCCAAAAGTATACCGCATCGCAAATGAAAAAGATGTAGAAAAATGGGTGACTGCTCGCGAGAAAGAAGAGCCTATGAAAGTACGCGCCAGACAGATAGCGATACGCCTTCAACTTAAAATGAAAATCTCTGACATAGAATTTCAAGGTGATGGCTCTAAAGCAACCTTTTACTACACTGCCGATGATCGTGTAGATTTCAGAGAATTAATTAGAGAATACGCTTCAGAATTCAAGACTAGAATAGAAATGCGTCAGATAGGCCTGCGTCAGGAAGCTGCTCGCTTAGGTGGTATAGGATCGTGTGGTCGTGAATTGTGCTGTAGTACATGGTTAACAGATTTTAGATCTGTAACCACAGGTGCTGCTCGTTACCAAAACTTATCCTTAAACCCACAGAAATTAGCAGGACAGTGTGGTAAATTAAAATGCTGCCTCAATTACGAGCTGGATTCTTACATGGACGCGCTAAGCACGTTTCCTAAACAAAATCAAAAACTTTACACTGAAAAAGGAACTGCCGTATGTCAAAAAGTAGACATATTTAAAGGTCTAATGTGGTATTGCTATGAAGGTGACTGGATGAGCTGGCACACTCTTACTACAGAGCAAGTTCATGAAATAGTATCTAAAAACAAAGCAAAGGAGAGCGTAGCAAGCATAGAAGAATACGCGAGCGAATTAATAGTTGAGGAAGAGGTAAGCTTTGAAAACGTAGTAGGACAGGATAGTTTAACACGTTTTGACCAGCCTAAGTCAAAATCAAAATCTCGCAACAAACGCAATAAGAAACGTAGACCTGCAAAACCTCAAAATAAAACAACGACAGCTACTGCGGCTTCACCTAAAGAAGGACAGCCTGCTCGCAAACCTAGACCTAAACAAAATAACCGAACACCTAAGGCTAAAACTAACAACAACAAGCCTAACACTAAAAAACCTGCTAGCGCAAATAAAAACACTAATAAACAAAAACCGGCAAGTAACAATGCCACAGGTGAAGCAAAGCCCAATAAGCCTAGGAACAACCGTAATAAAAGCCGTAATCGTAACAAAAACAACGATAGTAAACCGCCTAAAAAAGAAGATTAGTGAGAGTATTAATATGCCTTTTAATAACATTAACGATGGTCTCTTGTGACGACTTGTTAGTAGATGCAAATTATGAAAGTCTACCACCTTCTGGATGGGACATCAATGATACCGCAACTTTTAACATTACACCACAAGACACAACCACAGCCTATAATTTA
This sequence comes from Nonlabens sp., assembly GCF_039941875.1. GTDB lineage: Bacteria > Bacteroidota > Bacteroidia > Flavobacteriales > Flavobacteriaceae > Nonlabens. The sequence goes on along the minus strand of NZ_JBDVDQ010000003.1, from coordinate 226,141 downwards.
TATTTGAACCTGCGCAACACGCATGAGTATGAATATAATAACCTATGGTTGATCTCACAGATAAAATTTCCACATGGAAAAATCGTTACAGATACATTACAGTATGAAATGGCGGCACCAGATGGTAGTTTTTTAGGCACAGGATCAAATGATATCTATGAAAATAAATTATGGTTACGTGAAGGAGTACGCTTTCGCGAAAGCGGAACATACCAACTAGCATTGAAACACGCAATGAGAAAAACAGGAGAAGTAAAAGGAGATACCCAATTAAAAGGGATTCTTGAAGTAGGATATAGTATAGAAAAACAAGTGCAAGATGGCAGCAACTAAAGCACAAATAGCTCAAGAAAAAGCAGACAAGAAAAAGAACATTTCTCTTTTCTGGAAAATTTATGCAGTAGGAATAGGACTCGTAGTCCTTATGTTCCTACTAGCAGCATGGGAAGTATTTGGTGATTTACCAGATCACACTGCACTAGAAAATCCGCAGACAGAACTAGCTACTGAGATAGTAACTGTAGACGGTAAAACATTAGGTAGTTTTTATAACGATAACCGTAAACCTGTAAAATTTGACGATTTACCTCAAAACCTTATAGACGCACTAGTCTCAACAGAGGATGAGCGTTTCTGGGACCACAGTGGTATAGACGGCTATGGAACTGCTAGAGCCGCGGCGTTTTTAGGTAGCAAAGGTGGTGCGAGTACCATAACACAACAACTGGCAAAACTTTATTTTACAGAACAAGCTAGTAGTAACAAGCTAGAACGATTGATCCAAAAAATACGCGAGTGGATTATCACCTCTAGACTAGAAAAACAATACACAAAGGAAGAAATTATCACTCAATACCTCAATGAATTTGATTTCTTAAAACAAGCTATAGGAATACGTAGTGCCGCAAACATCTATTTTGGTAAAGAGCCAGATTCATTAACAGTTTCAGAAAGCGCGGTTTTAGTTGCTATGCTTAAAAACCCTAGACAGTTTAATCCGTATAGAGAGGTTTCTAAAGAAAAATCTTTTAATCGCCGCAACCAAGTATTTTATCAAATGGTACGTAATGATAAGATGACCGAAGAGGTAAAAGATAGTCTTACCGCTTTGCCTATCGTTTTAGATTACAATCCAGAAGGTCATAATGATGGTATGGGAACTTATTTCCGTGAGCATTTACGCGACTGGTTAAAAACTTGGGCAAAGAATAACATTAATCCAGAAACAGATCAACCTTTTAACCTTTATAACGATGGATTAAAGATAAATGTGACCATAGACCACCGCATGCAAAAAATGGCCGAAGAAGCTGTTTATGCGCACATGGAGCGTTTACAGACGGAGTTCGACCATCAACAGACACGCAACAAGACTGCGCCTTTTACAGATCTTACCGATAACCAAATAGAAATCAGATTACAGTCTGCTATGAAAAGGTCAGAAAGATGGAGAGAAATGAAGAAAAAAGGTATCGCCGAAAAAGACATTATTAAAAGCTTCAATGAAAAGACAGACATGACCATCTTTGACTGGAAAGCAAAAGGCCGTGAACGTGATACTATAATGACACCTATGGACTCCATACGCTATTATAAGAAGTTTTTACACACAGGTCTTATGTCATTAGAACCACAAACAGGTCATGTAAAAGCATGGGTAGGTGGTATTAATCACAAACATTTTAAATATGATAATGTAGAACAAGGTACACACCAGGCTGGTTCTACTTTTAAACCGTTCTTATATTCTACGGCAATTGATCTTTTACATTATAGTCCATGTAAAAAATTACCTGATGGAGAGTACACCATACCTGCAGGTAAACATGGTAATACAAAAGACTGGACACCTAAGGATTCTAACGGTGATTATGGTAACATGATGACTTTAAAAGAAGCACTAGCAAAATCAAAGAATACGATATCTGCTAGACTTATGGATGAAGTAGGCCCACAAGCTGTACTAGATCGCGCAGCACAGCTAGGTATAAACACAGAAGGCATGGATGTGGTTCCTTCTCTAGCATTGGGTACTGCAGATGTAAACCTATTTCAAATGGTAGGTGCTTATGGTGTTTATGCAAATGGAGGTATTTATAACAAACCAGTTCTTGTAACTAGCATAGAAGATAAAAACGGTACAATTCTTTATCAATACATGCCAGAGAGCAAAGATGTAATGAATCCTGAAACAGCTTATGTAACGGTAAACCTTATGGAAGGTGTAACTAGAATAGGTAGTGGAGCAAAATTAAGAGGTAGCTGGGCTACTAAAAATAGTTTCTATAAAGAGGTGATCACAGATTATCCATATGACTTTAAAAACGACATTGCTGGTAAAACAGGAACGACTCAAAACAATTCTGATGGATGGTTTATGGGAATGGTTCCTAACCTAGTAACTGGTGTTTGGGTAGGTGGAGATGGTAAATCTATTCACTTTAAATCTACCAAATATGGTCAGGGAGCTACCATGGCATTACCTATTTGGGGTAGTTATATGAAACGCCTTTATGCAGACGAGACCATTGATGTTTCAAAAGCGCCTTTCAAAAAACCAGAAGATCTATCTATTGAGACCGATTGTGATGAGTATGAAAAGACTCAGAACAGCTCTCCATTAGGTGGTAGTGAAGATGACGACTCTAGAGAATTTGACATGTAAATTATGATAGCAAAACTTTCATTAGAAAATATTTTATTTCTAGATATTGAGACCGTACCTCAACAGGAGAGTTTTGATTTATTAGATCCTATAGACCAACATCTATATGCTGATAAGACCAAATACCAGCGCAAAGAAGAATTCTCTCCAGCAGAGTTTTATGATCGCGCAGGTATTTGGGCCGAATTTGGTAAAATAGTATGCATATCTGTAGGTTATTTTGTTAACCGAGATAAAAAACAGTTTAGAACTCGCAGTTTTGTCGGTGAAGAAAAAGCACTATTAGAAGATTTTTCTAGTCTTTTAAAAGAACATTTTTCTAGTAGAAATAATCTGTTGTGCGCACACAATGGTAAAGAATTTGATTTCCCTTACATCGCAAGAAGAATGATTATTGCAGATGTTGAGATTCCAGAAAAGCTGAACCTATTCGGTAAAAAGCCTTGGGAAGTACCGCACATAGACACCATGGAGTTATGGAAATTTGGCGATTATAAACACTACACTAGTTTAAAATTATTAACGCGTATTCTAGGTATTCCATCACCTAAGGATGACATAGATGGATCACAAGTACGAGATGTATTCTATCTAGAAAACGATGTGCAACGCATCGCTACATATTGTGAAAAAGATGTAGTTGCAGTAGCGCAAATAGTTCTCATATTGCGCAAAGAACCTATACTTACAGATGAGCAAATCATCTCAAAATAATACCGTAGCATCCATAAAGGATCTTAATGTTAGCTTTTCAAATGGAAAAGAGAACGTTAAGGTATTGCATGATATTAATTTTGACATATTTAAAAACGAGATACTTGCCGTAGTAGGAGAATCTGGCAGTGGAAAATCTGTCACCAGCAAGGCACTCATGGGCTTACTACCTAATGCCACAGCACAAATAACTGCTCAAGAACTTTCTTTGTTGGGCAAGGATTTATTACAATTAAATGATGGAGAATGGTCACGCTTTCGCGGAAGCGAGATAAGCATGATCTTTCAAGAACCTATGAGTTCTCTTAATCCTACTATCACCTGTGGACAGCAAGTTATTGAGATATTACAACAACATCAAAAAATTAATACATCGAGTGCTAGAAAAGAAGTCCTAACTCTTTTTGAAAAAGTAAAACTACCTACTCCAGAAGTAACGTTCTCAAAATACCCACATGAAATTAGTGGTGGACAGATGCAACGCGTCATGATCGCTATGGCTATTGCATGTAAGCCTGCGTTGTTAATTGCCGATGAGCCCACTACCGCTCTAGATGTTACGGTACAAAAAGAGATTATTTTATTACTCAAAGAACTGCAACAAGAATACGGGATGAGTATTCTCTTTATATCACATGATCTATCCTTAGTCCGTGCTATTGCAGACAGGATACTGGTTATGTATCAAGGTAAAATAGTAGAGCAAGGAACTAGTGAGGTTATTTTTGAAACTCCTAAAGAAATATATACAAAAGCACTTATAGCGTCCAGACCTAGCACAACAGAGCGTGTTAAAAAACTACCTACTATAAGTGATTTTATGCAACATACGGTAGATGGAGATTTGATCACTCCATCACAACGAGCGGCTACTCACGAAGAGATTTATAAAAACGCTCCGTTATTACAGCTAGTTGACATAGTAAAAGATTATCCACTTAAGAAAAAGCTTTTTGAAAAGCCATCTTATTTTAGAGCAGTTGATGGCGTTAATCTTAATCTATACCCTGGTGAGAGTCTAGGACTGGTAGGAGAAAGTGGTTGTGGAAAAAGTACTCTAGGTAATCTAATATTACGTCTTAAAGATGTGACCAGCGGTAAGATTATCTATCGTGATAGAGATATCACACATCTTACAGGTAAAGCAATGCGAGAGTTGAGAAAAGAGATTCAGATTATCTTTCAAGATCCTTTTGCTTCATTAAACCCACGACTTACTGTAGGGCAAGCTATTATTGAACCTATGAAATGGCATGGTATAGGTAAAGATAATAAAGACAGAAAAGAAAAGGTGCTTACTTTATTAAAGCGTGTAGGATTAACTGAAGAGCATTATAATAGATACCCACATGAATTTAGTGGTGGCCAGAGACAGCGCATAGGTATAGCTAGAACGGTAGCACTAGAACCTAAGTTAATCATTTGTGATGAGAGTGTGAGCGCTCTAGACATTTCTGTACAAGCACAGGTTTTAAATCTTTTAAATGAGTTTAAAGCAGATTTTGGATTCTCTTATTTATTCATTTCGCATGACCTTGCGGTAGTTAAATACTTTTGCGATCAGGTAATCGTAATGAACAAAGGTAAAATAGAAGAAAAAAATGAGGCCGATGCTCTTTATGAGAACCCACAAAGTGATTATACTAAAAAATTGATTGCGGCAATACCACAATAAATACCTTGATTACTAGATCGTATCTTATAAGCTGACAAAAGTCATCGTTGTGCAAGAGGACTAATTATACTTTTGACTCAAAATTGAGACTATGTGTAGTTTAACTTCAAAATACAATGTTGCAGGACCTAGATATACCAGCTATCCTACAGTTCCTTATTGGGACGCTAGCAACTTCCCTATAGATTTATGGAAACAGACTCTTGTAAAAAGCTTTAAAGAAAGTAATAGTACAGAAGGTATAAGTCTTTACATTCATTTACCTTTTTGCGAGAACATGTGTACTTTTTGTGGATGTAATAAACGCATCACAAAAAACCATAGCGTAGAGATACCTTATATAAATTCTGTTTTAAAAGAACTTGCTCTTTATACAAACCTCTTTGAAGAACAACCGGTAATAAAACAAATACATTTAGGTGGTGGTACACCTACATTCTTCTCACCAGAGCATTTAGATCAATTGATAAAGGGAATATTTTCTGTAGCTGTAAAAGCTCCAGAATGCGAATTCAGTTTTGAAGGACATCCTAACAACACGACTAAGAAACATCTGGAAACACTTGCTCAAAATGATTTTACCAGAGTATGCTACGGCGTGCAAGATTACAACCCTACTGTACAAAAAGCAATTAATCGCATACAGCCTTTTGAAAATGTGGAGAAAGCTACGGTAATGGCAAGAGAGGCAGGTTTTAAGTCTGTAGGACACGATATTATTTATGGTTTACCTTTTCAGACTATAGATCATGTAATTCATACCATTAACAAGACTATAGAATTGCGTCCAGACCGTATTGCTTATTATAGTTATGCACATGTGCCCTGGATAAAAGGAAACGGACAGAGAGGTTTTAAAGACTCTGACTTACCTACAGCTATACAAAAACGTGAACAGTATGAGTTAGGTAAAAAAATACTTACTAGCGCTGGCTATGTAGAGATAGGCATGGATCATTTTGCATTACCTACTGATAGCTTGTATACTGCACAAGAAACTGGTACCATACACAGAAACTTTATGGGGTACAGTGATAGTAAAACTCAATTAATGATAGGTCTCGGAGTGTCTTCTATAAGCGATAGTTGGTACAGTTTTGCTCAAAATGTAAAAAACATTGAAGAATACCAGGCACTAGTAGAAGAAGGAACACTACCAGTTTTTAGAGGCCACATACTAAATCAGGAAGATCTTATCATAAGAAAGCACATACTTAATCTTATGTGTCAGTTTGAGACCACATGGAAAAAAGATACTATGTTCTTTAAAGAACTGCCAGACGTACTTGTAAAACTATTAGAACTAGAAAAGGATGGTCTGGTAATCACTCATCCTCATAAGATTCAAATTACCGAAAAAGGAAGGGCTTATGTTCGTAATGTTTGTCTACCCTTTGACATGAGATTACAACGTAAAAAACCAGATACTCAATTATTTTCTATGACGGTATAGATTGACATTTAAGTTTCAACTAAAAAAAGGAAAGCCACAGGCTTTCCTTTTTTGTTATCTAGAAAGTACAAACATGAGAGATCTACTTCTCTTTATCAGTACTTTTTTTATCACCGTTTGCTAGACTATAAACTACTAAAACTAGCGCTACACAAACCACGGCAAACACACCAATTATAATAGTACCCAATCCCCAATTTACAAGAGGTAAAAAAATTGTATTCATATCTTTAATTTTATTAATTAGTGACAACTCAGGTTTGCCGATATCGTTTCCATAGCAACAGATTCTGATGGAGATATGTATTTAATACCTAACCCAAGACCTCTTACTATAAATAGTAACCCTATTATTATTACAAAAACAGGTATCAGTTTTAATACCTTTTGTTTTGCCTTACCCTTTAAAAAATTACCTAGGTATATAGCGGTAGTCATTAAAGGCACTGTCCCTAGCCCAAAAAGAATCATATATAAAGCACCATATCCAGCACTACCAGAAGCTAAAGAACCGAAAACTGCCATATAGACTAAACCACAAGGCAATAAACCATTAAGAAAACCCATAGTAAAAAAAGTCCCTGGATCTTTCTTTTTAAGCTCTTTTCCCATCGCACTTTTCACCCTTCCTACTAGAGCATAAATAGGTCTAGAAAAATTGTATTTATTAAATATCTTAGTAGGTATTAATACCACTATAATCATCGCGACACCTATAATGATAGATAGCTGCTGTTGTATACCAAAAAGGTGCATGCTTTTACCTAAAAAACCAAATACAAAACCTAAAAAGCCATACGTAAATAACCTACCTCCATGATAACCCAATAACTGAAAAAAGCGCTTGCTCTTGCTCTTTCGATCTAATGGCAATAAGAATGCAATAGGACCGCACATTCCCACACAGTGAAAACTACCTAGTAAACCAAATATGAGCGCAGACCACAACATTCTTAATAAAGTATTTCTTCTTTATACATATAAGACTGCCCGTCATAGGTCCAGTCTACTATAATATTCCAGCGACCGCCTATCATTTTATTGTCAGGTATGAGCAAATTATGATCAGATAATGAAAGTTCAGTCTCAAAATCTAATACTTGATTAGACGGTCTATAAAGGAACATTTTACCTTTAATTTTCTCTACATTTAACTGCGATGGAAAAGTAATCATCCATCCGTTTTCAGTTCTTTTACTTACTATTTTCTCAGAGAGGTTATTTGCATTCGTCTCTGCATCTATCTCATTTTGATAGTACATTTCTTTCTCATAATACTCTTCTGTAACTAGATCATGGCTGTAACGCTGGTCTGTAATCATGGTGATCACAAAGTATAGTATAAAGCCTATAAAGCACGACATACCTACTGCTATTCCTGTTCCCCAATTCCATTTCATCTCCTTAATCCGATTTAGTCGGCGGCTATTAATTAACTATTTAACTACTGTTTCCTTTGTTGTAGCGGTAGCTTTTTTTGCCAGTTCTTCCATCATTAACTTTGCCTGACAACTTTGGTTTAAACCTGGTTGTCCCTTTTTACAACCTTGACAGCAATTCTTTTTTTCTGTACTCATTGTTAGATGTTTGTTACGCTTTCGCGAAAGCGGTATTAATTATAACTACGTGGTCCTAAAAAGGCTGTAGTAGTAGTTTCTATTACTTGATCACCACTCAAAATTTCTATTTCTAGTCGCTCCTTATCGGTCTTAATAGCACTGGCATTAATTTCTATAAAAAGAGTTCCTTGTGTTAGTCCTGCCTCTGGCACAGTTATACTCGTGTAAGAAACCAGCTTAATAGTTCCTTTATGAGATTTTAATCGGAAGGTGACGCTATCGATAGGTTCTACCGTTTTATTTACCAGTTTAAATGTGTAAACATTGCTAATGATATTATCCGCTTTATGTTCATATAACTGACCTGGCAATCTTAAAATACTTGCCTCTACATCATTGCGCAGGAATAACATTCCTATTAAAACCGCAGTAAGAATTCCTAGTACAACTATATATCCTTTAAGTCTAGGTGTGAGTTTAAATTTCTCACCCTTTTCAATGTTATCTTCACTCGTGTAACGTATAAGACCCTTAGGTAGATCTACAGCTTCCATCATGTGGTCACATGCATCTATACAGGCTGTACAATTAACACATTCTAGTTGCGTACCGTTACGTATATCTATTCCAGTAGGACAGACATGTACACATGCAGAACAATCTATACAATCCCCTTTTCCTGATGCTGGACGATCTTCTTTCTTTTTAAACTTAGCTCTACCTTCTTCTTTCTCACCACGTTTATGGTCATAAGCAACTATTATGGATTTATTATCAAGAAGAGCACCTTGTAAACGACCATAAGGACATACTATAATACATACTTGTTCTCTAAACCAGGCAAAAATGAAGTAGAATACTCCTGTAAAAATCATTAAAGAAATGAGCGTACTTCCATGTTGTGATGGCCCGTCTGTAATGTATCTTATCAACTCATCACTACCGATTAGGTAGGCTAAGAATATGTTTGCTATTAAGAACGAGATGATAAAAAAGATACTCCATTTGAGAGCTCTTTTTTTAATTTTTTCTGTATTCCATGGCATTTTTGCAAGACGTATTTGCTTACCTCTATCTCCATCTATCCAGTACTCAATACGTCTGAAAACCATCTCCATAAAAATGGTTTGTGGACATATCCATCCACAAAATAAACGCCCAAAAGCCACTGTAAAGAAAATAATAAAGACCACGCCTATAATCATCATGATTACAAACAAGTAAAAGTCTTGAGGCCAAAACGGAAAACCAAATACATTAAAACGACGTTCTAATATATTGAACATCATGAACTGATTGCCATTAATTTTTATGAATGGTGCAGAGAACAGAATAAGCAGTAAGACATAACTCACATACTTGCGATACTTGTACCATTTACCTGATGGCTTTTTAGGGAATACCCATGCACGCTTACCTTCTTCATTAAGCGTGCCTATGGTATCTCTAAAATTTTCTTGACCTTGGTCTGCCATGATGCTTTATTTATTTTTAAAAAACAGTCAACTCCTTTGAGTCGCCTAGTAGTAGTAAAAAAACAGCGTCAAAAACGCCTACTACAGAATGCTTTATATCTTTAGGGATATCAAAAGAATCAAAGCGTTCTAGACGGTAACTATGTGTTGCCGTATTAAAATCTATCTCTCCTTGTACTACCATTAATTTTGCCTTTACTTGTGCAATATGTTCTGGTAATTCTACTCCACGACGCAATCCTATCGCTAGCAGTTTCTTTCCTGCTTTCTCATAAATCTGTTTTATGAGAGGTTCTTTACTCGATGCTAGCGCTTCAGACATTTCATTAAGAATAAGCATCTTACTGTTTTTAATTATTAATATCTACTACTATAATAGAGTCTTGAACGATCTCTTCTACCTCTGGTTGAGTTTCTACTGGTGCATTAGGATCTATCCATAAATCACCTTCTGGTTCTTTAGGGTCTGCAGGAATTGTACCTTGAAAATTGATGACATAACTAGCTACCTGAGCCATTTGTGCTGGTTTTAAATCCTTTTTCCAAGACACCATTCCTTTTCCAGATCTACCACCTTCTGATATGGTATTAAATACATTTTTAATACCGCCACCTAGAATCCAGTGTTTATCGGTAAGGTTAGGACCTATACCTCCACCACCATCTATCTTGTGACAGGCGATACAGTTCTCACCAAAAATGGCTGCACCTGCTTTAAGGTCTGCAGCATCTGTAAGCAACACAACGGTGTTTACATCTACTAGATCTTTGGCAGTTTTTTTCCATTCTTCTATTTCTATTTTTGCAGCTGCGACAGCCGTTTCATATTCTTCTTCTTGATTATAGTCATTAAAGACTTCAAATCTTACCAGATAAATAACTGCAAATATGATAGATGCATAGAATCCATAAACCCACCATGGCGGTAAATTGTTATCTAACTCTTGAATACCATCATAGTTATGGTCTAGAATAATTTCATGCTCATCTTCTATATCTCTACTTCCTAATGATGCTTTGTATTTATCCTTAATCCATTTGAATCGATTAGCCTTTGCGACAGCAGCATTCTCATCGTACTTCTCTTGAGCGTCTGGTTTAAGACTTTGATATAAAATACTTTGTAATGTGGTTACACAAGCCTCTCCTGCTATATAGAACAGTACAATAACACCTAGAATAGCCCATAATAATGGTTGCTCTATAAAAATAGAATCTTCTCCTGTAGTCCCTATCCAATTAAGGAATAAGTATCCCAAAACTGCTATTCCTAATACACGTAAATATGATGCTGTATTTCTCATTATTTGATTTGATTAGGGTTAATAGTATCGTCGTTAAGCGGTATGTTACTTACCTCTTTAATATGTGATTTCTTTGCAGTAAATACCCACCAGAATAACCCCATGAAAAAGAAGAAAAATATAAGTAACGATATCAATGGATAGATCTCTACACCATCGATGTTTTCTAGGTTTCCTTTTATAAATTTCAACATAACTTATTGATTTATATTTAGTGCAGTGCCATCTGCAGTTGTAACTTTAATATCTGTTCCTAAGCGTTGTAGGTATGCGATAATTGCGATCAGTTCACGATTGCGCATTTCTATAAACTCTTCTCCGTTATCAAGAGCATACTTCTTATCTGCCTCATAGGTTTTTGCAAAATCAGGATCGCTGTATAGATTTTTTTCTATCTCTATTCCTTGTTCTAGCATCCATTCTTGTGCGCGATCTATTTCTTCTTGAGTATATGGTACTCCTAAGGATACCATGGCTTCCATCTTAGTTTCTGTAGAGCTTTTATCCAGCTCATTTTGAATAAGCCATTTATAAGATGGCATTATAGAACCCTCTGACGTACTCTGTGGATCATAAAAATGATTTAAGTGCCAGTTATCACTGTATTTACCACCTACACGTAGTAAATCTGGACCTGTACGCTTACTACCCCATAAAAATGGATGGTCGTAAACAAATTCACCTGCTTTAGCGTATTCTCCATAACGTTCTACTTCGCTTCTAAATGGACGTACCATTTGAGAGTGACACCCTACACAACCTTCTCTGATATATATATCACGACCTTCTAGTTCTAGAGGCGTGTATGGTTTTACACTTGAGATTACTGGTATATAATCGTCTACCATTAAGGAAGGGATAATTTGCACCATACCACCTATAAGAATCGCTACCGTAGCAAACAAGGTTAATTTAACTGGTCTTCTTTCTAACCAAGTGTGGTATCCTTCTTTATTAGTACGATTCTTAGTTACTTTTTCAAGTGCTGCTGCTTCAGCAAGCTCATCAGTTACTTGAGAACCAACTCTAGCTGTCCTAATAAGGTTATAAATACCAGTTAAAGCCCCTATAATAAACATAGTACCTCCTATAGCACGCATCCAGTACATAGGTATAATTTCTATAAGTGTTTCTAAGAAAGAATAAGTTAATCTACCATCTGGATTAAATTCTTTCCACATTAACGCTTGTTGAAAACCAGCCACATACATAGGTAGTGCGTATAAAATGATTCCTAATGTTCCTATCCAGAAATGTGCATTGGCCAGTTTTATAGACCATAACTTTGTCTTAAATAATCTAGGCACCATCCAGTAGACCATACCGAAGGTTAAGAAACCATTCCACGCTAGTGCTCCTACATGCACGTGAGCGATAACCCAGTCACTAAAGTGTGCAATTGCATTTACATTTTTAAGAGACAACATAGGTCCTTCAAAGGTCGCCATACCATATCCTGTAATGGCTACTACCATAAATTTTAAAACAGGATCTGTACGTACTTTATCCCACGCACCACGTAGGGTTAACAATCCGTTAATCATACCACCCCAAGATGGAGCAAGCAACATAATTGAAAAAGCAACACCTAAGTTTTGTGCCCAGTCTGGTAATGCTGAGTATAGCAAGTGGTGCGGCCCTGCCCATATATAAATAAAGATCAATGACCAGAAGTGAACAATAGATAATCTATAAGAATACACCGGTCTATTTGCTGCTTTAGGTACAAAGTAATACATCAAACCTAAGAAAGGTGTGGTTAGAAAAAAAGCAACCGCATTATGTCCGTACCACCATTGCACCAGCGCATCCTGTACACCAGCATACATAGAATAACTCTTAAGAGCTCCTACAGGTACTTCCATACTATTAACAATATGTAAAACGGCTACGGTAACAAATGTCCCTAGATAAAACCATATCGCAACATATAAATGTCGCTGTCTTCTCTTAAGAATAGTACCTATAAGGTTAGCACCAAAAGCAACCCAAATAATAGCAATAGCTATATCAAATGGCCATTCTAACTCGGCATATTCTTTTGAGGTGGTATAACCTAGAGGTAGCGTAATCGCTGCACCTACTATAATAGCCTGCCATCCCCAAAAATTTAATTTACTTAACCAGTCTTTCCACATTCTCGCTTTAAGAAGACGCTGACTAGAATAATAAACTCCAGCAAAAATGGCATTTCCTACAAATGCAAATATGACCGCATTAGTATGTAATGGACGTAAACGACCAAAACTTAACCACGAGATACCATCTGTCAGGTTAGGAAATAAAAACATGAAGGCCAGTAGTAGCCCTATACTCATTCCTACAACGCCCCAGAACATTGTAGCAACAATAAAATTGCGTACGATTTTGTTATCGTAATAAAACTTTTGTAATTCCATAGTTACTTGAGTTGATCTTTCAATAAAATAGGTTGATTTGATTTTGCGCTTTCCGTGCTCTTTTCCTTAATAAGTTCATCGTCAAAAAGCATGCGCACAGACGGTGTGTATGTATCGTCATACTGTCCCTTTTTAACCGATAGAATAAAGGCTATAAAGAAGATCACCGCGACACAAACGCTTATTGCAAGAAGCATATAAATGATGTTCATAGTTGTTTAATAATGTGGTAAAATTACCGTGGTAACCTTGTACAAACGATGACATATGTCAGCTTTTGAATTTAATTGTGTGTAAAAAATCACACCATTATGTATAATCCTAACAAGGCTGTAGACTGTTGTAATGCAATGATAGAAACACCTTTCACCTCTTCTCTTATAAAAGACTGTTGCTCTAGTGACTTTAATTGTGCTTGTGCTTGGTAGTACTCTCTTTTAAAATAGTGGTGCATTACATCACACGTAGTGCAATTACTTTGCATATATAAATTTTTGAGAGTGTCTATTTCTAAATCGAGTTGAAGAGCTTCTTTTTTCATCTTAAATTGTTGTTTTTTGGTTAAGTTTTCTTCCTAAAAAATAGGTGTATATAGTTGTGAACACGACTATACTTATAGAGCTAAGAGGCATTAAAATAGCAGCAACTACTGGAGCAAGATGTCCAGAAATAGCAAACCCTAATCCTACTACATTATAGATAAGCGAGAATATAAAAGCATAATCTATCACTTTTTTTCCTTTACGAGATAGATCTATAAATGTGGTAATATCTTTAAAACGCGTAGCATCGATTATACCGTCACACGCAGGTGAAAAAACATTTACATTTTCTGAAATCACAAGCCCTACATTACTTTGAGCAAGTGCACCAGCATCATTTAGTCCATCACCTATCATGAGCACCTTTTTACCTAGTTTCTGTAAATTCTTAATGTAATTAAGCTTATCTCCTGGTTTCTGATTAAAGACTAATGCGGTATTCTTAGGCAGTATTTGTTCTAGATGTTCTTTTTCACCTTCATTATCACCAGATAAAACTGCCAGCTCACAATCCACAGAAAGTGTATCAAACACCTGTTTCATGCCGTCTCGGTATTCATTATAGAACACATAACAGCCTTTATAGACTTCATTTGCACTTATGTGCACAGTGGTTTGATTTAAATCCGCTTTCGCGAAAGCGGAACTACCATCTGACACAAATGCATAAGAACCTACTTTTACACGATTATTATTGAGCACACCAGTAATTCCTTTACCTACCTCTTCACTAAAATCGTCTAGTGAGCTGATGCTATTTTCCTGTAACATGTTGTAAAGGGAACGGCTCAATTGGTGGTTAGACGCTCGCAATGTAGAGGTAAGCAAAGACTGCTCATCTACCGTTAATGCGATACCTTCATAAGAAATAACGCTTTTATGACTGGTAGTAAGCGTACCTGTTTTATCAAAAACTACGGTATCTATAGAAGCCAGTTGTTCTATAATACTGCTGTTTTTTAGGTAGAATTTATGCTTGCCAAATATTCTAAGTAAATTACCTAGCGTAAAAGGTGCCGCAAGAGCTATAGCGCAAGGACAGGCTACTATAAGAACGGCCGTAAATACATTAAGCGCAAGAGACGGCTCGTACCACAACCAGAAAACAGTCGCTAGTGCCGCTATACTCAAAATGCTAATAGTAAAACGTTTGCTTATCTGGTCTGTAATACTCTGAAAAAGGCTTTCTGCACTTTTATTAAAAATCTCGTTAGACCATAATTGCGTTAAATAACTTTGCTCTACAGATTTTAAAACATCCAGCTCTATAACACCAGCCTGCTGTCTACCACCTGCATATAATTTATCTCCAGAGTTTTTACTCACAGGCTCTGCCTCGCCAGTTACAAAGCTATAATCTATAAGTGCGTTTCCCTTAATAAGAATACCATCTACTGGTATGAGCTCTCCATTTCTTATCACGATCCTGTCGCCAGCTATTAGATCATAAACCTGTGCTTGCTCTTCTTTGTTAGAATCTGCTTTGCTCAATCTAGTTACTGCTATCGGGAAATAAGATTTATAATCTCTTTCAAAAGATAAAAACGAATAGGTTTTTTGCTGAAAAAACTTACCTAACAATAAAAAGAAAACCAGACCAGCCATACTGTCTAAAAAGCCAGTACCCCAGTCCATTACTATCTCTACCGTAGAACGTAGAAACAACACTAGAATACCTATCGCAATAGGTACATCTATATTGAGCATTCTAGAACGCACACTTTTATAAGCAGACACTAGGTAATCACTACCAGAGTAGAATACTACCGGTAATGCAAAAACAAACATTAACCACCTGAAAATATATTTATAACGCTCTAACCAGAACTCTGACACTTCAAAGTACTCTGGAAAAGACAAGAACATAATATTACCAAAAGCAAAACCTGCAACTCCTAGTTTATAGATAAGACTACGGTCTATAGAAGAGGTTTTCTTTGTAGCGTCATCTAGAGAGATATAAGGCTCGTACCCTATTTTACACAACAGTAAAACCAGTTGATGTAAATTTAATTGAGCAGAATTATAGGTAATACGCGCACTTTTCTTAGGGAAATTAACCTGAGAGGTAGTTACATCTGGATGTAATTTATTCAAATTTTCTAAAACCCAGATACACGAACTACAGTGTATAGATGGGATAACAAAAGTGACCACCTGTACATCTTGCTCGTCAAATTCTAGTAGCTTCTTTGCGATTACATCATTTTCTAAGAAATCAAACTTACCTTCAAACCGAGATGGTGTGGTCCCAGGAGATTGCTCTAACTCGTAGTAATACGAGAGATCATTATCATTAAGAATATCAAAAACAGTTTTACACCCATGACAGCAAAAATGCTTGTCCTGGTGCTCAATAACTGTAGTTGTACAGTCATCACCGCAATGGAAACATGATTCCATAGTTTATTAAATTTGCTCATTATACCTAGTGCAAATTTGCTCATACTTCTCGCTTTAAAACGATGACTTTTGTCACCTGCCTTTTTTAACTTAATTATAAGATTTACAACACATTTACTTTGCTGTAGTAAATAACCTCTGTACCTTTAAGACTTTATCTATATTTATGAATAGCCACCTAGAAGGTCGTTGTGAAAACTGTATAGTAAGACAGTTAAACTCATTAAAAGCTCTTAATAAAGAGGAGCTTAAACGTATTTCTGATAGTAAAACCACTAAGTCTATAAGAAAAGGGGGAACTATCTTTGAAGAAGGAGAACGTCTAGACGGTGTTTATTGTGTGCGCAATGGTGTTTCTAAATTATCTAAGTTAAGTGATAATGGAAAAGATACCATAGTAAAAATAGCTACTAAAGGAGAGGTACTAGGGCAGCGGTCTGTAATTACAGAAGAAAGGACTAATCTAAGTGCTGTGGCTTTAAATGATATGGAAGTGTGCTACATTCCTAAAAAGCACCTTACAGACAGCCTAGATTCTAACCCTAACTTTACTAAGGCTATATTAATCCACATGGCAAATGATCTTAAATTTGCAGACAATGTGATTGTAAATATGGCTCAAAAGACAGTAAAACAACGCGTTGCAGAAACCCTGATGTATCTAGATAAAAACTTTGGCGCAGATGCTGACGGTTACATAATCATGACTCTTACTAGAGAAGATATCGCAAATGTGGTAGGTACTGCAAAGGAGGCTTGTATAAGAACCCTCACTATATTTAAGAAAGAAGGCTGGATAAGCACCGATGGTAAACGTATAAAATTAGAAGATAAAAAAGCCCTCTACAGGTTAGTAGAAGGCTTATAATTTTTTGTGTGTTTCGCTTTCGCGAAAGCGTAACCTACTTACATCTTTACCGTAAGAACAGGCACCACAGAATGATTTGCAATATCTTCACTTATACTTCCTTGAAAGAAATGAGAAAGTCCAGTCCTACCGTGTGTAGGAATAGCAATCACGTCTGCAGCAGATAAAGATGCATAATTCATAACACCTTTTTCTACTGTGTGGTCGGCATAACGATTTACCGTTTTAATAGCCGCCACAGGATCAGGATGTTTTACCTCACTAAAGAAATTAAGTAAAGTCTCGTCCATTTGAGATGTGCTCTTAAAGTTTTTACCTGGTAAATTGATATATAAGAAGTCGATACGAGCGTTAAGCATAGTAGCTGCTTCTATAATTCTATGGTATGCGCCCACGGTTTCTAGATGAAAATCGCTAGCGTATAAAATACGCTCTGGAGCAAAATTGATATCATTATCCTTAACCACTAAAACTGGCACTTCTGAAGATCGTACTACTTTCTCTGCATTACTGCCTTTTAAGATCTCTGTCATGCCCTTTGCACCGTTACTTCCCATAACGATAAGGGATGCATCTAGCTCTTTGGCAAAGTCATTCATACTACCGAAATCAAGATATTGTTTTAAAACCGTTTCATATGCTACATTTTCTAGAAATGGACGATCTAGAAATTCTTCGAACTTTTTACCTATCAGTCTGCTATAGAAAACAACCTCTTCTGCAGTGTTAGGTTCTTTATTTAAACCACTCTCTACACCTGCCATATGCGTAAGAACAATTTTTGCTTTGATACGTTTTGCAATAGTTACTCCTACTTCAAGAGCTTTATTTGATGTATTAGAGAAATCTACAGGAATAAGGATGGTTTTCATAAGAATACTTTTTTAAAATTTGATATGTCAAAAGTAATCCAGCACACCATTTGCAAACGGTGACTTTTATCAGTGTTTAAAAAAATGAGCAGGTTTTTAATTATTCCAAAATAACACGCTTAGCTTTTGCTGATCAAATAACAAGCAAAACGCTCTAGCTGACTTGAAAAAACATCTCTAGCTTTTCTTTATTCCATTGCTCTTGCTCGGCGATCTTCAGAAACAAGTACTTACTACTTTGCACACCGGCGTCACATGGGAGAATAATTTTAATAACTAATTGATAGACACTTCAACACATTTATAGCATTGCTCATAATATTGTGGTACCCAATTTTTTATTTCTAATGATAAATCTTTGTTTTTATCACGCTGTGAAATGAAAAGAAAAGACCTCATCACCACCCTATCTTGATCATGCTTATAGGATAACTCACACAACTTTGTGCTATCTAATAAAAGAACTTTTCCTGCATTTATTTTAGAAGATATTATTTTCTTGGAAAATTCGTTTTTCAATATAAGGATCGTATCATTAGGAATAGGTTTAGAAATATCTTTACCTACTCCTTCATTATAGATTTTAAATTGATATCCATTAGTTAGTATTTCAACATCGGTATTTGATAAAAAAGTATTGATTTTGGAATTTAAATTAGATTCTTCTATTTCATTACAAGCTGAAAAACAAAGGTTCATAAAAAACAGAACTATTAAAATTTTTATTTTCATCGATGTTTTACATTTAATACATCCGTACTGGTTACCAGCTAATACTAGCTAGATAATTAGTAAGTTTAAATATAGTATTTAAAATGTAATAAACACCTACCGGTATAGATGAGACAAATTGATATAACAAAAAATACTCGCCATACTAAATCAACATAAATGTGAGGCTTACTATAAAAAGATAAAAGAGGTATTTAAAGTCAATCGAAAAGATGAGAAGCACATCATTAAAAGACAAAAAAAAGCCTCGTAATCAAAAGATTACGAGGCTTACAAGTACTCGAGACGGGACTTGAACCCGTACGGGCATTACTACCCATTGGATTTTAAGTCCAACGTGTCTACCAATTCCACCACTCGAGCGATTGTGTCCGCGACACATCATTGGTATTTAAAATCTATTTAAGAACAAATTTTAGAGCGAAAGACGAGATTTGAACTCGCGACCTCCACCTTGGCAAGGTGATGCTCTACCCCTGAGCTACTTTCGCAAAATTGAAAAACTCAGTTGCTTTTCAAAGCGGTTGCAAATTTAACAACTTTCTTTATTCTACAAAGAAAAAAACGAAAAATTATTGATTTACTTTCTCTTTTTTTACAAGCATGCGTTTTATCTCATTCAATTTCATGAGTGCTTCTACTGGTGTTAAGGTGTTTATGTCCACTTGAAGGATTTCTTGTTTGATGTTTTCTAATAGAGGATCGTCTAGATTAAAGAAGCTTAATTGCATTTCTTCTTCCTGTAAATCCTTCATCGCTTCTTTAGAATCTTCTTGTTTGTGCGTTTTTTCTAGTCTTTTAAGGATCTTGTTAGCCTTAGAAATCACTTGTTGTGGCATTCCTGCCATTTTTGCAACATGGATACCAAAACTATGATGACTACCTCCAGCGACTAGCTTGCGCATGAATAGCACTTTATCCTTAAGTTCTTTTACTTCTACATTAAAGTTTTTAATACGCTCAAATTGCGAGGTCATCTCGTTAAGCTCGTGATAATGTGTTGCAAAAAGTGTTTTAGGACTAGAAGGATGCTCATGTAAGTATTCTGTAATAGCCCATGCTATAGATATACCGTCATACGTACTTGTACCACGACCTATCTCATCGAGCAACACAAGACTCTTCTCGCTTATGTTATTCAGGATACTCGCACTCTCATTCATCTCTGTCATGAAAGTAGATTCTCCTTGAGATATATTATCACTTGCACCTACTCTTGTAAAAATCTTATCAACGATTCCCATTTTCACCTCTTCGGCAGGAACAAAGCTACCTATTTGAGCTAACAGCACAATTAATGCCGTCTGTCTTAAAATGGCACTTTTACCACTCATGTTAGGTCCTGTAATCATTATTATTTGCTGGCTATCTCTATCTAGCTGTACATCATTAGGAATATATGGCTGGTCTGCAGGGAGCATTTTTTCTATAACAGGATGACGACCATTTTTTATAATCAGGTCATCGTTATCCAGTAACTCTGGACGCACATAATTTGATTTAACTGCATGAGATGCAAAGGAAATAAGACAGTCTAGTTGTCCTATTAATTGAGAGTTCGTTTGAATAGTTTTTATAGAAGGAAGAATTTCTCTTACTACTTTATCAAAAAGTTCTTGCTGCAATGCATTGATGCGTTCTTCGGCACCTAGTATTTTACCCTCGTATTCTTTAAGTTCTTCTGTAATGTAACGCTCTGCATTTACCAGTGTCTGTTTTCTAGTCCATTCTTCTGGTACTTTATCTTTATGTGTATTTCTTACTTCTATATAATAACCAAAAACGTTATTGCTAGAAATTTTGAGACTAGTAATTCCAGTTTCTTCAGCATGTCTGGCTAGCATATTATCAAGGTAGTCTTTTCCTGAAGTCGCAAGACCACGCAACTCATCTAACTCTGCATGATAACCTTGAGCAATCGTATTACCTTTTAAAATATTTACAGGAGCCTGCTCATCAATAGCTTGCTTAAACAAATCTATTAAATGCACACAAGGGTTTAAACTCTCTCCTATGATATTAAGGGCTTTGTTATTTGAGCTAATCGCTTTTTCCTTTACCGGAATAATAGCCTCTAAACTGTTTTTGAGCTGCACTACTTCTCTTGGACAAATCTTACCTACAGCGACTTTAGAAATCAATCGTTCTAAATCGCTCATGCGTTTTAAATATGATTTAATCTCTTCTTGTTGCTCTTGTGATGTAGTAAAAAACTCTACGACTTCATGACGTTTTTCAATTTGAGAAGCATCTTTTAATGGAAAAGCCATCCATCTTTTGAGCATGCGCCCACCCATAGCCGTTGTAGTCTGGTCTATGACATCTATTAAAGTAACTGCGCCCTGACTAAGTGGTGTGTAAAGTTCTAGATTACGAACCGTAAAACGATCCATCCACACAAAATTATCGTCTTCTATACGAGAGATATTTGATACATGGTCTAGTTTATCATGTTGTGTTTCCTCTAGATAATGTAAGATAGACCCTGCAGATATTAATGCTTGATCTAATTTCTCTACCCCAAAACCTTTCAAAGAATTTACCTTAAAATGTTTAAGCAAAGATTCTTTCGCAAAGTCTATTTGAAAAACCCAATCGTCTAGATGAAAGAAAGGCAAATCATAAGGAAACTCTATTGCTAGTTCTTTTTTATCATTACGAGTGACTAAAAGCTCGCTAGGATTAAAATTTTGCAATAACTTATCTACTTCTTCTTTAGAACCTTGAGAGACAAGAAACTCTCCTGTAGAAATATCTAGAAAGGCTACTCCATATAAGTTCTTATTTACAGAAAGAGCTGCAAGAAAGTTATTAGTTTTTGAACTAAGAACCTCATCATTAAGTGATACTCCAGGTGTTATTAACTCTGTAACACCACGCTTTACAATACTTTTAGTTTGCTTAGGATCTTCTAATTGATCACAAATAGCAACACGCTCACCTGCTTTTACTAGTTTAGGCAAATAGGTATTTAATGAGTGATGTGGAAAACCAGCTAGTTCTATCTGATCACCACCATTATTACGGCTAGTGAGTACGATGTTAACAATGCGTGCTGTTTTAATCGCGTCCTCACCGAAGGTTTCATAAAAATCTCCAACTCTAAATAACAATAAGGCATCAGGATATTTAGTCTTGATCTTATTATACTGCTGCATTAAAGGCGTTACCTTCTTTGATTTAGTGGCCAAATTTGATACTTTTTTATGAATGTCAAAAGTACGATTTAGCCACTGTCATCAATCCCAAACCAAAAAACTTTTTTCAACAGTACAATACACTCTTGAAAAAAGTTTTTACTAGAAATAATTTAATTATTAGGTAGTTGTTTGATATCTATAGGCCCATTAGGGCTCACTACATAAACTTTAGGATTAGGCGTTTTAACAGGAGCTGGTTTTGGCTCTGGTTTCTTTTCAACAGGTTTAAGTGTGTATTGCAAACTTAGGTCCATACCTAATTGTATCACAGGTTTAGTAATCGCAGCATTCACAACTATATCATACCCATTGTACGGTATAGGGTCATAGTAATAAGAAGTAGGTTTTCTTACCTTAGTCACGCTCTTCTGATTTTTTAAAGATTGCATACTTACATTTTCGGCAGCGAGGTAGCTTTTATAAAAATCCTTAGGAGTGTGGTAGTATTTTTTATCGGCCATCATGACGTTATAATTCTTCATTTCAAAACCCAATTTCTCATAATACGCTTTCTTCTTAGTCACCTCAACAAGTAGTTTGTTTTGCAACTCCTCATAAACTGCTTCTAGATTCTTTACGTAATAATCCACCTTAACCAGGTTATAAACCTCAGCTTTACCACAAGCAGTAAGGATTTTCTGAAAATCAGTGTCTTTTCTATAACTAATTAATAAATTTTGCTGGAGTTCAAAACCCACAGGAACTTCTGTGTAGGTTTTAGAAAATAGTTTTTTAGTTACTTCTATTTCATATTGAGGTACAAAGGAAATCATATCAAGTGCAAACTGTCCTTGAAAGCCTTTTTGCATCAATTCTTTTTTAATCAACTCAATTTTATCATTCATAAGTTGCGTCGTCTCCTCGGCAGTTTTCCCTACCTGGATTATATTAAATACAGCTGTATAATCTGTTGCATCTACATTGTACAGCGATCTTAGATTAATACTTAACACGTTAGTAGGTCGCAATGGTGTATGAGCTTGTGAATAAGCTTTTCTATAAACAGCTCCGTTTCCCATACTGGTCGCTATGTTTGCTCTTGATATGGACAGGTCTTCTGCCTGATTTTGAAAATTACCCATATGCTGAGCACTGATTACTAACGCAGTAAGCATTAAAACTGTAGTGAATATCTTTTTCATTTTGACTTGATTTTGATTCAAATCTATCGGTATAAAAAACCATTATATAGTTAGAATGAGGGAAACCATAGTCTGAATGAGGGAAAATAGATAGTTGGTGAGTAAGCTTTCGCGAAAGCGGTAAAAACACCATCAATACTGCCCAAAACGAACATTTTAACGAGGTGCATATATTTTTTAATGACTAAGTTTACACCATAATGAAACAGCTATTTACTTTACTATTTGTGTTATTGAGCCTTCAAACCCTGATGGCACAAAACACTGGATTTAAAACATCGAGGACTCTAGAAACCACGATGACTCTAGAAGGACGTGTTCTTAATGAAGATGGAACACCTATTTCTGGAGCAAATGTAGAAGGTAAAATGGGCCGCTATGCAACTACCGACGCTCTTGGAAGGTTTAAACTACCTGTAAATATGGGTGAAGAAATAGTGATAAGAGGTCTTGATTTTGAAACTGTTTACTACCGCATTAGATCTAATGAAGATATAGAAATACGCGTTCAAAATCCTGAACAAGACACTAAAAAACTAAGTACTCTGTCTTATAAAATCGCCATGGATAGTGCTCAATTTTATTTACAGACAGACGCTCAAAAAACCGCCGATTTTCTCATCGCAGCATTATCTAATGATCCAAAGTCATTATCTACAACACAAGAAAGCGCAGCCTATGAAAAGTTAGGTGATCTTTATACTTTTAATAAACAGTACGATCTTGCGATAGATAATTATACCCAAGCAGAAACACTAGAGAAGTCGTTTAATATCACGATTAAAAAAGCAGACGCCCTGCGATTAAATGGTAATTATCAAGAAGCCATTACTGCCTATAAAATTAATCCTAATAAAAAATCTAGCGCACTTTCTATTACTGAACAACTCGCAAGACTTAATGGTCTGGCAGATGCTTATTCTAAAACGAACAATGAGACTAAGGCACTAGAAACTTATAAAAAAGCATTGTTTATAGCTACAGCAGCTAATAACAAGAGCGAGATGACTAGCATCAACACAAATATTGCTAGAATTTATAATTCTCTAGGTGAACTGGACGATGCAGAGTCTTTTTACAACACTGCTATCCAAGAGTCCAAAAAAGAAAGCACTACAGCAAATGTGGTCACACAATCTCGAACTGCAGATTTCTACAATAGCAATGCACAATTTGACAAAGAAATTGCGCTGCGTAGAAGCAACATACAGCTACTAGACGAAATAGCAGCAGATAAAAAAAGGGTCCAAAGAAAACCAGATAGTATTGCAACAGACCAAAAAGCAGGTTTTTTAAATAGTCCTAAAATAATGGCCGAATCAGAAAGTGTTTCTAGCGAATATGAAATGGAAGAAATAGTGATGGATAGTCCGGTAGAAACCACTTCTATTACTCCTACGATGGAAAATACTAATCTAGGATTAACCAAACAAAAAGAACAACTTAAAATAGCCGAAGCTTTAAAATCTCAAAACAAAATAAGTGAAGCAATTTCATTCTTTGAGGCTAGTCTGGAAGAAGCAACTGTTAACAACGACCTTGCTATTAAGAAAGACGCAGCAAAAAGTCTTTATGAATTGAATAAAAAAGCGGGCAACACCATAAAAGCACTTTCTTATAATGAACTATACATCAACACCGTAGATGCGCTTTATTTAGAAAAAGAAAATGAACTAGAAGAAACCGCTAGAAAAGCAAAAGAATTGGTTTCTAAACAGACTAGAATTCTAACCTTAGAAAAGGATCGCGAGCTTACCGAAAATAAGATAGCATTAATCAACACAGAGCGAGAACTGACTCAAGAGATGAACCAGCGACAGCGCTGGGTTATTTATTCTCTCGTTGCTCTAAGCCTGCTATTACTTACCCTGGCTTATTTTATGTATCGCAATAACAAACAGCAAAAAATTAATAACCACTTGCTAGCCTTAAAGTCGTTGCGCAGTCAGATGAATCCGCATTTTATATTTAACGCACTGAATTCTGTAAACAACTACATTGCTCAAAATGACGAGCGTGCAGCAAACAAATACCTGGCAGATTTCTCTAAGTTGATGCGTAGTGTTTTAGAAAATAGCGAGTTAGATTTTATAACGCTAGAAAAAGAAATCGACCTTTTAGGGTTGTACTTGAAACTGGAACACGAGCGATTTAAAGATAAGTTTGATTTTAAGCTAGACATAGATCCCGCTATAAAAGAAGCTCATTTACAGGTACCACCCATGTTGTTGCAACCTATAATTGAAAATGCCGTATGGCATGGATTGCGTTATAAAAAAGAAAAAGGTTTTTTAAATGTTGCTTTCGCGAAAGCGGAAAACGGAATCAAAGTCACCATAACCGATAATGGAATCGGGCGAGAACAGTCTAAGGCTATTAAAACCGATCATCAAAAGAAACGCGATTCTAAAGGATTGGGTAACATTAAAAACCGTGTCGCTTTATTAAATGAATTACATGATTGTAAGATAGATATAGAGGTAAGCGATGCTGGATTAAGTCCAGATGTTGGAACGACGGTTATTGTTAGTATTAAGAATTAAATTATGTTTAGAAACATTTTCATCACAATAGCTTTTTTATTTTCTATTGGAATAT
The DNA here is from genome assembly GCF_039941875.1 of Nonlabens sp. GTDB lineage: Bacteria > Bacteroidota > Bacteroidia > Flavobacteriales > Flavobacteriaceae > Nonlabens. The sequence goes on along the minus strand of NZ_JBDVDQ010000003.1, from coordinate 200,540 downwards.
TTGCGCAAAACATCAAGCAAATCAACGCCGATTTAAAACTTTCTGATTCACTTACACATAAAAGAGAAATACGCATTTATCAAAATCAAGGAATAACAAATTACTCATCTGTATTTAGAATCTATTTTGAATTAGGAAAATGCAAAGCTGAATTTTATGAGCATTTTGCTAAAACAACTCCAAGTGGCAAATCCAAAGTCATCAAAAAAGAGCTGGTATCTAAAAAAGACAATGAATTTGTATTTGCAAACATTATAGGAAGTCATGTACTTGATTTACCTAATCAAGAAAAAATACAATGGAAACTAAGTGCAAGAAAAGATATGGTAAAACAAATAGACACCTCTAGAAGAGGAAAAATTACAAAGTTCTATTATGTGCCTATTTCTTCAATGCTTACGGTAGATGGAGAATCATTTTATGTACAAGCGAGACATCATACTCAACTAAACGATTTTAGCTATGGGAACCCAGATACATACCTCAATAAATATCCAGAAGTAGATGAGCTTCAATTTATGTGTGAGATACTCGTTATCCTTAGAACTGAATTCAATATTTGGAAAAAAGAAGATTAAAATCATGAGTGAAATTGATGATAAAACATACCAAGTAATTAAGAACTTATCCCAATCTGGAGATGCGCTAGCCGAGGAAGGGAAATATGATGAAGCACTTACAGAATACTGGAATGCTTTTAATTTAATTCCTGAACCTAAAAATGAATGGAAAGTTACTACCTGGGTTTTGGCAGCCATAGGAGACGCTAACTTTCTCGGAAAAGATTACGAGGCAGGAATAGACAATTTAAGCAACGCTATGTACTGTCCCGATGCTATAGGAAATCCCTTTTTACACTTGAGATTAGGACAATGCTTATTTGAAATGGAATTCTTAGACCAGGCGGCTGACGAATTAATACGCGCCTATGGTCTAGAAGGAGAAGAACTTTTTTCTGAAGACGACCCAAAGTATCTTGATTTTTTAAGAACTAGAATTGAACCTTCTAAGTAAACTAAAACCTATGAAACTAACCGCCGTAATAGTAGAAGACGAGAAAATCTCTAGAGACATTTTAAAAAATTACATTTTAAAATACTGTAAAGGCATTGAAATATTGGACGAGGCTACTAATGTAGAAGAGGCGTTTGATCTTCTTGAAAAAACAGAAGTAGACCTAGTTTTTCTAGATGTAGAAATGCCATATGGAACTGCGTTTGATCTTCTTGACAAATTACCCAATCGTACTTTTGAAACCGTTTTTGTAACCGCTTATGATCAGTATGCAAAAGATGCGCTTAATCAGCAGGCGGCTTATTACCTGACTAAACCTATTGACATAGATGAGTTGATAAAAGCGACTGAAATAGTAAGCGCTATTAAAGAACGCGAAAACGAAGTCAATGTAGATTTGAGTATCAAAGAAGAGAACAGCTCACAGCTTACTGATAAAATTACTATTCCTACCCAAGAAGGTTTTGAGGTATTGCCTATAAAGGATATTATCTATTGCACTGCAGACGATAATTACACTCATATTTTCTTAGAAAACGATAAAAAACTAGTCTCTAAGACCTTAAAACACTTTGATGATATGTTATCCGACAAAGGTTTTGCACGCATTCATAAATCTCATTTGATTAATGTATCTCATGTGACGGCTTATAAAAAAGGTAAAGGCGGCAGTGTGATGTTAGGCGATAAAGAGCTGCCCGTAAGCCCGAGTAAAAAACTGGCTTTATTTGAGTATTTCTCTTAAAAGTCTAGCAATTGCACCTCGCGATTTGCTATTTCTTGAGTTAAGGCATCTAGCACATCTGTCTTCAAATTAGAATATAGCGAGTGTTTACCAAGCGTAGTATTCAGGTTAATTAAGTTTTGAGACTTTAATATGTTTAGAGTCTGTCTTGCTACTGCCGCTCCAGAATCTATAATACGCACACGAGCAGGAAGCAGCTCTTGCAACATTTCTTTTATATATGGATAGTGACTACAGCCTAGCACCAGATAATCTATACCAGAGATCATAAACGGCTCTGTGATTCCTATAAGAAGATCGTGCATCTCTTCACTATCTGTTTTACCAGCTTCTATAAGTTCTACAATGCCAGTCCCTACTATCTCTATGGTATTTACATCTTGGGTAAATTCTTTTTGAGTTTTATTAAATAGCTCACTGGACAGCGTTCCTCTAGTCGCTAGAATTCCTATTTTTTTAGTGTCACTTTTAAGCGCTGCAGGCTTTATAGCCGGTTCTATACCTATAAATGGCACATCGTAATTTGCTCTTAAATAAGAAATAGCATTAGTAGTAGCTGTATTGCATGGTATAGCTATCAGCTTGCAATTCTGACTCAATAAATATTCTGTGTTTTTAATACAAAGCTCAATGATCTGCTGCTTTGACTTACGTCCATAGGGCGCATGTTTAGAGTCGGCTAGGTATATGGTATTCTCATGTGGCAATAACTCTATTACCTCTTTCCACACACTTGTGCCGCCTACACCAGAGTCAAAAAAACCTATCGGGCGATCATTCATATGGTAAAAATAGAAAATTCTAGTCTAGATAATTGATTTTAGTCTCGCTTTCGCGAAAGCGGAACCGTCAAAATCTAATGACAGCCACAATCACCATCACCACAACCAGATGAGTTAAATCTTTTAGGGAAAATAGATTTTCTAAATAACCACAGCACAGCAGCTATGGCGATTATAAATACAGATATGGTTTGAAATATTTCCATTACTTGAGAAATTGATAAGCTCCTAACGCTGCAAAATATGCCGCAGCAGTCATGAAGAAAAATTGAATTGCTGGCCATTTCCAGCTATTGGTTTCTCGTTTTACTATAGCTAGCGTACTCATACATTGCATGGCAAACGCATAAAACAACAATAAAGAAATACCACTAGCAAAGTTAAACAAAGGCCCGCCTAGAATGGGATTAGTCTCTGCAGCCATACGGTTTTTAATGGTTTGCTCTTCTTCTCCATCACTTTCTACACTGTAAATAGTAGCTAGTGTACCTACAAAAACCTCACGTGCAGCAAAAGAGCTCACTATGGCTATTCCTATCTTCCAGTCGTACCCTAGAGGTCTTACGGCTGGCTCTATTCCTTTACCTATGTAACCTATAAAACTATATTCTAATTCATGAGAGGCGATCTTTTGATCCATTTCTTGATCACTTAAGTTCTGTCCTGCGTACTGTTCTTTCACAATAGCCTCTGCATTATTAAATTGTTCTCCTACACCATAACTAGCTAGAATCCATAAAACTATAGATATAGCCATGATTATTTTTCCTGCTCCTACTACAAAGCTTTTGGTTTTTTCAATTACCGTTATAGCTACGTTTTTAAACATAGGTAACTTATACGCAGGCATTTCCATTACAAAAAATGTTTTGCGCTTTATAGGCAGTATTTTATTTAATACCCAAGCAGAAAATATAGAAGCTCCAAAACCTAGCAAATACAGCAACATAAGTGTAAGTCCTTGCATGTTAAAGGCACCGCCCAGTATACGTTGATCTGGAATTACTAGAGATATGATAATTAAATAAACCGGTAATCTAGCAGAGCAGGTTGTAAAAGGCACTACTAGAATGGTTATTAAACGCTCTTTCCAGTCTTCTATATTTCTAGTTGCCATTACTGCTGGTATTGCACAGGCTACTCCAGAGACTAGCGGCACTACACTTTTACCACTAAGACCAAATCGTTTCATGATATAATCCATAAGAAAGACCACACGACTCATATAACCGCTTTCTTCTAGAATGGCTATAAAAAGAAATAGAAAGGCTATTTGTGGTATAAATATCACTATCCCACCCAGTCCTGGTATGATACCTTCTGAAAGTAAATCTGTGAGTGGCCCTGCTGGCAGTAAGTTATTAACCCAAGTGCTCATGCTGGCAAATGCTGCATCTATCCAGTCCATAGGATAAGTACTCCAGTCATAAATGGCCTGAAAGATGACAAATAAAATCACAAAAAAGATTAAGTAACCCCACACTTTATGTAATAGAATGCGATCTAATCTTGTTCTTATATCTTTAGCATTTGCAGCGTCTACCGTAAGTACCTTTTTAAGTAAACCATTGATAAATTGGTAACGCACCACGGTTTCTTTGTGTTGCATCTTCTTGAGATCGGCCTCGGACTTAATATCAAATTTGTGCTGTTTCAGGTCGTCTAGTTCTCTATTACGATCCAGTTTACCAAAGTTGACATCTTGTGTAATAACTAACCACAGTTTATAAACCTGCTGGTTAGGGTATGTTTTTTTTAATGTATCAAAGTAAGGCACATCGATTACAGATGCGTTTACGCAGGGTTGAGAAGTGAGTTGTTTATAATTTGCTATCGCGTCTTTAAGATCTTTTATCCCTTCGTTTTTACGAGCACTAACTAGAACCACTTTAGTATTGAGTTCTTCTTCCATGAGCTCGATATCTAGAGAAATGGCCTTACGTTTCATACGGTCTGCCATGTTAATGACTAGTATGGTAGGAATTTCTAAATCTTTAATTTGAGTAAAGACTAGTAAATTACGTTTCAAGTTCTCAATATCAGACACGACTACAGCGACATCTGGAAAATCTTTAGAATGCTTATTAAGTAAAGTTTCTATAACTATACTCTCATCTAGAGATGTTGTATTAAGGCTATAAGTACCTGGAAGATCTAGAATATGTGCTTTAAGACCACGATCTAGCTTGCAGATACCTTCTTTTTTTTCTACCGTTATACCAGGGTAGTTTCCTACCTGTTGATTAAGACCAGTAAGTCTATTAAAAAGCGAGGTTTTCCCAGTATTGGGATTACCTATTAACGATACATTAATTGACTTACCCATGAATTTCTACACTAATTTTAAGCGCTGTTTCTCTTCTTATCGCAAGATGAGTACCATTAATATCTAGATAAATAGGATCTTTAAAAGGCGCAGACTGCATCATAGTAACGCGATTACCTGGCAGGCATCCCATTTCTAATAATTTTAACGGCACGTCTATTTCATCAAACTGTTTGATTATAGCCGTCTCTCCTCTTTTTAAATGTGCGATAGTAGTGCTCAACTCTTATTTAGAATAAATTTGAATAAGCAAAAATAAGCTAACCCAGTGGTTTGTTAAAATTTATGTTGTTAAAGATGTGGGAAGGTTGCTTTCGTTTCACTTTCGCGAAAGCGGAATTTTCAAAAATCTAATTACCTGATAAAGAAAATCGTAATCCCAATGCTAGTGTATTCATATCTAATCGATCTTCAAAAACAAAGTGATATCCTAAAAACACTCCAAAGTCTTCATTCAAATCATAAGTAAGCAACGGCATCGAAAATGTATGGGTTCCAATCTCAGAATCAGGAATTTCATTATTCATGCTGTTTAACAATGCCACATCTGGTTTTCCTAATGGGATTTTTGCACCAGAGTCTATTTGTAAAGTAAATTTTTCTGTGATTTTATATCTAAGGCTAAATGCCAAAGAACCGTAAAGTTTACTATCCTTACTAAGATTATCGTTATTAAAATTATAATAATAACCAACTAATTGCGCACCTACATTGAATTTAGATTCTTTTTTCAATAAATAATTACTATAATCTGCCGCATAATAAGAAGATACATCACTACTTAAACCTATTCCTGCATGAAATCTCGTATCACTTTGAGCAATCGATAATGCAGAAATTAAAATGAATAATGTAGATATTATTAAAAATTTCATAGAAATAAATATACAAAAACAATGCTATACACTAAAAGCTAGGCGAGACTGTACTTCTACTCACCACAACTCTCGCAATAAGTACGTCGTAAGTAATTATTTTCAACCAGCTGGAACGTAACCCCATCTTCAGTACTGGCGTCAAATAATTTACAAAACCTCGCTGGATTCTGACCATTTGCATTACTTAAAATAACTCGGTAATCGTTTTTTGCAACCATAGTATTACTAACTATAGTCTGGTTAATGTAATAAAAAAGAAGATTCTCATTTGCATCTACCTTGCTTACTATAGGATAAAGCAACGCCTTAGAACTTTCTACATTATCATAATAGGTCAGAAATTGAGCAAGACTCAAATAGTCTGCATCGGAAAGCGGAATTAATTTATAACTCGCCTTGATGGATTTAACGGCAGCATCTTTTTCTTTATATTTTTTTTCACGTCTTTTCTTCTCCGCTTTAATGATGTCCATATTCGTAAGCATGCGTAAAATCAACTTATTATTGATTCCATATTTTTTAAGTCCTCTAATCTGTATTTTAAGATCACGCTCTTTTATTTCTTCAAAGTCATATCGGTATAGATAAATATCTATGGCAGTAATATTATACTTGACTTTTTTATTAGACGGCGCTACTTCAAGGACTTCTTCTAACTCGCCTTTTGCAATAAAGGCTTGACTTGCATCTTGGAAATAACCGAATACTGCTTGATTATTATTTAAATCAGCATATTTTGCTTGTTTGGGAATTTCCATTTTTGCTAGAACAGAAGGATCTGACACTTTTAAAGACCTATCAAACAGCGCTTTTTGAATAATTTGAGCATTTTCAAAGTCTCCTTTTTTCAAGGTATTATTAAAAGTTCTAACCAATTCTTGATTGCTCATGCCTTTATATCTTTCTATTTTAGATAACTCTATCGTAACAATTCCTTTTCTATGTAAAGAAAGTGTAGGTTCAAGTTCGATACCTAATGCTCCAGCAAGTTTCACTTTAATTTCCTGTTTAGAAAGCTGTCCTAAAGCAGCATTTTTTGTTCCTTGAATAGATTTAAAAAACTCCGCCCAGTTTTCTGAAGTAATAACTTCCGTAGCAACTTTGCCCTTTGTGTAGGACTTTAATGAGGCAATGATACTTTTCCCTCTTTCATTTTGTAATCTATCATTAATCTCTTTACTTCCTTCTACCGATGCGTAGGCATTGATTTTTATCTTAGAAATCTTGTAATCAGTGAGATTAAGAGAATCATATATAGGTTTTACATCTTGAGGAGAGTATTGAGATTTATTTTTCTCAAATGGTATGGTAAAATTGAGTGTTTTAAAACTCTTTTTACTCACTTCTTCATCTATAATTCTACCATCATTTTTATGAACTAACTCATCTAGGTAGATTCCCATATCTAATAAATTCCATGGATAAGACTCCAGGTTATAAATATTGTAATATTTACAAAGTGATTTATTGCTTAGAAAAAGAATGTTGAATTCAAGTGATTTATTTTTCAAATGGGCAGGAACTCTACCAACTAAAACTTTCCAAGAATTTTCCCCTTCTTTTTTTAAACCTTTTAAAATTTTTGCTTTGTAAACAGGTTTTAAAAGCGTTCCTTTTATGTGACTGTCAGGAAGTTCTTTACCGCACAAATAGTTATCTTGTGGTATTACATCTATTGCTATACCATCTAATTTATTTTTTAATAAAGATTTGAACCATTCTTGGTCAGTAACTCTAAAATAGATTAAATCACCTTTACGCTCCGTGCCAAAATAAATTTCTTTTGGCTTATTAGCAAACACTTGTTCAAAATGTGAACAGCTGCTCGTTTCTACATCACTGCCTAATTTGATTCCAAAATCGTTTTGAGCACTAAGTAAAAATGATCCTAGTAAAAAAAGAATAAGTAAGGATGATTTAATATTCATAGAATAAAATTTAAAGTAAGGTTTTGTTCTGTAGCTCAAACCCCTCATCTATCAAATGATTTGATTTATTCAACGCTGCATTTACTGCCAGCGCATCACAACGTTCATTAATAGGGTGATCGTTATGACCCTTTACCCATTGCATTTTAGGTTGTGTACGGTTATAAACTTTTAAAAAACGTTTCCATAGGTCTGGATTCTTCACATTTTTCCATTTACGCTTTATCCAGCCTGCCATCCAGTTTTTATTAATAGCATCACTTACATAACGACTGTCTGTAAAAACAGTGATTGCTACTTTATGATCTGGTTTTATCTTTTCTAGAGCTTCTATAACCGCAAGTAATTCCATACGATTGTTAGTAGTCTTACGATATCCTTGAGAAAATTCTTTTTTAAAATTCTTTCCTACGGCAATCATGACTATTCCATAACCTCCAGGTCCTGGATTACCACGAGAAGATCCATCTGTATATATATGTACCTGATCCATTATTTAAGTAATTCTTCTAGAGTCTTAGCAAAGTACCTTTGTTCTAATTCATGAATTTTTGCCGCAAGATCATCTGCAGTATCGTTTTGAGAAATAGAGCAAGTTGCTTGCTTTATTATGGCGCCTTCGTCATAGTTTTCATTCACATAATGGATGGTTATTCCACTTTCTTGCTCTTTATTTTCAATAATTGCACGGTGTACATTCATGCCATACATGCCTTTACCGCCGTAATTAGGTAATAAAGCAGGGTGAATGTTAATAATTTTATTTGGAAATAATTTCACGAGACTTTCTGGTATTTTCCATAAAAATCCCGCTAACACTAGTAAATCAGGCATTTCTGCCTTTAAAAGAGTTTCGACAGTTCCTCCTTTTGAAAAAGCAGATCTATTAAAACTCATCGCAGGAACACCAAATTTACTTGCTCGTTCTAAGACAAATGCTTGTGGTTTATTAGACAAAACTAAAGAAACCTGAACAGAATCCATATCTTTAAAATGACTCATAATAGACTGAGCATTAGTACCATTACCACTAGCAAGGATTATTATTTTTTTCATAAATTTATTTGGCAGGCTTGTTGCAAAGCCAGTGATGAGTTAGTTATTATTATTAAAATAAATGAAATTGCAAGTTAACTCAAATGACTAAAACATGGTATTAACCCAAAGTTTGTTATTTTTGCGATTCATTTAAAATTAAAATTAGATTATTATGTCAGACATTGCATCAAGAGTAAAAGCGATTATCGTAGACAAATTAGGTGTTGACGAAAACGAAGTTGTAACAGAAGCAAGCTTCACAAACGACTTAGGCGCAGACTCACTAGATACAGTTGAGTTGATCATGGAATTCGAAAAAGAATTTGATATCCAGATCCCAGATGACCAAGCTGAAAACATAGCTACAGTAGGTCAAGCTGTTTCATACATAGAAGAAGCAAAAGCGTAATTTATATTACATGGAATTAAAGCGAGTTGTCATTACAGGAATGGGTGCCCTTACTCCTATAGGGAATAACCTAGAAGAATATTGGGAGGCGTTAAAAGCTGGTAAGAGCGGTTGTGCTCCTATCACATATTTTGACACAGAACTGTTTAAGACCAAATTCGCTTGTGAGATCAAGAACTTTACGGTGACTGATTTCATAGACCGCAAGGAAGCTAGGCGTATGGATCGATTTGCACAGTATGCACTGGTAGCAGGCGATGAAGCGATAGCTGACTCTGGATTAGATATCGACTCTATAGATAAATATAGAGTCGGTGTTATCTGGGGTGCTGGAATAGGTGGTCTAGAAACATTTCAGGAAGAGGTTAAATCATTTGCGGCTGGTAACGGTACGCCACGATTTAATCCTTTCTTTATACCAAAAATGATTGCAGATATAGCTCCTGCTCATATTTCTATAAAATATGGCTTTATGGGACCTAACTATACTACGGTATCTGCCTGCGCATCAAGTGCAAATGCTATGCTCGACGCAGTTAATTATATTAGACTAGGACATTGTGATGTGATAGTAACTGGTGGCTCTGAAGCTGCAGTTGCACAAGCTGGTATGGGTGGTTTTAACGCTATGCATGCTCTATCTACACGCAATGAAAGTCCTGAGACTGCTAGTCGCCCATTTGATGCTACCAGAGATGGTTTTGTATTAGGAGAAGGCGCTGGTGCTCTAGTTCTAGAAGATTATGAATATGCAAAAGCTCGTGGAGCAAAAATCTATGCCGAGGTTATAGGTGGTGGTTTCTCTAGTGATGCATATCACATTACAGCTCCAGATCCAGAAGGACGCGGTGTAATAGCTGTAATGAAAAACACACTACAAAATGCAGGTATCAATCCTGAAGACGTAGATCACATTAATACTCATGGAACTTCTACACCTCTAGGTGACGTTGCAGAGTTAAAGGCAATAAAAGCCGTATTTGGTGATCACGCTCCTAGCATAAGTATTAATTCTACTAAGTCCATGACAGGTCACCTTCTAGGTGCTGCAGGTGCTATAGAATCTATCGCAAGTGTAATGGCTATCAACGAGGGAATTATCCCACCGACGATTAATCATACCACTGTAGATGAAAATATAGACCCATCATTACGACTGGTATTAAATAAACCTGAAAAAAGAGAGGTAAACGTTGCATTAAGTAACACTTTCGGTTTCGGTGGACATAACTGTTGTATTGCCTTTAGAAAGATCTAAACCGATCTTTTAATCCGTATGAATAGAATACGCAAAATATTTAAATCTCGAAGTAAAACTCATACTAACGAGAAATTATTTAGTGCGATTAAGAAAATGACAGGCCTCAAGGCCCAAGATATTTCTTTGTACGAAACTGCTTTTACCCATAAATCTATGGGTTTAAAAACAGATAAAGGTTTTGCGCAAAGTTATGAACGTCTAGAATTTTTAGGAGATGCTATTCTAGGTGCTGTTATAGCAGAATATATTTACAATGAAGTACCTAGCGGTGACGAAGGTTATCTCACAAAGATGCGTTCTAAAATCGTAAGTAGGGAACATTTAAATGAATTGGGTAGAGATTTTGGTCTTATAGATCATGCTCAAACACAAGTTCCTACTCGCAATTTTGGTGCAAATATTCACGGTAATTTATTTGAAGCACTTGTAGGAGCAGTTTATCTAGATCGTGGTTATGTAGTTTGTAAAAAGTTTATATGTAAAAAGGTAATAGAACCTTATGTAGATCTTGAGCAACTGGATGGTAAAGTCATTTCTTATAAAAGTCTATTTATAGAATGGTGTCAAAAGCACAAAAAGAAATTTGACTACGATACTTATGAAGACACAGGTGCTAGTGATGTCAGACATTTCTCAGTTAAGCTTTCTATTGATAATCGTGTAATAGCAAAGGCAAGAGCTACATCTAAGAAAAAAGCTGAAGAAAAAGCAAGTAAAAGAGCATTCTTTGCTTTACAAGATAAGTTCTAGAGAGTCTAATCTGTACATATCTTTAATTGTGATTCTCGCTTTCGCGAAAGCGGAATAATATCAAATAATCAAAATATCACTATTACTACTATCGTTTTCGTAATTTTTTACGTTTAATTAAAGTGAATAGACGGTAAAATTGCATATGGTATTCTTAAATTAGCAAGGTTAATAATATCAAACACATGGCGGTTCATAAATTAACAGATTGGGAATTAGAAGAAGAGCCTTTCATATTAATTGCCATACATTCTACCATAGAGCCGTACAGAATGGCTTATCTAATTAATAAGTTTTTACAAATTAGTTTTGCAAGAACTTCGGTAGATCAAGATATTATAGAACCATCTTATACCGCAAATTATCCGGTGTATAAACATTTTGACAAAGAACAGAATGCACCGTACTATTTGATACCCAATAAATATTGGGGAGTTTCAAATGAAAAATCGGTATCGTTAAGTTTATTTGATCCAACAGATGCAACGCAAGTTAAAACTGTACTGATCAAAGAATATGGGACGGTAGACTTTTTACTTAAAATTGAGAAAGAAGAAGACTTTTTCCCACTCAAAAAACTGATAAATACTCTTGGGGAAATACCTCAAGTTATTAGTGTCTATCCTGTAGATACTTTTAAAATAAAACAACAAGATTATTTAATATTTGAATAATGCCAAGAACTAAAAAAACTAAAATCGTCGCAACTCTAGGACCTGCTACTGCTTCAAAGCAAGTATTACTAGATATGATGAAAGCTGGTGTAAATGTGTTTAGAATTAACTTTTCACATGCAGACCATGAAGATGTAAGAGAACGCGTGCAAATGATACGCGATATTAATGATGAGCATGGATTTGCAACCGGTATTTTAGGAGACCTACAAGGACCTAAACTACGTGTAGGTGTCATGAAAGAAGAAGTAGTTGTTCACCCAGGTGATCAAATAACTATTTCTACTGGAGAACCTTTTAAAGGAACTGCAGAGCGTGTTTATATGAATTATGAGCATTTTCCTAGAGATGTAAAAGCAGGAGAACGTATTTTGTTAGATGATGGAAAACTTATGTTTGAAGTTATCTCTACAGATGGAGTAAAAGACGTGGTTACAAAAGTGATTCAAGGTGGTCCATTGAGGTCTAAAAAAGGTGTAAACCTACCACAAACTGATATATCTCTACCTGCTTTAACAGAAAAAGATGTAGTAGATGCTATTTTTGCTTGTGAATTACAAGTAGACTGGATGGCTCTTTCATTTGTACGTCACAGTCGTGATTTAATGGAATTGCAAGAATTAATAGATGAACATTCTGAGGAGAAGATTCCTATCATTGCAAAAATAGAAAAACCAGAAGCAGTTGAAAACATTGATAAAATCGTTGCCTATTGTGATGGTTTAATGGTAGCTCGTGGAGATTTAGGTGTTGAAATTCCAGCACATGAAGTACCATTGATACAAAAAACACTAGTTCTTAAAGCTAAGAAAGCTCGTATTCCTGTAATTATCGCTACACAAATGATGGAAACGATGATTACCAGCCTTACGCCTACTAGAGCAGAGGTGAATGATGTAGCAAACTCTGTAATGGATGGAGCAGATGCTGTAATGCTATCTGGAGAAACGTCTGTAGGACAGTATCCAGTGCAAGTAATTGAAAAAATGGCTAGTATATGTAGAGCTGTTGAGGATAGTGAATTAATATCTGTCCCTTATAGCGCACCACATATCAAAACTAAAAGGTACATTACAAAATCAGTATGTTATCATGCTGCAAAAATGGCCGATGAAATAGACGCAAAAGCTATTACTACTATGACTAACTCTGGTTACACAGCTTTCCAGATAAGCGCTTGGAGACCAGACGCACACATACTTACCTTTACTAGTAATCACCGCATACTTACTCAGTTAAGTCTGTTATGGGGTGTTAAAGCATTTTTCTATGACCGTTTTGTAAGTACAGATGAGACTATTGAAGATGTAAATAAATTTGCTAAAGAAGAAGGCTACGTAGAAAAAGGTGATTTCTTAATTAATCTAGCAGCTATGCCTGTTACGGATAAAGGAATGGTAAATACTCTAAGAGTTTCTGAAGTAGAATAAAACTAAGTATTAGAATTATATAAAAAAAGCCTCATCTTACAGATGAGGCTTTTTTTTAGTGTCTTAAATTACACATCATATTCTTGTTTAAACACAATATAATGTGAGATTTTATCATCTCCGTTATAAATAGGGAAAGCATGCTTCTCACACATATATGAAGTTTTATCTTTTCTATAATTGATCATTCTCACCTCGTAGGGAATACCTTCTGCCATGGCAATACCCATTAAAAACATCACATCTTCACTAGTTCGTTCACCACAAAGAGATTTACAAGAGGTATTAATTAACTCTTTAGAATTATATCCTGTTAGATCAACTATGTTCTTAGATGCAACCTTAATAATAGATTGGGTATCCACTAAAACAATACTATAGTCTTTAAAATGACTAAAGCTATCTATGAAATATTTAAAATGCCAATTGTACTCCGTACCTATAGCATCTAGCGATTCTAGCAGGTCTCTATCCAGATCCCATAATAATCGTTTTATAATACTCCACGATAATAATGGAGTACTTTTCAACTCGTTATGTAAAACAGTAAATTGAGAACTTTGAAGTTTCATAAAGTAACAAAGCTATAAATTAAGATCTTAATTTTCTAAATATAGTGTTTATCTTTTAAAAGCTAAAACCTAATTGCACTTCAACAATATCATCCTCCTCCTCTTCTTCTATTTTAGAGGTATTAAGGTTACTCAGAGTAATACCTAATAACCGCACGCTTTCTCTAAAACTTTCCTGTTCTAATAAATCAATAGCCGTACTTAAAATAGTTTCTTTATCTCTTATATAATACGGCATAGTTTTACTACGCGTCTGAGTTTTAAAATCACGGTATTTGATTTTTAGAGTAATCGTTTTACCTGCTACATCAGACTTTGCGATACGCTTTTCTATTTCTTCTGCTATTTGAACGAGACGTTCTTTCATAAAAACCTCACTAGAAATGTTTTCAGAAAAAGTGCGCTCTGCACCTAGAGACTTTCTTATTCTATCTGCTTTTACTGGACTTTTATGTATACCTCGTACAATCTCATAATAGTGACTACCACTTTTACCAAAATACTCTACAAGAAACTCTAGAGATTTTCTTTTAAGATCCTTACCAGTAAAAATTCCATGCTGGTACATCTTCTCTGCTGTCACCTTACCTATTCCGTAAAATTTACGAATATCTAGCTCTTCTAAAAAATCAACGATCTCTTCTGGAACTATCGTTTTTTGCCCATTAGGCTTATTATAATCGCTTGCTATTTTTGCAATGAATTTATTAACCGATATACCTGCACTAGCAGTAATACCTGTAACTTCATAAATACGTCTTCTTATCTCATAAGCTATAATAGTGGCGCTGGGGAAATTGTATTTATTTTCTGTCACATCTAGATATGCCTCGTCTAACGATAGAGGCTCTACTAAGTCAGTATAATCTTGAAAAATCTCTCTTATCTGACCAGATACCTCTCGGTATCTATCAAATCTATGCTTTACAAAAACAAGATCTGGGCACAATCTTTTTGCAGTAACGCTAGGCATAGCACTGCGCACACCATATTTACGTGCTTCATAACTAGCCGCAGCAACCACACCGCGGTCACTACCACCACCTACGGCGATAGGTTTACCTCGAAATTCTGGATTATCATGCTGCTCTACAGATGCATAAAATGCATCCATATCTACATGAATAATTTTTCTATCTGCCAGTTCGTGCATGCATCAAAATTACTACCTTTAAAATACATAACCTTAAACATTAACATACTTCACCATGGGATACACAGGCATGATTATCGGAGCAACAGGATTAACAGGAACCGCACTAGTATCTCAACTTTTAGAAGATGAGAAGTATGATAGAATAATTACGCTTTCGCGAAAGCGAATTACCAACAACCACCCAAAATATGAAAATCACATAGCAGATTTATTTGATCCCCAAACTTATCAAAAGCAATTAAAAGGAGATCATCTATTTATATGCACAGGCACCACGCAATCAAAAACACCAGATAAAGAAGAATATTACCGCATTGAGCATGATCTACCAGTTCAAGTTGCCCAAGTCGCTTTAAAGAATGGTGTTTCTAAAGTCGTTGCAATATCCGCATTAGGTGCCAGTCCAGAGAGTAAGTTTATCTATAATCGTGGGAAAGGTGACATGGAAAGAGATATAGAAGCTCTGGGTTTTCAAGAATCTTACTTTGTACAACCTGCCTTAATAGGCGGTAAACGAGATGAAAAAAGACCATTTGAAAGCGCAATGAAAAAATTTCAAAAACTCATTGATCCATTACTCGTCGGTTTTCTTAAAAAATACCGCACTATAGAACCAGAAACTATAGCCCGCTCCATGATCTATGTTGCTGTGAATGGTTATGATAAAGTAAGAATTGAGAGTGACGAACTTAAAGCAGTAGTCAGTCGCAGTGAACAAGTACAATGATTTTTTACATTTATATTTTCAAAAATAATTCAGAAATTGTACAAGTAAAAAGGCATTGGAAAGTCTGTTGTAAAAAATGAAAAGAAAGTAGCGTTAAAAATAAAATTTGTTAATAATAGGAAAGGTTGAAATATTTTACTGAGCTCTTTATGTACACTTTGTGTATGATTAAGAAAATGTTTTAATTTTATTTAGCGCAATGAATGAAATTTTTAGACAGGTGTTCCACAGCCTAGATCTTTTTGGTTACTTTTTGGAGCAATGCGAAAAAGTAACAAATGCTAGAAATTATCAAAAAACCATAATACTCTAAATATTATATCTTGCAAAAACAACTAGACTCATGACCGAAATAGAACGCAAATTCTTACTTAAAAACACCGATTTCTTAAAAGACTTAAACGGAACTCGCATCACTCAAGGTTATCTTTCTACAGATAAAGAACGTACCGTGCGAGTGAGAATAAAAGGCGAGAAAGCTTTTCTAACTATCAAAGGAAAATCTAACGATAGTGGTCTATCTCGTTATGAATGGGAAAAATATATAGATTTAGAAGAAGCACAACAATTATTACGTCTTTGTTTGCCAGGCGTAATCGATAAAACCAGATATGAAATCCCTATAGAAAATCATACTTGGGAAATAGATATTTTTCACGGAGAAAATAACGGACTCACTCTAGCCGAAATCGAACTAGAATCTGAAACACAGTCTTTCTCAAAACCAGAGTGGATAGATAAGGAAGTGACTGGAGATGTGCGTTATTACAATTCTTATATTAGTGAGAAGCCTTTTTTTAAGTGGTAAGATTTCAAAAATAATGTAACTATTCAAACACCACATAAATCTTAGTATCATTACCATCTTCGTCTACTGCGGTAATTAATCGCTTTCCTTTCTTTCCTTCTATTGCTATTTCGTGAAAGTTTTTAGTAGCTCCTAAAAATTCATTATCCATATACCAGAACACCTCAACATCATTCTTTTTATGTGCAATCTCAAAGATGGCACTATTCAGCTCTCCATCTACGTTTTTAGTTAATGTAATCGTAGTGTTGTGTTTTGGCTTTATAAAACGCATAACATCTTCACTAGCAGGAATACAGTCCTCACGGTAATCTGGTAATGTTCTATAACTAGGGTTAGATCTAGCATAATAATAAGACATAACTGGCGGCAGTGAGAACCACGGTCGTGTTACAATTTGCGATGCTGGTTCACAATCTGCATTTACTTGATAGGTTCTCGTAGCGTCTAGATGAATGGATGTATGATAAGGACATGATTCAAACTTCTCTCCCATAGCCGGAATGTACTGATTTATAGACTCACATAACGGCGTGGCTAGATAACCAGATTGCTCGCAAGTTTGCACCTCTATCATGTCATCATAAGGTGGTGCAAACCATCGCTGTGCAGGCAGTCTATTGAATAAATCAAAAAGTACTGGAGCAGCGCTGTCTATTCCGGTCATTTGTGCACGTCCTTCTCCGTCTGCATTACCTGTCCAGACACCTATCACATATTTAGGCGTTACACCTATCGCCCAAGCATCGCGATTACCAAAACTCGTTCCTGTTTTCCATGCAATTTCTCTATCTGGATTAAAAAAGTGCCAGATTTCTTCACCTTGCGGTCTGTTTACCTTTTTCATGGCTTCAAAAGTGTGGTAAATACTTCCTGCACCATAGATGGATGGTTCTAGAGACCAGTTTATTTGCTCTGATGTTGATTTTTTTTCCGCTTTCGTATTTCGACTACGCTCCCTATGAACTCCAGCGGAATTACCATCTAAATAACTCAATCGATTCATGATTTCAGGATCGTACTGGCTGCTGTTTTCTGTATAGAGCTCTAGAGTTTTGGCCATGCTCAAATAAGCACGACTCATGTCCCAAAGACTGCTCTCGCCACCGCCTATAATAAGACTTAACCCATAAGTACCGGCGCCACGATTTATGTGAGATAATTTTAATTGTTGCAGTTTATTATAAAATCTAGGCACGGTATGTTCTCGCAGCATAAGTACAGCAGGTACATTTAAAGAACGTGATAATGCACGAGAGGCTGGTATAGCTCCAGTATATCTCTTATCATAATTCTCTGTAGAAAACCCATCGATAATAGTAGGTGTATCTTTTACAAGACTGTGTGGCAATAACTCGCCGTCATCGAGCATGGCAGCATATAAAAAAGGTTTTAATACACTACCGGTAGATCGAGGCGCGGTTATAATATCTACATCTTTACTGTGTTCACTAGTGGTAGGCGCATTACCTACATAGGCCGCTACGTTTTGTGTTTCTACATCTAGAACTAGCATAGCGAGGTTATTCACGCCATTTTGCTTTAAAATATGATGATGATTTTTTACAATGCGATTTACCGTTTCTTGCATTTCATAATCTATGCTGGTACGCAATTTTTGAGTTCCATATTCTTTATTAGCGCGTTGTAATAAATGTGGTGCAAGTTGTGGTACTCTAAAATCATGAACAGGTACATTTTCTGAAATAGCGAGTTCATAATCTGTTTCAGAGATGATGTGTTCTTCTTTTAATTTAAGCAATACCAGATCACGTTTTTCTTTGAGCAGGCTCTCTCTTTTACCAGGATAGACTAATCCTGGTGCATTGGGTAAAACTGCTAGTGTTGCACTTTCTGCCCAGCTGAGTTCGTGTGGTTTTCTCCCAAAATAGCGCCACGCCGCCATATCTAGACCGATTACATTACCACCATAAGGTGCATGAGATGCGTAGAGTTCTAGAATCTCTTCTTTAGAAAGGCGCAATTCTAATCGTGTTGCCCAGATAAGCTCGATAAACTTCTCATAATATTTGCGTTCTTGTTTGCGTGATAATCGTATCACTTGTTGGGTAATCGTACTACCACCACGCACAACTTTACCAGCCGATATGTTATCAACCATTGCTTTTCCAATAGAAACTGGATTAAAGCCTGGGTGGTCATAAAAGTGAGCGTCTTCATATTGTAAAAGACTTTGTTTATACCGATACGGGACGCTGTCTACTGCAGGAAATCGCCACTGCTCATCTCTAGCAATATGTGCGTCTAGCAACCTGCCGTCTTTACTTTCTATTACTGTAGAATAAGGAACATCAAATAATTTCTCTGGTAAACAAAAGGCATACCACACCAGTAATACAGCAAGTATACTGAGTTTGATTTTATGTTTATAGAGGAATTTTTTCAAGCTATGAAACTAAGGATTCTTTGAGTTTAAAGAACGTTAAAATCAAAGAATATGTTATCATAAAGAGCAATCTTTTAACTGATTTTCAGTGAAACTATTTAGTTTTCATAAGAGCAGATTTAAACAGTGCCAACATAAATAGTTGGCATGTCAAATCTTTTAAAATGCACACAACTAAAACTTCTTTCCTTAATTTCAAGGAAAAGTGGGCTAATTGGGGCTTGCAGAAATACGGTCAGAAAGGTAGAGCGGTGCTGGTGTTTTCTGTAAAATATGATTTATAGAAAATTTTCCATATCGCAAACACCCTTTGTCCTGCGGACATTTCCCTCAAGGGAAAATTATAAACCAGAAACAATCTTCTTACCTAAATTCCTATTATTCAATTCAAAAACAGGACTTTCTAACCCAAAATCCTTAGCAGCTTTTTGATAATAAATTTCCCTGCTTTCGTGAGGTTCACTGATTGCATGAATGATTGGACCATCGAACTCATCAGTAATTACTTTTAAAATTAAAGAATTAACATGATCTCTAGTGACTAGATTTACTGGCGCATCAGGATTTTTAACTTCTTTTCTACCTGCGAGATATTTTATAGGATGGCGATCTTCTCCTATTAAACCGCATGGTCTTATAATGACAGATTCATTTATCATTTCTTGAACGACCTTCTCTGCAGTGGTGATTTTTATACCATTATTATCTGTAGCATTAGGTAGAGAATTCTCATCATAACTAGGTATATCTTCTCGATCTTCAAAAACCGACGTGGACGATATAAAAATGACCTTACCTATTTCATACACTTGTACAAATCTCAAAAACATCTTGATTCTGTAAGCAAAATCACTTTCTGGATTCTTGCGCAATCCTGGTGGTATATCAATTACTAGAATATCTAAACCTTCTAAGAATCCTTGAACGTCTCCATAAATTTTATCTTCTTGTAGATCTACATGATATGATTCAATTCCATCTTCTGAAAGTTTTTTAAGCTTTTCAGAGTTTCTGGAAGTTCCTCTTACATTATACTTTTGGCTTTTTAGTTTTAAAGCAAGGTGATAACCTAACCAGCCACAGCCTAATACTCCTATTGTTTTACCCTGCATTTTCTGATGGTATAGGTATTACTGTAGATTTAGGTGCTGTTAACGTAATGGTTCTTTTTCTAAGAACAGCATCGTTAAGAACAAACGGCATAGACATATGATCTAGCGGTCGTTTACTTACTTTAAATTGTTCCTGTTCTAATAAATCAAAAGACGCAGCATAAACAATAATTTCTGGCTCAGTACTAGCATCAAAAGTGAGCTCCATTTCTAGTGCTGCATTATCGGTTACATAGTAACTTAAGAATCTATTTCCCCATCGATTGCTGAATGGTCGTTGATCATCACCACTTTTTCCAATCTCTAAACCATTCACAGTGGCTTTTTCAAAAGAATATTTATCGTCTGCAAAGGCCTCATATCTGTGTACAACACTTTCACTCATTACTTTAAACTTAACCGTACGCAAATCATTTACGGTAGAGTCTGCCGTTATTTCTAGTTGTATTTCTGGCAAGTTTTTATAATCCGTTTTTGCAGCATATGAGAATCCTGTTCCATATTTAGAATCGATGGAATTTGCATTTAATTCTTTTGCGCGTTGCGGTTCTGCACCCAGTTTTTCTTTTGTCCAGTCAGAAAGCACTTTATCATATGTTGCCCATTGTGCCGTATTATCGTCTTGATTGTGAACATAGACTAAGCTGGTAGGTTTGGGCTGTGTTTGTGAGAATTCCGCTTTCGCGAAAGCGAAACATAAACAAACAACGGTAGCTATTAATGAGCCAAAAGCAAGCAATCCTTTCTTGCGATAATGCCCTAAAATAGGAATCAATAAACCAAATAAAAGTGCACTTAGAACAGCTGCAACAAATAAAATCCCCATACCTAACGCGACTGGAAAAGCCTTAATAAACGGTGCGAAAACAAAAATCGCAGGAACGGCTAATATTAACAGTAGTATGTAACTAGGTCTTTTTTGATGAATATTGAGCCACAACATGACTAATCCTGCGAGTAATGGTACTAAAAAGAAACCTGCACCACCTAAATAGACATTAGGGATAAGACCGCCATCGTCTACAGGAAATGCTATTGCTAGAGAGATAATCCATAACAATACTAGTGGCGCGACACTTAAACTAGCGATGCGATCGCGATGGTAAAATTTATGGTATAAGAAAAATGAAACAGTAACTGCTGCAAATGCGGCTGTAGCAATCATCCAGTAACCGTTATATGGAAAAACGGTATTCATATCTACATAAAACTCGTTTGTTTTAACTGCAGCCCAGCCGTAATTACTTAATAAATAACCAATTACTAGACTACCTAAGAAGGGTATAAAACCACCGAAAAGATGTTTTAAAGTAATGCGCCTTTTACGTATTCCATGTACTATCAAAAGTAATAATAAAACACCGCTACCTATTATCAAAGCAGCCAGCCAGCTGAATGGGAACGTGACCATTTTAATTAATGGTAATGGAAAGTAAACGAGGTCTTCTCCTTTATCTACCATAACACGATCTGTCATATCTAGATTACTGAAATGAGATAGTAAAGGCATTAAATAAGAACCCTGATGTGCGAGTGTATTGCGGTCTAGTCTTTCATAAGTGTCCAGCTCTGTATGGTAATCAAAATGATCTCCTATAAAAGCAAAGTTTAAACCATTAATATCTCTGTCTTCTCTAAAAATGGTAAGATCTGTATCGTTAGGAATCATTTTATAGATACTGTAAGCAAGCGAGTTAGCTACTGGATAATCGGTACCTGCTGCAACAAATTCTTCTATAATCTTGCGGTTACCACCATTAGTTTCTACGAGCATATAACTAGGGCCACCACTACCACGTGCTTCAAAGTTGAGTACAAAACCTACATCTTTAGCCCATGGATGTTGATTTACAAAAAGACTTGCTCCATTAAGTCCTAGTTCTTCACCATCTGTAATACAAATGATAATATCGTTTTTAGGTTGCTTATTTTGTGCAAGAAAAGCTCGTACACCTTCTAGAATAGTGGCTACTCCACTACCGGCATCGCTCGCACCTTTACTAGAGTGTGGATCACTATCATAATGAGTTAGTAAAACCAGTGCTTTGTTATCTGGTTGAGAACCTTTTATTCGCGCAATAATATTTTCTGGTTGCGCCATATTTCCATTCCCACTGATATCGTATCCTTTTTGAGTAGTAACATTAAGTCCTAGTTTTGTGAACTCATCTTTTATATAATCTCTTACCTCATGATGTGCATTGCTTCCTACATAATGTGGTTTTAAAGAAATGGCTTTTACATGTTCTAGAGCTCTAGCCGTAGACCATTCAGTCGCTGGTAAATTATCTTCTACCTGTGCAGATGGTGTCTGACTGTGAAAAGCGTACCAAATCATTAGAATAATGACTACAAATGATGCGGCAGAGGTAAGGTGAGACTTGGCTCTCATGTTTTATGTTTTTTGGGAAATGGAAAGTTAAGGAAAATTCAGAAACCTTTCCGTAGCCTTAAAGGGTAGGTTTGTTTTGAATTTGAACTCGAACTCGAAATCTTATGCTATCAATTTTGTGGAAAGTTTACTCTTGTGCAAACACCCTTTGCCTATCGGCATTTCCCTCAAAGGGAAAATCATTTCAAAATAAAATAAATATCTAATCAAATTTGTTTCTTTTGGCATTGGAAAATCTGTCGTGAAAAATGAAAAGAGTGTAGTGTTAAAAAGAAAAATTGTTGAGTGCACAAATAGCTTAAGTGTCCTAAATAACAGTATATCATTACATTACTTATTTAATAAACTTCATGGCTTTATTTTTCTTTAACGTAACGATTGAAATTTTTAGACAGGTGTTCCACAGCCTAGATCTTTTTGGTTACTTTTTGGAGCAATGCGAAAAAGTAACAATAGCCGAAAGCGAAGAAAAATGTTATTACTCAACCGCAAATACTCTTTATTATGAAGTCATTTCCCTAAAAGGAAAAATTATAAAAAAACATCTCTACGATAATATGGAAATCTGTCATGCAGTATAATGACATCATTTGTTTTAACACTAGTTGTACTTAAATTTTAAGAATGATATTCTCAATTAAAATAGTAACTTTGTATCTTATCAAAATCAAGACTTGAAACTTAACCCTAAAGATATAGAAACGTCTCAACTTCACGGCATTATGCTAGGAGCTGTGCAACCACGACCTATTGCATTTGCAAGTACTGTGGATGAAAATGGAAAGGTAAATTTATCGCCGTACTCATTTTTTAATGTGTTTAGTGCAAATCCGCCGGTGATGATATTTTCTCCTGCGAGACGTGTGAGAAATAATACGGTAAAACATACATTACTTAATGCAAAAGCTACTGGCGAGGTAGTGATTAACATTGTAAATTATGACATCGTACAACAAATGTCATTATCCAGCACTGAGTATGCTGAAGGTGTAAATGAATTTGAAAAGTCTGGTCTTACTGAACTAAAAAGTGATCTGGTAGCTCCACCACGCGTGGCAGAAAGTCCGGTACAATTTGAGTGTAAAGTAAAAGAAATCGTAGAGCTAGGTCAAGAAGGTGGCGCTGGTAACCTTATCATATGTGAGGTGGTTATGGTGCATGTAAATGACAAGGTTCTAGATGGTGATAATAAAATAGACCCTTTTAAAATCGACACGGTTGCAAGAATGGGTGGTAACTGGTACTGCCGCTCTAAAGACGCCATGTTTGAGGTAGCAAAACCGTTATCTAAATTAGGTGTAGGTGTTGACGCATTACCTGATCATGCTAGAAATAGTGATATCCTAACAGGAAACGATCTAGGTAAACTAGGAAATATTGAAATTATACCAGAGCAGGAAGAGGTGGTAGCTTTCGCGAAAGCGGAACAACTATTCAATCTTTCTACAACAGAAAAACATAACAAAGCAAAAGAGTTTATCGCTAAAGGAGAAATTCTTACAGCGTGGAAATATTTATTACAATAGAGAGAACATGGAAGTACAAGGAAAAATTAAAATAATAGGAGAAACTAAGACATTCGGTGCAAATGGTTTCCAGAAACGTGAATTAGTAGTAACTACTGAAGAGCAATACCCACAACACTTGATGATCGAGTTTGTACAGGATAAAACAAACTTATTAGACTCATTTAATGTAGGTGAGCCAGTAAAAGTAGGTATTAATTTAAGAGGTCGTGAGTGGCAGTCTCCACAAGGAGAGACTAAATACTTTAACTCTATCGCAGGATGGAGAATTGAAAAAGTAGGCGCACAAGCACCAGCTGGAGCACCAGAAGTACCACCATTTGATGAGTATGAGCCAGTCTCTAACTCAAAGAATGAAGATCATGATGATTTACCTTTCTAGGTAATTACCATATTAAAATACTTAAAAAAGCAGCAGGTTTATTCTTGCTGCTTTTTTTGTTTGATAAATCTGCTAAATTTGTGCCATGGAAAGCCTGAGTAAAAATCCATTTTTTGAAATACTAAGTCATTTACCAGCTTATGGTAAAATGTATATTCCTATTCCAAAAAGAAATCTCGCTGAAGGATTAGTGGTAGAGTTCACTAAAGATAATGGTAACACTTGGATTGCTAATTTTGAAATTAGCAATGATAAAGAATCGATCAGTTTCGTTTCTGAATTATCAAATTACAAAGAGGTTATTGTAATAACAAATGAAACTGCATATCTCATAGATAGAAATGTGGAATCACCAGTTTTGGTATTTAAAGATTTGTTTCAAAAGGCCTTTCAGATTGACAGCTTTGTTGTTCTGATATGTAATGACTCTATTACAATAGTTAAAAATTCTAAAGAAATTAAATTTATAGATAATTTAAATTTTATGTCAAGTCATGATATATCGTTAGGGAAAGATTGTATCAACGTTAAAATACCCAATAATAGTTTAGCTATTTATCAAACTCATACTGTTAGACTAAGTGAAATAAAATTTGATGATTTACATTCTTCTAATTATTATCAAGCTCATAAAATAATTGAAGATTAAAAACTATGCTCCACCTCAAACGCACCACTTCAGAAAATAAAGATTTCCTGTCCTTAATAAGACAACTCGATGCTTTTCTTGCTATAACTGATGGTGACGAACATGATTTCTACAACCAATTCAACAGTACTAAAGGTTTACAGCATGTACTAGTTACATATATAGATGATGCAGCCGTAGGTTGTGGTGCTATTAGAAAATATGACGAGCAAACTATGGAAGTAAAAAGGATGTTTACCACTGCTCAAAGTCGTGGTAATGGCGTCGCTTCTCAAGTTCTAAAAGAGCTAGAAAAATGGTCTCTAGAATTAGGTTATAAAAAATGTGTGCTCGAGACAGGAACAAGGCAACTGGAAGCAATTGCTCTTTATAAGAAAAACGGTTATCAATTAATTCCTTGCTATGGACAGTATTTGAATGTTGAGAATAGTTTGTGTTTTGAGAAAATCATGTAGCATACTGACCTATAAAAAATATAAAATCCCGACTTTCTCAAGATCGGGATTTCCTAATTTAATAGGTTAGTCTTCAAACAAACTCAAAAAAAAGCAATGATGAAAATAAATTTAAATTTGAAGACCATTCAAATATTGTTAATTTTGAGGGCTTTTCCAAACTTAAACTACTATTTATCTTGCATTTACTTGACGATTCTTTAATTTTCCCTGATCCTAGTGATGCTCCAGATCATGGACTTGCTGCTATAGGTGGTGATTTAAGTATAGAACGATTACTACTTGCTTACCATTCTGGTTTTTTTCCATGGTACAATGATGGAGAACCTATTTGCTGGTGGAGTCCTGATCCTAGAATGGTATTTGATCTGACCTCTGACACACCTATGCGTATTACTAAATCTATGCGACAGAGCAAGCGCAACCGTGGATATGAGATAAGAGAAAACACTTGTTTTAAAGAGGTGATGCAACATTGCGGTAAAATAAAACGCAATGATCAAGATGGCACGTGGATTAATGACGACATGCTACAGGCTTATCAAAATCTTCATGAACTAGGGCATGCAAAAAGCATAGAAGTTTTTAAAGACAACCAGCTCGTGGGCGGACTCTATGGTATGGACTTGCCAGATAAAGGTATTTTTTGTGGCGAGAGTATGTTTGCACTATCTACTGATGCTAGTAAAATTGCCTTTATGTATCTCGTAGAAAAGCTACAAGGACTTAATTATAGGCTTATCGATGCTCAAGTTTATAACGATCATTTAGATAGTCTAGGTGGTATAGAGATGGATCGAGAAGTATTTTTGAGTCATTTGAGATAATTACTCATTATATAATCATTTGAATTTTAATAGATAATGTGCTTGTAATTATTCCGCTTTCGCGAAAGCGAGAACCATAAAAACCAATTGGTATTTACACCTCATCATACCTAAAACAATTTACTTCGTGATCGTTTACCATACCAGTCGCCTGCATGAACGCGTACATTATGGTAGAGCCCACAAATTTAAATCCGCGTTTTTTGAGATCTTTAGAAATTTGGTCTGACAGCGGTGTATTAGCTGGCGATTCTTTATAATTTTGCACCGTGTTTTTAATTGGTTTACCGTCTACATAGGCCCAAATATATTTAGAAAAGCTACCGTACTCTTTTTGGATTTCTATAAACAGCTGTGCATTATTGATAATAGATTTCACCTTTAATTTATTGCGTATGATTCCTGCATTTTGAAGTAACTCATCCTGTTTTGCCTGGTCATAAGCAGCTATTTTTTCTATGTTAAATTGATCTAGGGCATCAAAATAATTATCTCGCTTTTTAAGAATCGTTATCCAGCTTAAACCTGCCTGCATGGTTTCTAGAATTAAGAATTCAAATAGCGTCTGGTCGTCATAAACTGGCCTACCCCATTCCTTATCATGATAAGATTCATAAAGATCATCGCCCAGGCACCAGCCACATTTATGTTTTTCCATTTTTAGTTTAATTGAGATAATTGAAGGAATAATTGAGATCCAAAATAAAATAAAGGTCCCACAATTAGTGTAAACAGTAATGCTTTTGCATTATTCATTTTCAGCAAGAATTTAAATATTAAAAAGCAAATACCGAGTATAAAATAGAACGACAGTATACTGATTAATGAGCCGAATAAGAACGCTTCTTGAAGATCCATAATATTATTTATTCAAATTTAGGGATTCTAGACAGTTCGCATTAAGAATAACGATTCTATCTTTATCTTTACTACCTATGAAACAGTTTCTATTACTTCTATCCGTTATTTTAATCTCTAGTTGCGCAACTCAAAAAGCCATTAATCCTAATGTCGTAGAGCCATCTATAGATGCCTGGCATGAGGCAGCTGCACAAGCTGATTTTAAAAAGTATTTTGACCTGATGACGGCAGATGGCGTTTTTATAGGAACTGATGCGACAGAAAATTGGCAAATTGCAGAGTTCAAGGCATTTTCAAAACCTTTTTTTGACAAAGGAAAAGCCTGGTCCTTTACAACATTAGAACGTCATGTATACTCACAAAACAGTATCGTTTACTTTGACGAATTACTCGACACTCAAATGGGAATATGCCGTGGTAGCGGTGTTATGAAAATGGAAGATGGTAAGTGGAAAATCGCTCACTACGTACTATCTATCGCTGTGCCTAATGAAAATGTATCCTCACTTACTCAACTAAAAAAAGAATGGGATGCAGAGTATATGAAAAAACTGCGCGCTCAATAAAACACTTACTCTTCTTTACTATTACTAGTCTCTTATTATGAAAAACCTACTCCTACTACTAGCTTTTATTATTTCTATTACTGCAATAGCTCAAAAAAAAGCCCTTACTCATGCCGATTATGACCTGTGGAAACGCGCTTCTAAAACTGAAATCTCGCCTAACGGTAATCTCGTTGCTATAAGTGTTGTTACTGCAACAGGAGCTGGTGATGGTTATCTAGAAATACACAACATCGCAAAAAACACGAAGCATACTTTTTTTAACGGTATAGCCCCACAAATAAGTGCCGATGAAAAATTTATTTATTTCCTTCAAAAACCAGCATACCAAAAACTGAGAAAAGAAAAGAAAAAAGAAGTTAGTAAAAATGAGCAATCAAAAAACACCTTTATGGTTTATGACGTTGCTGCAGGAACTATAGTAGACTCTATACAAAGGGTGAAAAGTTATGAAGCTAGTGATAAACGTAATGACTTTTTAATTTTAGAGAAATTTAAAGATCTCAAACCAAAAAAGAAAAAGGACACAGTCGCAGTAAAAGAAGAAAAAGCACCTTTAAAAGAAACTAAAAGAGAGAAAAGACGCCGCTTAAAAAAAGAACAAGAAGAATTATCAAAAAGGCTTAAGGAACTTAAAAAAGAAGAACCTAAGGAGGAAAAAATAGACTTTACTAAAGAGGATTATCTAATCGTCTACCAGCCTTTTTCTAAAGCAAAAGATAGTATCGACAGTTTTAAAGATTATGAAATGCCGAGAGAAGGTACTGGTTTTATCTATTCACGAGAACAAGGCAAAAAGAAAAAAGACCATGGAGTTTATTACTATAACCTCTCTACTAGAACATCTACACCACTTATAGAAAATGCATGGAGATATAAAGATCTCGCTATAGATAAATATGGAAAGCAACTGGCTTATAAAGTTGCACTAGATAGCGCCTCTACAGACTCTTTAAAGTTCGAATTATATTATCATAAAGACTTTAAATCTTATACTAGGCAGTTAGGATATGGTGACGGTAACATTAAAAAAGGCTGGAAATTAACTGAAAAAAGAAAAGCTGTATTCTCAGAAAGTGGAAAACGTCTTTTATTTTATGTTCAACCTAAAATAGAATATACCATAGACACCACTCTCATGGAAGAAGAGATCGCACAGGTAGATGTATGGAATTATAAGGACCGCATGACACAACCAGAGCAAAAAACACGTTTTTCTAGTTTAGAAAACAAATCTGCAACGGTGGTATGGGATACTGAAAAAGGATCTATTCAGTTTCTTAATGATTATGAAATGAGTGATACAGACTGGGATAATGACCTAGATGGAAACTATATTATTTATGCAAATAATGATAAATATGATGTATCTAGATCTTGGGAATACCCCTGGAGATCTGACTACCTCGTAGAGAATTTAAAAACACGTAGTAAAAAATTTATCATCAATAACTCTGGTAGTTATCCTATTAGAAACCCAGAAAACACGCATGTCATCTACTTTAATTTTGACACGCAAGACTGGCACATGATGAATCTAGAAACGCAAATAGGTAAAAACCTCACTAAGTTTCTAGAAGTAAGCTTTGCAAATGAAGATGATGACCACCCTGCACTAGCAAATGCTCATGGCTTTGGAGGTTTTGATAAAGACGGTTTTGCACTAGTATATGATAAATATGACGTATGGAGACTCGATGTAAATGGTGTTTTACCACCAGAAAACCTAACTAAAACAGGTCGTCAAAATAAAATTACTTACCGAACAGAAAACCTAGACAGAGAACATCGCGACCAGGCGACTTACTTAAATGATCAATTGATCCTTGCTGCCTTTGACCATCGCACAAAAGCAAATTCTATAATGACACTAGGTGCAAATGGTATCGAGCCTCTTTATGAGGTAAGTGATCGTAATGTTACCGCTTTCGCGAAAGCGGAAAACTCAAACACCTTATTAATAAGATCTGGTAATTTTACAGATTATCCAGATGTGGAATACGTAAATACTCAAGTTAAAAAAACACTCACAGATATAAATCCGCAACAGAAGGACTTTAAATGGGGAACCGTAGAATTATTTGAATGGAATGCATATAATGGCGTGCCGTTAGAAGGGTTGATCTATAAGCCAGAAGATTTTGACCCAAAGAAGAAATATCCTATGATCGTTTATTTCTACGAGAAATATTCTGAAAGATTGCACGATTATAAATCTCCATTACCTAGTGCAAGCACCGTTAATTTTTCTTACCTCACTAGTAATGATTATATAGTTTTTGTGCCAGACATAGTTTACAAAGATGGACACCCAGGGCAAAGTGCATATAATTGTATCATTTCTGGAACTGAAGCTGTAGAAAAATTAGGCTATGTAGATTCTAACAAAATGGCTTTACAAGGGCAAAGCTGGGGTGGTTATCAAACGGCATATCTAGTTACTAGAACTAACAAATATGCTGCAGCCATGGCTGGCGCACCTGTATCAAATATGACTAGTGCTTATGGAGGTATACGATGGGGCAGCGGTTTAAGTAGAGCATTTCAATATGAAAAAACACAAACCAGAATAGGAAAAAACCTTTGGGACGGATTAGACCTCTATATAGAAAACTCTCCATTATTTCAAATCCCTAAAATAGAGACTCCTTTATTAATGATGCACAATGATGCAGATGGTGCTGTACCGTATTATCAAGGTATAGAAATGTTTATGGGTATGCGCAGATTAGGAAAACCGTCATGGTTACTAGTTTATAATAACGAGGCTCACAATCTACGTAAGATGAAAAACAAAAGGGATCTGTCTGTTAGAATGATGCAGTTCTTTGATCATTATCTTAAAGGTGTTACAGAACCTACATGGATGCAAGAAGGCTTATCTAGAGATAAAAAAGGTAAGCAGACTGGATATTAATAGATGAATAAAAAATAAATATTGCATTTGAACATTCATTATACGTGATACTTATGTCATGTGTTTTGAATGTTTAGTTATGAAATCGTGATACATGGTAATTACATTGCGCTAACAGCAATTTGAATTGCCATGATTAAGGTGGTCTATATTATTAACCTAATAAAAACCTACTTGTCATGAAGAAAAATAAGATTATGTCACAGACATGAATCTAAAACATAACTTTATGCAGCGTATCTATTTTATATTATTTCTGTTTATTTCATATACTTCTATTTCCACACTCCATGCTCAAGTGGGTATCAACACAAATACCCCTGACGAAAGTTCTATACTAGATATTACCTCTTTAAATAAAGGAGTCCTTATTCCTAGGATTTCTCTCACTGGCTCTCAAGATCTTAGTACTATTACTCTCAAAGTAGGTGAAACTAAGCCCGCAACTGGCTTATTAATTTACAATACTGCTACTACCATCAACGGTCTAAATAGAGTCTCTCCAGGTTTTTATTACTATGAAGGCACAAAATGGGCTCGATTACACGACGAGGGCTACCGTCTAGAATTTAAACAAACTGCCGAGGTTCTTACCGACAATAATCCGAACACTTTTATTGCATTACCAGGTCTAGATACAGGAACTATTACATTTCCTTATGCAGGCATTTATAAGATTTCAGGTAATGGATATTATTCTGCAGGTCCACAAACTGGTAATGGAGATGGAGTTTCTATAGGCTCACTTGCATTAGAAATGGAAGTAAATGGAACACCTACTATAGTTAAGGAACGTTTTGTTTCTGCTGTATCACTTGATTTAGGAAACAATACTCGTTTTGACACTTTAGGGCAACAAGTCTCGTACACTTTTAATTTTGAAGCAAATACTTCTGATAGTTATCGATTCACTGCAAAAGGTAGAGAATGGAATGCTCACAACACATCTACAACAGGTTATTTTGGTAGAGATTCTGATGGATTTACAAGATCCAATCAACAGAATGAAGCATTCAGAGGCTCTTTAATAATTACCTTAATTGAACAATTTTAAAGTTATGAATAAACTATTACTTATTATCTCCTGTCTTATCTCTATCCTTATAAATGGTACCTACTTAAATGCTCAAGTAGGAGTAAATACAAATAGTGTAGATCCTAGTGCTGTATTAGAAGTTACCTCAACTGATAAGGGTATTCTTATACCTCGAGTAGCATTAGTCGCCTCAGATAATGTTGTCACCCCAATAACTAATCCAGCAGCTGGACTTTTTGTTTTTAATACTGCGACCTCTAGTACACCTAGTTCAAACAGTGTTTCTCCTGGATATTATTATTTTAATGGTATTAGATGGAAACGTATTTTTAATAATGGATTTACTCTAGAATTTAAACAAACAGCAGAGCTTATGGGCTTAGTAAGTTCACAAGCGCTACCTGTTCCTGGTCTCGATACTGGAAGATTTACAGTACCATTTAAAGGAACCTATCAAATTAGTGTTACTTGTTATTATACAGCAGGTGATCCTATAAATAATTCTGACGCGGCCTGTCAAGGAGATTTTAGACTCTACCAAGTAGAAGATGATAATAGCCGTACTTTTTTAGAAATGGCATATTCCATGTCAGAATCTAAATTTATTCCTCAAGCACCTGGAGAATTCAATAATCTAGGTAATCAATTTACATTAATTCATAATATTGATCTGGAGGCAAATACTAGTTATCAATTTTTAGTGGCCGGCAGTCAGTGGTTATGTCACAATACAAATGTGAGTTATTTTGGAAAAGACACAAGTAATTATGAAGGTTCAAATGGAGTTAGTGAAGGTCAGTATGGAGAGCTAACCATTTCTTTAGTAGAACAAAAGTAATCATCTCAAAAAATTAAATTATGAAATCAAGTTATATATACTCTTGTGTTCTTATTATTTTATTCTCATTTACATCTAAGGCACAAGTAGGCATAGCTACGTCCACGTTAGATGCAGGAGCTATTTTTCAGGTGGAAAGCAATGATAAAGGGGTTTTAATTCCACGCATTAATTTAACTTCTACAATAGACCAAGTCACTATAACAAATCCAGCTATAGGGCTTATGATATATAATACCAGTACCGTAACAATAAACGGTAATGATACATCAGTAACTCCAGGCCTTTACTATTGGGATGGCAATAAATGGACTCGCATATTTACACAAGGATGGAGCAGACAGTTTACCCAAACTTCACAAAATGTGGTTAATACACTAGGAGATATACCCATTAACGGACTAGACCAGAATATCATTGTTCCTTCTACAGGTATATATAGAGTTTCTGTCACTTCTTATTTTGGCGCTGCCCAAGTTCGAAATACAAATCAATTTGATGAAAATGTTGCAACAGCTTCTATACGTCTAGATATAGACGGTACGACCATTGCCGAAAAGCTTATTCCTACGTTTTCAAAATTTGTAGACGATACAGCTACTGGAGGCAATGGATCTATAAACTTCTTTGCTTTATCTAGACAGGCTGTATTTCATAAAGATGTAGAACTTATTGCAGGCCAGAGTTATAATTTTAATGTTATAGGTAGGTTATGGGATTGGTCTAACGTAAATCCAGCAGTAGGCGGTTTTACTTATTTTGGCTTGAACACGTCACTTTATGCTCGTAATCCAGGACTAACCGACGATGCTTCTCGTACTAAACTCACAATTAACCTTGTACAACAGTACTAAAATAGTACTCTGTTTCTATTGGTGACATCGATAAAAAACATGTTTTGTTGACTATAATGACCATAAAAGACTATAAAACTTTATAATTTAAGGGTTTTGACCCAAAAGGTTATGAAATCGTGATATTCGAGCATTATATTGCATTATCTATAATGTTACCCCTATGAAATATTTCATTGCCTTTTTAGTGCTTACTATTGGATCATTTACTGCTGCTCAATTAGGAACAGATGCTCCATGGATGCAAGATCTAATATTGCGTAAAAATGGATCACAACCTACGTATCAAGAAATAAAAGCTGCAGGAGATGCTTACTGGTCCATACATGATAAAGATGCAAAAGGTAGCGGTTATAAACCCTTCATGCGTTGGGTAAATAAATCTGAAGCTTTTGTAAAAGCAGATGGAACGCTACAAACACCTATAGATTTACAGAACGAGATCAACAGTAATGTACTTAAAAATAGTCTAGTAGATAATTCAAATTGGGTACCTGCTGGTCCATTTACTTATACAGAAGCTGGCTCATGGTCACCTGGTCAGGGTCGTGTAAATACCGTTGCTGTAGATCCTAATAATCCTGATGTTTATTATCTAGGTGCACCTGGTGGTGGTGCTTGGAAATCTATAGATGCTGGGGCTACTTGGAATCCTATTACAGACTTTTTAACTGAAATAGGTGCCAGTGCAATTGCCATAGATCCTAACAATTCTAATATAGTTTATGTAGGAACTGGAGATGATGATGGTGGTGATACAGAAAGTATAGGACTTATCAAATCTACAGATGCAGGTGCTACTTTTAACCCAACAGATTTAGTATTTACTAGAGGTGGTAATATAAGCGAGGTTTATATAGACCCTACTAACAGTAACACTATTTACGTCTCTTCTAGTAATGGATTTTATAAATCTACAGATGCTGGAACAAATTTTACTAGAACCTTAAATGAAAATGTAAAGGATATCAAACTTAAACCTGGTAGTCCGGATACTATTTACCTTTCTACAACAAGTTCATTTTATAAATCTACAAACGGTGGTGATACCTGGACACAGATAACCTCTGGACTTCCTTTTAATCAAGGTAGATCTGTTATAGGTGTTACACCAGCAAATCCTAATTATGTATACCTACTCATTATAGACAATAATGCAAACTTGGTAGGCGTCTACAGATCTGGTAATAGTGGTAACACATTTACTAGAAGAGATACAAGCAATATAGATATCTTAGAAAACAGTCAAGGATGGTACGATCTAGCACTAGAAGTTTCTCCTACTAATGCAGAAACTATTTACACAGGATGTTTAAATGTATGGAAATCTACCTCAGGAGGTTCTTCCTTTTCTAAAGTAAATAGCTGGAACAATAGCGCCCAGGCAAGTTACACCCACGCAGACATACACCAGATAAGACAATTTAACAATGAGTTATTTGTACTATCTGATGGAGGTATTTATAGAAGTACAAATGATGGCGGTAGCTTTAGTGATTTAACTTCTGGTGCTCAAATAGGACAGTTTTATAGAGTTGCAGTAGGTAATCAATCTAGTGCTGACATCGCTGGTGGATTACAAGATAATGGTGGTTTTACTAGAAGCTCAAATGCGTGGACTAATTATTATGGCGCAGACGGTATGGAGGCAGGTATAGATCCTAACAACCCTCAAATACGATATGGTTTTACACAACGTGGTGGTGGTTTATACATTTCTACTAACGGCGGTGCAAGTCTAACAAGTAGTGTAAACGGCCCAGAACAAGGTAACTGGATTACTCCTTTAAAAACAGATAGTAGAGGAACTATTTATGCTGGCTATACTAGTTTATACAAAGTATCAGGTGGAGCTTTTACTGCAGTTTCTCCATCATTCGGTAACAATATTGATGTGTTAGAGATAGATCCTAATAATGATAACAACATTCTTATAGGCATAGATCAAAATCTATATTTGAGTACTAATGCAGGTGTTAGTTTTACGTTAGTATCTAGTTTTAATAATAATATTACTGCTATAGAGGTAAATGCTAACGACGGCTCTATAATATATGTAGCCACTAGTTTTTCTAACGGTGGTGTATTTAAAAGCAATAATCAAGGTCGTAATTTTATAGATATTACTGGTAACCTTCCTAATCTAGGTAAAAACACACTAGCACATCAAGGGTCAAGTATAGATGAGCCTTTATATGTAGGTACTACAGTAGGTGTTTATAAATATGATGAATCCTTAGACTCTTGGGAGCTGTATTCAAATAACCTACCTAACGTAAACATAAGAGATCTAGAGGTTAATATTAATGACAACACGCTTACAGCAGCTACCTATGGTAGAGGTATATGGCAGTCTTCAGTACAACAAGCGGCACCTAATTCTGACATACAGCTAGTAGAAATTCAAAATAATGGAGGTGACATTTCTTGTGGTATAGATGACCTTATGGTGGTTGTAAAAAACACAGGTCTCAATGATATTAACTCCATAGACATAAGTTATATAATAGATCGTGGGACTACTGTTACACAACAAATGACGGTTTCTATTGCTCCTCAAGGACAAACTTCTATAGCCTTATCAGGTATTAACCTAAGTCCAGGCACGCATGCTATTAATATTACTATAAATACACCTAACGACTTTTTTATCAATAACAATAATCAATCTATTGAGATTTTAAGTAACTCTAGTGGTGTAATAAACGACCTTCATCAGTTTGAAAATAGAGAATTTCTAGTTTCTAATTCTGGTAGTACTTCTTCCTTATGGGAACGTGGTACCGCAAGTGGTCCAGTTTTAGGTAGTACAACAGCTGGATCCTCAAATGTTTATGGAACTAATCTTTCTGGGCAATATGGTAACAATTCTACTAGTTATTTATATTCTGGATGTTATGATCTAACTGGTATTCAAAATCCTGTGTTATCCTTTGACATGGCATACGATCTAGAAAATAATTGGGATTTACTTTATATGGAATACTCTACAGATGGTGGTAATAACTGGAATACTCTAGGTAGCCCAACCGACCCTAACTGGTATAACTCTAGTAGATTACCTAATAGAAATGACTGTTTCAACTGTATAGGTGCACAATGGACTGGCACCTCAGCGACCTTAAATAATTATGACATATCGCTTAACTTCTTACGCCGTTTTCCTCAAGTAGTATTTAGATATGTCCTTAGAACAGACCAGTCAGTAACTGGTGAAGGTGCAGTAGTTGATAATTTTGTAATCAATGGGATTTTGAGTAACGACACTACATCTATAGAAGACATGTTCTCCATATATCCTAATCCGTCTTCAGGCATGTTCAACATCAGCTGGAATGATGCACAAGATTTTGATTATGATGTATACGATGTAAGTGGTAAAAGAATAACCTCTCGTAAAAACAATACTGGTACATCTCATGATGTAGATTTATCAGGTGTTGCGATAGGTATGTACTTTATTAAAATAACCACCACATCAGGTACAGTAACTAAAAAACTCATGGTAAAATAAAGAATTACATCACTTCCATTTAAAAAGACTTTTCTACATAGAAGAGTCTTTTTTTTGTTTCCGCTTTCGCGAAAGCGAGAACAACAACCATCTTAATCCATTACCAAATACTTAACAAATAGAAGAAATAATTTTGATATTTTGCTTTACTAATTTCATTCCAAGGAATTAAAATAACTAAACTTAAAAAAATGAAAATTAAATCCTCTTTACTAATAGCTGCAACAGCTATGGTAACCATGGTATCGTGTAAAGACACGCCTACAACTACTGCCGTCGAAGCAAAAGAACAACCTGGCCTAGAGTTAGGTTACATGGATAAAAACGTATCTCCTAAAGATGATTTTTATCGTTTTGTAAACGGTGTATGGATAGATTCTACAGAAATCCCAGCAGACCAGACCGTATGGGGTGGTTTTAATAAATTGAGAAAAGACACAGATGCAGACGTGCTTGCTATACTAGATAGAGCAATGAATAACAAGGATTTAGATCCTACATCTGACCAGGCAAAGGCGGTTTATGTTTTTCAGAGTATTATGGATAATGACTCTCGTAATAAAGCAGGTTACCAGCCTATAGTACCTTATTTAGAAAAAATAGAAGGTATTAAATCATTAGAAGAGTTACTTACTGTAAAAGCAGAATTAGGTAAAAAAGGACTGAATGCATTTTTCTCTGTAGGTGTAGGAGCAGATGCTATGGATACTGATATGAATGTAGCTCAACTAGGTAATGGTTCTCTAGGTATGGCCCGTGAGTATTATGTAGGAGAAGATGCAGACAGTAAAGAAAAGCTTTCTAAATATGAGATGCACATCGCTAGAATGCTAGCCATGACTGGTATGGAGCAAGAAAAAGCTACTGCTACTGCAAGTGAAATAGTTGCTTTTGAAAAATCTATGGCAGTACCGAGATTAGATAAGGTAACTAGAAGAGACCCTAAAAAAACTTACAATCCTATGGCAGTAAGTGGTCTTCAGAAAATTGCCCCTGCTATAAAGTGGAGAACTTACTTCAAAGAAGCTGGAATGAAAGACTTTGATAACCTTATTGTAAGTCAGCCAGATTATATCAAAGCATTGAACTCTATGTGGAAAACTTCTAACCTAGAGATCATGAAAAAGTACATGAAGTGGAGCATGATTAACGACGCTTCTAACATGCTTTCTACAGACTTAGAAGATGCAAACTTTGATTTCTATAGCAAAACAATGCGTGGTGCTAAAGAACAAAAAGCACAAAATGAACGTGCACTAGCTACTGTAAACGGTACATTAGGAGAAGCACTAGGTCAACTGTATGTAGATGAGAAGTTTCCTCCTGCTGCAAAAGCTAAGGCAAAGGAAATGATAGAATACGTGAAGAAAGCTTATGAAGTACGTATCAATGGACTAGAATGGATGAGCCCAGAAACTAAAGCCAAAGCTATCGAAAAGTTAAACGGTATGACCATTAAAATCGGTTATCCAGATACATGGAAAGACTATTCTGAAATGCAAATAAAAAGCCCTAAAGATGGTGGTACTTTATTTGACAATATGCTAGCTGTTCAAGAATACAATTACATGGATAACATGAGTAAGTTGGGTGAAAAGGTAGATAAGTCAGAATGGTTCATGTCTCCACAAACTGTAAATGCTTATTATAATCCTTATTATAACGAGATCGTTTTTCCTGCGGCTATTTTACAACCTCCATTCTATAATTATGAGGCAGACGCTGCTGTAAACTTTGGTGGTATGGGAGCTGTTATAGGTCATGAGATCTCTCATGGTTTTGATGATAGCGGTGCAAAATTTGCAGCTAACGGTAACATGGTAAACTGGTGGACAGAAGACGACATTAAGCAATTTGAAGAATTAGGTGGTGAGCTTGCTGCACAGTATAGTGCTATCGAGGTTCTTCCTGGGGTAAACATAAATGGTGCTTATACACTAGGAGAGAATATAGGAGATTTAGGTGGTGTAAACGCAGCTTATGACGGTCTTAACATGTGGCTAGAAGATAAAGGAGAAGTTGCAGATATCGATGGTTACACGCAACAACAACGTTTCTTTTTGAGTTGGGCAACTGTATGGCGTACTAAGATGAGAGATGAAGCTTTAAAGCAGCGTATTAAAGGTGACACACACTCGCCAGGTATGTACCGTGGCTATGTACCACTTCAAAACATTCAGGCTTTTTACGATGCTTTTGATATCAAAGAAGAAGATGGAATGTATATCGCACCAGAAGATCGTGTATTGATCTGGTAAAATAAACACATAAATTATATTAAGGCTTTCTTAACAAAAAGCCTTTTTTTATACCTAACTGCTATATTTAGCATCTCATAAATATAAAACATGAAAAATTACATTCTCGTTGTAGTAGCTGTTTTTAGTTTCGCTTTCGCGAAAGCGCAATCTAGATCCAACTACGTAAAAGAAAATTACACAAAAACGGTGCAACATATCTCTATGAGAGATGGTGTTAAGTTA
Organism: Nonlabens sp.; assembly: GCF_039941875.1. Taxonomy (GTDB): domain Bacteria; phylum Bacteroidota; class Bacteroidia; order Flavobacteriales; family Flavobacteriaceae; genus Nonlabens. Next base: position 161,223 of record NZ_JBDVDQ010000003.1, on the reverse strand, counting down.
TATACCGTCATCTACGCACCTAAGGATACCTCAAAGGAATATCCCATCATGATGCAACGTACACCATATAGTGTAGGACCTTATGGAGAAGGCAAGTATAAAGCATCTCTAGGGCCTAACAAATTCATGATGGAAGAAGGTTACATCTTTGTATATCAAGACGTACGAGGTAGATGGATGAGTGAAGGAGATTATGATAACATGAGACCACACATACCTGGTAATGATGTAACTAATAAAAAAGATATAGACGAGAGTAGTGATACTTATGATACTATAGACTGGCTCGTAAATAACCTACCTAACAATAATAAAAAAGTAGGTCAGTGGGGTATTTCTTATCCAGGACATTACACTGCAGCTGCATTACCAGAAGCTCACCCATCACTAGCGGCATCTTCACCACAAGCACCTATTGCAGACTTTTTCTTTGACGACTTTCACCACATGGGAGCAACATTGCAAAGTTATTTAATGGCTTACCCATTATTCGGTTATCAGTCAGAGCCTACCTCAGAGAGCTGGTATAGTGATAAATGGGATAAATTACGTGCAGCAGGAAACATGAAAGATGGTTATGATTTCAACATGAAAATAGGACCACTTAAAAATGTCACTGAAAACATATTTCCAGATAACTTTTTCTGGAAACAAGTTGCCGAGCACCCTAATTATGACGAATTCTGGCAAAAGCGTGCTATAATCAATCATTTTGATGATGTTAACCATGCCGTAATGACTGTAGGTGGATGGTTTGATGCAGAGGATCTTTATGGACCACTTAACATTTATAAAAGTGTAGAAAGTAAGAACCCTAGTAACAAAAACAACATGATAGTTATGGGACCATGGAGTCATGGTAACTGGGCTAGAGAACGTGGTAAGCAAATGGTGAATCACATTCACTTCGGTGATAGTATTTCTACTTTTTACCAGAAAAACATTGAAACTCCTTTCTTTGAGCATCATTTAAAAGGAAAGAAAAACCCACAGTTACCAGAAGCATACATGTTTGATACTGGTGCAAAAAAATGGGATCAATTTACACAATGGCCACCACAACAAGAACAAATTTCTTTTGGTTTTGGAAATAATGGTGAGTTATTAATCAACAAGGCTGGCGATAAAAAACAGGAATTCACTTATACCAGTGACCCTATGAAACCAGTACCTTTTAGAAGCGAGATTACACCAGTTACATTTACACCTAGAGCTTACATGACAGACGACCAGCGTCATGCATCTAGAAGACCAGATGTACTTACCTTCCAGACAGAAGTGTTAGATAACGACATGCGACTTGCTGGAGAGATAGAGGCAAATCTCGAAGTGATCTTAAATAATATTACAGACGCAGATTTTATAGTAAAAGTAATAGACGTATATCCAGATGACGAGCCTAATGGTGCGCATACTCCTAAAGGCATATCTCTAGCAGGTTACCAGCAACTCGTGCGTGCAGAAACCTTCAGAGGTAGATTTAGAAATGATTTTTCTAAACCAGAACCTTTTAAAGAAGGAAAGAAGACCAAAGTGAATTTCCCTTTACAAGACATCTTACATACGTTTAAAAAAGGACATAGAGTAATGATACAAATTCACAGCACCTGGTTTCCATACATAGATCGCAACCCACAGAAATACGTAGATAACATCTTTGAAGCAACAGAAAGTGATTTTACCGTAGGTCAAGTAACTATTCTAGGAAGCAGTAAGGTAACTGTAGGAGAAAATGACGGTATTGAAAAAATGTTACCTAAAATGAAGAAGTAACCTCAATTTACTATGACCAAACTAACAGATTTTAAGGCTTTACTTACTTATAAGACATCTGAACAAGGTGGAAGGTCAACAAACGCTGTTAGTGGTTATAGACCACACATTGAGTTTGATAACATACCTGGCTTTTTAGCTTCTGGAGCTCAAAAATTCATTAATCAAGAATCTGTTGAGCCTGGAGAGACAGTTGTTGCAGAAATAGCTTTAGCAACTTATTATGGTATACTAAGAAACCTTAATATAGATGATACTTTTAAATTCTGTGAAGGTAAAAATGTTATAGGACATGGGAAGATCATTGAATTTTATAATAAAAAACTACAAAATACTTATACATCAGAAGAAATTAAAAACTTGAAGAAGAGAATAACATCTGCCGTTAATCTAGCTACTACCGGTGGTGTATTACTAATTCAAGGAGTAAAAATATCTATTAGATCAAAAGATCAGCTTATTATTACCGGATTTAGTAGAGCTTTAGATTTAGGTAATATAACGAAGGAATCTGCATTAATGGAAATACAAGAAGTTAAGAACCTATATCTGCATTGGATAGGTTTAACTAACGTATTTGAAAAGTTCACTAATTCAAAACCTCCAAAATTTGTGCTGAGCTATTCCGATTCTAAAGTTGGTATTGGAATATGTGAAATGTCAAGATCAAATATCAATTGGTTAATAAAAATCTGATCAATAAAAAGCTCCTTAAATCAATTAGATTTAAGGAGCTTTTTTTATACTCAACATATAGTAAAATATATCAAACATTGTATTTTATCGAATAATTATTGCTTTTTAGCTGTTTTAGGAGAATAATTTACATATTCGCAATCCCCTTAAAAAACAGTATTATGGAAGCAAATTACTTAGAAGAAAAAAAGCCTAATACCATCGTTGCAACGTATAGATTAATCACTGGATTGATCAAATTAGTTGCTAAGACTTTCTTTTATTTTTAAAGGACATATGTGATTGTAAATACCACTAGGGTTAATATAAGAGAGTTTCTTTGTTGTAATTTTTTGGCACTATCTGTCTGAACGATAAAACAAATCAATGTAATATCCACTATTACAAGAGGTAAGAATATTAATAAATCATCTAAAAGATTAGAATTATTAGCTCCTTCTGTTATCAATACATCTTGATAATTTAATGGCATTACTATTACCATGATCATTAGAATAAATAAAGCACCAACTACAGATAATATCAAAGATATACCAAGTGTGAGTAGGTTTATATGTTTTAATATTCTCAATTCAAACCTACTGATCTGCGGCATGCCACTCTGCATATGCCGTTTCTGTTTCTCTTAATTTTAAAGAATGTAACTCTAGATTTTCTGGAAGACGCGTTTTAATTTTATCAGCAAAATCAAGGATCATCATTTCACTGGTAGGTTGATAATCTACTAAAATAATACTCATCCCACGATCAGAAAATTCTTTAGCTAGTTCTACGTGTGGCGTGTTTTTATTAAATACAGTAGCGTGATCAAATGGATCTACGATTTCTTCTTTCACGATCGTTTTTAAATCACCAAAATCGATTACCATACCACGTTTAACATGACCTTCTTCTGCAATAGGTGTACCGATTACCGTCACAGCTAGTTTATAACTATGGCCGTGTACATTGCGACATTTACCGTCATAACCATAAAGTGCATGACCAGTTTCAAATGTAAATTCTTTTGTAATACGTACTTTTCTCATCCTTTACGTTTGTATTTATTGTAAATCACTATGATAATGAGAAGTAAACCCAATACTAAAAAAAGTCCTGAGCCACCTAAAAACCCTATGATATCTAAGAATGTATTGTCCTCTATTAATAACGCTTGCATATGCTATAATTATGGCGCAAAGATAATGAGTTTAAATGAGGATTAAGTGGTGTACGCTTTCGCGAAAGCGGAATTAACACCAACTATATTTCATTAAATAAGAAACTATTCCATTACCATCGCAGCCACCTTACTTTTAAATTTAAAGTACAAGACAGCGGCGCGACCTATCATCCATGCAAAGAAAGCAAACCATACGGCATGAAGGTTATTATTAAAATAGTCTAGAATAAATAAAACAGGTAAAAATACTAATGCCGTAAGAATCCACAATAGATTGCGCAGGTAAGAAGCTTCTCCCCAACCTTTAAATATACCATCGTAAACAAAAGCAACTGCATTTATAGGCTGCATGAGTAGCACGATCCAAAAGGAATTTGCAATAATCTCTAGCACCTCAGGGTCATCTGTAAAACGTGTTCCTAAATAAGGATATAATATGGTGCAAATAACAGCTAGAATAGCCGCCATAACAACACCATAAAGAGTGGTTTTATTTGCTAGATATTTGAGAGAATCGGCATCTTTTGAACCAAATAACTTACCTCCTATAGCGTTACCAGCATTTGCAAAACCATCTACTAGAAATGAAAAGAACAACCATACATTCATAAGAACTGCGTGTGTTGCCACCTCTTCTACCCCATAACTATTTGCAAATCGATAAGAAAAGTAGATTGCTACATTAATGGCTACGGTACGCAAAAAGAAATTTGCAGTAAGACCTATGTGTTTTTTCAGTTTTTCATGAGGTTGCCATAGCGTTAACTTCATGCTGAAAATGGTCTTTTTATACAAAAAGAAGATAGCTATTAACAACATGACTAACTGTGCGGCGAGACTAGCATATGCAGCACCCATAATACCATAAGCTGGGACAAAACCCTTAATACCATAAACCAGTATAAGATTTAAACCTATGTTTACTACTGCGCCAGACAGACTTGCTATCATGGCCCAAGAGGTATTTTGAAGCCCTCTAAATATTCCGAAAATTGCAAATGCGCACAACGTCATGGGGAAACCTATTGCTCTTATTTGATAATAACTAGCAGCTATAGAAAGCACCTCGCCCTGAGCTTTATAAAGTGTGAATATATAACTAGCTATAGGTGCGGTGACTAAATAAATAAAAATCCCAAGAATGATATTTACCCACACCACTTGCGGTATCAAATCATTAATTTTTTCTAGCTGATTTGCTCCTAGCGTATTAGATACTATAGAAGAGATAGACGTTTTAGTTTGTGCAAGTGTCCAGATTATGGCACTTAAAAATGTACCTACCAGACCTATGGCAGCTAGTGCATTAGTTGTATCGCCATCCATCTTACCGATTATTGCAAGATCGGTAATACTTATGAGAGGCTCTGCTATACCTGCGATTATAGCCGGTATTGCTAGTTTAAGTATTTGAGAAGTGTTGATTTGAATAGCCATCGAGACAGCAAAGATAATCTCTTAAATATGACTAGATGCTCTTTAAATTTATCTAGTTACCGTCCTAAACTGGTAAACTTCTTAAAAACTTAAAAAACGAAAATAAATAAAAACAGCAACTGAATGAACCAGCTGCTGTTTTATAAATATTAAATTTTATTTTTATGCTTGCGCATTTTGTGGAGCCCAGTGAGAACATAGCATTCCTGGAGCTGCCTTCTGTGGATTTGCACAAGTAGGCCCCTCATATCTAGCACAAGATGTACAATTAGGATCGTCTTTTAATGCCGCTTTCATTTCAAAACTATCGCAAGTGTAACTCGTACTTACCTTAACACCGTGGACTTTACAATTTTCATTCTCCATTAAATTCTCACAATTCACACAGCTGTTTCCTATTCTTATAGACATAATATTCGATTTTAAGTTAACCAAATATAGCCTCAAGTAGATTTAGAAACAATATAAATACCTGACTTCAAGAAGTTTATATTTAGACTATTTAAAAATAAAGTGAATTATGTACTCTTAGTTACTCCTCATTATCAGATTTCTCATTTTTAGTAGCATAGAAATATAAAGAGTGAGTATCTATCGATACATCAAAAACCTCTTCTATGGTTTTTTTAATCTCTTGAACCATAGGGTCAGAAAATTCTAATACCTCACCGGTATCTGTCATGATAATATGATCATGTTTTCCATCAAAAAAAGATTTTTCATAATAGGCCACATTATCACCGAACTGGTGCCTGCGTACTAATCGTGATTCTATTAAGATATCTAGAGTATTATAAAGAGTTGCTCTACTTACTCTATAATTCTCCTCTATCATTTTTGAGAAAAGTGTATCCACATTTAAGTGCTCTTCAGATTTATATATCTGTTCTAGAATAGCATATCGTTCTGGTGTTTTACGATGACCGTTTTCTTCTAAAAAGACGGTAAATCTATCTTTAATAATTTTAAAACTGCTGATACACGCCATTGTAATTGTTTAAAAAATGTAATTATTAGAAGCTAATTGATATTTGAATAATAGAAATGATCAGGTATAATTAAAAGACTCTTCTACATTACGAGAAGAGCCTTTTAAAGAACTAATCAAACTAAAATCTATAAAGAGGTATCTCCTAAGTTAGGATTGTACACATAATTAAAAGTGTAAAAACGACTGCTAGCCGTGGTGTCTTGATTTTCATAATAACTTAAGATCTCTACTTTAGCATACCTACCATCTCTAGTTCTGATAACTAATACTTTTCCTGGAATAGCAGAGATTACGTTAGTCATGAAGTTATAATTATACCATCCATTATCACTACCTGCTGGAATCGCGTAGCCCGCACTGGTGTCTTGAGTAAAAACCAACCCTTCTGCTGTGACAACACTTGCAAATGTTCCTGTAGCAATAGCTGCTGCTGCGTCCCCATTTCTTTCAGGCTCGTCTGCAGTACCGGTAGATACTCCACCATTGATAGCTATGGTAGTACCTCTAAAAGCGATATCCCATTCTGTATCACTAGTAGTTTCTAATCCTGTTGAAAAATCAAATTTGGTAAAGTCACCTCCTATTTCTTGTCCCTGACCACCAGTTTGTGGTGCTGGTAAATTAGAAACCGTATTAGATTCTATAGCTGCCGGTGCTACATCATCATCGCTGCTACAAGATGCAAATCCTAAAAAAAGAATGGCGATAGCAATAGTTTTAAGTGTGTTGACTGTTTTCATTTTGGGTAATTGTTTATAGTTAAAATTGATAATTAAGTTTTATGTATCCTTGAATCCCTGGTTGTGTAGGGATGTTGTTATCTCTATAATCCAGTAGGTTATTTGCTCCTACTTGAAGATTAAAATCATTGAAAAAGGTCTTGTTTGCAGAAATGTTAGTAGTTACATAACCGTCTATAAAACTAGTATCATAGCTGTCTATGAGTCCATTTCCATTGGTATCAAATTGGGCATATTTACTACGGTATAGCAATCGCAGGTTAATGTTTGCCTTATACTTCTTAATGTCATAAAAGATTTTAAAATTACCGTTGTGTCTCGAGCGATTAACAAGACCGAAATACTCTGATCGATCAATCGCTACGGTCTGATTAGTCTGTGCATCGCGCACAAATACATTACCATCTTCAATAGCTTTTTCTTGAGTTTTATCAAATGCGTAGAGTAATTGATAACCAGCGCTTAATTTAATAGCTTCTGAAACTTTATAGCTAGTATTTACCTCTAAGCCAGTAGTATATATCTCATCAAAATTTACGTAACTAAAGACATTTTGACCATTATTCTTACGTGCTATAATTCTAGTATCAATTAAATTTTCAAAATCATTACGGAAAAAATTAAGCTCTGAATTCCACTTTCCTTTTTTAAAGGTCATGCCTAGATTATAACCTACACTACTTTCTGCCTCCAGTGGATCATCTAATTCACTAAGTGGCACAACCACATCTAGAATCTGACCTTGCGCTTGCAAGTCATTTAATTTATCTATCGCAACATTATACCCTAAAACCGTATATCCTACCGCCGAGTTTGTAAAATCAAAATACAACTGTCTAAAATCAGGAGCTTTAAATCCATAACCTACAGATGCTTTTACTGCTATAGATTCACTCAGTTGGTATCTCGCAGCCAGCTTAGGACTAAATTGATTACTGTACTCTGAATGGTTATCAAATCTAGCACCTGCTATAACATTTAATTTTTCTGTAGGATTTACATCATACTGTCCATAAACGTATTGCGAGTTAAAATCTACACGCTCGTCAAAATATGTTCTATCCAGCGATTCTAGTTGGTACCCTACACCAGCTGTTATGTTGCCAGCCGATTCTAACTTATAATTTGCTCTTATTTCAGGACGTATTAAAGTCTGATTAAAATCACTTTCGGTAAAAGTATCTTCTTCTATAGGATCTTCTAGTTGCTCATTTGCACGATAATTAGTATAATAAAACTCATAAGATGTGGAGAGCTTCTCATCCCATTTATGATCTAATCGTGCGTGCGCATTCCATTCCTTTTCTTTGCTATCGCCTTGATATTCTATATCTTCAAAAGTAAATCCAGCATCTTGGGTCTGATCATAGTATCTAGCAGAGGTAAACAGAGATAGATTTTCATTAAAGTCATAATATAGCCGAGTATTAAAGGTGTAATTCTCAAAAGGATTAACCGTTTGTCCGACGGTTTCTGAATTCAAGTCATAACCCTCGCTAGAAAAACGATTTGCAAAAAAGCCTACTCTCAGTTTATCAAAACGTTTTTTTACGTCAAGATTAATATCCTGTTGTGTAAAACTGCCCAATCTATAAGAAACATTTCCATTTAATTTTTCAGTTTTAAGCTTTTCAGTAATAATGTTAATCACTCCACCTAGCGCTTCACTACCATAAAGACTACTCGCCGGACCTTTAACCACTTCTATTTGTTTGATGTTACCTACTGTAATTCTACTAAGATCAAAATTACCTGCGCTGCGCCCTACTAGCGGCACACCATCTACTAGTATAAGGATATAGTCTGAAGATATTCCTTGTATTTGTACACCTTCAAAACCACTCTCATCAGACACGGTTATGATACCTGTTTGCTCGTTAAGAATTTCATCTAGACGTATGGTTCCCGATTGTAAAATGTTCTTTTTAGAAATAAGAGTCACTGGTAACGGTAAAGAAGATAATTGTCTCTCTGTACGTGTTGCTGTAAGGACTATTTCTTCTAGCTTCTCTGTTGCTGTAGAGTCGATTACAGTTTGTTGGGCTACCGCTTTCGCGAAAGCGAGAAAACTCAATACACTTATAAACAAATATTTACACATATCACTACTTAGAATCATTCTTAATAAAGCGCAAATATATAGCTTATTATTATTTAGAATGAATTAATATAAGTATTTTTGCGAAAGAATAATATTCACAAAAAATCCAAAATGAAAACTAGCTATCTTACATTACTAACCCTATTCACTGTCCTATTTGCCACTGCGCAAGACAAAAAACAAAAAGATCTTACAGCCATTAAAGACATGTGTGGTTGTTATGAAGTGACCTTTAATTTTACAGAAACTTTTAATTATTCTAACGACTCTCTTTATAAACCGTCTGCAACTAAAGTGGATAAAGCACTAGAATGGGCACAGTTAGTAACTGATGAAGAGGATAAAATTCAAATACAGCACTTATTACAAGTAGGTAACCCTGCAGAGCCTATGATTATCAAACACTGGAGACAGGACTGGCTGTTTGAAAATCAAGATTTATACACATTTGATGCAAACAACAAATGGGTTTATGAGCATAAATCAAAAAGCGATGTTGCAGGACAGTGGACACAAAAAGTATATCAGGTAGATGACAGCCCTAGATATGAAGGAAGTTCTACATGGGTGCATGTAGATGGTAAGAGTTATTGGGAAAACACTACTCCAGCGCCACTGGCAAGAAGAGAATACACTACACGTAGTGATTATAATGTTTTACTAAGAGGTAACAGGCAAGAAATTACAGAGTATGGCTGGTTACACGACCAGGATAATCATAAGATAATTAGAGAAGAAGGAAAAGAAGATGTACTTCTAGCCAAAGAAAAAGGTTATAACACTTATGTAAAAGTGGATGACAGCCGCTGTAAAGCTGCTGCAAACTGGTGGAAAGAAAACACAGCAAAGTGGGAACTAGTAAGAGCAAAATGGGATAATGTATACGCTCGTAATAAAGACCTAACTCTAGAAGAAAAAGTGGATAACAAAGTTCTTTACAAGCATCTTTTTGATGATGACATAACAGAGAAAGAACAAATCGACCCAATTATTGAATCATTTGTAAAAAAATAAAACCCCATGAAAAATATTCTAGTACAACTGGCATTCTTACTAATAGGTTATTGCGCTATTGCTCAACAAAATACTTTCCATTCTGGTGATTTCTGGAAAACAAATCCCAGTCTCGATGAGGTCAAATCATTAATAGAAAAAGGAAACGACCCAGTGTCGATGAATCAGAACGGTTTTGACGCAACGGTATGTGCAATTATACGTCATGCAAATAATGATGTTATAGAACACCTTCTATCTATAGAAGGAAATATACCTAATAAGAAAACTCATGACAGTCGTAATTATTTACACTGGGCTGCCTATTCTGGTAATGTAACTATCGTAAAGCAATTATTAAAGCTAGGCTCTTCTGTTACACAACCTGATAGTCATGGAAACACACCTCTTATGTTTGCTGCAAATGCTGGCACTAAGGACCCAGCTATTTATGACGCTTTTAAAAATCACGGTGTTGATATAGTAAATGAGAAAAATGAAGAAGGAGCAACTATCTTACTAGCTCTTGCACCACATTTAGAAAACGAAAAAGAACTATCTACTTTTTTATCATACGGTTTAAAGCTAGAAACAGTAGATAATCATGGTAACAACATCTTTCATTATGCTGCAAAAAAAGGAAATCTTTCTTTCTTAAAATTACTTATAGACAAAGGTGTAGACTTTAAAGCAACTAATAAGAAAGGTGGTAATGCTATTCTTATGGCTAGTAGTGGTGCGCGTAACTATCAAAACACTCAAGAAGTATATACGTTTTTAGAAAATCTAGGGATAGAAGTAAACGTAACAGGTGATAATGGACGTAATCCGTTACACAGCATCTCCTATAGAAACAAAGATCTAGATCTTTTTACTTATTTCTTAGACCACGGTGTAGATGTAAACCTAAAAGATGATAACGGAAATTCTCCTTTTATGAATGCTGCATCTAGTAATGACTTAAAGGTAGTACAGTTTTTATCTAAAAAAGTAACCGACATAAATGCACATAATAGTGCTGGTAACACGGCACTTACTATGGCGGTAAGTAGGAATAAAGCAGCAGTTGTTGAGTTTTTATTAGCTCATAAAGCAAACGCTCAGGTAAAAGATAATAAAGGCAATACCTTGGCTTATTATTTAGTTCATTCTTATAATTCTAGAAATGTAGAAGACTTTACAACAAAAATGAAATTGTTACAAAGTAAAAAAGTGTCTATGACTGCAACGCAATCTGGCGGTAATACTTTATATCATATTGCTGCAGGTGAGAATGATTTAAAGCTTATACAATTGCTAGAAAATCTTAAAATAGACATTAATAAAAAGAATGAAGAAGGTCTAACTGCCTTACACATCGCAGCAATGAAAGCAAAAGATGATAAGGTCATTAAATACCTTATCGATAAAGGCGCAGACACAAAACTTACTACAGATTTTGAAGAATCTGTTTATGATCTAGCAATGGAAAATGAAATTCTTCAAAAGAATAACACCTCTTTAAATTTCCTTAAATAATGAAGACACTTTTCAAAGTATTTCCAGTTTTTATATTAAGCTCTTTTTTACTAATCAGTTTTATCTCACCAGTAGAAAAATCCAGCTATAAATGCATGATCCAGTTAAAGAATTATACAGGAGAAGGTGCTTATGTAGTTATCTCTCTTCTTAATCCTGCAGGAGAATATGAAGAGACTATCTATGTACAAGGTAAAGATAATGAGTGGTACAGCGAGCTAGGACAATGGTGGAAATTCTACGGTAAACACCGTCCCAATATAGATGCTATATCTGGTGCTACCATAAGTGGTGGAGAGCGTACTGTAAGTGTTATAAACTTGCCTAAAGATAAAATAGATAAGGGTTACAGCATTCGTTTTGAAACTGCGGTAGAAGATCAAGAATACTATGCTCAAGATCTTCAATTTGAACTTACTACATCAAATTTAAAAGGTAAAAAAGAAGGAACTGGCTTTATACGTTATGTACGATTAATGCCACAGTAACCTATATTTTATGACGCTTTCTTTATGGAGATATAGTCACTTACTACTCGCGCTATTTTCTTCTTTGTTTTTGATAGTCGCATCAGTTACTGGTGTGGTACTCGCTATGGAACCTATTTCTAATGCTGCACAAAATTATCATGTGGTAGATTTAGAAAAGGTTTCACTAGCTACTACACTTACTCAATTAAAAGAGGTTAATGAAGAAGTACTATCCATAAAAGTAACTGCAGACTCGTATGTAATAGCGTCAGTTATTACAGAAGATGGAACTAGTAAAGATGTTTATATACATCCAGAAACTGGAGCGGCATTAGGACCAGTAATAGAGAGAGCCGCTATTTATATATGGACTACTAACCTACATAGATCTTTGTTCTTAAAAAGTACAGGGCGCATATTTGTAGGTATCATCTCTTTACTTCTTTGTTTTATCGCCTTCACTGGTATTTTATTATTAATGCAACGTCAGGGCGGTTTTCTTAAATTATATGGAAAGATTAAAGAACGTGATTTTAACCAGCGTTATCATATCATTTTAGGTAGGTGGTTGTTATTTCCTATTCTTATTATAGCAGCAACGGGCGTCTACCTAAGCGCAGAGAAGTTTGATCTAACGCCTAGCTTTTCCATAGAACATGACTGGAGTAAAGAACCTTCTATAGAACTATCTAGTGGCGAGTTAATCGATATTCCGTTTTTTCAAAATTTAAAAATGTCGCAAATAGACCAACTTAGTTTTCCTTTTTCTGAGGACCAGTTGGATTATTTTGAGATTACCTTACATGATCGTGATCTTTTAGTAGATCAATATTCTGGTGAGATCATAAGTGAGGTACCGCATCCATTTTCACATATTCTATCACAGTGGAGTATGACATTGCACACAGGAAGTGGTAGCATCATCTGGTCTGTAATTTTACTTATCTCTAGTGCTAGTATTTTATTCTTCATCTTCTCCGGTATTGCGATGTACTTAAAAAGACGCAAAAAATCGGTGAAAACTATAGCTCTAGCAAATAAAGAAGATGCAGAAATAGTAATTCTAGTAGGATCAGAAAGTGGTAATACATTCGCTTTCGCGAAAGCGATATCAAATCAATTATCTCAACAAGGTAAAAAAGTTTATCTAAGCTCTCTAAACGAATACAGCGTCTATGAGAAAGCTACCCAAATTATCATATTCACAGCCACTTATGGCGATGGTGATGCACCTACTAATGCGAGGTATTTTTCACAAAGATTAACTGCAATAGAACAACCTAATTCTATACGATTTGCAGTCTTAGGATTTGGCTCTAAAGATTATGATCACTTTTGCAAATATGCTGTAGAGGTAGACACAGCTCTACAAGAACGAGCTGGTTTTACACCCATGTTATCACTAGATAAAATAAATGATAACGACTCTAAAGAAATTGAAAAATGGTTAGAAAATTATGAAAAGCAAACCGGTATAACTTTAAAAAACATCGATTCTAATGAACCTACTTATTGCCAATTCAAGGTTTTAGAGTGCACTACATTAAATCAAGACGATACCTTTTTATTACGCATCAAGCCTCATAAAAAATTAAAATATAAGTCTGGAGATATATTATACATTTTGCCGCCAGGTGAAACTAAGCCGCGTGCCTATTCTATCGCTAGAATAGATAATTACATATTATTAAGTATTAAAAAACACGATCGAGGTGCTTGCTCTACGTATCTCAATGAATTAAACGTTGGTGATTCAATAGAAGCTTATGTAAAGCAAAATGAAAGATTTCATCTACCTAAAAAAGTCTCCTCAGTACTAATGATCTCTAATGGTACAGGTATTGCACCATTTTTAGGTATGATCAACGAGAAAACAAATCGCAAAATAGAACAGCATTTATTTTGGGGAGGACGTAGTACAGCTAGTTTTAATTTATACCAGCCATATCTTAAACTGGCATACTTATCTAGTGTGAGGCTAGCTTATTCTAGAGAGAATGATAAAAAATATGTACAAGACAAAATATGGGAACAAAAGGTAGAAATAGCAACATTACTATCTAAAGGTAATCCCATCATGATTTGCGGATCGCTAGCCATGATGAATGATGTACTTGCCACGATTAATAAAATAACCACAGAACAGCTGGGTAAACCTTTAAGTGTTTTTGAACAAAAAGGACAGGTGCTCACAGACTGTTATTAAACGATAGACTTATGTGTAATAAAATAAAAACACTTGCCAAAAATAAACAAGGACAGTTATCATACTGCACTGAATGTAAGGTCTATAAACTTATCTTTAATAATCTGAATTTTGAATTATATCCAAAACAGTTCAAAAATTTAAGAGCCTATGTTAATGAAATAGAGATAGAATATTGGGAGATAAAGCATGATCGCATGCCTATGAAACGTAAAATACCCATACCGTCTACTCAACAAAATCTAACTATGATGTTTGATAAGCATGAAATCGTGCTTCTTAAATCACTCCTTAATGAAGAAACCGTTAAACCTATGGAGACTCTACATCTTACAGATATAGATTACACGCTATTCTTAAATTAAAGAGTAACCGCCAGGTGTGATTATAATTATTACAGCAACTGATTAAATATCTCTATAAAATAGCCTTAACTAGTAACTTTAAGAACTATATTTGCGCCCCAGCAATATTAAACTAGTTAAATTAACTTTTACTTGCTGCACTTCTCTAACAATAGATAGAGAGAAAAGACATTATAGAAAAGAGTCCTTTATATTGTTATGTTGGACTACTAGAAAAAGCTAAGGAGCTCCATCCTTGGCTTTTTTGTTTTATAGATTTTGGTAAAAAATCATCTCAGAAAATTCATCATACACTGCACTGCTTCTCTTAAATGAGTAGGCAATAAACTAGATTCCCAAGGATGTGATGCGCCCAGTGTATGGTTAGCCTCTCTTATTAATTTTAATTGAGAGTTGGGACTCGCTTTATGAATGGCCTGGGCATCTTTTACCAGAACAGTTTCATCATTCTCACCATGTAAAATAAGGTGCGGCTGATTGATTTTTGTTGCTTGTTTTAAAATGGTTAATGATTCCTCATTTTGGACAAAATCTTCATAAAACTGATAGAAAAGCGGCATTTCTTGTTTGGTACGACCATTTTTGATGTACATCACTCCATTTTCCTTCCAGTCTTCTAGTGCTTTACCTGTTGGGAAACGCTCTGCATAGTTAGCTACTGCAGCTAGGGTAATTAGTTTTGAAACCCTGCTGTCTTTTGCAGCGACTATAGTGGTGATACCACCAGCTCTAGAGTGTCCTAATAAATTAATTTGAGTACTATCTACAGGCAACTGAGAGTTCTCGATCCAGTCTAATACTCTAATAGTATCGCGTACTTCTTTACTATAATTATTATTTCCGAAAGCATCGAGATCTGGAAAATCTATAGGTTGATCTACCGTACCACCATTGTGCGAATAATTGAATTTTATGAATAGAAATCCTGCTTTGGCGAAAGCCGAACCCATTAAACTCCATGCGCCCCAATCTTTATATCCTTTATAACCATGACAAAAAACTACCACTGGCAGAGGCGTACTAGACTCTACATATTCATAGTCTAAAAGTATATCACGGTTGTTCTCTCCTTTTACTATGTTGTTATTACTGGTTATCATACAGGTTTTTCTGTTAGAGGAATATCTTTATTAAATAGTTCTTTTATCAATACAAAAAGTACTTCTTCAAAATCCTGAAGTACTGCAACATCGATCATTTTTTCTTTATAAGATCTACCGGCTTTAAAACCAAAAGGAATATAGCCCTGATCAAAATTCTTAAAACTTATTATACCAGCACTGGCTTCTGTAAAAGGCTCATTATGGCTGTATAAATATGTGTACATGAGTACTTGAAATGCCTTAGCTTTTCCATAATCATCCATTATGACATCAAAGTTCTCTGGATCGATACCTACATTACCCTTAGCCGTTGCACCAGATTTATAGTCTATAATACGCAACTTACCATCTAACTGATCGATACGGTCTACCATACCGTGTATTTTCACCTTGCCTATTTCGGGCACATCAATAACAGCCTCTAGTTTGCGCTCTACACTTTTAATGATTAATTCCTTACCGCTTATAACGAGATCTAGATCGCTTTGCACCATCATTTTGATATAATGCAGTGACACTTCATAAATGATCTTATTCTTTCCTAGAGGAGTAGAATCTGACTTATAACATTCTTGATAAGCCACGTCTAGCTCTTGTTTTATCTGTTTTTTAATTTTATCAAAATCTTCTTTAATTAAGATCTTATTTACATAGGGCTGATAGAGTTTATCCAGCGCCTCATGTATGATAGAACCCATGGTATTTGCTGCTATATTTTCTTCTACATCTTCCATTTGAGAAATGCGCAAAATCTTACTAGCATAAAAATCTATAGGATTACGCACATAACTAGTTAAGGCAGACGGGCTGAAACCGCTACTCGCTATTTGTTGTAATCTTTCAAAATAAGATGGTTCTTTTTCTACCACTATTAATTCTTCTTTTACAGCGCTATTTTTAAAAATATAATGCTGGTGCGATACTATATGTTTAGAATTAGGATCTGTTTCTAGTTGTGTTAAGAACCTACTTTTCTCGCCACCGCCTAATGTATCACCTTCAGTATTGTAAATAAATGCCGCATGATTTACTCTGTGTAGCAATCTATAAAAGTGATATGCATAGACACTATCCTTCTCTGAATAAGTAGGCAGTGCAAACTGGTATTTCATATCGTTAGAGATATAAGAAGCTGTAGATTTTCCAGCAGGTAAAATCCCCTCGTTTACCGATAACATAATGGTATTTTTATAATCTAATGCTCTAGTCTCTAAAAGCCCCATTATTTGCAAACCGCGTACAGGTTCTCCTATAAAATCTAGGTTTTTTAAAGGAACCAGTTGCTTGTATAAATAAGCCACCGTTTTAAGATCCTTTATCTCTTCATTATTATCTATTATGGTAGATAGATTCTGCACAACCTCTGTAATACCTAATAATTGTTCTATTTCTAGACGTCTATTCTCCTCTTGTAATAACTTAGTCTTAAGCTCTAAAAGGACACTTTCTATCAACTTAATAAGCTCACCTACATTATGAACAGGTGTCATAATTTTATTGAGAATAGAATCTTCTATCACCTCATCAAAACTAGATGGAGTCACGTAGATTAAATTATTCTCTTTAATGTATTTCACTAATTTGCGAGAGTCGCTGTCTATTAAAACAAAGGCAAATGAAGACTCTAGAATATTTACCACTCCTTTGTAATAATAACCATCTTCAGTAGCCTCCGTATGCATTTTAATAATATCATACACAAAAGCAGATAGTGGCAACTGGTCTAGAGACAGTCCCATAGTCACATTAAAGTGTGCGATATTATCTGGTATTGCGTCTAATAATGGTAAAAGCAATCTCTCGTCTGCGAGAATAATGGCAGTGTCTTCTAGCTCTTCTTGAGGTATTTGCTCCATTAATTTTACTGCCACCTGGATCATACTAAGATTACCAGCGGCACCATGAATATCTATTTTCTTATTGGACCGGTATTCATTACCATATATGTTAAGCTCGTTCTTATCATAATACTTCCAGTCTTTTTTAAACTTGCGTATGAATTTACCAGATTCATGATAAGGCAATTCCATAAGGTATTGATCTATATCCCAATAAATTAAGGCCTGATCTTCCTCTAAAAGTTTTTGTATAATATTAGATTCGGCAGTATTGAGTGCGTTGAGTCCTAAAAAAACGGTTTTGCTATTATTGGTAGAGTCGTTGGTGAATAGCTCCGCTTTCGCGAAAGCTAACCTATAAGCCATCCCTTGATACACCGTTTCATTTTCTAGACATAATTGCTGGAAAGCGTCATAGTATAAATGGAGTTTTTTCCAAAACCTCAAATACTTAGACACCATCAAAGTTGGGTTTTGGTTTAACGCCCAGTGGTCCATTTCCTTTACACTACCTAGGTAGTTAAAGAACTGTTCTGGATCTACTAGATAGCGATCCATTTCATTAAAATCTTTGAGTATGGTTGTTGCCCAGCCTATGAATTCATCAAAGCTATCTACATTTTCTTCTGTTTCTACACTTTTATAAGCTTTATAAAAAAGGGGTAATAAATCGAGATCATTGACTATCTCTACCTGACCTAGCTGTTCAATATACTCTGTAACGCTATAAATTTTAGGTAAAAAAACAGGCTTTTCTATACGTTGCGCTAGATACCTACTCAAAAAAATACCGACACGTCTAGACGGCACAACATAAGTTGTTGTTATGACATCTATATTGTTATTCTCTAAGTCTGCAAGGACTTTTTCTAAAAATGAATTCATCTGGTTAAGATAATTAATATGCTCATTTTAGAGAACAAATTTGCATAGCTTTTAGAAATAAAAAAAGTCCATTTGCAATTGCAAATGGACTTTTAAAAAGCATTGGTAGGTTAGTAATACCTTTTATCTTTTTGTGATCGTAAATTCAGATCTACGAGATAATTCATATTCATCTGACGTACATTTTTTAGATCCACAATCCACAACTGGATTAGCTTCTCCACGACCTGCAGCAGTTAATCTAGAACCGTCTATTCCTTGAGACTCTACATATTTGATAATGCTATTTGCACGTCTTTCAGTAAGTGCAAGGTTATAAGAATCTGTACCTCTGATATCAGCATATGTTTCTGCAAGAACTTCTAGAGTAGGGTATTTTTTCATAAGACCTACTAGTCTATCTAACTCAAGAGCAGCATCTGGACGTATGTTAGATTTTGCAAGATCAAAGTATATCTTGTTCAAGATAATTTTATCTTCAACAATTTCTGGCTCTGGAGCCATCATTACTTCTACCATAGCAGTTTCTTCTTCAGCAACTGTTAGAGTAGCCTCACCACTTTCATATTTATCTTTTGCACCACGTGCAGTAAGCTCTAGATTACATTCTGTAGTAAATACAGCAACACCGTTAGCATCTGTAGTCTGCCCTGGCATACTGTTTCCAGCAGCATCTTGTAAAGACACTATAGCACCTGGGATAGCTTTTCCTGTTTCTTTATCTACAGCTTTAACTGTTACAGCAACTTCACAGATCTCGATTCTTTCTACACCGTAGATATCATCACCACCTTTACCACCTTTGCGGTTAGAAGATACATAACCTTTACCTGTTTCTTCAGAGTAAGTAAATCCAAAATCATCTAAAGAACTATTGATAGGAGCACCCATGTTAGTTACTTTACCATCTTTAAATTTAAATACATCTAGTCCACCTAGACCTAAGTGTCCATTACTTGAGAAGTAAAGAGTACCATCGTCTGCAACATGTGGGAAAGAATCATCTCCAGATGTGTTCACTGTAGGACCTAAATTTACTGGATTAGATATTTTTCCTTTTTTAAGATCTGCTTTGTAAATATCAGTACCACCTAATCCACCTGGCGCTTCACTAGCAAAGTAAATAGTTGAACCGTCTTTAGTAATAGAAGGGTGACCTACTCCATATTCTTGTGATTCTAAAGAAGTAGTTGCAACATCTCTCCATTCACCACCAGCTTTTATAGCACGGTAAATATTTAATTTACTCTCACCATCTGTAGCTTTTTCATAATCACCTTTTAGGTAATCTACTCTAGTAAAGAACATGTATTTACCATCTGGTGTGATATCCATAGTACCTTCATGATACTTTGTATTTACATCACCTTCTAAAAGCGCAGGTTTACCAACAACGCCAGCGTCATCGATAGTAGCCTCATAGATATCTAAATAAGGTTCTTTGTTCCATCCATATTTACCTCTACTCTCATTACGAGCACTAGAGAAATATAATTTGTTACCTATTTGAAGTGCTGAGAAGTCACTTGCTTCTGTATTAAATTTATGAGCCTTTGTAGTAAAAGCATCTTTCATCCCTTGTATATCTTGAATATAGTTAGGATTAGACTTGTATTCCTTAGCACGGTCATCACCAGGTGCAAGACTTGCAAACTGATTCATAATCGTATTAGAAAGGTCATATTTTTGAGACGCTTTTAAAGACTGTGCGTATCTGTAAAGCGATTCTGCTTTAGGATCACGCTTTATAGCTCTTGCATAGTTCTTCTCTGCATTTTTAAAATCACTATTGAAATAGTAAGAATCTGCTAGTTTAGTATAAACATGCTGTGTTCTTACACCGTTGCTTAAAAGCTTTTCATAAGCTTTGGCAGCATCTACATAACGTAGTTGCTCATATAATTTATCTGCTTTTGCAGTTTTATCACTTTGGGCTTGCGCGCTCATCGCAAAACCAACGCATAAAATTAAGAGTATATATAGTTTTTTCATGGTTGTATTCTTTGCTGTTTGAATTAGAAGAAACGTGGAGACTGCATCACTTTACGTGGGAACGCTAGGCCGAAGGTTACAAACACCTCGTGAGAACTGTTAGATACCACAGAGATATCTGACACTACACGGTCATATGCATATCCTACTTTTACGTTATCAGTAACATTCATTCCTATTAAACCACTAAATGAATCTTCCAGACGATAAGAAACACCTACTTCAAATTTCTCATTAAACAACACGTTTGTGTTTAAATCAAAACTTATCGGAGAATCAAATGCACCTTTTACTAATACGTGTGGCTTTAATTTAATGTTATCTGCAACATCAAATACGTATCCACCTGTTACAAAGTAATGTTGTGTTTCACTACCAAATTCTAAACCGTCCTCATCTAAGTGAGTACTCTTTAACATATTAGGAACAGAAAAACCAGCATACCAGTTAGATCCATATAAAAATGCACCTGCACCTAAGTTAAGGTACGTCTCATTAAGTTCTTCAGAAAAAAGTGGATCACCTGGTACCGTAGTCTGTACAGTATTCAAGTTTACATCAAAAAATGTAAGTCCAGCTTTAAGACCTAGAGCAAGTGTAGTTTCTTTACCAACTTGAAGTCTATAAGAAAAGTCACCATAGGCATTAGTCTCGTGAACCGGTCCTATATTATCAGAGATGATCGAGAGACCTAAACCTGTGCGCTCACCTATAGGTGAACTACCTGAAACTGTAATAGTCTCTGGCGCTCCATTAACACCAGACCACTGCTGCCTGTATAATGCTGTTATATTTAAGCCATCTTGTGTTCCTGCATATGCCGGATTGATAACATTCTGATTGTACATGTACTGTGTGTACTGAGGATCCTGTTGTGCGTGCACTACGCTAGTAGCAGCGATAGAGAAAAAGAGCCCCATTGCAAGTAATTTTTTCATTCTCACAAAGTTAGTTTTAAGGTTGTGTTATAGTTTTGTCTGGCTAAATATAGTCTGAATTATTCCAATTAAAGGACTTCTACTGTTCTTATTTTCGCTTTCGCGAAAGCGAAACTACAATCTAACAATAAAATTCTGTTTAAAAGATACTATTCATATATCTAGAATCGTGAATATATAAAAAATCTAAGCCTAGATCTATTTAACAATTTCATAATAGATTAAGAGCTGCATTTCATAGTTAAATAACATTTAGTTACGTCTGAATATCGCAAAAACAGGAAAATGATCACTATATCCACCTTTATAATTACGCCCCACAAATGTTCTTGCTGGCTGTCCGCGGTATTTTCCTTTCCACTGCCTTAACATAATATCATCAAAGATATCTGCTTTATAAAAATAAAGTGAATCTGGTACGTCATTATGTAAACTCTCACTTACCATAATCTGGTCAAAAAGGTTCCACTTAAACTGATGATTTAAAGAACCACGATGGAATTTTTTTAAAGGTGCAGTAACATTATCAAAACCGTTAGGTAAAATTCCTTCTCTAATACTATTATTTTCTGGGTCATCATTAAAATCTCCTATTATAATTACATGATGAGACGCCTCTATTTCTAGATCGTTTCTAAGTCTTTTGGACTCTATATCTTTAGTCTTTATGTGATGCATTAATTGTCTAGCTACCTCGATCCTTTTATTATCGGTAGTTTCTGCACCGTCACGTCTGGACGGCCAGTGATTCACATAAATACGTACAGGTGTACCAGCTAGAACACCTTCTACATATAGTATATCCCTAGTAGTATCGATCACACCCTGCTCATCTTCTAGATGAATATTTACTGGCTCAGAATGTGTGGGCTTAAAAACGGTAGTGTCATATAAAAACGCAACATCGATACCACGCTCATCTGGACTGTTGTAGTGGATGTAATCGTAATTATGGTTGGCAAGTTTGGGTTGCGAGACTAGATCGTTAAGCACCTTTTTGTTCTCCACCTCTGCCAGTCCTATTATCGCAGGTAGTTTACCAGTTTGTTCATGACCTATTCTACTAATAGCGTCACTTATTCTAACTAGTTTTTTTTGATACCTACTTTCTGTCCATTGTTTGCGGCCAAATTCTGTAAATTCCTGATCCATAATAGAAGGATCATTAACTACATCAAATAGATTTTCTACGTTATAAAAAGCAATCGTGTACTGTTCAAATGACTGTGATGGTATGGACAACTGAAGATATTTTAGTTTTCAAATGTAATCTATCTAACAAGCTTTTAAAATGATTCATAAAGTAATTTAAAGGACACTATGTTCTTAAAAAACAATACCGATAACTATGTATAGATCTTAAAACATAATGAAAACCATAAATATCACCTCATCAATTACCTGATCGTTAAGCTAGTGTATTACTTTGAGAGTTAATTAAATTATTGAGTTTATTCTATTCTCTAGTTACTTTACAGCAACTAAAATGCTTTGATTTAAATTTCTTAAAAAATCTATACCTGTAGTAATTGCATCATTATTGCGCTCTAATTTGCTCATCATCATAGCACCTTCTAGCGTGGCAATATAAACGTGGACCATTTGATCTACATCAGTATTTTCTTTAATATGATTTCGCTTTTTTGCACTTTCCATTATCCTACGCAATGTAGATTTAAAAGTAACCAGCATGCCGAAGGATTGCTGTCTTAAAACTGGGTTTGCATCATCACTTTCTACTGCGCTGTTAAGTAAAGGACAGCCACCAGCGTATGGCGGATTCACTAGATAATTTTTAAAAAAAGTAAAAAACACCTCTATCTTAGACTCATAACTAGTCGCGTCTTTAATTTCTTTATTAAGAATATCAAACATTTGACGACCTAGGCTTCTCAATGCCTGTTGTTCTAAGTCTTCTTTATTTTTAAAGTGTTTGTAAATAGCACCTTTAGTTAAACCAGTTGCTGTGGTGATATCACTTAAAGACGTTGCTTTGTAACCTTGTGCATTAAATAGGTTGGCACTTTCTTTTAAAATCGTTGCTTTAGTATGCTCTGGATCTCTCATGGCATAAAGATACCGCTTGGTATTTTAATATGCAACTAGCTTTTATTAGACGGTTTAATCGCAGCCTAGATCTATTTTACTTTGATCGTCTGCATTAGGAAAACAATTCCCAGACTTAACAGACTCTGGTACATAACGCAATAACTCGGCATCATAAAGACTGTTTTCTATAAAAAATACTAGATCAGAAATCTCTTCTTCGGTTAAATCTATAGCTCCTTTTTCTACAGCTAGATTATTAACTGCATTATTATCTTGAAGTGAAATATCATTTTTATAACGTATCACCTCTTCTATAGTACTAAAAGTAGAACCGTGCCCATAAAACCCTGCGTCTTTTAAATTATATAATGTTGGGGTTTTAAATTTATAATCGTCAGCACTATTTCCTGTAAAACCGCCACGCCCTTTCTTCACATCTTCAAAACCAGCATCATCTAATACAACGGCATCGATAGAATCATCAAAATGACCAAATCCGAATGCATGAAATTCCTGATCTTTTAAAGCAGGTCCTGTGTGGCAGTTCATACACTGTCCTTTATCTGCAAATACTATCGCACCTCTTTTTTCTCTTTCAGTAAGCGCTGTATAATCCCCTTTTAAATAAAATTGCCATCTAGAACGATTAGCTAATAAAGTTCTATTAAATGCTGCAATAGCTAGCGCTGCGTTTTGAGGCGTATATCTATCTGCCTCGGCGACATCTTCAAAAGCCTTATTAAACAACCACCTATATCCATTATTATTTATAAACTCTTCGTCTATTTTAAGTCTGTGTGTAGTCTGTCCTACCAGACCTTGCATTTCTACTCCTTGAAATCCTAGACTATTTTCTGGTATACCTGCAGCTGTCCATCTGGATTCTGTACCTACATTAGGTCCTGTCGCACCTAGCATACCGTTCCATAAAGCTGTTTCTTGATAAGCTACATTTAATAACGTAGGTGGTCGCACTGGTTGTAAGTCTACAGAGTCTAACGGCATAGTAAGATCTATACGTCTACCTTCTCCCGCAAAACCAAAACCTACACCTGACTCTCCTACACCTTGTCTTAAACCTGAATAAAAACTAGAGGCCACAGGATGACAAGACGCACAAGAATAAGTACCTTCCATCTGGTCCATTTTAGGTACACCTCCAGCAGCTGTTTCATGAACTAAAAACTGTCCCAGAGCTACTTTATACGTATTTAATGGATTTAAAGGATCTTGCGGAATGGCATTAAAGTCATCACTCTCTGGTAAAATAAAGAATCCTTTTCCCTGCCCATTTGCGCGCTCTTCTAATAATTCATCGAGTCGTATATCTAATTCTGATCTGGCTATTTCATAATCATCGGTGTCATCACAAGACATAAGAAGTAGAAATACAATACTTAGAAGATAAAATTGCTTCATAACAGGCTGGTTTTGCCGCTAATTTAACTAAAATTTCACAGTCGTGATATTTTTGTGATATTTAAGAATCGATCCAGAGACTACCTTTGCCTCATGGATAGATTACATTTCGATTACGTAAAGAGTCAGAAACCTGTTTTACTTTTAATACATGGCTTTTTAGGCAGTATGGAACAATGGGATTATCTAGAAAATGGACTATCTAATCATTATTCACTTTTAAAAATTGATCTACCAGGTCACGGTAACAGCCTAGAATTTACATCTCCGTACTCTCTAGAATCGCTTACCTTATTGATAGATCGCATACTTATAGAAGAGGATATTGAAAAAGTAGCTATTCTAGGTCATAGTATGGGTGGATATTTAGGTTCCGCTTTCGCGAAAGCGAGACCTCAAAAAGTTTCTTCACTTACCTTATTAAATAGTATAGCTGGAGAAGATTTAAAAGAAAGAAAATTATTGCGAGATAGATCCATTAACCTAATAGAAAAACATCAAGAAGCTTATGTAAACATGGCAATAAGTAATCTTTTTTCTGTTACAGAAAGAGAATTATATGGTAATCGCATCGAACTCATGAAAGAACAAGCCTATTCCATTACTATTAAAAGTATAGTACAAGCACTGGTATGCATGCGTGATAGAAGAGATCATCTTACCGATTTACAAAAGGCTCAGGTAGTAGTAAATTATATCTACGGCACAAAAGACCAGATAATCGAACCTAATCGTATAGAAAAAGAAGCTAACTATCTTAATTCTAATGCATCAAAGGTTAATTGTGGGCACATGTCATTGTTAACAAATGCTGAAGACATCCTTAAAAAAATGCATTTAATCGAATAATTGTGCGTTTAGACAAATTTTATTAACAATTTGACTTACATTAGGGTGCTTAATTCTAACCAGAATACTACTACCCTAATTCTCCCTATCGATGCGTAAAAAATATTCCCTAATTAAGGCCGTAAGATGTTCAATTACAAAGCACAACTACCAGGTTTCTCATGTAGTTAATGAACGCGTTCAAGAAATGTGTTGTACTAAATGCGGTAAACAAATTACTAATACTATTTATGGCGAAGTCGTGCCGCTTAACGACTTACATTCACAAATAAATGAAGCATTAAACGACATGGCTCGTAAAAGACAAAAGGCAGGGTTACAAGTCTCTTATTCTTGAAAACTATTCCATCCCATAGCTCTTATAGGAATTTGCTCACCACCACGCGTCACTAGATTAGTCCCTAGAGAAGCATCTACTACGTGCCCTATAATGGATAGACTTGGGTTTGCTTTAATTTTAGGAAAATCTTCCTGCTTTACAGTAAACAGCAACTCATAGTCTTCACCACCGCTTAAAGCAATAGTTGTGCTATCCAGATTAAACTCTTCACAAGCAGTAATAACCGTAGGGTCCAGAGGTATTTTATCCTCATAAATAGTAATCCCCACATCACTGTGTTTACATAAATGTATAATTTCAGAACTTAAACCATCAGACAGGTCTATCATACTAGTAGGTAGAACATCTAGCTCTTCTAGTAATTTAGGAATATCCTTTCTCGCCTCTGGTTTTAACTGGCGTTCTAATAAATAGCTATACGCATCTATATCTGGCTGGTTTTGTGGATTTGCTTTAAAAACAGCTTTTTCTCTTTCAAGAATTTGAAGTCCCATGTAAGCAGCACCTATATCACCAGAAACCACTAGTAAATCACCATCACTTGCACCTTTTCTACGCACTATTTTTTCTGCATCTTGCTCACCTATAGCAGTTACAGATATAACAAGACCACTTCTAGAGGCTGTTGTATCACCACCTATTAAATCTACATTATAAGTTTTGCACGCCATCTCTATACCTTCATAAAGCTCTTTTACTGCCTCTACAGGAAATCTGTTAGAAATAGCAATAGAAACCGTTACCTGTGTAGCAACCGCATTCATGGCATAAACATCAGATAGATTTACCATAATCGCTTTATAACCTAAGTGCTTTAAAGGAGCATAACTTAGATCAAAATGAACACCTTCTACCAGCATGTCTGTGGTAACTACGGTAGATTTAGAGTGATTTAATACAGCGGCATCATCACCTATACCTGTAACTGTAGAAGAATGAGAAATCTCAAAATTCTTAGTTATAAAATCAATAAGGCCAAACTCGCCTAAGTTCTCTACAGGAGTACGTTGTGGATTTTTATCTTCTATCATATTGCAAAATTACGATATAGCCCACAATGACAGCATAAAAAGAACCTAATCTTTAAAATATACCTAGCAATAAACAGATTGTATATCACTATATGAGAATATCATGACTCTCCAATGTTTACCGTTCTTAGTGTCGTATATTTGTATGCATTTTAAACAAGCAATTTATATGATAAGTGTATCAGAAACTGCAAAGATTAAACTTACTCAATTAATGAGTGAGGAAGGTTTTACAATAGGTCAAGACTTTGTACGCGTAGGCGTAAAGAGTGGTGGATGTAGTGGACTTTCTTATGACTTAAATTTTGATAAGGCAACGACAGAAACTGATAAAGTTTTTGAAGCAAACGATGTTAAAATAGTAGTAGATAAAAAGAGTTTTCTTTATTTAGTAGGTACTACACTAGAATTTAGTGGTGGTCTTAATGGTAAAGGTTTTGTGTTTAACAACCCAAATGCACAGAGAACTTGTGGTTGTGGAGAGTCGTTTTCTCTATAAAAACGTTAGGTAGTGACGCTTTCGCGAAAGCGGAATTAAAAGAAAATATATGTCAAAGTATACAGAAGAACAATTAGAAAAAGAGCTTCAGAATAAGGAATATGAGTACGGTTTCTATACTGAAATGGAATCAGACACTATTCCTATAGGTTTAAGTGAAGAAGTGATACGCATTATTTCTGCAAAGAAAAATGAACCACAATGGATGCTGGACTGGAGATTACAAGCCTATCGTGTATTTATCGAGATGGAAGAGCCAGAATGGGCAAATGTAAATTATGAAAAACCAGATTTACAAGCTATCTCTTATTACTCTGCTCCTAATTCTAAACCTAAGTACGACAGCCTAGACGAAGTAGATCCAGAATTACTAGAGACTTTTAAGAAGTTAGGAATATCTATCGACGAGCAAAAGAAACTTGCTGGTGTAGCGATGGATATTGTAATAGATTCAGTTTCTGTAGCGACTACATTTAAAGAAACGCTTGCTGAAAAAGGGATTATTTTCTGTCCTATTTCAGAAGCAATACAAGAACATCCAGAATTAGTGAAAAAACACCTAGGAACTGTTGTCCCACAAAAAGACAACTACTATGCAGCTCTTAACAGTGCTGTGTTTTCTGACGGTTCTTTTTGCTACATTCCTAAAGGTGTAAAATGTCCTATGGAACTTTCTACCTACTTCCGTATTAATGAAGGTGGTACTGGACAGTTTGAGAGAACACTCGTTGTTGCAGACGAGGGTAGTTTTGTATCATACCTAGAAGGTTGTACAGCTCCATCACGTGATGAAAATCAGCTACACGCTGCTGTAGTAGAGTTAATCGCTATGGACGATGCAGAGATCAAATATTCTACAGTGCAAAACTGGTACCCTGGTAATGCCGAAGGAAAAGGTGGTGTATTTAACTTTGTAACTAAACGTGGACTTTGTGAGAAAAACTCAAAAATCTCATGGACACAAGTAGAAACTGGTAGTGCTGTAACCTGGAAATACCCAAGTTGTATTCTTAAAGGTGACAACTCTGTAGGAGAGTTTTATTCTATCGCTGTAACTAATAATTACCAGCAAGCCGACACCGGTACTAAGATGATTCACTTAGGTAAGAATACTAAAAGTACTATTATCTCTAAAGGTATTAGTGCTGGTAAATCTCAAAATTCATATCGTGGTCTTGTTAAAATAGGTCCTCGTGCGACTAACGCTCGTAACTTCTCACAGTGCGATAGTTTATTAATGGGTAATGAATGTGGTGCACATACATTTCCATACATAGAAAATAGCAACAGTACTTCAAAAATAGAACACGAGGCAACAACAAGTAAAATAGGTGAAGACCAGATTTTCTATTGTAACCAGCGTGGTATCGATACAGAAAAAGCAATTGCCCTTATCGTAAATGGTTTTTCTAAAGAAGTATTGAATAAGTTACCTATGGAATTTGCAGTAGAAGCGCAAAAACTACTAGAAATAAGTCTAGAAGGATCTGTAGGATAAAGACCGATAACCAATTAATTTATTGAATATGAAACGATTAATCGTTTTTAGTTTTTTAGTATTAAGTATAGCTTCTTGTAAAAACGAGAGTGAGTCTACCGAAGAAACTGTAGTAACAAAAGAAGTGAAAGAAAACGCACTTCCAGAAGGAGAACAACTTTATAGAGGTGAATTTATTTACCTAAAAGACGCTGCTGTTCTTACTACAAGAAACGAGATCTATGCCGTAGAGATCAATGATAAAATGCGCGAACTTAACGAGGTCGCAAAAGCATTGAAGAAAACGGAATTTGACATGGTAAATGTCGTTATACATGGAACAATACAACCTAATCCAGTAAAAGCTGAATTAGGTGAAGGATGGGATCAAATGGTATCCATCACAAAGATTATAGAAGTAACTCCAGCAACAAGTGCAAACGTGATTAAGACTGGAAAAACGTTAGATATTAAAGAAGTTAAATAACAGATATGTTAAAGATTAAAGACCTTAAAGCAACTATAGAGGGAAAAGAAATCCTTAATGGAATCAACCTAGAGGTAAACGCAGGAGAAGTTCACGCAATAATGGGACCTAATGGTGCTGGTAAATCTACACTAGCAAATATTATCGCTGGTCGTGAAGAATACGAAGTTACTGGTGGAGAAATATCTCTAGAAGGTGAGGACATTGCAGAATTAGATCCTGAAGAAAGAGCTCACAGAGGTGTTTTTCTTTCTTTTCAGTATCCAGTAGAGATTCCTGGTGTTTCTGTAACTAACTTCATGAAAACCGCTATCAACGAGACTCGCAAGGCTCAAGGTAAAGATGACATGACCGCAAAGGACATGTTAAAGATGATACGTGAGAAGTCAGAGCTTTTAGAAATAGACCGTAAATTCCTTTCTCGTTCATTGAATGAAGGATTTTCTGGTGGAGAGAAAAAACGTAACGAGATTTTTCAAATGGCTATGTTAGAGCCTAAACTTGCTATTCTTGATGAGACGGATTCTGGACTAGACATCGATGCTCTACGTATCGTGGCAAATGGTGTGAATAAGTTAAAAAACAAGGATAACGCAACTATCGTTATCACACACTACCAGAGACTTCTAGACTATATCGTTCCTGATTTTGTACACGTTTTATATAAAGGACGTATTGTAAAATCTGGTGGTAAAGAACTAGCTTTAGAATTAGAGAAGCGTGGTTATGACTGGATCAAAGAAGAAGTAGAAGCATAAATTTAATAGGATTGTGATGATCTCGCTTTCGCGAAAGCGGAAACAACATCCAACTCTTTAAACAACAACAATTATGAGTTTTAAAGACCATATTCTTTCTTCTTTTATCGCCTTAGAAAATGAGGTAGAAACTAATAACTACGTGCATAAACTACGTGGTGAGGCATTGAAAGATTTTGAAAATCTAGGAATTCCACAGCGTAAAGAAGAAGCATACAAATACACTTCATTAAAATCTTTATTTAATAAAGACTATAGCCTGTTCCCTAAAAAGGAAACATCTATCGATTATGGAGATATTAAAAAATACCTGGTACATCAAATTGATGCTTACCGCATTATATTCATAGACGGTATTTATAGTTCGCATCTTTCTCAAACTACACATGATAAATTTGACGTTTGTTTAATGTCTAGCGCATTAAATAATCCTAAATACGCATCTGTAATTGAGAATTATTATAACAAACTAGCGACTAAAGACGGACTTACCTCTTTAAATGCAGCGTTTGCAAAAGAAGGTGCTTACATACACATAGGAAAAAACATAGCGGTAGAAAAACCTATCGAGATCGTTTATTTCTCTACAGGTAATGAGGCAGAGATGATGACGCAACCTCGTAATCTAGTAGTAGTAGGAGAAAATTCTCAAGTACAAGTTATAGAGAGACATCAAAGCCTAAGTGATAACGCTGTTCTTACTAACTGTGTTACAGAAATATATGCTGCAAAGCGTGCTCTAGTAGACTGGTATAAAATCCAGAATGATAAATTGAGTGCATCTTTAATAGATCACACATTTGCAGAGCAAAAAGACAACTCTGAGGTACGTATTCATACGTTCTCATTCGGTGGTAAAGTAACTCGTAATAACTTGAGTTTTTATCAGCGTGGTGAGCACTGTAACTCTGTACTTAACGGTGTTACTATTATAGAAGGTAAACAACATGTAGATCACTCTACACTAGTACACCACACAGCGCCTAATTGTGAGAGTTTCCAAGAGTACAAGCAAATCTTTGATGAGCGTGCTGTAGGAGTTTTTAATGGTAAAGTTCTTGTAGATAAGATCGCTCAAAAGATCAACGCTTATCAACAAAACAATAACATACTAGTAAGCGACACTTCTACTATTAATGCAAAACCTCAATTAGAGATCTTTGCAGACGATGTAAGATGTTCTCACGGTTGTACTATAGGCCAACTAGACGAAGAAGCATTGTTCTACATGCAAGCTCGCGGTATTCCTAAAAAGGAAGCTCGTGCATTACTGATGTTTGCCTTTGCAAATAGCGTTCTAGAAACCGTTAAAATTCCAGAGATTAAATCCCGTATTACTAAGCTTATTGCAATGAAGCTAGGCGTAGAGATTGGGTTTGATTTGTAAGAGAGTTTAATCAACCCAAAGCGTGACTGATATATTAATCCCAGTATTATTCTTTTTGGTGATTTTTTCACCTGTTATTTATCAATTGGTATTGGTACTTAAAGAAAAAAAGAATGGCACTGGGATTAACTTTAAACGGCTTAAACTTATTTTAAAAATAAGTCTAGCATCCATTATCCTAATCGCAATTTTTATAGCTATTTTAAGTCATACAAATTATCTGGACTATAAAAAACCAATGACTTTTGATCAATATGAAGACATAACATTTAAAGATTTTAAAGGCATTGAACTTTTTAAAAAATCTCTTTATGGTAATGAAAGGTTTGCATACATATATACAACCATTGATTACGATATAAATGAAGATCATATTTTAATTCAATCCTTTTTCCACCCTTCTAGATCATTTGTTTACGATCAACAAACCTATAGTGAAGAGTTATTAAGACATGAAAAATATCATTTTAAAATAACCGAACTATTTACCAGAAAAGCAAAACAAGAAATCTCAATATTATCTTACACAAGCAGTAGTGAAGTGCTTGATATAATAGAAAATACTTATTTAGAGGAAAGAGAATTTCAAAAAAAATATGACTATGATACCTTTCATAGTTATGTCCTAGGTGAGCAAAAGAAATACGAGCGCCAAATCGATAGTTTATTATTAGATTTACAATCGTTCAACAATCCCAAAATTATAATAGATGTTCAAAATTAAAGGTGTCCTACTCATACTTACATTATTTATATTAAGTAGTTGTGAAGAAAAAATAGAGCATGAGTTTCCAACAGAAAAAAGATATTGGGATACTAAAGACTATCATTCAGCTATATTAGAACTAAGATATGGATACAAGCAGGATGAAAAACTACCTACATTAGATGACCCAACAACTAGACTAATAGTAGAAAAACTCACAGATCAACAAAACTTTAAGGTAGTATTGGACGACACCGAATTAGGCGGAAAACACAGAAATGAAATTGGCCAAGATTTCTTTGAAGAATATAGAGGCATGAGCCAAATATATACCGCAAGAGATCGTAAAGATAATTATCTTTATGATATAGAAATGCTTGCCGTTGAGCAATTCGGTTTAGCACTTCAATTACGATACTTTAAATTAGGTAATGATCAAGTTAAAGAGCAAGCAGATGATCCTAATTCCTCAAGTGTAAAAAACACAGTAAATAAAAACATAAATGTATTAATTGGAAACTATTTACTGTACCTAGATGAAATCAATAATGAAGATGCATTTTCCACTACAGGTAAAGACAAACTCGCAAAAGGCATTGATACTTACTTCACACTGTTGATTAACACCTATCCAGACGCAAATTTAAAACGCAT
Organism: Nonlabens sp.; assembly: GCF_039941875.1. Taxonomy (GTDB): domain Bacteria; phylum Bacteroidota; class Bacteroidia; order Flavobacteriales; family Flavobacteriaceae; genus Nonlabens. The sequence goes on along the minus strand of NZ_JBDVDQ010000003.1, from coordinate 128,359 downwards.
TAAAAATAAAGCTGAATTGATGTTGAAAAAAAGTGAATCTAACTCTATCAAAAAATCACTAGAAGATATAATCAATTTAATTGATTCTAAACAAACTAAGGATCAACCAGAGAATCACTAAACAATGCTGCGTAGAGATTGGGTTTGATTTGTAAGAGAAACTATTTACTTATATATTAAAAAATGCCTCATCAAAAGATGAGGCATTTTTTATAGAGAGATTTTACTCGAGTACAACAGAATATCTTCCTCCAATTTAACAATGCCTTCACGACTAGATCGTACCTTTGCAGGTATGCTAGACATCAAGAAAATAAGAGCTGACTTTCCTATCCTAAACCGCAAGGTAAATGGATATTCATTAATCTATTTTGATAATGCTGCGACTTCTCAAAAACCGCAACAGGTTATTGATAAAATTGTTGAGTATTATTCATTATATAACGCAAACATACACCGTGGTGTACACGCATTAAGTCAGGAAGCAACAGATTTATTTGAAGAAAGCCGTGAGAAAGTAAGAGCCTTTTTTAATATCGCTCATACTAAGCAAGTCATCTTTACTTCAGGTAACACACATTCTATTAATGCTGTAGCAAACGGTGCTCATGCCTTTGTAAAAAAAGGAGATGAAGTGATTCTTAGTGCTGTAGAACATCATTCTAATATCGTCCCATGGCAAATGTTGTGTGAACGTGTAGGAGCAACTATAAAAGTGATACCTGTACTTGATAATGGAGAGCTGGACATGGCAACTTACCATCAATTACTTAATGCTAAAACCGCTTTTGTAGTTGTAAATCATATTTCTAATGCGTTAGGAGTTACTAATCCGGTTAAGGAAATTATAGATGCAGCACACGAGCATGGAGCAATGACACTTATTGATGGTGCACAATCTTGTGGACACATGAAGATAGATGTACAAGCTCTCAATGCAGATTTCTACACCATGGCTGGTCACAAAATGTGTGGTCCTACAGGAATAGGGATTTTATACGGTAAAGAAGAAGCATTAAACGCATTACCTCCTTATCAAGGCGGTGGCGAGATGATAGACCAGGTAAGTTTTGAAAAAACTACCTATGCTGGTTTACCACATAAATTTGAAGCAGGAACACCTAATATAGCTGGTGGTATTGCATTAGGTGCAGCTATAGATTACTTAAATGAAATAGGTATGGATGACATCGCTGCCTATGAAAATGAGTTGCTTATTTATGGAACAGAGCAAATTAAAACCATTCCAGGAGCAAAGATCTTTGGAGATGTAACTGACAAAGCTGCTGTGATAAGTTTTAACGTTGCTAGCCTACATCCTTATGACATAGGGACCATCGTAGATAAACTAGGTGTTGCTGTAAGAACTGGACACCACTGTGCGCAACCAGTCATGGAGCGTTATCAAATACCTGGAACCATAAGAGCTAGTTTTGCATTTTACAATACCAAAGAAGAAATAGATGTTATGGTACAAGCTTTGCAACGTGCTGTAAATATGTTATCTTAACTTTTAAGATAATTTAAAACAAATTATATGAAACTAACTACTGCAATACTCGTTTTAATGACCCTTATGGTTACCAGCTGTAAAGATATAGATGCTATTAACGGTGATTATGATATCACTGTGGTAGGTAGCAACGACTACTCTGCTCATGATGTTACGATGACTATAGAAATAGGCAAAGAGAATAAGATTTCTGGTAAATCTGCTTGTAATGGATACTTCGGTACTTTTAAAAACCCTGAAAATAATCAAGTAGAAATGGGAATGATGGCAGGCACAAAAATGTACTGTAAAGAAACTGCGGCCGTAGAAAAAGATTATTTAAATCATCTATCTCTAGTAACTGCTGTAAATAAAACTAAGACTGGACTAGACTTACTTAACAAAGATGGTGAGGTAATCATAGTTGCAGTAAAAAAAGAAACTAAGTAATGGCAAGTATTCAAGAAATACAAGAAGAAATCGTAGAAGACTTTTCTATGTTTGACGACTGGATGCAGCGTTATGAATATATGATCGATTTAGGAAAAAGCCTTCCATTAATAGATGAGAGTCTTAAGACTGAAGATCGCATTATTAAAGGTTGCCAGTCTAAAGTATGGGTAAATGCAGAGCTTGTAGACAGTAAAATCGCTTTTACTGCAGACAGTGATGCTATTATCACAAAGGGTATTATCGCCATTCTTATAAGAGCATGGTCGGGACAGAAGCCTGCAGATATTATTGCTGCAAATACAGATTTCATAGATGAGATAGGCCTTAAAGAACACCTTTCTCCAACACGTGCAAATGGACTCGTGTCTATGATTAAACAATTAAAAATGTATGCGGTTGCATATCAAACTCAAGTAAATTAAGATGGAAGAAGTAAACGGACAAGAATTAGGAGAGAAAGTAGTAAAAGTACTTAAAACTATATATGATCCAGAAATACCTGTAGATATCTATGAACTAGGTTTGATCTATGACGTTATGGTAAGCAGCGATGCCGAAGTAAAAATACTCATGACTCTAACATCTCCTAACTGCCCAGTAGCCGAAACGCTACCAGTAGAAATAGAAGAAAAAGTAAAATCACTTAAAGAGGTAACTGATGCTGAGGTAGAGATCACTTTTGATCCACCATGGAGCAAAGAATTGATGAGTGAAGAGGCAAAACTTGAATTAGGAATGCTTTAAAATGCAAGAAGAAATCATTAATCGCGTAGCAAACTCTAAGTTAAAGAACTTTGACTTAGAAGATTTTTACGCGCCAGGTTCTCGTACAGTTATTGATATTTCTCAATGGCTATTAGAAGGAATGGTTTTGATAGAATCCCGCTTTCGCGAAAGCTTAAACACAACAGACTTTACCGTTTATAATGAACATTACGTTGCTATAATCTGTAGCACAGACGCTATTGTACCACAATGGGCGTGGATGTTAGTACAAAGTCATTTACAAGGAATTGCAAAGAAAGTAGTTTACGGTTCTCTAGAACAGTTAGAAACTGAAATTTACAGAGAGGTGATTCAAAACCTAGATGTGAGTGAGTTTAAAGACGCACCGGTTATAGTAAAAGGCTGCTCTAATAAACCTGTTCCTGTTGCTGCTTATGGTATGATTACTGAAAAGTTACAGACCGTTGCACGTTCTATAATGTATGGTGAGGCCTGCTCTTCTGTACCGGTTTTTAAACGTAAGAAAAAATAGCGATAGCCATTTTGTCACGCTATAATAGACATTTGTTAATGGCACATTCCTTGAAAAGAATATCCTAGAAACGAGAGTATTCTCGTGATTACAACAGTACCCTACCATATGCAAATTTTAAGTTATATCGCTATATTTTTTGTTCTCAGATGGCTTTACAACACCTTTTTAAGTGATGGAAGCTCTCAACAAAGAAGAACAACTTATTCAGGTAATCCATATCAAAGAAGCACTACAGTAAGTCCGCAAGATTTTGAATTGAACTTACTTTCTTTAACCTCACTAGTCATTAAGGCAGATGGTAAGGTGACACAAACCGAGCTGGATTATGTAAGACAGTACTTTGTGAGTTCTTATGGTAAAGAAAAGGCAAATGCTATTTTTAGAGTATTTAACGACGTTGTTAAAAAACGTGAAGTAAGTGCTGCTAGAATATGTAATTACCTCAACGCAAGAACTAGATATGAATCAAGGTTGCAAATTCTTCATTTCTTATTCGGTATTGCAAAGGCCGATGGTCATGTAAGCACAGACGAGATACGTGTCATACAACAAATAGCTGGTCATTTAAGACTTACAGAGCGTGATTTTATTTCTATAAAAGCCATGTTTGTTCAAGATCAAGATAACGCTTACAAGATTCTAGAGATAGATAAATCTGTACCAGATCATGAGGTGAAAAAAGCCTACAGAACTATGGCAAAAAAATACCATCCAGATAAATTAATGGATATGGATGAGGCTTACCGCAAAGGTGCTGGTGAGAAATTCCGCAAGGTGCAAGATGCTTATGAAACTATACGCAAGGAACGTGGCATGAGTTGATAAGTTTGGGATTTCTTAAGGTTAGGCTACTTTTCAAAAGAAGTTATTTGCATAATTGGGACTTTCAAATTCAATCCATTCAGCTGATTCTAAAAGCTCACCTTGATTTGTAACTGGTGTAAATTGTACTTTGTAACAAGTTTTAGCCTCAAAAGAAAACGCTCCTGCACACATTCCGTGACCCACAATTAATGTAGCATCTTTAGATTTTAAATAATACGAAGAACTCTCATTTGTTTTAAGATTCACTACTTCCGTTCGATACCATTTGATATATTGATCGTCTTTTAGAATTTTGAAACATGCAAATTCTGCTGATCCACAACCTAGATCCATGAAAGAATTTGATTCAAATTTAATCTCAAGTTCTGAATCTCCTATTTTTTTCGATTTACCTTTAACTGCTTTCCATGAGAAATTTTTAAAGCCAATTTTTTTTCCTAACACTTTAATATTATTATCATTTTGATCAGAGTAAACAAGTTTATAATTCTCATTTAATTGCAAGCTTTTACAAGGGTAAAAAATAGCTTGAGTAAGTCCATATTGTCCTTTTAAGATTTCTTGCAGATGAAGATCAATTATAAATCCTTCTGAATCTTTTAGATAAAGATATGAGTCTTCCAATCCCATGATTAACTTTTGATCCATAGCATAGCCTTCCATGATTAACATTGAATTTAGTAATAGTTCACCTTGATCAGGATAACTATTTAATTCATGAGCCGAACAATCTGCCCGACTTAATTGAATAGAAATGACTAAAATTAAAAAACAAGCAATATTTTTCATGAAAATAATTTTGAATCATACTATCAATTATTATTCCTAAAAGAAATACTAAACTTTCCTCGCAAATTTCTTTCCTTTGCAACCTATGCAAGATCTAGATAATCCATATTTAAAAGGCCAAGTATTATTAATCGACAAACCATTAGAATGGTCTTCTTTTCAGGTGGTCAATAAGTTGCGCTGGTTGATAAGAAAAGAATATAAGATTAAGAAAATAAAGGTAGGTCACGCAGGTACATTAGATCCGCTAGCTAGTGGGCTTCTTATTATTTGCACAGGTAAGGAAACTAAGAACATAAACACTTACCAGGCGCAAGAAAAAGAATACACCGGTACAATAACACTAGGTAGTACCAGACCTAGTTATGATATGGAAACTGAGATAGATCAAACCTTTCCAATAGATCAACTTACAGACGAGTTAATTAAAGAAACTACCGCACAATTTACTGGAGAGATTCAGCAAAAACCGCCTATTTTCTCTGCGATTAAAAAGGATGGAAAACGTCTTTATGAACTAGCACGCGCTGGAGAAACCACAGAGATAGCCTCTAGAGCAGTTACCATTCACGAATTTGAAATTACAAGAATTGAATTACCAGAAGTAGATTTTAGAATCTCCTGTAGTAAAGGAACTTATATCAGATCTATTGCACACGACTTTGGTGCCGCATTAAACAATGGTGGTCACTTATCTGCCCTTAGAAGAACAGCCATAGGTAATTATCGAGTAGAAAATGCGATGACTATAGAAGGTTTTGAAGATCTGGTTAAAACAGACGCTGCAGACTAGAAATTAAATTTTACTGGAACACTTAAACTGTCTACCACTGGTACAGTAAAGTTGACAGCTCCTTTACCTACTTTTATACTACCTTGATACTTTACGTCTACCTTTTGACTTGCAAGTATTTGTAGTGCTGCGCCTAGAAATCCTTTCCCTTTCTCTCCATAAACTTCTTTAGGATTAATAGAAGTGCGTATAGGGAATTCAAATTCAGCATTTGCTGGCATGACAACATCTTCATGCTGATTTACAGTCGCTGTTTTCTTGCCATTTATATATACATCAAAGTCTGCCTCTTTAAGATTAAGACCGACGCTGTTAGGATTAAAAAGGACACAAGTAGCAACTACATCTAACTGACTAGCCGTTGCTTTTTCTAACTGAGCATCTTTAATTTCTACAAAGACGATGTCTTCATATGGATTACCACAAGAACTTAGAAATATAAATACTAGAAGAATAAAAAGCTTTTTCATGGAGCGATATTTGTACAAAGATAGAAAGATGTAAAGAGTTTGAAATTAATAATCAATCGAGATAGAACGAGCCGATCCCTGATAAATTTGGAACAAGCTAATAGTTTAAATTCAATTTCTGAGAGCCAAATTTTCTGGGAAGACATTTAAGAACAATTGCTTTTTACTTGAAATAGCTTGTTTTGATTTAAAAAATACTTGTTTCCCATCTTTTTGAGCAATTATGAGAAAATCTGCACCTTGAAAAAAGGACTTTTGCACCTCAACCTTAAAACCAGTTTCAGATATTTTTAATTGATGTGGATATAGAATTAAATCCTTTTCAGAATTCAACCATTCTTTAGGTATTAGATTTACCTCGTCAAACAAAGATGCCGTATAAACACTTAATGGTTTTTCATACACCTGTGCGGTCGTTCTATAATCGATAATGGCACCTTCTTGCATGATAACCGTTTTATCACAAAATGATAGTACATCATCACGATCGTGAGTAGCTACTAGACAGCTGATATTATTAACAGTTAAGTAATCAAACAACTTCCTGCGTAATGCGTTTTTTCTAAAATTATCAATATGTGAAAAAGGCTCATCTAATAATAATAGTTGAGGCTCTTGAGCAAGCGCTTTTGCTATCGCTACACGCTGTTTTTGCCCTCCAGAAAGAGTTTTTACCTTGCGATCTTTAAGGTCGCTCATATCGACTACATCGAGCAATTCTAGAATACGACTTACTCGATCATCCTTTTGTAAAGAAAGGTGTTCTCCCACATTCTCAAATACAGTAGTAAAAGGCATGAGGTCAAATTCTTGTGGCACATACTTCATCATGGGATGTCCTGGAACTAGATGATGGTCTGGACCAGTAAGTTCTTCATTATCCCACAATATTTGTCCTTTTTTTGCCTGTAATAAACCATAGGTTATGTCTAGCAATGTGCTTTTTCCACAACCACTCTCTCCTATCACGGCCACATGAGTACCTTGTTTTATATCTAGAGAAATGTTTTTTAGGGTTTCCGCTTTCGCGAAAGCGAAACTTATATCAATCAATTGCAGCATCTAACAAAGATAACTACCGATAATAGAGATCTTACTAATATTTTATAAAAAGAACTGGCCGATTTAATGAAAACATAAGGCATAAAAAACCCATGTCTTATGACATGGGTTTTCTATACTCTATAATTAAGAGCGTTTACATTTTCACTTGAGATTTCACCTCTGGTAATGTTTCATAGCCCATATTAAATAGACCGAAACCATAGATATCTGTCCATTCTTGAATCTGTTGCTCGGTAGATTTTCCTGCGCCGTGTCCAGCATCTGTTTCTATTCTGATTAAAGTAGGTGCATCACCTGCTTGCTTAGATTGCAGCTCTGCCGCAAATTTAAAGGAATGTGCTGGCACTACACGATCATCATGATCTCCTGTGGTTACCATAGTTGCTGGATAAGAAACGCCTTCTTTAATGTTATGAAGTGGAGAATATCCTTTAAGGTATTCAAACATTTCTGGATTATCCTCGGCAGTTCCATAATCGTATGCCCAACCAGCACCTGCTGTAAATTTATTATAGCGTAACATGTCTAGAACTCCTACTGCAGGAAAAGCAACTCCTGCTAGGTCTGGACGTTGTGTCATAGTCGCGCCTACTAATAAACCACCGTTAGAACCACCCTGAATAGCCAGGTGTTTTGTATCTGTATATTTATTTTCTTTGAGCCATTCTCCTGCAGCTATAAAATCGTCAAATACGTTTTGTTTTTGCATTTTAGTTCCTTGGTCGTGCCATTTTTTACCATACTCTCCACCACCACGTAGGTTTGCAACGGCATAAACGCCACCGATTTCCATCCATGCTGCTCTAGTAACTGAAAAACCTGGATTAAGAGAAACATTAAAGCCTCCATAACCATATAGAATCGTTGGATTCTTACCATCTAAAACCATCCCTTTTTTGTAAGATATGATCATAGGTATTTTAGTACCATCTTTTGATGCATAGAAAACTTGTTTACTCTCAAAATCGTCGCTATTGAACTTGATTTCTGGCTTGCGATATAACTCTGAAGTTCCTTCTTTTATCTTATATAGATAAGTGCTTCCTGGAGTAGTGTAATTAGTAAAGCTATAGTATAAAGTTGCGTCTTTTTCTTTTGCTCCAAAACCACCTACATTACCTATTCCTGGTAATTTTACTTCTCTTACTAAAGTACCATCGTAATTATACTGTTTTACTTGAGAAACAGCATCTACCATATACTCGGTAAAAATATAACCACCTGCTGTAGATGGAGATAATACATGCTCTGTTTCTGGAATGACATCTTTCCAAGTGTCCTGTGCAGGATTTGAAAAATCTGTCATTACTATTCTCTTATTAGGTGCGTTATAATCGGTAACTAACCAGAGTTTTGTCCCTTCATTATGAAGTAAATACGTGTTAGTATCAAAATTATCCACTACAGGAACCAAAGGTGCATTAGGTTTATTTAATTCTTGCATCCACATTTTACCACCATTAGTAGAGGTGCTACCTGAGATAACTAAGAATTTTTGATCGTTAGTAACACCACCGCCTACATATCTATATTTCTGATCTGGTGTACCACCAAAAATGACTTTGTCTTCACTTTGTGAAGTTCCTAATTTATGATAGTATAATTTATGCTGATCTGTCATAGCACTTAACTCACTACCATCTGGTTTATCATAACTAGAATAGAAGAAACCGTCATTTCCTTTCCATGACATACCAGAGAATTTTACATCTATGATGGTGTCTCCTACTTGCTTCATGGACTTTACATCCATAACGATTACTTTTCTCCAGTCGCTACCACCTTCACTTATAGAATAGGCAAATAAAGAACCGTCTTTTGTAAAACTCGTACCACCTAAAGAAGTGGTTCCTTTTTCACTAAATGTATTGGGATCTAGAAATACTTCAGCAGTTTCTGGATCGCTGTCTTTCATGTATCTATAAATAACGTACTGATTTTGTAAACCATCGTTCTTATAGAAATAAGCATAATCTCCTTCTATAAATGGAGCACCTACTTTTTCATAATTCCAAAGCTCTGTAAGTCGTTCTTTAATCTCGTCTCTATATGTGATTTGAGATAAAAAGCCTTGAGTAGTTTTATTTTGATCTTTTACCCAGTTACCTGTTTCTTCACTACGGTCATCTTCTAACCATCTATAAGGGTCTGCTACTTCTGTACCGTGATATACATCTACGGTATCCACTTTCTTAGTTTGCGGATAAGTCATTGCCATACTTTTTTGTTCTTTCTTTTCTTCTTCACAAGAAATTAATATTGCCAGAGCTGCTGCTCCATAAAGCCATTTTTTCATAACTATTGTTTTATAAATTTAGAAGTTCTTTTACCTAAATCTGTAGTGACTTGAGCTAAATAGATTCCAGACTTCAATTGGTTAGTATTTATGATAGCACTTGAAGAAGTGGTTATCAAGCGACCATGTAAATCGTATATATTAGTATTCAAAATATGTTGATCTGTACTTATTTCTAATTGTTCCTGGCGGTTATTGTGAACTAAAATTAAGTCAAATCTATCTTCTATAGAATTTTCACTTAAAACGTTTCCTATATATTTAAATACACCTTGACCAGTCGTTGCGTTACTAAAACTACCACTATAACCTACTGTGGTGTTAAAAAATGCGTTATCCACATGTTGATCTGTATCGATATTAATCCATGTAACACCATCATCACGAGAGTAAGAACTACCAGCAAAACTCACTTCGCCACCTGTACTTACCATATAGATCGTGTTAGGAATATAGGTAATGGCACCTCCATAAGGTGAGCCGGTACCTGATAAAACTATAGTTGTCCAGTTTGCACCTGCATCTGTAGATCGGTATAAATTTCCTGAATTATCCTGAATAACACCTCTAGTTGCGGTTGCAAAAGAAATATCACCTGAAATAGATGTACCTCCAAAATCGCTTAATGGAGATTGATACACATTCCAACTCACGCCTCTATCTGCAGAATGAACGATACGCCCTGCGCTAGTAGTAAACCATATGCTATCTCCTAAATAAGCAAATTGTGCTAAAAATCCTGTCTCATTACTCAAAGGACTCGGTAAACTAGAAGAAGGGATTCTAGTATAAGTGGCACCTCCATCACTAGAGGTATAAATCTCCCAATATCCATTTGCTGGATCTCCTATTGCAAGACCGTTATTTGCGTCAAAATAATGAACTACATTAGGAAAACTGGTAGCCGAATTAAAAGCTGCGCCAGTCTGTTGTGTCCATGTAACACCTGCATCTATAGTTTTCCAAATACCACCTTGTTGTCCTGCCTGTCTAGGGTGAGCTGCTACAAAAGCTGTATTTCCATCTACACCACTCACATCTGAAATACCTAAACCGGTATCTCCCAGGTCAAAGGAACCTGCTGTCCAGGTACTACCTGAATCATCTGTTTTAGAAAACTGTTGTACATTATTTATAGTATTCACACCATCATAAGCAATGGCCCATGCCACATTATCATCAACTACATGAAATCTATTTAAACCAGTTAGGTTATTCGTAAATCCAGAAGAGTTTTCTGTCCAGAATTGTGCATGAACTACAAAACAGAAGAATACTAAAAAACCAGTGAGTATTTTTTTAAACATAACTTTTAACGTTAGATACGTAAAGTTAGATAAAAATACTCACTGGCTTGTTAAAGGAACCCTTTTTAAACTAAATCGTTCGTTATAAGGTATTCTGCGATTTGAACAGCGTTAGTTGCAGCACCTTTTCTAAGGTTATCTGACACGATCCACATATTAACGGTATTTTCTTGAGAATAATCTCTTCTAATACGGCCTACAAAGACGTCATCTTTACCATGTGCCATTAAAGGCATAGGATATACGTTTACATCTATATTATCTTGTACGGTAATACCTTCTGTATCGGATAATAATCTTCTTACTGCAGACTCATCAAATTCATTTCTAAATTCTACATTCACACTCTCGGAATGTCCACCTACTACAGGAATACGTACCGCAGTTGCAGTGACAGCGATGGTTCTATCGTCTAGAATTTTTTGAGTTTCATTAACCAGTTTCATCTCTTCTTTTGTGTATCCATTTTCTTCAAATACGTCACAGTGAGGAATGGCATTTTTATGAATCTGATAAGGATAAGCCATAGGACCTTTTTTACCTTGAAATTCATTTTCTAGTTGTTCCACTGCCTTTACTCCAGTACCAGTGATGGATTGATATGTAGAGATAACTAATCTTTTTATTCCATATTTTTTATGAAGTGGTGCCATAGTAGCCACCATCTGAATAGTAGAACAATTAGGATTTGCTATAATTTTATCTTCCTTAGTAAGAGAAGAAGCATTTATTTCTGGAACGATAAGTTTTTTATCTGCATCCATTCTAAAAGCGCTAGAATTATCTATAACGGTAGTTCCTACTGCAGCAAACTGTGGAGCAAATTCTAAACTCACAGAACCACCGGCAGAAAACAGAGCTATATCTGGTTTCATCTCAATAGCCTGTTGCATACTTACTACCTTATGCTGTTTATTCTTAAAAGTAACCTCAGTACCTACAGATTTTTCTGAGGCAACTGGTATAAGAGTTGAAACACCTAGGTTGCGTTCTTCAAGGATACGCAGCATAACCTGGCCTACCATACCGGTAACACCTACTACAGCTATTTTCATTATTTTAGATTTAGGCAGTAAAAGTATATCCAGAAACCTTCTTAACCATACAATTGTCCAATATTTTCAATTTTGCACAAATTGTTTAATAATTAACAAATGTGACTTAACAGCATACTTATTAAGCACAAAAAAAACCGCCTTATTTTACAATAAGGCGGTTTAATAAGTAGGTTAGAACCTATATATTATTTTTGCGTTTTGATAGCATCACGTATCTCTGCAAGTAATTTCTCTTCAGCTGAAGGTCCTGCTGGTGCTGGAGCTTCTTTAGGTTTTCTTGCTTTGTTGTATGCTTTAACAATTAAGAAAAGTACAAATCCTACGATTACTAAAGAAATAATAGTGTTTATCCATGCACCATATAATATTGCGTTTTCTGGTTTAGTAACTACACCATCTGCTCCTACTATTGCCTCAGCTAGTACTACCTTCATATCTTTGAAGTCTACACCACCAGAGAAATGACCTATAATAGGCATCATGATTAAGTTTACAAATCCTTTTACTACAGCACTAACTGCACCTGCAAGTATAACTGCTATGGCAAGGTCCACAACATTACCTGTCATGATAAAATCTTTAAATTCTTTAAGCATCTTTTTGATTATTTAGTTAAAATGATACTGCAAATTTAATTTATTTAAATGTGTTAACAAAAACTTAAGAAAAAATGGTTGCGCTTTGAAACGAAAATCAGACGTTATACATCTATTATCGATTAATTACTTAAATAAACGCGTTTTACTCGTTTCTGGATTCCGGTAAGTAATTCATAAGAAATAGTACCTGCATCTTCGGCCATTTGTCTTGAGGTATGTACCACTGGATCAAATATAATTACCTCGTCACCTACGGTTGCTTCTATACCTGTAATATCTATCATTAACATGTCCATGCATATAATACCTAATGTAGGTGCAGCATGTCCATTAACTTGTACTTTTAATTTGCCATAACCATAAATACGGTTAATTCCGTCACCATGCCCTATAGCTACTACTGCATAAGTAGTGCGATCCTTAGCTACAAACATGCGGTTATAACTTACCGTTTCTCCAGCTTCTATAGTTCTAATTTGTGAGATATTAGAGATTAAAGTACCTATAGGTTTTAAATGCTCATCAAACTTTAAATCATTACCAAAACCATAAAGCCCAATCCCAGAGCGTACCATACTAAAATGTGCACTCTTAAAATTAAGAATTCCACTGGTATTTGATTCATGTTTAAGAATTTCATACCCTAGCTCCTCCTGTATTCTATCTGCTAGTTTTTCAAAAAGTAAGATTTGTTTATTAGTAAATGCTTCTTCGTCTAAATCTTCACTAGCTGCTAGGTGTGACTGTAGCCCTCTCACTTTTACCTCTGGAGACAACTTTATTTTATCTAATACTTTGTCTATATCTACCGCATCTATTCCTATACGATTTAATCCTGTGTTGAATTCTATGTGAATGGGATAAGATTGTTGGTTTTTCGCTTTCGCGAAAGCGGTAAAAGCATCCAGCATTTCTACACTATAAATAACTGGTTCTAAGCAGCGATCTATACATATCTCTAGATTGTGTTGCTGTGCATGTAAAACTAAAATAGGTTTAACAATCTTATTATTTCTTAACTCTACCGCTTCTTCTACATAAGCAGTGGCAAAATAATCTGTACCTAAATCTTGTAATTTCTGTGCTACTTCTACAATACCATGACCATAGGCGTTTGCTTTAACGACCGATATGAATTTTGTGCCGTCGTTTATTTTGCTACGTAAATAATGGTAATTATGCTCTAAGTCATTAAGATTTACTTCTAGCCTCGTACCTTTTGGTTGCATTATTATGATAAATTTTTATCGTTTACTTCTTCTACATCCACATCCATATCCTTCACCTTATTTGCTATCATCGCTTTATAATATGCTGCGCGACTTAATGGTTCATATTCTTGTTGTTCACCGAGCATGACCACATCTTCGTCTGCGGTTTTACGGTAAGAATATTGAGCGAGATTACCTGTTCTGGTACATACGGCATGCACTTTGGTCACATACTCTGCAGTTGCCATAAGTGCAGGCATAGGACCGAACGGATTTCCTTTAAAATCCATATCTAGTCCAGCTACTATAACTCTTATACCACGATTAGCCAGTGCATTGCACACCGCTACTATCTCGTCATCAAAGAATTGAGCCTCATCTATCCCTACTACCTGGCAGTCATTTGCTAGTAAAGGAATATTTGCTGCTGCAGGAACTGGTGTACTTTGAATCTCATTAGAATCATGAGATACCACCATCTCCTCATCATAGCGCACATCTATAGCAGGTTTAAAAATTTCTACTTTTTGTTGCGCAAACTGTGCTCGTTTTAAACGTCTTATAAGCTCTTCTGTCTTACCAGAGAACATAGATCCACAAATTACCTCGATCCAGCCGAATTGCTCTTCATGATTAACGGTATTTTCTAGAAACATTTTGTAATTTACAGGCGTTAAAAGTGGGATGTATTTCCCATTTTGAGAATTCAAAAATACAAATAAACCAGCGGCAATAATCCCAATATGAAAAAGAAAATAGCAGCAGATCTTACTAGCCTAGCACACCGTATTCTACAACTGAAGAAAAAGGATGATGTAAACGAGCTACAAGCCATTGCCAAAGAATTATATGAAAAACTTACCGTTCTTGCCTTTACAGAAAAGCATTTTGCCGATGTGCAGCCCACTGCAGGTGATGCAGAGATAGAACGCAGACTCTCAAATGCATTTACCGAGGCACAAGAAGACGTAGATTCTATCACTGAAGAGGTAGAACAAGTGATGGAAGACACACAAGAAGAGGTAGAAGATGCATTTGCAAACAATGATTTAAGTGATCTCTTCATGCCTAATGACGAGGATACTAGAGAAGAAATAGAATTACCTGGAATATCTACCATACATAAAATGGTGGTAGAAATGCCCGATGAGGTTCCTGAAACTAGTGCTAAAATTGAAATTCCAGAAACTAAAACACCTGAGCCAGAGCCTATAAAAGTAGAAGTACAAGAGGTAGAGAAGATAGAAGAAGAAATAAAGCCTGTAGTAGAAGAGAAAATAGAAATCCCTGAGGTAAAACAATACACAAAGAACGATCTAGAAGAAATCACTGCAGATTTTCAAACCATGCCCGTTTTTGAGCGTAAAGTGAATGATACTAAAGCCGATAAACCTCTATCTCTTAACGACCGTTTAAATCGTGGTCTTAAAATAGGTATGAATGACCGTCTAGGTTTTATTAAGCATCTTTTTAACGGTAGTGACCAAGACTTTAATCGTGTGATATCGCAATTAAATACCATGACTACTTTTAACGACGCATACAGTTTTATAGACACTATGGTAAAACCAGATTACAATAATTGGGAAGGAAAGGATGCCTATGCAGACCGTTTTCTAGAACTTGTAGAAAGGAACTACTAGCTGTTAAAAATTATTTGAAATTTACAAAAGCAGGATTGAGGTCTTGCTTTTTTTTTTGGATTCCGCTTTCGCGAAAGCGAAACAAACCTTATAAATATTATATCATAACTTACTTAAATTGCGTTATATATAATTAAACCAACCCTAATTATGTCACTATACCTACAAAGACTGGAAGAGGTTAAAAACTTCTTTGATAATAAAGATACCGTTTTGGGCTATCGCAAGCTTATGGATTGTGCAATGGATACTCAAGATATGGACATCTATAAAAAGATGATTGCCCTTACCGACTGGAAAGAACAACATGTAAATGATGAGACTGGATTAATTTCTAGATCTATGGAGGTTTTAAGTCTGCTAAAAACTAAAAAGGTAGAACCTACATCTGCACAAGGTCCTGTAATAACAGCTAGTGACATTACTAAAACTTATGGTAGAAGCGGTTTTCAACTAGGACCGGTTTCTATAGAAATTAAAAAAGGACATATTTATGGTCTGGTAGGAGAAAATGGTAATGGTAAAACTACCTTATTGCGCATTCTAGCTAGAGAGCTTAGTAATACGAGTGGTTCATTAAACTATGTGTTTAAAGAAGACATTACATCTGACTATGACCTGCGTGCAAAATTAGTTTACATACCGCAACGCACAGCCACCTGGTACGGTAGCCTTAAAGATAATCTTAAATTTGTTCTTTCTAATTACGGCGTTGCACCAGAGGAAAATGAGACTCGTGTTCTCATGATGATTGCTAGATTAGGTCTATGGAATTATAAACAGCTTAAGTGGAGCGAACTTTCTTCTGGTTATAAAATGCGTTTTGAACTGGCTAGAACATTACTGCGCCAGCCAGAGGTAATGCTATTAGATGAGCCGCTCGCAAATCTTGATGTACTAGCACAGCAGGTAGTTCTAGAAGATTTAAAATCTATATGCAACTCGGTAGTGAATCCTATTGCTTTGATTTTGAGTTCGCAGCAATTATATGAGGTAGAAAAAGTGTCTGATAAAGTGATCTATCTTAAAAATGGTCAGTACACAGATAACAATGCTGGTTTTAAAGGTGCGACTCTCGATCAATTAATTATAGAGATAGATAGTACTAGTGATAGAGAGGCGATTAAAAAAGCTTTTGAAAATTTACCTATTGAAAAACTAGTTTATAATGGTGGTGTTTATCTAGCCTATTTTACTGGAGAAACACAATTCTATCGTGTGCTCTATGCTTTAGGCGCTGCTCAAATAGAAGTTACCTACATACGTAACATATCAAGTTCTACTAGAAGATTCTTTGTTTCTTAATACAGCCACATCATGAAAAAATTTATAACTGCAAAAAACCAAGCGCTTTTAGAAAATCATCCTACGCTATGGAATACTAAAATAGTATGGATGCTAGCCGTTTCTCTTATTCTACACTTCTTATTCTATTTAATGGGTTGTGTGGCGCTTATGAATCCTGAATCTTTACAGAGATATAATGCGATAGAAAACTTTTTCGGTAATGGGGTTATTCT
This sequence comes from Nonlabens sp., assembly GCF_039941875.1. Classification (GTDB taxonomy): domain Bacteria; phylum Bacteroidota; class Bacteroidia; order Flavobacteriales; family Flavobacteriaceae; genus Nonlabens. Next base: position 111,577 of record NZ_JBDVDQ010000003.1, on the reverse strand, counting down.
TATCTCTGTCATGGTGAGTATATTATTACTCGTACTATGGCTCATTTCATTATTTAGAAATAATGCTTTTAAGAATTTTTATCCTAATAGTAGGGTGAAGTTGTTTAAACAATTTGCCAGCTATTTTATCATTTTTCTAGCAGCTACTACCTTTTATTATTCTTACACGCTAGGTATGCAAACCTATGTCACATTAAACTATAACGATGTGCGCATGGAAAAAGATATAGCACTTACTAATGCTGCTGCACCCTTCTTTACACACGATCTCTCTCGTTATGAACTGGACCAATTAAGAAATCCTAATCCTTTTGATAAATTATACTGTGCTACCGCAGTAAGCACGGTAGATGTAGATCAACCTTATTTTGAATTTAAAGATAATTACTATCAGTTCTATAGCCTTAGAAAACAGGTTTATCCTTTTGATAAATATGTAGACCCTAGTGATGTTACTGGTAATATACTTAATGAGACTATAGACGGTAAACAAATCTTTTATTTTAAAGATGAAGTCATAGATGTGAATCGTTATGTAAAAACTAGCGCGCCTAGTTATTACAATTACAATAAGCTATTTTATAACGGTGAAGAAGATGAATATAGTTCTTATGACTATCAATATAGAGATGACTATAATCCATTTACTAAAATTACAAAAAAGCAAAAAGACTTTATAGAAAAGCACCAAGCTTTTATAAACCAACAAGATAAGGAAGCTTATAATGAACTATTAGGTGATTTTATAGAACTAGCAAACGACTATAGCATATCTCATAACTTAACGACAAAGTCCTGGCTAGACATCGCTTATACAGAAAGTCCTTATAAGATTAAGAAAATAATTCATGAAGGCTCATATCCTTATGAATATAGCGTTTCTTATCAAGAAGAAAACGACTTTGTTGTATATGAAAATTCTTTGAAGTCTCGAACCCATTACCTAGACAGTGATTCTTTAAAGCAATCTCTCAAAAACATAGATGAGATTAAAACGACTAACATTTTTGAAGGTACTATCCATATCTTTTTATGGATGGCATTTTTCTTTGCTTGTATAGTCTTTATTTTTAGAACGACCAGTTTAAAATCTTTACTATTTTCTATAGTAGCCAGTGTTTTACTCATAATCTTAATAGGTCTGATAGCCGCATTTTTTGGTTTTGTAATAGATTACAGTTCGATGATACAGTATTTTATCATGTACTTCACCTTAATATTAGGTACATTAATACTTACAGTAGCGTTTTTAGGACTCTCTAAAGTAAATAAATTAGTAGGCTCTATTTTTATGAACATCGCCATAGTAGGGTTTGTTCCTTATATCTTTTTGATATTAGTGATTATAGATACACATCAAAATGACTGGTGTGACTATCAATATTATGATGGTTATCAACAATACAATACTGTAGATCAATGCCTAACTATTATGGACTATTTAGACATTTACTGGAGTTATGCGTTACTAGCAGCTGGAGTATTATTTATATTCTTGTACTGTAAGAATATTTTAAAATGGCGTGCACAGCCAGAAGGATAAGGAAATTTAAGTTGATAGTTCCGCTTTCGCGAAAGCGGAACTATTACCAACTAAACTCTTAATTACCTGCTAAGAGATAGAAATTTCTTTCTTTAATTTATTGAGAATAGCATATTCTTTTTTGATATGATATCTGATAAAAAGGATCATTGCTATTGCAATGGGAATACTAGAGATCCAAGTGTAATTGAACCAAAAGTCAGATAAGTTTTCTTTAAATGTAGGAATAAGGATTACAAACCCTACCCAGTATACAACAAGAATAATAGGAGTCAACACTTTGTGTAATATTAACCTAGAGTTGTAGTACTTTTCAATTGCGCTCTTATGATTGTGATAAGAATTATCTAGTGCTATTTGAGATAATTTTTGTGTAGAGATAAGCTCAGCAATTACTCGATAACCTATTGATCCTACCATTAAAAACAACCCTAGATAAAAGCTTACAGGCGCTGCATAACCCACCCAAATAAGATATGCAACAAGAACAGCAACCGTAGTGATTAAAACTGCGATAGTGATTCTATTTTTGTTTTTTAAGCGATTGACACGATTAGATATAGTGGATATTAGAGTTTCATCTATTGGTTGTTTATTCTGAGACCAAGAGTTTTGTATTTCTTCAAATGTTTTCATTGTTTACACATTTAGTTAGTTGTGCCTTAATACGATTTAATCGTGTTCTAAGAGCATTATGTTCTATTCCTATAATTAGAGCAATTTCTTTCTGAGGGATTCCTTCTAACTCAAGTAGAATAATCGATTGATTTTCTTTAGTTAATTTATAAATACAAGAGTAAAGACTTTTAAACTGCTGTTCTTTATAAATTGATTCAGTATCGGTAGTTACTTTATCTAATGTTTCTATAGAGGTTTTAATATATTTCTGGTGAGTACGTAATTGTTGTAAACAGGTATTTACTGTTATACGGTATAGCCATGTAGATCTTTGTGAACCACCTTTGAAACTATCCCAATGCTGCCACACTTTGATAAATACCTCTTGCAGCAAATCTTTTGCTAGATGCTCGTCACCTTGAACATACCCCATGCATAGTCGCAGCACTTTGTTATACTGCTCTCGATACAGCTTTTCAAAATCTATTTTAGAATTTTTATTCATTAGACTAATATAAGTTGGAGTTGCTCTTGAAACCAGATAGGAGAATCTAACATTATAAAGTGCATCGCATCCTTATTAACAATTAAATTATAACTGCTTAGATTTTTATATTGGTTTTTATAAGTTTGAGTTGCTCCTTCTACTCCATATAATTTACCTGCTCCAAGAATAGTAACTGGTACAGTGATCTTGTTTAATAGAGGTCTCACATCTAGTTTTAAATAATCTGTAAAACCATATACATAGGTTTTGCGATCACAATTAAGTATGCTCTCCTTAATTTCCAGTTGGTGTTGAGAAGAAGTGACCATTCCTTGTGACATACCCATAGCCATTTGCTCAAAGGCAGCATCTTCCGTAGACAGCATGTTTTGATTATAAGGACTGTCATACATCATGCTTTCTGGTGAGAAGTTAGGAAACATTAATGCACCTGTGCATGGCAACCCATCTATTATGATAATTTCTTTAATTTTTAAATCTGACTGAGAGGCGAGCCATGTTGCTATAGTACCGCCCATGCTATGGCCTACTATTACCAGTTGATCATTATCAATGGAATTTACATAGGTTTTTAAATCTTCTAATATGGTAGGCAACCAAGGGAAATCTATAGGCTCCACTTTTCCAAAACCAGCATAGTCAATGACATGACATTGGTTTAATTTAGAAAATTGATTTACTGTAGCATCCCATACAGATGCGTTACTTGCAAATCCAGGAAGAAACAATACTGGATTACCACTACCAGTAACGGTAGGGTTTATACTCTCTAATTGTCCACTAACTAGTTGAACAAATAATAAAACAGCGATGAATAATGGTTTAAATAAAAATTTCATGGTTGGTATTTTAATGATTTATTCTTTAGATACAAAATCACCAAAATGTTACATGAAAATCTAAATTATTTGATTATTTAAAATCAAGACCACTAAAAAACCCTTTCAGAATTACATTCTGAAAGGGTTTAATTATATTACTCCTATTATGGAGATTCCTGCTTTCGCAAGAATTAATTAGTTATTCAATGCTTCAGCACCACCTACGATTTCAAGGATCTCGTTAGTAATCGCCGCCTGACGTGCTTTGTTATACGTTAGTTTTAATTGATCTCTCAATTCCGTAGCATTATCTGTTGCTTTGTGCATAGCTGTCATACGCGCACCGTGCTCACTAGCCCAAGAATCACGCACTCCTTTGTACAATTGCATTTTTAATGACTTAGGAATTAACTCTTCAATGATTTCTTCCTTAGAAGGCTCAAAAATGTAGTCCAGTTCCTTTTGTTCTTGTATTGCTTCTTCATCTTTAGCCACAGGCTTAAGAGGTAAGAAATCTTCAGTTCTTACTATTTGCGTAGCAGCATTTTTAAAACTGTTATAAACAATAACGATTTTATCAAATTCTCCTGTAACAAATAAATCCATCAACTCTTCGGCGATTACGGCAACATTATCATAAGATATGTCATCAAATAAATCACTTTTATTAGATTGAACAGGAGACGCTTTACTTACAAAATCATTTGCTTTTTTTCCTATAGCCATATAAGAAACTGCAACACCATTTAATTCTTCCTGATTTAAACGAGTCAGTTCTTTAATGATGTTAGAGTTAAAAGCACCTGCAAGACCACGGTTAGAAGTAATAGCAACTACTAGCGCTTTTTTTACCTCACGTTGTTCTGCAAATTTACTTCCTGCATCTCCTTCCATAGTCGCACTAAGACTTTGAAGAATTTCAGTAAGCTTATCAGAATAAGGACGCATAGCTGTAATGGCATCTTGTGCCTTTTTAAGCTTTGCCGCACTCACCATCTTCATTGCAGAGGTAATCTGCATAGTAGATGATACTGACGATATTCTGTTTCTTATTTCCTTTAAATTGGCCATGATTTACTTATGACTTATGACTTATGAGTTATGAGAAGTAGAGTTATGAATTTTTGATAATAGTTACCAGCATTCTCATTATTTCATCGACTTCTTTTAAAAGTTCTTTAGGAACTTCTTTAATCTCTAAATCTATTAATTGTAACCAGTACTCAGTTTCATCAGCCTCTTTGAGCGAGATTCCGAGTTTATTTTTAAAATCTTTAGTACTTACTCCACGTTGTGCTTCTCTTACGTTTGCACCTATAGATGTACCACTTCTTAATAGTTGTCTAGCGATTTCATAGTGTCTTTCTTCTTTTAAAACAGTTGTAAATCTTACGATCGCACAAGCAAAATTAAAAGTCCTATTTCTAATAACACTATTTTCTAGACCCATAATACCATATCATAAGTCTGAAGTCATAAGTCTTAACTCACAACTTCAGACCGTATGTATTAATATCTACTAGAAAGATCTTTTGCTACTGCAGTAAGTGTATCAATCACCTCGTCAGTAAGCTTTCCAGATTTAAGAGTATCTAGAGTGCCTCTATGCTTTGCATTAAGAAGTTCTAGGTAATCTCTTTCAAATTCTTTTACTTTCTCAATAGGCACATTTCTTAACAAGTTCTTAGAACCTGCATAGATAATTGCTATTTGATTTTCAACAGGGTAAGGGTTGTTTTGACCTTGTTTAAGGATCTCTACGTTTCTCTTACCTTTTTCGATAATACTTAAAGTAGCTGCATCTAGATCAGAACCAAATTTTGCAAATGCTTCTAATTCACGATAAGCTGCTTGATCTAGTTTTAAAGTACCAGATACTTTTTTCATCGATTTTATTTGTGCGTTACCACCCACACGAGATACAGAGATACCTACGTTAATTGCTGGACGTACACCAGAGTTAAACAAATCACCATCTAGGAAAATCTGTCCATCTGTAATAGAAATAACGTTAGTTGGGATATATGCAGATACATCACCAGCTTGCGTTTCAATAATAGGAAGTGCAGTAAGAGATCCACCACCCTTTACGATAGGCTTTAAACTCTCTGGCAAATCGTTCATATTAGCAGCAATTTCATCATTATTGATAACCTTTGCAGCACGCTCTAATAATCTAGAGTGTAAGAAGAATACATCTCCAGGATACGCCTCACGTCCTGGTGGACGACGTAGTAAAAGAGATACCTCACGGTAAGCAACAGCTTGCTTTGATAAATCATCATAGATGATAAGTGCAGGACGACCAGTATCACGGAAATACTCACCTATCGCTGCTCCAGCAAATGGTGCATATACTTGCATAGGTGCAGGATCAGATGCATTTGCAGCAACTATAGTTGTATAAGCAAGTGCTCCAGCCTCTTCAAGTACTTTAGAAATAAGAGCTACGTTAGACGCTTTCTGTCCTATCGCAACATATATACAATATACTGGTTCCCCAGCATCATAAAATTCTTTTTGGTTTATAATCGTATCGATACAAACGGTAGATTTACCAGTCTGACGGTCACCGATTACTAGCTCACGCTGTCCACGACCTACAGGAATCATCGCATCAATAGACTTGATACCAGTTTGCATAGGTTCTGTAACAGGCTCACGATATACTACTCCAGGTGCTTTACGCTCAAGAGGCATCTCATAAAGATCACCTTCTATAGGACCTTTACCATCGATAGGTTCTCCTAGTGTATTAACTACACGACCTACGATTCCTTCACCCACTTTAAGAGAAGCAATACGCTCAGTACGTTTTACAGTATCACCTTCTTTGATACTTGTAGATTTACCTAGAAGTACAACACCTACGTTATCTTCTTCAAGGTTAAGAACGATTCCTTCTAGTCCACTTTCAAAAGAAACAAGTTCTCCATATTGTGCGTTAGAAAGACCGTAAACACGTGCGATACCATCACCTACGGTAAGTACGGTTCCCACTTCATCAAGAGATGCAGTTGCATCAAAACCTGATAATTGTTGCTTAAGTATTGCAGATACTTCTGCTGGATTTACTTCTGCCATGTTCTTATTTTTATACTTGTTTCAATGATCTTTTTACAGATCGTATTGTTTTTTATGATATCGCTTTCGCGAAAGCGGAAACCCTTAAAACTTACTAGTTAGTAGCAAATGTTCTTTTAAGTTCACCAAATTTATTATGTACACTTGCGTTAATCTCTCTATCTCCTACTCTAAGGATAAAACCTCCTAATATAGATGGGTCGATAACTTTCTCAAGCGTTACTTCTTTCCCTGCAAGTTCCTTAGCCTTAGCAAGTACTTTCTTCTCTAGATCTGCACTGATCTCTACCGCAGTAGTTACCGTTGCTATCTCACGTTTATTCATTTCTTCAAAACGTAATATGTAACTTGTTGCAACGTCTAGAAGTATATCAGTACGTTTGTTTCTTACAAGGAGATCAAAAGTGCTCATAGTAATAGCGCCAGTATCTTTAAATACCTGACGTAAACCATCTCTTTTTTGAACATCTTTTACGATAGGACTCACTAAAAAGTTACGTAATTCCTTGTTTTTAGAAACAGTCACAAGGATGCTTTTCATATCTTCATTAACAGCAGCAGCCTCATTCTTATCTACAGCTAGTGATAGAATGGCTTTTGAGTAACGTGATGCAGCTCTTGATAATTTCATAGTTTCTAAATATTTGCTTCAGCAAGCATTTTATCGATAAGTGCTAATTGTGCGTCTTTTTCAGAAAGCTCTTTACGAGTTACTTTCTCAGCAATGTCTAAAGAAAGATCAGCAACTTGAGATTTAATATCTGCAAGGGCAGCTTTTTTCTCAGATTCTATAGCTTCTTGAGCACTAGCAATAATCTTATCTGCTTTTTCTTGAGCCTGACCAGCAGCATCTGCTATCATTTGCTCTTTAATTTCACGTGCATCTTTAAGCATCTCGTCTCTTTGAGCACGAGCGTCTTGAGCAGCAGCTTCATTAGAAGCTTCTAATCTTGCCATTTCTAGCTTTGCATTTTCAGCAGCTTTAAGAGCGCTTTCAATACCTTCTTCACGCTCACTTAAAGCGCTAAGAATAGGTTTCCAGGCAAATTTACCTAGCAATACAATAAGAATGATCAAAATGATCGCTTGCATAAAAAACAAGCCAGGTGAAAAATCTTCTAATAAATTCATTATTCTACTTTAAAATACTAATTTTTAATTTTTAAAAACACTACCTGTAACCAACCGTTACAGGTAAGTGTTCTTTTTGTAAAATGTTATCGTTAGATATTAACTACCTAAGATAAGTGCTCCAAATGCAAGCCCTTCAAGAAGTGCTCCAATGATGATCATTGCTGTTTGGATTTTTCCTGCTGCTTCTGGCTGACGAGCAATAGCTTCCATTGCTTTTCCACCAATTTGACCAAGACCAAGACCTCCACCGATTACGATAAGACCTGCACCAACTAAATTAAGAGTTCCCTCCATGATTATTGAAATTAAAAATTAAACAAAAAAATTAAATAAAACGCTCTCTTACTTCATCTACATCATCTTCTTCCGTACCTGCATGCTCATGATGATCATGCTCTGCAACTGCCATACCTATAAATAGTGATGACAACATAGTAAAGATAAACGCTTGTAGAAAAGCAACTAATACTTCTATTACTGATATAAATAAAGTAAGTACAACAGATAACCCTGTAGAACCTACTGCTCCAAACTGAGCTTTAAGTGTAATCATTAATGCGATAAGACTCATCACAACAAAGTGACCTGCAGTTATGTTTGCAAAAAGACGTATCAATAGTGAAAATGGTTTTGTAAAAATCCCTAATAATTCGATAGGAATTAAAACGATCTTCATTAAAACTGGCACATCTGGCATCCAGAAAATGTGCTTCCAGTAATCTTTGTTTGCACTAAATTGTACAATAAAGAAAGTAAATAAAGCTAAACAAGAAGTAATAGCAATCTGACCTGTAATGTTAAAACCAAATGGAGTAAGACCTAAAAGGTTAGAAATCCAGATTAAGAAAAATACCGTTAATAAATAAGGCATGAATTTTTTATACTTGTTCTCTCCTATGTTAGGACGAGCGATCTCATCTCTTACATAAAGAACTAAAGGTTCTAAAACGCGACCTACACCAGTAGGGATGTTTTTAGTTTTATACTGTCTAGCTAAAGAAAAGAATAATAAAAAGATTATTAAACCTACCGCCAGTAAACCAAAAACAGATTTAGTAATAGAAAAATCAAATACTTTATGAGCATTTGTTGGATGGTGATCATCATCATAACTTACAGCTGCAGCACCAGATTCTAATTCATAAATCTTACTGTGTAGTTTAAAGAATGTAGCATCACCTTCTTTTACAAGAACCTGTGCATTATCATCATGATGAAATTTTGATGATAAGAAAAATTTAGGACCTGCACTAGACCATATCATAACTGGTAAAGGGAAACCTATGTGCTTGCGCTCATTTGCATCATTTGTGTAAGAAAATAAATGAAAATCGTGAGAGTCTTGTAAGTGATGTTCTATATAAGACTTGATCTCTTCTTTTGTATTCACTTTTCCACCATCGGCAACCACCTGTTCATGATGATCAACATCACCATGGTTATCCTGTGCTTGTGCTGTTGCAAAAGCTGTTAGGATTAAAGCAAAAAAAGCTGTTTTTAAGTACGCTGTAAACATGTAAATCACCTTAAAAAGTTAGGTCTTTTAATTCGGCTGCAAATGTATGACAAAAAAACGTGTAAAAACATAGCTTTTAAAAGTTAATTTTTTCATGTTTTTTAAAGAGGTTTTTAACCGCCAATTAATTCTTATTAAGCCACTTAATAACAATTGCCGCTTCCATAAATAAAAAGATAAAGTATGGTGCTAGAAAGCCTAGTAACTCTACCTTAGATAATTTAGGATCATCACTCAATAATTCAGGGAATAAAAGAAACACTACACCAAACTTTACAAACACTAGAGCTAAGAATGAAAAGCCTAATTTATCTGGCACTAAACCAAAAACATATTTTAACGCACTTACCGTTATAAATGTCGCTGCACCTAAAAATGAATAGGTTTTAATTAAAGAAATCGCAGGGTCCTCTACTATTAGGTAATGTGCACCATAAAAAACGGCCGTTAATAGTAAGACTACAAGAAATGTTTTAAGATAAAAATTCACTGGATGATTTTAAGGTAAATAATAGTATGGCTTTAATATGCAACAAAGAAAACCCTAAAACTGGTGATGACTACCATCTCTAGTATAAATTTTAATTGCCGACTATACGATAGTAATTAACTACAGGTAGTAATCGTTACCACATAAACATTGAGCAAAGAATATCTAAGCTGTTTTACCTCTTTTTCCAGCGGTAATAGATTTTACAGGTGCATCCATTTTACAACTTGCATTAAATGTAGCGCCAGGTTCTACAGCCAGTTTTTGAGTAGAAACATCTCCTTGAATATTTGCAGTAGACTTTAAGGTAAGAAGACCGTTAACCACTAATGTTCCAGAAAAGACTCCTTCTACGTCTGCATTTGTGCACTCTAGAGTACCATCTATTTTACCATCCTTACCTATAACTACTTTACCAGGTGTTTTAAGCGTACCGTTTATAACGCCATCTATTCTAAAACCTCCATCACTTACTACATCGCCATTGATTGTTGTTCCATGACCTATTCTATTTTGTGATTTACCTGCTTCCATAGAAGATTTCTTATTTTTTTTATCGTTAAACATATGATTGCATTAAAGCATTTCTTTCTGGTACTTATCTAGATTCTTATAGACTTGAATAATCTTATAATTTTCTGACGCTATAGCAAAGAATGGTTTTGATATGTTATAGTTGTTCTCTGGTTTTGCCATAAGATCACCTAGACCTCTTGCGCCTAGTTTTGAGTTTAAACCATGAATCACTACTAACTTCTCGTCCTTATTATAAACATCTATAGAAACTCTAAAGTTATAATTTTCATTTTTAAATACCTCTAACAACTTGTTCTTTAGATTTTCCATTGCTGCGGTGTCTGTATTACCGAATCTATAAACCAGCTTAAAGTCCTTCAAATTATCTTCTGGTTGGAAAGCCTCGGCAATTTTAATAGTTTCAGCATCTGAGGCTAGTTTTTGAGCACTTTTACCTACTTCTGTATTTGGGAAATTTAAGGCTACATAGTCCAGACCTTTTTTATATTCTTCAAAACCATAAAGTCTCCCAGCTGCAAATGCTTTTAATAGTTCTAGACGCGGTACTATATCATCACCACTAAAAAGATTTGAATACCTCTCTGCACTAGAAATAACTACTTCATAATTCTCTTTTTCATATTCCTTATAAAGTCTATTATAAACTGCTAGTGGACTTGCACTATCATCCAGTTTTGCTTCGGGATTCCTTAATATTTGAGCATATCGTGTATCTGGATAGTTAGATATGATTTTGTTTTTTAACTGTTCCGCTTTCGCGAAAGCGTCACTACTATCATCTTCTTTATAAATTAAATACAAGTTATAAAGTGCTGGCAGCAATAATTTCTCTTCAGGATCATGAGTTAATAAGGTGTCAAAACGGTTAATAGCAAGATCATTACGCTTAAACTTCTCCTTATATATAACTCCCAATTGATAGTAAGCAAAATCTCTAGATTGAGTGATGCTGTCTAGCACGATTTTACCTTCTGGTAATGTGCTGGTATAGAATTCTGTTTTAAATTCTGGTCTTACCTCTTCAATCACCTCAGCAACCTCATCTATCACTTCGGTCTCTAGTTCTTCTTTTTTGTTTTTACGTCTCCAGTTATCTTTAAGATCACGTTTACCCCATTTTCCTCTAAAGTCTACCTTACCGCGGGCTACAGTTTGTTGGTTATAAAAATAGAAAGAACTGCCACTGTTATTTGTAGCACCTATCGATGCTCCAGGTGCACCAAATGACGGACCTGTACTACTACGATTTGTAACGTTTTTTATAGCCTGAAATGCATTCTGATTTTGCGCTTCTTTCGCAGCCTCTACCTCAGCAGCTTTTGCTATGCGTTTCTCTTCTGCCTTAAGAGCGTCTATGTGTTCTTGATAATATACTGCTTGCTCTTGTGGTGTCATTGCTAGCACCTTAAAGATACTGTCTGCACTGCGACGTCTACCTTCATAGAAAATAACGTCTTCTAGATTGTTCCTTTTTTTAGTAACTAGTCTATGTTCCTTTGTACGCTCTACATAATTTGCAACAGCACTATCATAATATTTACCTGCGTTTACAAACTTAGACTCATCAAAACTGATTTTACCCAAAGCAGAATAATTGTTACCTCGTAAGTATCTGTCCTGACCATTTCTTGCACGTAAGGATTTATTATAATATTCCTTTGCCCCTTCTATACTGTCTTCATTCTCATAATAAATTGCTTTACGTGAATAAATAGCATCTAACCATGGTCTGTTTTCTCTATTCTCTTCTAGATCTGTTATTGTTTCTAGTAATTCTCCCTTAGAATCTTGCGACTCATCAAAGTTTTTTATTTTTTCGATGTAAGCGTTGATATAATAACGACGTGGGATCTTGCGATGCATGTCTATAATCTCATCATAATGTGCAAATGCACTATCGCGCTGCCCTTGTTTTGCAAAAAGCTGTGCTGTTATGAATTTATATCTCGCTTGTGTTTCTCTATTTTTAGTCTGTTGCTCTGCGCGATTCATATAGATCAGTGCACTGTCTACTTGCTCTATATTTAAAAAAGCTTGGGATAAAGTAGCGTTTGCAATAGCGAGATCTTCTTCTTCTATGTCGCCTTTTTCTTCCTTAAGTAGTTTACTTAGATTTTTAATTGCTATTTCATTATTATCCAGCCTCATATGTGTTCTCTCACGCCATACCTTAGCCTGATTGATCTGGTCGCTCTCTGGCATAAATTGCAATATGTAATTAAATGCCTCTAACGCAGGTACAAAACGCTGGTCATAATATCTGGCCTTACCTAATAGCATATAAGCCTCGTCCACTTGTGGATTATACTCTGTCTCATTGATAAGCATGGAGTGCTTTTGCACTGCTTTTACCGCCTTTTCTTCGGCACGTTCAAAGTTGGGATCTGCTGGTTTTTCACCTGGTAAGAATACTTGATCCTTTAAAGTCATGCGTTCTACAGGAAGAATGTCCCAGTAATTATCTTTATAAGTTTGTTCTAGTCCATCGAGACCAGCCTGTAAAGCAAGATTACCGTTATAAAGAACATTATACTCTGTCCCGACAGCATGAAGATTACGACTTATAAAAGAATTCTTTTTCCTACTACAGCCGGTAATAATAGCTATGAGTAGAAATGCGATACAAATATTGTAGAAAAACTGTTTCAAAAAATAGGTTTTAAACTAACGTCCATAACTCCAAATACCGCGTTGATATTGTGAAAGATGGTAAAAATAAGGATTTTTTACTATCTGTCATGTTTAGATCTTGCATCTAATTAATTTTATAGAAATGTGAATATAAAAACAGATTGTTAAACGTTTGATTTCAAAATGTCTTTGTCCTACTTTTAGACATCTATATAGGTATCATTTTTGATAGCTCATTTACTTTATCATCTTATATGAAATATTATCTTTTATTTATAACAGTCGTTTTATTTTCTTTCTTCTCAAAATCACAGACAGATAATAGCCTGTTATGGGAAATTACCGGTAATGGTCTAGAAAAACCGTCGTACTTATACGGCACCATGCATGTAAGCAGTAAGGTCGCTTTTAGACTAGATGACGTGTTTTTTACTTCTTTAAATAATGTAGATGCTGTAGCTCTAGAATCTGACCCAACACAATGGATGGGAGAATATTATAAAGAACAAATACTCTCAGTTCAAAACCCATCCATGTCTTATAGGTCTTCTTTTTACAAAAGTATATTTAAACTAGAGCATCCAGATCCTCAAATGGTTAGATCTAGTATAAGAATGAATGACAGAGCATTGAATGGTTATTTATATCGTAAAAGTAGCGAGTCAGATAACTTTGAAGAAGAGACTTATCTAGACATGTTTATTTTTCAGGCGGGAAAAAAGGCTGGAAAACCCATAATAAGTCTAGAAGATTTTAAAGAGTCTCAATACCTCACCTCAAAAGCTGCGACTAATCCTGGAAAAAAAGATATTGATACATGGTTGTTAGAACGTCTAGAAAAAGAAAATCGCTATGACATACAAGAAAATGTATATCGAGATCGCAATATTTCTCTACTAGATTCTATAGGCGCCGCGACTAATACAGAGTATTATAGAAAGAATATGCTTTATGATCGCAATGAGAACATGGTACAGGTTATGGATTCTATCATGAGCTCAAAATCAATATTTGCAGGTGTAGGCGCTGCACATTTACCTGGTAAAAAAGGGATGATACAAATGCTGCAACGTAAAGGCTATACTGTAAAAGCATTAACCTCTAAACAAACTGAGCTAGCTAAAAGAGAGAAGAAAAATCTAGACGAGAGTTTTGTTGCTCCTACGCTTTCGCGAAAGCGTACTCCTGATCAATCCATTTCTTTAAATACATTTGATAACCTGCGCGAATTTAGCATCAGTAATCAGGCATTTTATATGATGCCAGAGATGACTAATGGTGCGTTCTTAACTATTTCTAGAATAAACACTCTCGATTATTTACATACAGATAAAAAAATAATTGATTTAGAATTTTTAAACAATGTTCTTTTTGAAGATATACCAGGAGAAATTATTGAAAAAATAGAATTTACTTCTCCTTACCCAGGATATTCCATACTCAATAAAACTAAAAAAGGCGATTACCAGAAATATCATATTTATAAAACACCACTAGAACTGGTCGTTATAAAATTGGGTGGTAAACTGGATTATGTAAAACGCTATGAGAAGTCCATATTTGACTCTATCACCTTATCACCTGTCAGTAAAAAGTTAAAAAAGTTTATTGCGCCTTACAACAAGTATGAGGTTCTATTTCCTGAACATATAGTAGGTACCAATATCGATAACCCTGGTAAAACATTTTTACAAGGAACTGATGGAGACTCGTTTTATTTTCTGCAAGAATCTCCCGTTTTTGATACCGATTATATCGAAGAAGATAAATTTGAAGCACAGTTTATAATAGATGAATTTCTAGAAGATCTAGATTATAAGAAAGAGAGTGGCTCCATAGAAAAAACACCTTATTACAGTTATCGTGCGACGGCTGTTATGGATACTGTTACCGACTCTAAAATTCAACTTAAAGCCGTAGTAAAAGATGGCAGTTACTATTTATTAGGATACACAGGAACTAATCAAAAAAATGCTGATGCTTTTCTCAACTCTCTATCTTTTAATAAAATCGATTATAAAGAATTTAAAACCGTACAAGACACCGCTTTATTCTTTAACGTTAAAAGCCCAGTTAAAGCTCCTACTGTTAGAAACAGATACTCTCGTGATGAGATTAAACCTTATGAAGCGAGTAAGAAAACAACTTACTATACCACAGCTGCAAATGAGCAAATAGAGGTGAAAATGGAAAAGTTTCATGATTTACAAATGTTTCATAAAGCTGAAGATTTATGGAAAGAAGTAGATACAGAAGACTGGTCTACCATGAAGTTATATCGCAATAACATGCGTGCAAAAAACAAGAAAAAAACTCAAAAGGACAGTCTCTTTACTTATGAAAGAGTTTTTAAAGACAGTCTTAGTGCTAAGCACATACTAGCAAAAAGCATGTATTATAAAGGACGCGTCTATCATCTTAAAACGGTAATAGATAGCACAGCACAAACATCTCCATTTGTTAGCCAATTTTACGACAGCTTTACACCTAGCGACACCTTATTAGGTAAAGATGTTTTTAGCGATAAAACAGCAATATTCTTTAAAAATGTGGCTGCAAAAGATACCATAGTTTTTGAAGCAAGTGGAAAGATAAAATTTAAGACAAAGGATATCCCACAGATGATTAATTTAATCAATACGGTAGATATAAATGACAAGAGTCTTAAAGATATTAAAGAATACACTCTAGGAGAATTAATGAAGTTAGAGGATTCAAGAGTACTTCCATACATCACAAATTTATACGAGACTTCTTATAATGACCCTGATGTACAACTTATTATACTTAAAGAATTATTAAGAAATAAAACTACTACAGATCATGATAAGGTACTGGAGTTACTAGAAAAAGATCTTCCTTTAAAACAGTCTGGCATCTCTAGTGCTTTAAATAGATATGAAGATTCTTTAAAATTATCTTCTAGATTATTTCCAGACTTACTTACCTATGCGTCTATAAGTGAATACAAAGAACCTGTTTATGAGCTACTAGCACGAGTAAAAGATTCTAATTATGTAAAAAAGAAGGTCTATAAAAAGTATCGTAAACAAATCATTACAGATGGAAAAATAGAGATTAAAAGAACATTGAGTGCTCGCAAATCCAGTTATAGTTATAACTCAAATGGCTTGCTTACTAGTTATGTGAAATTGATTTTTCCATTTAGAAAAGATAAAAACGCCCAAGACTTTTTTATTAAATTATTAGATAGCGGTAAAAAAGAAGCCCTAGCAGAGTATTTTACTCTATTAAAACAGAATGAAGAATCTATACCACTGCGATTACAAGATCTTATAGAAGAAGATAATTCTCTTAAAGCGCAAGTAGTTATCACTGCTTCTAAGAGAGATGTAACGCTCTCTCCACAAGTAACTCAAGAAGAACTAGCAAGGAGTATTGCACTTACTGCAAAGTTGTTTGATAAGAATGAAGAACAACTCAGTCTTATAGAAAAGAAAGTGATTACTACAGACAAAGATGATAAAGTAGCCTTATACCTCTTTGAATTTAAAAAGAAAGGAAGTTACCAGGAGCAAACATATATCAGGTACGTGGCTTTTAAACTAGATCAAAAAAACAATCTAGTAACTAAAACTTATTCTAAATCTTACAGCAATGGTAAACGTTATGAAACAGATAAAGAAAAAGCAGATGCCATAAAAGAAATAGTAAAAGAACTAAAACACCAAGGCCGCTGGAGAGTACAATAAGAAATTACATCTTAAACGGCTTCTTAAAAAAGATAGACTTTAAACCGTACTCTCTACCATTTTCAGTTTCTTCTATGTGAGGTTTAGGCGCTACAACCATGGCTATACCTAATGGTATAAATGTAGTTAACATTCCAGGCTCCATTAATAACATAACTATATATCTAGAAATCAAGAATAATACAGTAAATGAAATACCGTAAATAAGGAATGATTTGATTTTAGGGCTCATATATTCTATTAGTTTATTCATTTAAATTCTTACTCTTGAACCAAACTATCTGTTTTCTTTCTCCATCTTCACTTCTTATCAACTTCACCTTTGAAGAAAAGACAGCTGTTAACAAAGAAGAAATTATGATGGACCACAACATGTTAAGATTAAATAGATACAAGCAAACAATTAGCGATACTGTATAAATTAGAATAGCTATTATTATCACAACTTTTTCAATCTGTTTTTGCAATAACCCCATAATATTTTCTTCAAAGATACCTACATCTTCATAACCTTCTTACCAAAAAGGAATTTAAGCCCATACTCTTTACCAGACTGCAATTGAGTAACATGAGGTCTGGGTGCAATTAACCAGGCTAATCCAAGAGGTAAAATTATTGTCATCACGTTAGGTTCTTCTATAAATTGCATCATTATAATTCTTAGTATCAGAAATGATGTAAGAAAAATAATCACGTGTATTCCTAACATTTTAAATCTTGGACTCATTTTAAATTATTTAAATTAGTATTGAAATTCAACAAAGTTTTACTCTTCCTCACCTATCGCTGCAGTAGGAGCATAACTCTCAGAGATCCCTTTAAAATAGCCTTCTAACTCTGCAAACGTTCCAGCTGTTTTTACTTTATCCATCACTACTTTACCTTTTTCTAATAAAACGACACGTTGTGCTACCTCAGTAACATGTTGTAAATCGTGACTAGAGACTAAAACAGTAGTATTAGGATCGTCAGCGAGGTTTTTAATGATTTTCTTTAACCTTATTTGAGTAGAAGGATCTAGGTTTGCAAACGGCTCATCGAGAATTATCACTTCAGGATTCCCTATTAAAGCAGCAACTATACCTACTTTCTTTTGGTTTCCTTTAGAAAGATCACGCAAGTATTTTTTCTGTCCTACTGCTTCACCATTAAAAAAGTCAGAATAAGAAGCAATCAGTGCGTCGATATCTGCTTTATTCTGCCCTCTTAATTCACCTATAAAGTAAAAATATTCTTCCGGCGTTAGATAACCTATCAAGAAACTTTCGTCTACAAAGGCACTCGTAAAAGGTTTCCAGTCTTCGCTCTCACTTACTTTAATATCATTGCTCAAAATATAACCAGTCGTAGGCTGGATCAAATCGAGTAACAAAGAAAATAAAGTTGTTTTTCCTGCACCGTTATTTCCTACTAGACCTATCGCTTGGCCTTTTTCAATTTTTAGCTCTTCTATATCTAGAACAGAAACGCCGTTATATACTTTTGAAAGGTTTGTTATTGAAATCATAATCTTGTTGTATTAAAAGTTGGTTATTATTCCGCTTTCGCGAAAGCGGAATCTAAACAGTCCTCACAGACCTGTTAATCCTTTTGAGCATAAGCAGCGATCGTGTCGTACTTCTCTGTTTTATAGATTTTTTCTATTAAAGTAAAGATCTTATTTCTAAACAATAGACCCAAAACCCCAGTTACTGCAATGGCTATAAAGCCATAGTTAGAACCTAGTGTCTCACCAAATAAGGCATAAATACCTACCGGTAAAAGCATTTTAGGAATAATCAATAAAAAGGTTTTTGCATTAAAGGCTTTAGAATCTCCAAAAGCTTTTTTAGAACTCATTAAATCTATAGGTGTTTTTACATAAGCACCGCCTAAAAGTACTACAGAGCTATTAAAACCTATGTTATAAGCTGCACCTGCTAGAATAGCAAACCACCAGTCCCAACCAAAGTATAAATAGAAAGTAGCTAATACCGTACTTACTGCAGTTGCTATAACCATTAACCACCATTTACTCATTAAAAAATCGCGGTAAGGAATGTTTTGCGACATCATGAGTTTATAGTAACTACTATCCCAAGACGGTACTAGACCACCAAAGCTGAATAAGAATCCACCTGTGGCAAATATTCCTGCAAATACTTTTCCGTAGTTACCAAACTGGCCCGACATGAAAAACAAACCATAGAAAACAATTAAGAAGCCCATTATAAAAGTCATCTTAGCTCTTTTATTACGTTTTATTAACTTGATGTCATTTTTTAAATAAGTAGAAATAGAGCCAAAACGATTTAAGAAACTCAAATCTTCTGTTGTAGCTTCTTTGGCTTTAGACTTAAGTCCTGTATCTAAATACAATTGCTTTAAAAAATAACCGTAAGCAAAGTAAGCTAAGGAAGCAGCAATTAATAATGGAATTACAAAACTCCATGGTTGATTATAAAAGAAGCTGAAAACAGGTTCTGTGTGCTGTGTAATGTCATAAATCTCATATCGCTGTAAAACACCTAGTCCTACCAGAATAACTAGCATAGGATAAAAAACTTTATCCATATTATTCATGAAAATATTTAAGAAATTGATGCTCAACGTTATAAAAACGGCAGCAAGATGCCAGCTTATAACACCTACTGGATTATAACCTTGTACTAACAATACTATACTGAATGGCACAAAAAAGAAAGCTGGTAGAATATTAAAAAATGACAGTAAAGTTTTACCTAATGCATACTTTACAATTTTACTTTTTGAAAATGGTAAATACAGTAATGGTCTTATGTTTGCAACAGGCATCTTTTGTAACATATAACGGTAACCTAAATCTGCAGTAAACCAGTAGATAAGAAACCTATTTACTACTTGAAAAGGGTCTGTCCCTGTAATTGCACCATCTTCTATCCCGTCTTCAATTAAAAAGAAACTACCTGCTCCTACTGCTGCAAATTCTAGAATCAATAACAATGCAAAAAATCCAAGAAAGATTTTAAAGGCTAGATTCTTTTTAAAAGCTGCACTTCTAAAAAAGCTTTTCCACTCTAGATTGATAAATTGTTTGATCATTTTGGTGTGATTTGATTTATAAGTAATCATTTTGTTAAAAATGTTACAGCTCGATTTCCTTTATTACTTTTGCAACTTTAAATATACCACATGATTTTTCATCATCTTACTATAAAACAAGTTACCAAAGTTACTTCTCAGGCAGTAGAGATTATATTTGATATACCTCAAACCCTCACAGCAGATTTTAACTACATATCTGGTCAGTACTTAACGCTTAAAGCTACCATAAATGGAGAAGAAGTACGTCGTGCTTATTCTCTATCTAGTGCGCCGCATGAAAACGATTTAAAGGTAGTTATTAAAGCAGTAGAAAAAGGTGTTTTTTCTAACTATGCCATGACATTGCGTGCTGGTGACCAGCTAGAAGTTGCTACACCAGACGGTCTGTTTATTCATGAGAAAAGTGAAACTGCTCAAAATTATTTGATGATAGCAGCAGGTAGTGGTATTACTCCTATTACTTCTATTATCAAAGAGGTACTTATTAATGAGCGAGAAAGCAAAGTGGCCTTGATTTATGGAAATCAGTCGGTAGCACAAACCATTTATTACGAGCAATTCAATGATCTTAAGGATCAATATGGAGATCGTTTTTTCCTTAAATATTGTTTCTCTCGTGAGGAGCGTGACGAGGCATTATTCGGTCGTGTGAGTAAATCTAACCTCAACTTTTTCTTGAAACAAGAAGTTGCCGATCTCACTTTTGCAAAAGCATACTTATGTGGACCAGAAGAAATGATTTCTATGGCGACAGATAATTTGATAGAAAAAGAAGTTCTTGCTAAGGAAAATATCAAGTTCGAACTTTTTGCTGCCAAAGAGAACAAAATAGAAATATCAGAAGACAGTCATCTAACTGAGCTTACTGTAATACTGGATGATGAGACGCACACACTTACTGTAAAAAGAGACGAGATTTTACTAGATGCCATGCTTAAAAATGACATCGATGCACCGTACAGTTGTCAGGGCGGTATTTGTAGTTCATGTATATGCCAGATAGAAGAAGGTAGTGCACAAATGGCAAAGAATGCGATCTTAACCGATAAAGAAGTTGCAGCAGGGCTATCACTAGCTTGCCAAGCTTATGCGACTAGTGCAAAGGTTGTGGTGAATTTTGATGAGGTTTAGTTCTTTACAACAGTCTAATTTGTGATCAAGTTTGACATGAAAAACTTCTTTTTATTTACTTTTCTAATTCTTATATCAGTAAGCTGTAATAATTCTGAAAAACCAATTATTACTAAAGATGATTTGATAGGTAAAACATTTGATTTTATTACTCCAAATGTGAAGTTGACATGGGAGTTTAAAGATTCTACTTATAATGATTTTGAAAATAGAGATTATGATTTATTCTGGGAAGTTTTCCAAAAAGATGGAACAACTATATTAGCTATTGAAGAATTGTCCTATCTATACAAAATTGTAATCACTTCTACTGATAACAATGAAATAACTGGGTACTCTCTAGAAAACAAAGATTACAGAATACATTTAAAGGAAAGACCTGTTAAATGGGATCGAAATCTTTTACAAGGGAAATGGATTAATGAAAACTTTCTAGATTATAATGATAATGTTCAAGATTTAGAAAAACACCCTATGTCTCTATTACCAGGTCCTAAAGGTTTAAAAGTAATATGGCCTCCATTACTAACATTTAAAAAAGACACAATATATTCTGATGTATATTTTGAAACGGTAAAATCACCTTTTAATATAAGTGGCTCAAATGAATATATAACACTAGAGTTATGGAATGAATATGGTTTTATCGACAAAGTGTGGGAAATAACAACATTAAATGATTCTGTACTCATTGTAAATCAAACATCTGAAGAAGAAATGGGTTCTTCAACTAAGAATAATGTAAGATTTGTAAAACAGAAATAACAAAGCTTTTCAAATTTGACATGCCAACTATACGTGTTGGCATAGTCTAAATTCATTATCGATAATAGAATGAAGATCAATATTTTAATTTATCGACTTTAACCAAACATGCCAAGACAAATACTTGGCATGTTGGTTTCTAAAAGCTGTTTTCCCAAGGGTAGAATTAATTCTACCCTTGGGAAGTAAGAGATTTAAGTTTAGTTAAAAACCACTATTATTTAAAATCATAATGATGGTATTATTGCGATTTGCTATAAAGTCAAATTTCTCTTTAAGAACTTCGATATCTTCTTTACCGTTATTCATAAACAGTTTTATTAAAGTGTATAGCCCACCTCTCTTATTAGTTGTAAGACCTCTATCGTGCTCTATAAATTCTTTCACCTCAATTGCAGAAACCTTAGGTAAAGATTCTAGTAACTCTTGTACAAAATTATCATTCTCAACTTCTATATGATCTTGAAGCATTGTTTGGTTTCTTTCATGAATCACCATAAATTCTGATACCGTATCGATAGAATGACTGTTTTGAGCAAATTCTGCCACCATTTTAAGTGACTTTTTTAAAATCTCGTAATCCATCAATCTATACTCATCTCAGGAATATCTCCATCGATAATCAAAGTTCCTTCGGTAGCGTTTTGAATGTCTTCTACACTAACTCCTGGCGCACGTTCTAAAAGTTTAAATCCTTTATCAGTTACTTCTAAAACAGCAAGATTAGTCACTACTTTATTGATGCAATTGACTCCGGTAAGAGGTAAAGAACATTTAGAAAGCAGCTTTGATGCTCCAGCACGATTAGTATGCATCATGGCAACGATTATATTTTCTGCACTGGCTACAAGATCCATTGCGCCACCCATTCCTTTTACCATTTTTCCTGGTATTTTCCAGTTAGCTATATCACCATTTTCTGCTACTTCCATAGCTCCTAAAATGGTAAGGTCCACATGCTTTCCACGTATCATCCCAAAACTAGTCGCGCTATCAAAAAAGCTAGCTCCTGGCATGGTAGTAATGGTTTGTTTACCAGCATTAATCACATCTGCGTCTTCTTCTCCTTCAAATGGAAACGGTCCCATTCCTAAAACACCATTCTCTGACTGAAACTCTACTTCCATTCCGTCAGGGACATAGTTTGCTACGAGAGTAGGAATACCTATTCCTAGATTAACGTAGTAACCGTTTTTTACTTCTTGTGCTATTCTCTTTGCTATTCCTATTTTATCTAACATGATTTTTTCTTTAGTAAACGTCCTGGCGTTAGAGGTTTTAAACAATTCTCAATCGCTCAAACTTATATTTTATAGTTTCCATTCCCCAACCCTAAAGGGTGCGGAAACAAAAGCTTTTAAACAATAGTATCATTAAGAAACCTACCCTTTAGGGCTAGGGAAAGGTTTCAGCAATTTAATTTTTTAATCCCTTTTCCTAACCGTGCGTTGCTCTATACGTTTCTCATACTTCTCACCTTGAAAAATACGTTTTACAAATATTCCTGGTATATGAATTTCATTTGGGTCTAATTCTCCTGCAGGGACTAGTTCTTCTACCTCAGCAACAGTTATTGTTGCTGCTCCAGCCATAACAGGATTAAAATTACGAGCTGTTCCTTTAAATATTAAATTTCCTGCGGCATCACCTTTCCATGCTTTTACAAAAGCAAAATCTGCATTAAAGGCATGTTCTAGAATATGTGGTTTTCCATTAAAATCGCGTACTTCTTTACCTTCTGCCACTTCAGTTCCATAACCAGCAGGAGTAAAAAATGCAGGAATTCCAGCTTGTGCAGCGCGACATCTTTCGGCTAGAGTTCCTTGAGGTATCAAATCTACTTCTAACTCACCACTCAACATCTGGCGTTCAAACTCGTCATTTTCTCCTACATAAGAAGAGATCATTTTCTTGATTTGCTTTCCTTGAAGTAATAATCCTAAACCGAAATCGTCCACACCAGCATTATTAGAAATACAAGTCAGATTCTTTACACCAGATTTTACTAACTGCGCAATACTATTTTCTGGAATACCAGACAGTCCAAAACCACCTACCATTAAAGTCATATCGCTTTTAACGCCTTCCAGTGCTTCTTCCACACCTTTTACCGTTCTATTGATCATATCAAAATTGTTTGGTTTAAAAATACGGCAATTTATTGAAGATTTAAAGCGCCTATCCATAACACAAGCTTTGTTATTTTGTTAAATTGCTAGCTCTTAATTAAGTACTTTCCTCATGTCTTTTAAACATCTTATTGATCCTAAATACAG
Organism: Nonlabens sp.; assembly: GCF_039941875.1. Classification (GTDB taxonomy): domain Bacteria; phylum Bacteroidota; class Bacteroidia; order Flavobacteriales; family Flavobacteriaceae; genus Nonlabens. Next base: position 87,747 of record NZ_JBDVDQ010000003.1, on the reverse strand, counting down.
TAAAAGTGATTATTTCCCTATCGACCTGTCGGTTAAGAATACCTTTTGGGATGAGAACGACGTGAGTGATATCCCTACATTTGAAAAATATCTAGAAGAAAAGCGTACCCTAACTGGTAAATACATCGCTCATGGTGGCTATCTAGAACAACGCGCCTTGTATAGAAAATCGGCTAGATTCCAAGCTGGTGTGGTACGGGACATCCATATGGGAATAGATCTTTGGGCTCCAGCTGGGACAAGCGTTCATGCTTTTATGGATGGCGTGGTACATAGTTATGCGCACAACGACGACGCAGGGAATTATGGACCTACCTTGATCTTAGAACATGATTTAAAGGGTAAAAAACTCTACACACTTTATGGACATCTCTCTATAAGTGATATGGATAAATGGGTTGTTGGATTCCGCTTTCGCGAAAGCGAGACCATAGCAACTCTAGGAAAACCAATAGAAAACGGCGGTTATTCACCACATCTTCATTTCCAGATCATGACAGATATGAAGGATTATAAAGGTGATTTTCCAGGTGTAGCAGCAGAAAATGAACTCGAAAACTATGATGGCGTTATTCTAGATCCAAATGAGTTTATTTTTGAAAAGATATCATAATGCTAAAGAAAGATCAGTTAAAAAAATGGAATACTATAGCAAGTGAAATTCTATACTTTGAAAATAAAAGTAATAACTATAATTCAATCAATTTTGATTTCTTGAGAGAAATAGGAATGCCATCAGAATGTTGGGAATTTTCTTTTGAAAATTTAAAAGAAAAGAACCTGAAAACAGTCAATAATCTATGGAAATTAAAAGATACTAACTACGATAATTTCTTATCAATAGGATCTAATGGATCAGGAGATCCTGTAGCTATAAATATTTCTACAGAAGAATTTGTTTATTTAAATCACGATAATTTTTTTGAAGAAATATTAATTAATTCTAACCTCTCATGCTTTGCACAGTGTGTCCTTAAAATCGATTCCTTCTTAAATAATTTAATTAAATTAGAACCTAATTCAATTTTTGAAAATGAATTTACTGATCAAAGTTATGAATTACTTTTATCTGAACTTAAAGAAATAGACCCTAGGGTTTTCTCTCTTAAAACAAATCACTGGAATATTATGTTAGACAGTTTAAAATGGGAAAGAGATGAAGAACGTAAAGACAGAAAATGAAAATGAAAATTTTTCATTAAAGCCATCGCTTTTATGATTCCAAAGAAAGCGGCTTTACTACCCTTTCAATTTTGCTATCTTTACGATCTTATTCAATTATCTATTAAATGAAAAAAAGAGTTCTTATTACTGGTGCGGCTGGATTTTTAGGCTCACACCTTTGTGATCGTTTTATTAAAGAAGGTTACCGTGTGGTAGCCATGGATAACCTTATTACCGGTGATCTTAAAAATATAGAACATCTTTTCCCTCATGAAGATTTTGAATTCTACAACCACGATGTGTCTAACTATGTGCATGTTGCTGGTGATCTAGATTATGTATTACATTTTGCAAGTCCTGCAAGTCCTATAGATTATTTAAAAATACCTATACAGACTTTAAAGGTAGGTTCTCTAGGAACTCATAATTTACTAGGTCTAGCAATGGCGAAAAAGGCACGTCTTCTTATTGCATCTACCAGTGAGATTTATGGAGACCCACTTGTGCACCCTCAAGATGAGAGTTATTATGGTAATGTAAATACCATAGGACCGCGTGGTGTTTATGACGAGGCAAAGCGTTTTCAAGAATCGATGACTATGGCTTATCATAGATTTCATGGTCTAGAAACTAGAATCGTACGTATTTTTAATACGTATGGACCTAGAATGCGACTTAATGATGGTCGTGTAATACCTGCATTTATGGGACAGGCATTGAGAGGTGAGGACATTACCGTTTTTGGCGATGGGTCTCAAACCAGATCTTTTTGTTATGTAGATGACCAGGTAGAAGGAATTTACAGATTGCTACTTAGTGACTATTCTGACCCTGTGAACATAGGTAATCCTAATGAGATCACTATAGGTGATTTTGCTGAGGAGATTATATCCATGACTGGAACTGACCAGAAAGTAGTTTATAGAGATTTACCTCAAGATGATCCACTAAAAAGACGTCCAGACATTACTCTTGCAAAGAAAATTCTAGATTGGGAACCTAAGGTAGGTCGTGAAGAAGGAATGAAGTTAACTTATGATTATTTCAAATCGTTATCTACTGCAGAATTAAACAAACGTGACCACAAAGACTTTACAAAACATATCCGCAGATAGTATAGCCTATCGCAATGGCCGGTTTTCTGGTTTTATAAGACCCATTTCCTACCTCGTAGATTTGAGTCTTATAGTTATTATTGCGTCCTATTTTTTCAAAGAAAGTTTTGACTTATTAACCTATAGTATTTTTATAGGTATTTGCTGGGTAATAGTCTCTATGCAACTGGACTTTTATAAGATACGTCGCAATACTAAGTTTACCACATTGATTATAAGGCTTGCTAAGCAATCGGTATTTTTTGCATTTATTGTTTTTGCATTTTTTGGTTACTACTATGAGCTTAATAGAGAGTCCACTTTTATTTTTAATTATATAGCGGCCACAGTAGGTAGTATTTCTATTATTAAAATAAGTCTGTTCTTTATTCTCAAGAACTATAGAAGCGCACTAGGTGGTAATTATAGAAACGTTGCAATTCTAGGTGTAAATGAAGAAACAGAGCGTTTAAATGAGTTCTTTAAGATCCATACAGATTATGGTTATCGTTCAAAAAAAGTGGTAGACGTACATTCTTCCTCCTTCTCTATAAACAGTTTTCTAGAATGGGTATTAGAACATCAAATAGACGAGATTTTTTGTTCTGTAAAAGAGTTGAATAATGATCAACTAGTAGAATTAACTGACTTTGCAGATAATAATCTAAGAACTCTCAAATTTATACCAGATACAGAAGCTGTACTTTCTAAGCAGTTGCATTATGATTATTACGGCCTCACACCAGTACTTTCTTTAAGAGAAATACCACTAGATGACGTCGCAAATAAATTCGGTAAAAGAGCCTTTGATATTATCTTTTCCCTATTTGTTATTCTATTTGTTATGTCCTGGTTAACACCTATAGTTGCTATCATCATAAAGTTAGAATCTAAAGGCTCTGTCTTTTTTAAACAAGCACGTAATGGGCTAGATTATAAAGAGTTTACTTGTTATAAATTTAGATCTATGGTCCCTAATAAAACCGCACATTTACATCAGGTAACACGTGGTGATCTTAGAATTACTAAAATCGGTAAGTTTTTACGTAAAACCAGTATAGACGAGTTGCCACAATTCTTTAACGTACTCCTGGGAGATATGAGTGTCGTAGGACCGCGACCACATATGGTAAGCCACACACACATGTATGCAGAGCGTATTGATAAATTTATGGTGCGCCACTTTGTAAAACCAGGCATTACGGGACTTGCCCAAGTAAGTGGATATCGTGGCGAGGTAGAAACTGAAGAAGATATAAAAGGACGCGTGCGCAATGATATCTTTTATATAGAAAATTGGAATATTGCTGTAGACATAAAAATCATCTTTAAAACGATTGCAAATGTTTTTCAAGGTGAAGAAAAAGCCTACTAGATGAGTCTTGTTTCCATCATAATGCCTACTTATAACAGCATGGCAACGGTTAAAGAATCTCTAGACAGCATTATCTCGCAAACTCATAGACCTCTAGAAATCATTACTATAGATGACTGTAGTGTGGATGGTAGTTACGCTTTCGCGAAAGCGTATGCAGCAAAAAACTCTTCTCAAGAAATAACTTTTATCACCTTAAAAAACACAACTAACTCTGGGGCTGGAATAACACGTAACAAAGGTATAGAAGCTGCAACTGGCACCTACATCGCTTTCCTTGATGCAGACGATTTATGGAAACCACATAAGCTAGAAACACAAATAAGCGCTATGAAATCTCAAGATGCGCTAGTCTGTTATGGCGCTTATGAGATTTTTAAAACCATACCAGAAAAGCCTATAGCTATCCACAAGGTATTTGAAAAGCTAACGTATCAAAAACTACATAAAAGTAATTATTTAGGGAATCTAACCGGTATATATAACGCTGCCGTTTTAGGTAAAATAGCGGTTCCTAACTTACGTAAACGACAAGACTGGGCGATGTGGTTAGATATTGTTAAAAAAGCAGGATTTGCCATAGGTATTCAAGAACCCATAGCTAGTTACCGATTAGGTGATGGACTTTCCTCAAATAAACTGGACCTCGTAAAGTATAACTATGCAGTATATAAATCGCATTTGGGATATTCTACTATTAAAAGCAGCTGGATGATGTTGCGATTTTTTTATGAGCAGTTTATTGTAAAAATGAGGATGAAAGTAAAAGCTGAGGTCTCTTAATCACCAATAAACTATTGAAAAACTATAGGCAAATTACTATTTTCAATTTTCACTATGTAAAACGGTTGTTGAATTATAGTAAACCCATTATCGCCAAAGTTGATATTATTTACATCTACAATAATGTTAGAGCTGTTCTGAAAAATATTAACTTCCAAATCATATACGCTAGAAGATCTAACCTCATCAAAAACAGCGATAATCGTATACGTATTGAAATCTATAATAGTCTCGGTAAATTGATCAGATACTACATTTACAGAATCCATTGAGGCCATCAGGTTGTTCCAGGTAACATTGTCAGTGATAACCATATTTTGACTAGTAATACCTTCTTGTCCATTACCATGTAAATTACTATCTGAAATTAAAGTCAATGGTATCGCATTAGAATCGTCATCGTTATTACAACTTATAAATAGTATTGAAACTAATAAAAATAATATTACCTTTTTCATTTTGTTGGGTTTACTATTAAGATGCTATTATTTCTAAAAGGTTGCGTGCACATATTAAAACTTAAAACACCTTTTAAACCTCACTCATAAACTGTTTCAGCTTACCTCGTTTACTTCTATCAAGAACTTCAAGTCTGGTAAATTTTAAGGATAATCCTGATTCTAGATATTCGTCCATGGCATTTTGAATATTCTCTTTTACTGATGTATTTATCTCACTTTTACTCACGTACTGGATTTCAAAAGCATCTGACTTTTTCTGAATGACCACAAACTCGAGAATATCTACATCTTCTTTTATCACCGTTTTAGTAACATAATAAAAAGTCAATCCTGGTACGATTTTACCACTAGGTAATCTAGCGATATCACTAGTACGACCCTGTAGGTCTTTTAATATTCTAGTGCCATTTTTTAAAGTTTCTAAACTACCCAAATCTCCTATTTCATAACGTATTATAGGATGTGCTAGATTATAAAGATCGGTTACTAGAATTCTACCTATTGTTCTATCTGGTACTGGCTGGTTATTATTATCAACTACTTCTACATACAGATTTTGCTGATTCACCTCAAAGTTTCCTTGAGCATTTTGCATAGCGATTAGACCTACTTCACTTGCACCGTATTCATTTATAACAGGAATTCCTATCCATTTCTCTAACAACAATCTGTCATCAGGAAAAAGCATTTCGCTTGTTACGATACATATTTTAAGAGTTGGGCAAATATCTTTAAGAACGGTATTTTTCTGCTCGCAATACTTAGCTAGTAATACAATACTGCTCGTATAACCATTTAAATATTCAAATTTATTTTTCTTGAACTTATTGATAAAGTTTTCTAGAACTTCATCATTCATATTAAAAATAGGAAAACGCTTGCGGTAACTCACAAAATCTTTAATAAGCTCAAGATATTTCCCTTTACCACTCAAAGGAATACCATAAAAACGAGCTTGTAAAGAGGTGTTTAAATTGATCCCATGCTGTTCATAAGCATGGTGAAATGATGCCCAAGTCATAGCATGTGCATACTTATTTTTACCATAAGTAAAAGGATGCCCACTAGAACCACTAGTTTTACCTTTAAAAATATTCTTTACGGTATAATTTTTACTTAATCGCTCGTGCAACGGCTGTTGTAAATTACGTTTACTTAAAACAGGTAAGTCATGCCATTTCACATTCTTTTCTATCACGAGGTTGTTATAAAAACGATTGTTAGTAAGATGGTGTTTTACTATAGATTCTTTGCGGTTTTGCAAACCCTCATTACCGTTAGAAACCAAGTTATCAAACTCTTTACGAGCTCTATTGATCTCAAAACCTTGTAGTTTTAATATGTTGTCAAAAAGTTTTAGTGGCATTTTGATAAATCAAGCTATCATTGAGCAAGGTAAAACTTATTTTTGCATTCCATAAACACAACTCATGAATGTTCTCATTTTAGGAAGCGGTGGCCGCGAGCACGCTTTTGCACAATCGATTATTAAAAGTTCACTTCTTAACCAGCTATATGTAGCTCCAGGAAATGCAGGTACTCATGAAATAGCAACTAATGTAGATCTAGGCATCACAGATTTTCCTGCAATAAAGAAATTTGTCCTTGATAACGATGTTACTATGGTAATAGTAGGTCCAGAAGCACCACTAGTAGAAGGTGTTTATGACTATTTCCAGACAGAAGAGTTAAAACATATAAACGTTATAGGACCATCTAAACAAGGTGCTGTTCTAGAAGGTTCTAAAGAATTTGCCAAAGAATTCATGGAACGTAACAACGTGCCTACAGCAGCTTATAAGAGTTTTACTAAGGATAATCTTAAAGAAGGAATGTCTTTTATAGACAGTCTTAAACCTCCATATGTTCTTAAAGCAGATGGACTTGCTGGCGGTAAAGGTGTTCTTATTATCGAGCATGCAGACGAGGCAAAAGAATCTCTAGAAGAAATGCTCGTAGGTGGCAAATTTGGTGCGGCATCTAATAAAGTCGTGATAGAAGAATTTCTAGACGGTATCGAGATGAGTGTTTTTGTGATGACAGACGGTACTTCTTATAAAGTAATGCCTACTGCAAAGGATTATAAACGTATAGGAGAAGGTGACACTGGTCTTAATACTGGTGGAATGGGTGCTGTATCTCCAGTTCCATTTGCAGACGATGTGTTGATGCAAAAAATAGAAGAACGTGTTATAAAACCTACTATTAACGGTTTTGTAAAAGAGAACATCGTTTATAAAGGGTTTGTCTTTATAGGTTTAATGATCGTAGATGGAGAACCAGAAGTAATTGAGTACAACGTGAGAATGGGTGATCCAGAGACTGAAGTAGTCTTACCTCGTATTTCTAGCGATTTATTGGCTCATTTACACGCTTTCGCGAAAGCGGAACTACACAAAGAAAACCTAATCCTAGATTCTAGAAGTGCGACAACAGTCATGTGTGTGGCAGGTGGATATCCAGAAGCTTATGAAAAGGGAATGGAAATATCTGGACTTGAAAACATAGAAGACAGTATAGTCTTTCATGCTGGTACTGCTCTTAAAGATGGAAAAGTAGTTACTAATGGTGGTCGTGTTATGGCGGTAACTAGCTTTGGACCTGATTTCAAACAGGCACTAAAAAAATCCTACCAAAACATAGATAAACTAAGTTTTGATAAGATGTATTATAGAACTGATATAGGTTTTGACCTATAAAAAGTGATTTCTTATCCTAAGAAAGAGTGACCAGTTTGAGTTTTATCCTCATCCTTATCGTACTCTTTAAGTTGCTTCATCCAGTAAACAAAAGCAACCACTAGGATAGCTATTGCGATCCATGATACAGAGTTTGCAAGAAACCAACTAGAGTTTTCTAGCTCTCTCAAGGCATCAAAAGGAATTAAAATAAGTTCAAATAAGCTTACTATTGCGTCTAATAAAGTTTCCATTGCTGTAAATTGCTTGTTACGACTGCAAAAATAGTTAAAAATCTCTATGCTTTCCAGTTTTTTTAAAACTAGTAAACCTATTCATTACATCATCACCTTTTTGATGGTGGCAATTATGGTGGGTTATTTTGTAATAGACCATCCTTTTTTAGGCTGGAAATACATTTGGATTTCTGTTCTAGCCATAGCATCCATAGCTGTTTTTCAATTCATAACGCTTAAAAATGATCTTACACACAACAACTCATTTTCCTTATGGATTTATAGTTGTTTACTAGTTATAGGATTAGTTTACTTCTCTGATTTGCAAATATTTATTGCATATACTTGTATATTACTCGCATTAAGAAGATTGCTTAGTATGCGCACCAGGCGAGGACTGGTTAGAAAGATTTTTGACGCTTCATTATGGGTTTCGATAGCTACAGTATTTCACTCTTGGAGTGCAATATTCTTTATCGTTATATTCTTAAGTATCGTCATTTATGCTTTTAAAAGTATTAATTATTGGACCGTTCCCTTTATCGCAATTGCTTGCGTATCGATACTTACATTTACTCTAGATCAATATATAGGGACTGATTTCTTCCTTAGAATATTTAAAAAATTTGATTTAAGTTTTTACTATGTAAACTTTGAGATAGATGTATTATTTGCCGTCTCTTCTATAGTAAGTAGTCTAGGTCTCATCATGTCTATCGCCCTTTTATTTGGGTTTCCTAAAATATCGATAAGCGCTAGATCTCGATTTTCTGTACTAGGTTTTTCTGGTATTTGCGGCTTTTTATTTTTTGTAATGAATGGTAGTGCTCTATTATCAATACCGTTACTATCTATATTTATCGCAAGAATAGTACAAGAAACAAATAATAAGATCGTTAAAGAAAGTCTATTATGGATTCCATTTATAACTATGATAGTTCTATTTATTCTTAGATTCTAGAGCGTTCTTAAATCTTTATATTTGCACTTTTAAAAAATGATTATGTTTTCAGATAAAGCCAATAAAATTTTTCAAACTGTTATCGACACCTATCACGTAGTGAATACGGTAGATCAAGATTTTGAAAACCCATACGACCGTAATTCTAACCTTATAGAGCATTTATTATATCGCAAGTGCTGGATAGATACTGTACAATGGCATTATGAAGATATAATCAGAGATCCACAAATAGATCCAGTTGCTGCACTTACACTTAAACGTAAGATAGATGCTAGTAATCAAGATCGTACGGACATGGTAGAGTATGTAGATGGTTACTTTTTAGATCTTTACAGCGACGCAACAGTTAAGGATAATGCGACTATTAATACAGAGAGTCCTGCATGGGCTGTAGACCGTATGTCTATTCTCGCATTAAAAATATACCACATGAATGAAGAAGCAACTCGTACAGATGCTTCTCAAGATCACCTTGACGCTTGTAAAAAGAAACTAGATATTCTTCTAGAACAGCGCGTAGATTTATCAACAGCTCTTGATCAATTGCTAGAAGATATCTCAAAAGGAGATAAATACATGAAAGTCTACAAACAGATGAAAATGTATAACGATGACGAACTTAATCCAGTCCTCAGAGCTCTAAAATAAACCATGCCGCTACCTCAACGCATACTCGTCATTAGACTAAGCGCTATGGGCGATATTGCCATGTGCGTTCCTGTTTTATTGGCCTTAAAAAGAGACTACCCTAGTGTTGAGATAGTTGCGCTTTCGCGAAAGCGATTCCGTTCCATCCTAGAGCATATTCCAGACATCACGTTTATAGAAGCAGACGTGGATAATAGACACAAAGGTGTATCTGGACTCTACCGACTTTCTAAAGAAATTAAGGCTCTTAAAATAGATGCCGTAGCCGATTTTCATAATGTGTTGCGTAGTAAAATATTACGTACTTTTTTAAGAGGAATCCCTAAATCTAAAATTGATAAAGGACGCGCTGGAAAAAAGAAATTGATCAACGATCCCACTTTTTTTAAACCCTTAACACACAGTACAGAGCGCTATGCAAACGTACTGCGTGAGTTAGGTTTTAAAGTCGAATTAAAAGGAAATGAGTTTTTACCCAAAGAAGCCGTTTTACCTCAAATTCATAATCAAATAGGTAGAAAAACATCAAAATGGGTAGGTTTTGCACCATTTGCTGCACATGAAACCAAAGCGGTAACTATAAAAAAAGCAAAGAAACTCGTTAAAGCCATCTCTCAAGATGATCAGATAACCATACTTCTATTCGGTGGTGGGAAAAAAGAACAAGAACAACTGCAAATAATAGCAGGTACTACCTCTAATGTCATTAATATGGCTGGTATTACTTCATTTGAGAACGAGTTAAGCGTTATGTCTCAACTAGACGCTATGATTGCTATGGATAGTGGTAACGGTCATCTAGCAGCTTTATATGGCGTTCCTGTTATTACTTTATGGGGTAACACACATCCTTATGCAGGCTTTGCACCTTATGCACAACCAGAGGAAAATCAATTGACCGCAAATAGAGATAAATTCCCACTAGTACCTACTTCTATTTTTGGGAACAAAGTAGTGAAAGGTTATAAAAAAGCCACTAGTTCTATTAAAGTAAAACAAGTTGTGGAACGGTTAAAGATCGTATTAGAGTCTTAATATTTAACGATCACTAAAAATTTTCTAAGAGATTCTGCTATGCAGCGGAATTACCTACTATAATTTAAAACTCCTTGCCTTAGAAAAGGAAAGGTGGGCAAAGTGAGTGAAACGAGCTTTGGTCGGAAAGGTTGAAAAATGCTGGTTTTAACTAAATAGCTTTATAGAATCAAAAAAAATACTTTTCAACCACTCCTGATTGCTAGCAAAGCTAGCTAATCTGTCCTCGCCTTTTCTAAGGCGAGGAGTTTTTAATATGGTCGAGAAGAATTATTTCTTCTCAAACTCATACTCACGTTCCACCTTACAAATTCTCACATTATACCACTCGTACCAGTTATCTCTACCTAGTTTTTGAGCCGTTTGATGATCTAATTGTGACTTCCATTTAGAAATAGATTCAAGAGATTTCCAATAAGAAACCGTAATTCCTATCTCGTTTTTTGCCGAATCATGATGCATGTAACCATCTTGTTGTACAGCGAGCGATTCCATAAGTTCTGCCATTTGATTATAGGCTGGATCACTATTCTTTTTTTTAGAAGTAAAGATTACGGCGTAGTAAGGAGTCATATCTTAATAGATCAATCTTATAGGTACAATTTAGTGACATTTCGTTTATTGAAATTTCCTGAAATTGTATTGTTATTATAAAATTCCTCAAATACTATTTCGGCATCACTAATATTGAGAATTTCCTCTTGTTGTACCATTATTTCCCCTGAAGTAGTTTGTAATACTACCCAAGTTACTTTTAATGGACTTATATTTTCACCTCTTCCTATTACAAAATGTTTAAATTTTAAATTCGAATTAACTCGATATTCAATGATAAGCTCTTGCGCATTTCCAATACATTGAACGTAATCCCCATTTTTATTAGTCAATATTAGATGCGTAACAATATTTTTTATCGCATCTTGAATAAAATTCCAACTTGGGTTTTGCAATTCAATATTGTGACTTGATAGATGCATTTTATATCTTAATTATAAATCTTAAAAATTAATTATTCTCAGAAGTAAGAAGCATTTCCCTTCAGACGAAGGGAAAGAGATTTAGAAGCGACAGCGATAAACGAAAAGGGTTTGACACCATGTATTTGTAAACTCTCTATTCTTGTAAGAATGAAAGTTCTCCGAATATTCCAACACCGCAAAACCCCTTATTTAATTCGTACACGAATTAAATTTTCCCCATTTAAAAAAGGGGAAAGCTTAAAAATCGTAATTAAAATTATTTACCTCACCACTTCTATCCACTGTCCTTTATTACGGACTATATAATCTGCATCATACATTGCCTCGCATTGTAGGCCTGGTAGATAATATTTACCTAAGTAAGAGGCATTAATAGTAGTTTTAAAAGTGAGTGTTTCTTTACCTTTTAGGTCAAAATAATAGTTGACACGATCGTCTCTTATGTCCGTGTATTCTATACTGTTGTTAGTTTCTTGCGCTCCATAATCCGTAAATCGAGTATTTACTATTTCCCAACCTGATGGTAAAATTTGAGTAAGTGCTACATCTTCAATTCTAGAACCAGTTGTGTTAGTAATAGTAGTTACTGCGGTGATTTCTGTTCCTTGCGTTACCTTACTTACATTTACCGCATTCCCATCTTTATCGGTATAGGTAATGGTAGCTTTTAAATTACTTTGTGCGGTTTTTTCAGTGCCAACTGGTAATTTACCTGTCATTGCATTGGTTATAAAAATAGTGTTGTTTCCGTTGTTTTTTACGGTAACAGTTGTTTGATTTTCATCTATATCTAGATTGCGATTTGCGATGCTTTTTATAGTAGAAACTGTATTAGTTATTCCCTTAAAAGTATATTCTACATTCACTCCTTTTCCTCCAACGTGGTCAGCATATTTACTGATAGCGATAAAACTATAAGCAAGTGCTTGAGTGTTATAATAACGGTCAGAATCTAAGTTTCTAGCCATTTCTTCCATAAGTTTTCTAGCACGCTCATCCTTTTTCATAATCGTATAGGTTTCTAACGCCATTGCACGATTACGTTGTGGAGATCCATAGGTTCTATAATCGTATTTCTTAGGTTGGAAATCTATATTACTCTTTGAAAGAAGCTCTTCGGCCGCCTTGTTCTGACCTACTAATGCATAGGCAGCAGCTAGTCTCAACTTACTATCGTTGGATAGGTTCGAGTTTTCGCGTAAGCGGTTCATAGAAGATAAGTCTGGTGCGCCTGCTACTGCTAGTGTGTATAATCTATAAGCTTGGTACAAGTCATTATGATTATTATAACGCCATTGTTTTGCTACTCTTTTTTGATAAGCAATCCAGTTAGACTTAAAAGAAATAGGAACTGTATAACCAGCTTTTTCTGCCTCGATAATGAAATGTCCTGCATAAGTAGTACCCCAGTCATTTACACTACCACTGCCTGGCCAATAAGAAAAACCACCATTTGCTTTTTGGTAATAACCTAATTTATTTATTGCTGCCTTTATGTTAGAACTGATTTCCTTTTGTTGATTACTATTTAAATCAATCACGCTAGAAAGGTGCAATTGTGGAAATGCTGCACTAGTTGTTTGCTCTACACAACCATGTGGATAACGTATTAAGTAATTTAATCGTTTACCTATATTCATAGCTGGTAAACTAGAAAACGAAATCGTAGATGCATTGCTACCTCTTGTTCCAAATGGTTTTACTGCAATAGTAGCGGTTTCTCCAACTTTAAGGATTGCTTTCTCTGAAATCGTACTATACGGATTAGGGTTTACCACATCTATTTCTGTCTCATAAGCAGCGGTCTCGCCATTACCTCTAGCAGAGAGTTTTAACTTTGCAATTCCAGATGCATTCTTAACTTTTACATCAAAATAAGCAATTTGATCTCCAGTTTCTGTAAATTTTAATTGCTGCGTATTACCATTTAATAACTCAAAGAATGGTGAGTTTTCTAAGGTCACTTTTACGTCTTTTACCTTATCATCCATAGCAAAAATAGTTACCGGTAATTTTACTGTTTCTCCAGGTGACAGCTTTCGCGGAAGCGATGCCAGCATCATTAATGGTTTCTTTACTGGAGTAGCAACCTGGGCACTACCGTAGGCTTCACTGCGGTCATTACCAGCTACTACCATCGTGCGCACAGAACCTACATATTGAGGTATGTTAATAGTGTGCGTTTTTTTCTCGCCTGGTTGAAGTGTAAATGGACCTAAGTGAATAACCATAGGTTTAAATCTATTTGCTTTCTTAGCCTTAGAAGCTGCTGCGCTACCATCACCGCCTATGGCAAATGCCGCATCTATACGACCACCATAAGCACCGATAACATCATCAAAGATGTCCCATGTCTTCACTCCTAGCGCCTCACGGGCAAAGAACGTATCCCATGCATTAGGTGTTTTAAAATTAGTTAGATCTAGTAACCCTTCATCTACAACGGCCAGTGTGTAGGTCATGGCTTTGTTATTTTTCTCACTTACGGTAACCTTAGCACTAGTTTTAGGAGCTAGTTCTTTAGGCATCTTAATTTGTGGTTCTAGATGTGTCGCAGCATTTTCTACTAACAATGGTATGACACCGTACATTCTTAAAGGTAAATCGTTTGCTGTTTGTGCATGGGGTTGCAAATAAGTGATATGCACATACACATTAGGAACATAAAGATTATTGAGCGGTATGCTCACCTCTGTTTGTTTGTCTTTAGTTTCTGCCCATTGTGCGTCTAGAACTTCTGTTCCATTTTCTACGGTTATTAATGCGCGTCCACCAGCGGTAGATGGGAATGTAATTTTTGCATTCTCGCCTACTTTATAGGTTTTTTTATCTGCATTAAAGATTAACATAGATGCCATTTCTGGATCTACTTTACGGCTTTTTCCTGCCCATCCTGGCCAGTCTACATAAATAATTTTACCAGTAGAATGTCCTGATTCTGGATCATAAACGCGCACTAAATATCTTCCCCATTCTGGATATTTAAGAGAGAAATTAAAACTTGCTTTACCGCTAGAGTTGGTATTGATCGTGTTGTTATAAACTTCTTCTCGGTATTCTTGAGCTTCATATCTAGAAAGGCTACCTGACTGAGACTGCCACCACCAGCGCCAGTTTACTTTATACACTTTTACCTCAAGGTTTTTAGCTGCCTTAGGCTTACCGCTTTGATCTACAGTTACTACATCAAATTTATGATCTGTATCTGTAAGTAACATTCCTCTTTGCTTGTCTCCTGGTGGTACATCGATACCTACATAAGTATCGTATGGAGAATAGGTTTTAGTAGTCACATTTGTACTGAAATCTCCTCCGTTTTCATACACCTTAGTAAGAAAACTAGCCTTTAACATTCCTGGTGCTTGGGAATCCATGTTAGGTTCAAAATCAAAACTAGCGTTACCACTTTGATCTAACTGACCGTCAAAAATCTCTGATTCTTGTAGATCAAAATATCTTGACGGATCATCAAAAACATAGCTCTCATACTTTTTAAAACTTGTGGTAGTTGCATAATACTTTGCCGTAATATTTGCTTTAAGACCTTTGGCAATTGCACCGTGCAACCACATACCATTTAAAGAACCGAATACATTATCTCCATACTTTATTATTTCTTGATCAAAATATAGTTTCACCTTTAAACGGTTAGGTTTAATGGTTTCTATTTTAAGTGTTTTATTAAAAGTAACACCACCTACCTCAACTTTTGCATTCCAGTTTCCTGTCGGTGCGTTATCATCTGTTTTTAAATCAAACTGGTAGAAATTATTAAGTCCGTTTTTTTGTACATCACTATGTGTGATTTTACCATTAGGATCTCTTAATTCTAATTTAATAGGATGACCTTTAGGTAATTTATTATCGGCATCATTAAGCATAAAGGTCAGGTAAATATTATCTCCAGGTCGCCACACACCTCTTTCTCCATAGATGTAACCTTTAATTCCTTTACTTAATCTTTTACCAGAAGTGTCAAATTTACTTACCGACAGTGCACGACCATCGTCTAGTTTTACATATCCATATTGATTATTATAAGTAACCTTTGCAAAATATGCTGGTTTATCTAGTCTTATATCTAATAGCCCTTTATTATCTGTACGTGAACTAGCTATTTCTTGCTGTTGAAAGTTATATAGCTTTACTTGTGCACCACCCAAAGGTCGAGTAGTAATAATGTCATTTACGGCTATTAAGTAACTATTATCATTTCCTTTTTTAACGGTTATACCTAAATCACTTGCTAGGACATTTGTACTAACTGATTTATTTCTATAGAAAGAATGAGAACATGGATCTTCACGATCTCTCCAGTTATAATCATAATAACCGTACTCATCATCATAATAGTAATTTTGAGCACCATCCCAACTACTAGCCTCAAAAGAATCGTCGTAATCTATTTCTTCAACCTCTGGCTGATTTTCTGCCGTGTACTCACATTTATAAGCGCTGTACGCCAGTTTATATTTAAACTCTACTCTATAAATAGCTCCAGGATCTGGAGCGATCACCTCACTAAGATCTACAGAATAAGTATTCCATTTATTTACATCATTACCAGTGGCTTTAATATCTATTACTTTACGAGCAACTGGTCTACCTACATTACGTAGATTAACTATAGAACCTATATTATTGTTCTGTAAAAATTGAAGTACGTTATTATTAAATACTTTATAAACCCAAACATCTACTGCATTAAGATTAACCGCCTTAAAATTAATTTTTGAATTTTGAGAAGACGGTAAAATGGTTCCCGATCTTACGAGTTTTACTTCTGGATTTACTTGTTCAAAAGCAATAAAGCTAGAAAAACCATTTTTAAGTTTATAGCCAGCCATGCTAGAAATACCAGTAAAAACCTCCACTTTTTTAGAACCGGTAACCGTTTTTGATGGATATACCTTAAGCTCGTTACCACTACTTTCAAATTTCATTTTATCAACACCTTCTATCTGGATCATTCCATCTAGATTTTGTCCCTTTTTTATAGGATCAGAAAAGTTAATTAAAATGTACTGTACATCTCCATTAACCAGTTCTATGTCCGTAACAGAAAAACTGTTTTTACCAGGTAGAGTAATGGTGTTATTACCTTTATCGGCCACGCCTATACTATTTCCATTCCATGAAATCTCTACTTGCCCATCTTCTACCGGTCGTTGTATGCTGTCTATTTTAAACTCAAAATATTTACCTAATGCCGTTGTGGTAGGAAATTTTACCGCTAGATTTTTACCATTTAATGTCGCATTAACTAATTGCTTTGCATTTTCTAAATCCATGATATCGCTAGAGCGTATGGTACCATTGATATATTGATAATCGCTTTGATAACTTCCTACAGGGTCTGTACTTACTATAAAATCTTGAGCAATGGTTTTAAAATTAAAAGTAAATTCTTTTAAATCGTCGCTTACCTCTCTTACTTTATCTAGTTTAAACTTTACCTCATACTCCGTGTCTTCTTTTAAAGGTTTTTCTGGTAAAAAAGATACCGTTTGTGCATCTAGAACAGTTAACTTACCAGAAGCATTAGGGTCTAGTTTCACCCAACTAGCATCTAGTTCTTTACCTGCAGTCCACCCTTCTACAGGTTCGGTTAATTTTATAACAATAGGTTCTCTAGTAGAGATTACATGATCAGAAACCTGACTGACGTATTCCCTAAATTTAAACAATTCATTTTGTTGTTCTTGGAGTTTTTCTTCATCAGTTTTGTTATTACATGAAGCAAGAACAAGCAACGAAAACAGAAATAAAAGTGCTTTTTTAATCAAAATCAGTTGGTAATTAGTGGTTAGTTGAGAATTTCTATAAAATTATAGAAACTAATTGAGGTGCAACTAGATAACGTACAGTAATTTTAAAATATTTCGTTTTCTATCTAATAAAATGATTTAGTAGGGATTCGCTTTCGCGAAAGCGGGAATCGATTAAAGATTAGAGATTAACGATATCTGATTTTTGATTTATCTACTCTGGTACTTTTTACTCCACCGCAAACACCCTTTGTTCTGCGGACATTTCCCTCAAGGGAAAACCTGAATAATGAGCTATATCGAATAGATTATTAAAATCTAGGTATATCATCTTACCTTGAGGGAAGACAAGAGATGGGTGTTCGCAATGCTGGAAAGAAAAACTTTTACTCACATTCTTTTTTTGCATCCATCGCACCATTTATTCCCCAATTAGGTTCAAAACCAGTTGCCTCTTCTTTATTGAATAATGCAATCGCTTTATCTACTTCACCACAATATGGAGTAATGTCTTTACCGAAGAATTTTGCACTACCCATTAACCATCTCGCTCTATTGCTTATTACTCTTGGGTTTTCTGGAGCTATTTGAATCGCTTTTTCATAAATCGCATTAGTCTCACCAGACAGTTTCATGCCGTAAACACGGCTGTCATATTGAATCCAGCAGGTATTTAACATGCCTTGTAATACCATTATTTCTGGGTTGTTTTCAGATAGCAATTCTGCATCATTTATAAATTCCTGCGCCTTATTCATGGTTAATAAAGTTTGTTCTTTTGGATTTTGACCCCAACTGCTGTTTATGTTACACAGCGCCGCATAGTATGATGGTAACCAATTTTCTTTTTCGGCTTTTGCGACACGTTCAAATTGTTGTGATGCTGCCTGTAAATCTGTTTGCATTAATTGCAATCCTTTTTTCATGGCTTTTTCATAGCCAGTTTGTGCAGTAAGACTTAGTGTAAGGAATAGAACTAAAGTGGTGATTATAGTTTTCATAATAGTTAATTTACTTGATTTATGATACAATGATAGTAGCGATCTCGCTTTCGCGAAAGCGGAATCCACCCAACTGTAGAAACCAGTATCTGAGTTGTTCTTTTAAGATTTTTACTTAAATGAAAACACCCTTTGCTTATCGGCAATTCCCTCGAGTGAAAATAAAAATTGGGTGTTTGCGATTTGTAAATACTGATATTGTTAATTCTTAAAGATTATCCAGCTGGTTATCGCTGCCACCTATGGTCCAAAAGAAACCTACGAAAAAGAAACGGTCTGCTGCCTGGCCTATCGTACGACGGTTAAACTGTCCTTGAACATCTGGCGTGTCGCTGTATTGATAACCAAAAACATTATCCCTACCCAACACATTTGAAACCGAGAAGTATAAAATCTTTTGTTGATCAATAAGGTATGCCCAATTAAAATTAAGGCTTTGGAACGAGCTGGTTCTATCGTTTAAGAAACCTGTCTTATTAGCATTAGTAAATGGACGGCCGCTAGAATAATTAAAGGTAGCTCCTATTTGTGACTGTAAATCTTCTATCCAGTATTTAGTCACCAGGCTGAAGTTATGATCTGTTGCAAAACTAGGTGTCGCCTCTACAGGATAATTACGGAACTGTCGCTGCGTATCTAAGTAAGAATAACTTACCCAATAATCTAGATTTTTAATAGATTTCTCATCTCTCCAGAATAAATCCAGTCCAGTTGCATAACCATCACCATCGTTACTTAAATCGCTATCAAATTGTACACGTGTCGTGTCGTATGTTAATAACTGATCGTATTTTTTATAATAAGCCTCTGCTCTAAACATGCGATCGTTCTTTTTAAAAAGGAAGTTTGCGATGTAATGTTGGGCATTTTCTGGCTGGAGATCTTTGTCATACTGTTGCACATTATTTTGAGCAGATTGATAAAAATTACCATATGCTAGTGAGAATTGTGAAAATGGATTGATGCTTACCGCGGCGCTTAATCGTGGTGAAATTTTGAATTGATCGCTTGCTCCATAATAATCGCCACGCAAACCTGCTTTAAAGGCAAGATCTTTAGAAACAAATACCTCAGCCTCTGTAAAAGCACCTGTTATTCCATGATTAATACCGGTTTCAAATGTGTCGTTTTCCATGAGCACATCTTCCTTATAATTAATAAGAAACTGTTCTACACCCATGTTAAGTTTAAAGTAATTATTGTATCGTTTTTGCAATTTAAATTTGGCATGCAGTGCATTTTCTACCGCATCTATTTTTGTGTTTTCTATGATCATGTCATTATTGTCATGTGCTAGACTTAAACTAGTTTCTATATTCCAACTGTCTGATAAATAACCGTTATAATTTAAATTACCATAATAATTTCTATTTCTTAATCCAAAATAGAAACCTTCTTCAATGTTCACATCTTCTTGAATAAGTGCAAGATCACTATAAGAATATGCACTGTATGCTTTAAAAAGTCCTTTATCAAATTGATGTCTAAAAACAGCTTCGGCATTAAGAGACTGATAGGGTTTTTCAAATTGATTGTTTTGAGGAATCAACTCATTATACGGAGCTAGGTTAATGTATTGGGCATTTAAACTAATGCTGTTTTTACCCCAAATTTTTGTGTTCCCAAAATTAGCTCCTAAACTCATGATTCCTATTTCAGTTTTTTCTTCTTTGGGCACATCGTTTGTATTTAAAAGTAATACACTAGACAGCGCGTCTCCATACTCTGCACTATAACCACCAGTAGAAAATGAAATACCGTCAAATAAGAATGGTGAGAAACGACCACGTGTAGGAATGTTACCTGTAGTAGGAGTAAAGGGTCTGAAAACACGAGCTCCATCAATAAAAATTTGAGTTTCCTCTGCACTACCACCACGTACAAAAAGGCGTCCATCGTCTGCATTATTAGACGTACCTGGTAATGTTTGTAATGCTCCTACAAAATCTCCTACCGCACCTGCCGTAGTCACTATATCGAGCGGTTTTAAAACACTAGCCTTAGAACTATCTCCTGCACTGAAACTTCCTGCGCTTAGGACGACGGTGTTTAATGCGTTTAAGCTTTCGCGAAAGCGTAATTTTAAACCCACCATATCTACTATAAGAGCTTCTAATCTATAATCTTCATAACCTATATAGCTGGCAATTAATATTCCTGTCGAAGTTTCTTCTGTAGAAAATGAGAATTTCCCATCCATGTCTGTAGTAGTACCATCATAAGTTCCTTCTAGGTAAACATTTACACCCATAACAGGTTCTTTTTCCTCATCTAATACCACACCTGAAACAGTGGTTTGCGCAAAAATGAAAGAGGTAGTTAAGAGAAAAATAATCGAGAAAAGCGTTTTCATATCGTATGGTTTGATAAAACAAACTTGCGACCAATGAAGACTTTTTAAAATTAAGGATGACTGAGTTGTAGAATTTTGATAATGGATTGTAAAAAATGAAATTTAACTATGTATTTTCTTGCAGCATAAACAAATCAAAACCTCTAATCGTTAATCATTTTTTAACTTCAAATTCGAGTTCAGTTACGTTATCCTTATCTTAGCAGCAATAAAATTATCTCATGAAAAAAATAGCTTTGATTCTTACAGCTGCTATTGCACTAGCAGGTTGTAGTTCTTCTAAAAATGTAGTCTCTAGTCAGGACGCTAGTTCTGGTACATACTGGCAGCAACATGTTAACTATGACATGGATGTAAATATGGACGTGGACCGTTATCAATATACTGGTAAGCAAAAACTGGTTTATACTAACAATTCTCCAGAGACACTAGATCGTGTGTATTATCATTTATTTTTTAACGCTTTCCAGCCAGGTAGTGAGATGGACGTACGTTCTCGCACTATTGCAGACCCTGATAGAAGAGTAGGTTCTCGTATTGCAGCATTAGAACCTCATGAAATAGGTTATCTACATGTGAGTAACATGACACAAGATGGTAAGGCTGTACTTGCAGACGAAGAAGGAACTGTACTGGTTGTAAAACTAGCAAAGTCTCTTGCTCCAGGTGAGTCTACTACACTAGAATTAGATTTTAACGGTCAGGTTCCTGTACAAGTAAGAAGAAGTGGACGTAATAATAAAGAAGGTGTAGCACTTTCTATGACACAGTGGTATCCTAAAATGGCCGAGTTTGATAAATACGGTTGGAATACCAGTCCTTACATAGGTCGTGAATTTCATGGTGTATGGGGAGATTTTGATGTAGAACTTACTATCGATAAAGACTACACTGTAGGTGGAACTGGTTACTTACAAAACCCTAAAGAAATAGGTCATGGTTATGACAAAGCAAATTCTGGTCCTGCAAAAAGTAAAGACGGAAAATTAAAATGGCACTTTAAAGCACCACAAGTACATGACTTTGCATGGGGAGCAGATAAAGATTTTATCCACGATATCTATAAAGGAGCAAATGGAGTAGATCTTCACTTTTTCTATAAAGATAATGAGGCGATTAAAGAGAATTGGAAAAAATTACAACCTAAAACTAACGAGTTCTTAAAGTATTATAATGAGCATGTAGGTGATTATCCTTACAAGCAATACTCTGTTATACAAGGTGGTGATGGTGGTATGGAGTATGCTATGTGTACTTTAATCACAGGTGAACGTAGTTTTGGAAGTCTTGCTGGTGTAACTGCTCATGAATTTGCACACTCATGGTTCAACCATATTCTAGCGACTAACGAGGTAAAAGACGAGTGGATGGACGAAGGTTTTACTACTTATATTTCTAACTATGCCATGAATGCTGCTTTTAATGAAGGTAAAGAAAATCCTAACTCTGGTTCTTATAGAGGTTATATAGGTCTTGCAAATTCTGGTAAAGAGCAACCACAAACTACTCATGCAGATCGTTATGTATATAACGCCGCATATGGTACAACAGCATATTCTAAAGGTGCTGTTTTTATGGCACAATTAGGTTATGTAGTAGGTGAGGAAGTACGTGATGATATTATCAAAGAATATTACAATACATGGAAATTTAAGCATCCAGATCCTAATGACTTTAAGAGAGTTGCGGAGCGTATAAGCGGTTTTGACCTAGAATGGTATTTAAGAGACTGGACTATGACTACAAACACTATCGATTACTCTGTAGAAAATATGAGCACACTAGATGGTGTAGATGTAATTACTCTTAAAAGAAATGGATTAATGCCTATGCCACTAGACATAGAAGTAACTATGAATGACGGTAGTACAAAAATGTATTACATACCATTAGAAGAAATGCGTGGCGAGAAGAAAGTAGCTAGAAATGTAACTACTGTTGCAGACTGGGCATGGGCATACCCAACTTATGATCTAGAATTAGACGGTGTTGATATGAAAAACATAAGAAGTGTCACCATAGACCCTAAAGGAATGATGGCCGATGTGAATAAAGAAAATAACACTTGGCAACTAGAAGAATAGATTTCAGTTAACAGTCGCAATTTTCAATAGGCAGTCTTTTAAAGGCTGCCTATTTTGTTTCCTGTTATTCCATAATTGGAATAACACTAGAAGTATGCGCATCTTTTATGGTTAGGGTGGTAAACCATCTTATCCATTCACCCATTAACAAACTCAAAGACTATATTTGCAGCGCTATGAAATTAACCCTAGGCAGAAACAAAAAATTAAAAAGCAAAAAGGCTACAGACTTAATTTTCAGTGATGGAAAATCATTGAGAAAAGGGCCTTTGCGTGTCGTTTATTTTATAGAGCCTACCACTGCAACACAACATCAAGTAGGAGTGAGCGTAGGAAAACGTTTCTTTAAAAGTGCCGTAGACCGTAATCGCGTAAAACGATTAATGCGTGAATCTTATAGACTGCATCAAGAATTATTACCAGTAAAAGATGGTGTCCATTTAAAAGCTATGTTTATATTTCAATCTGGTAAAATGCCTGATTATGATTATGTCGAGCAGCTTACTAAAAAGCTTTTAAGAGAGTTAGCTAAGAAAATTGCTGAGTAAGATTATAGAGAGTAATAATCATATTATCAGGAGCTCGGTTGGAGCTCAGTCGAAAACGATAACTATTCCCAATACCTTTTACCCAAAACCTCATTCCTTAAAACTGGCACTAACCTTGCGTACAATTGTTTAAAATAAGTGTCGTTAGTAACTATTATGGTGTTTCTTACTATTTATCCTATATTTAATGCACCTTACTTGAGCCACAAATAAAGAAGATGAGTCAAAAGATTAATATAAAAAGACAGATCCTGCTACCTATCGCTGCAGCTGGATTATTATTTACTACAGCTAGTTTTCAAAACGATTTTTTTGAAATCGCAAAACAGATTGAGATTTTTACAGAAATGTATAAACAACTCAATATGAACTATGTGGATGACACAAACCCTGCAGAACTTATGGATAATGCCATAGAAGGAATGCTAGAAGGACTAGATCCATATACGGTTTACTGGACAGAGCAAGAGGTAGAAAAATCAAAAATAAACCGTCGTGGTTCTTACACCGGTATAGGTGCAAACGTGCGTACCAAAGAAGATAAAATTACCATCATTGAGCCTTGGAAAGACTATCCTGCAGATAAAGCTGGACTAAAAGCTGGTGATGACATCATAGAAATAGATGGTGTAAAGATTAAAGATTATAAAGAAAACGCTGGTGATTTATTGAAAGGATCTGCTGGGACAGAGCTTAGTATTACCTACACACGCCAGGGAAAAAATAAAACTACAACACTTAAAAGAGAAGGTGTAGAGGTACATGCCGTACCATTTTATGAAATGGCAACACCAGAAATAGGCTATGTAGTTCTATCTAAATTTAATGAAAAAGCATCTAGAGAGACTAAGGCAGCTATAAAAGAATTAAAAGAAAAAGGTGCTACTAAAGTTATACTTGATTTGAGAGGTAATCCAGGTGGGTTATTAAGTGAAGCTGTAAATGTTTCTAATCTTTTTATTCCTAAAGGGAAATTAATCACGAGCACACAATCTGTTGTTTCTAAATATAATAGAACATACCTTACTAAGCGCAGTGAAGAATTTGAAGGTATGAAAGTGGCCGTACTTATTAACGGTCGCAGTGCTAGTGCTAGTGAGATAGTAAGTGGTAGTATACAAGACTATGATCGTGGTGTGGTTATAGGTGCAAGAAGTTTTGGTAAAGGACTTGTACAACGTCCTAAACCACTTTCTTATGGTACACAGGTTAAGATTACTATTTCTAGATATTACACACCTAGTGGTCGTTGCATACAGGCATTAGATTACTGGAATCGCGATGAAAATGGTGATGCTGTACGAACTAAAAAAGAAGATTATAAAGCCTTTAAGACCGTTAACAGCGGCCGTACCGTTTATGATGGTGGTGGTGTAGAACCAGATATTAATATAGAGTCTGCAGTGTATTCACCTATTACGACAGCACTTCTTAAAGAAAATTCCATATTTGATTATGCTACAGAGTATTATTATAAGCATCAATTTAATTCTATGGACGAGATTCAGTTTTCCGATGCAGATTTTCAAGAGTTTGTATCATGGATAGAAAAACGTGGTTTTGAATTTGAGACGGTTACAGAGTCCGCTTTCGCGAAAGCGTACCAAACAGCAGCAAATGAAGAACTAGATGATGACATTAAGAACTCTTATGAGATCATGCTAGAAAACATCAAGACAGCAAAAAAGAAAGAAGTAGTAGATAAAAAAGCCGAAATTAAAAGTCTACTTACCGACGAGATTGTGAAGAGATACTTCTACAAAGAAGGTCTTTACAATTATCAGATCAAATACAATCCAGAAATAAGAGCAGCCATAGAAGTCCTTAATGATGAGGGAAAATACAATCGCATACTCAAATAATGAATTTTAGAAAACTAGTAACTCCATTTTTTTTACTCCTTGCCCTAGTAAGTACAGCCCAACTTACAGAAACACATTCTGTATACTTTGATCTAGATAAAGATCAGTTCCCATTTACCGAAGGAAAACAACTCAATTCCTTCTTTGATGACCTTTTATATAAACCGCTCCTAGATGTAAAAATATTAGGTTATTGTGATGATCGTGGTTCTTATGAATATAACCTAGATCTATCAAATAGACGTGTAGAGACCGTTTCTAAATGGTTACAGGAACATTCTATTACCGTAGAACATATTTCTAAAACCATAGAAGGTCGTGGAGAGGTAGCTCTAGAAGAAGGCTCTGAAGAGTTATCCATAGAAGATGAGCGTGCTCAAAATCGCAGGGTAGATATTATATTCTCGCTTAAAGAAAGTATAACGCAACGTCTAGAAATTAAAAAATTAAATAAAAGCGATCTTACTACTAGTGAGGCAGTAGAGATAAAGACTTATGAAAAGAAAGTGGTAAAGGCTGTCTTAAAAGATGAGAAAAGTATCGTTGCCATTCCTGTATCAGAGAATGCTAAAACAACACCTCAAGAAAAAGTAAAAGAAACAACACCTGTAGAACCTGTAGAAACTTTAAATGATGAGTATCTAGATATACCAACAAATCTGGATCCGCCGGTGGATAATACACAAGAGCCTTTTAAATCTCTATTAAGTAAGAACCTTAAAAAAGGTCAAGTTATTAGGTTAGAAAACATCTTATTTTACAAAGGTAGATCTACTGTCCTAGAAGAATCACAACCGCTTCTAGATCGTGTTGCAGAAATTCTTGTGGCACGTAAAGACATACATTTTGAAATACATGGTCATGTATGTTGTATCAATCCTGTATATAAAGATGCTTATAATAGAGACACAAAAAAATCCAATTTATCTCATGATAGAGCAAAAGCTATCTTTTTTATTCTTAAGAAAAGTGGTGTCTCTTATGACAGAATGAAGTACAAAGGATTCGGTCGTACTAAACCATTGGGCGGTATTGATAAGTTAGACCGTAGAGTAGAATTATACATTACTAAGATAGACGAACAGTAAATTTTAGATTTTAATTATATCTAATTAATTTTTATATCGTAATTTTACGATTAATATTATGGGAGTAACTAAAACCGAAAAATTTACTGAGCATCAAAACCAAGTGGCGCGCATGGCCAAAGCTCTTGCGCATCCTGCTAGAATAGCTATTTTAGAATACATATTCTCTATAGATTCTTGTGTGTGCGGTGATATAGTAAATGAAATAGGTCTAGCACAACCCACTATATCACAACATTTAAAAGAATTAAAAACAGTAGGTTTAATAAAAGGTAATGTAGAAGGAACGAGTGTGTGTTATTGTATTAATTATGATAACTGGCTATTAATGAAAAATATGCTTTCTACCATTCTAGATTTAGATACTAAATCTATAGATAGTTGTTGCTAAAAAAATTTACTTTTATTGATCGTAATATTGCAATAGATAAAAAATAAGAACATGAAAATATCAGAATTTAAAACAGTACTCGCAGCCCAAGAAACTATTAGTTTTCAACTGCCAGATGGTAGCTTAGTTCCTTCACATTTTCATGTGACAGAAGTAGGTAAAGTGATTAAGCATTTTATAGACTGCGGCGGTACGGAGCGATTAGAAACTGTAGTTAACTTTCAGTTATGGGAAGCAAATGATTATGATCACAGACTCCATCCAGAAAAACTACTTTCTATTATCGAGCTTTCTCAAAGTAAATTGGGATTACCAGATGCAGAAATAGAGGTAGAGTATCAAGGCAGTACCATAGGTAAATATGGAATAGACTTTAATGGTACATCTTTCTTACTAACTAATAAGTTAACCGACTGCCTCGCAAAAGACGCTTGCGGTATACCACAAGAAAAACCAAAATTAAAACTAATAGATGTGCAGACAGACGCTCAAAATTCTTGTACACCAGGATCTGGATGTTGTTAATTCATAAAAAATAGATATGACATTTACTACCATAGAAAATACGATCCATACGTTAGATACGGCAACTATTGCAGAAGAGCGCAAGCAAATTCTTGATAAATTAACCGGATATATACAGCAGAAAGTAGATCAAAAAGAAGCTATAAACCTCAACTTTATCTGTACTCATAATTCTCGTAGAAGTCATCTAGGACAGATATGGGCACAAACACTAGCTAACTTTTATAAAATAGAAAATTTAAAAGCCTATTCTGGTGGAACAGAAGCTACTGCTGTTTTCCCTAAAATTGTGGAAACCATGAAAAATCAAGGTTTTCAAGTAGAGGTTATTGAAGAAGGAAAAAATCCTTTGTATGCGATTTACTTTGATGAAGACAGCGATCCTGTAATTTGTTTTTCTAAAGTATATGATGATATCGATAATCCAGAAAGTGATTTTGCAGCGATTATGACCTGCGATAGTGCAAATGAAGGATGCCCATTTATACCTGGCGCAAATCAACGTGTTGCAGTTACTTATGAAGATCCTAAAAACTCTGACGGTACACCACAACAAGATGAAGTCTATAGATTAAAAAGTCTAGAGATAGCTACAGAATTAAAATATGTATTCTCTCAAATAAAATAAATTTATGAGTACTAAAAAATTAAGCTTTCTTAATCAGTATTTAACGCTTTGGATATTTCTAGCCATGGCCATAGGAGTAGGTTTAGGTTATGCTATTCCAGATATTGCTAGCGGTATAGACTCCATGAGTTCTGGAACAACTAATATTCCTATTGCGATAGGACTCATTTTAATGATGTATCCACCACTTGCAAAGGCAGACTATAAATTGCTGCCCAAAGTTTTTAAGAATACTAAAGTTTTAAGCATCTCTTTATTACTCAACTGGATTATAGGACCAGTTTTAATGTTTGTACTCGCATTAGTCTTCTTACATGACTATCCAGAATATATGGTAGGTCTTATTTTAATAGGTCTAGCAAGATGTATAGCGATGGTACTGGTATGGAATGACCTTGCAGACGGTTCTCCAGAATATGGTGCAGGATTAGTAGCTTTAAACAGCGTTTTTCAAGTCTTTGCCTATTCCTTTTATGCCTGGTTATTTATAACCGTATTGCCACCTTATTTCGGTTTTGATGGTGCCATAGTAGATATCTCTATACCTACCATTGCAGAGAGTGTTGCTATTTACCTAGGTATTCCATTTCTCATGGGTGTATTGAGTCGTTACATTCTAGTAAAGACCAAAGGAAAGGACTGGTATGAAAATGTTTATATACCAGCTATTTCACCTATAACTTTAATCGCTTTATTACTTACTATTATCTTAATGTTCTCATTAAAAGGCGAGTTGATAGTGCAAATACCATTTGAAGTACTATTAATAGCTGTTCCCTTAATGATCTATTTTATAGTCATGTTTTTGATAGGTTTCTTTATAAGTAAATATCGTGGTGCTAGTTATAGTGAAAATGCAGCAATCGCATTTACCGCAGCAGGTAATAACTTTGAGCTTGCTATTGCCGTTTCTATTGCTGTTTTTGGACTCAATTCTGGTCAGGCATTTACTGGTGTCATCGGGCCGCTAGTAGAAGTTCCTGCATTGATATTACTAGTTAGAGTAGCTTTCTGGTTAAAGAAAAAGTATTATTAGAAGCTTTTTAAAATTTAGATAACATATTTTACGGTGAATAAAATTACTATTTAAAACTGAAAACTTACTTCAAAATAATAGCTCTCGTTTCCTACTGCTTCATATTTTTAATGGGTAGCCTGATACCTGTACCATTTATTTTATAGTTGTTTTGTGTACCATTTGATCCAGATTCAAGTTTAGATTTTACGTTTGCAGTTCTCGGTTCAGTCGGATTTATTAGTTGTTTATTGACTTTTATAAAACTAGGCTCCATAACAAAAGTCCTACTGGAAATAACAGCATTTTTACTTCTTTTAAGTCCACTAATTTATAAGTTAGATGCTTATCCAGAGATTATGAGTCATTATTTTTTTGTGATTCCTACTCTTAGTTTTATAATATTCTATCTGCTCCACTTTATAAGTTTAGGGACAAAGAAGTTTCAGTAATCAAATGACCATCCTTATCTTTACAGCGTGAAATTCATACTATTCCTTTTTTCGTTTTACTTCTTGGGACTCAACATCATGCCGTGTAATGATGTAGATGGTCAGTCTCATGATGAGGTAGAACAAGTCATAGAGGCTGGAGGTTGTGATGATCTACATGACCATGAAGATGAAGATGATTGCTCACCATTCTGTCAGTGTAATTGCTGTTCTGCACACGTGATTACTTACATTTTTGAAACGCAGGAATTCACAGATATTCCTGAAATAAATACACAAATTTCTTCTTATATCAGTCCATTTTATGATGGATATGATGGCTCTATTTTACAGCCACCACAATTAAATAGCTAGAATTTATTGGGAGTATTATGCTCCATTTTTTTAGACTATTTAAACTTATTACATGAAAAAACTTATTTTATGCAGTGTGTTGTTGCTGTGTTACGCTTTCGCGAAAGCTCAATCTAAAACAACCTATGATATCAACATTACCGTTGTATCAGAAGAAGATAATGAACCTTTATTAGGGGCAAATGCTATTATCACAACCCTTAAAAAAGGAGCAATGTCTGACATTAATGGTAAAGGAATTATAAAAGATGTACCGGCTGGTACTTATGAACTTACCGTTTCTTACATAGGACATGAAAGTAAAACGATAACCGCGGTTATACCAGATCAATTAAACTATACTTTTAACCTTCATGAAGCCGAAGGTGAACTGGACGAGATAGTTATACAGTCTACTCGTTCTTCTCGTACTTTTAAACGCACACCTACACGTATAGAATTAATAGGTGGAGAAGAACTAGTAGAAAAGACCGCTATGAACAGTACAAATATCGCTATGATGTTGCGAGAAAGTACTGGTATACAAATGCAACAGACCTCACAAAGTAGTGCTAACCAGTCTATACGTATTCAAGGTCTAGATGGACGTTATACACAACTTTTAAAGGATGGTTTTCCTCTTTATGGAGGTTTTGCCGGTGGATTGAGTATCATGCAAATACCGCCGTTAGATATCGCTCAATTTGAAATTATAAAGGGTAGTTCTTCTACACTTTATGGTGGTGGTGCCATCGCAGGACTGGTTAATATGCAGTCTAAAAGACCTAAAGAAGAAAAAGAACTGGATTTAATGCTGGTAGGTACTCAGGCACTAGGAGTTACGGGAAACATATTTTATAGCGCTCGTAAAGAAAAATGGGGTGTTACTCTATACGGTAGTGCAAACTCCCAAAAGGAATACGATCCTGATGGTGATAATTTTTCTAATTTACCTAAAGCACGTACAATAACGCTTAATCCTAAAGTATTTTATTACCCTAGTGATAAAACTACCTTGTGGGTAGGTCTTAATGGAACTTATGACCAGCGTAAAGGTGGTGATCTAGATGCTATTAATGATGAAAGTAATGCATACACAGAAGAGAATATTTCTAGAAGATTCAGTACGCAAGCTGTCTGGGAAACTAATCTAACAGACCATTCTAGTCTTCAATTTAAAAATAGTGTCGCTTATTTTAATAGAGAACTATTGATACCTGCTATGGACTTTAAAGGAAGCCAGATCAACACGTTTACTGAGGCTAACTATAAGACTAATACTGATAAAACGGACTGGATTTTTGGTGGTAATTTATACACATCTGAATTTGATGAAGATGCGGTTATTAATCAAAGAGATCAAAAAGATCTTACAGCTGGTCTATTTGTTAATAACGTGACCGATTTAAGTGATAACTGGATATTAGAAACTGGTTTACGTACAGATTTTACTAGAGATTGGGGTTCTTTTATTTTACCTAGAGCATCACTTTTATTTAAATCAGATGGAAGATTTACCAGTCGTCTAGGTGGTGGTTTAGGATATAAAATTCCAGATATTTTTACGGAAGATGCAGAGCGCTTAAATTTTCAAAACGTAGTGGCTATTGATAAAAATCAACTAGTTGCAGAGACTTCTTATGGAATGAATCTAGATTTTGATTATGGATTTTCTATTACAGACCAACTGTATTTTTCTATAAATCAACTGTTTTATTTAACGGCTATTGATAATGGTTTACTACTTAATTCTAGTGCTACAAATCCTGGTAGTTTTGAGTATAGTAATGCTAGTGATTTAACCTTAAGTCGCGGTGCAGAAACTAATATAAAGTTTACTTATAAAGACTTTAAATGGTTCTTAAACTATGCCTTAATTGATACACAGCTTAATTACTTAGATGGAAATCCTGAAAAACCATTAACTGCTAAACATAATGCTGGTAGTGTTGTTATGTATGAAAATGAAAAATGGCGCATAGGTTATGAAACCTATTATACAGGAAAACAACTACTTTTTGACGGGACAGAATCTAGAGATTATTTATTAATGGGGCTACTGGTTATGAAAAACTTTGACTGGGGAAATCTATATATGAATTTTGAAAACATAACCGATAGAAGGCAAAGTCGTTATTCTCCTACGGTAACTATAGATGCCGGTGGCGCACCTACTTTTAATGAAATCTATGCACCTACAGATGGGTTTATACTTAGTGCTGGTGTGATATGGAAACCATTCGGTAATAAAAGTCACCACGGTCATGGACATCATGATGATTAAGTAATATCTAAAAATTAAAAAGCTCGTTTTGATAAAATTATCAAAACGAGCTTTTTTTATATGTAATAAGATTACTTTTTTACAGGACAGCTATTAATTCCTAAAACAGCGTATAATGGACAAAAGTTCATAAAACTAGTCGCTAACAATACTCCACCTACTATTAATAAAATAACGCCTAATGTACCTGTAACAACATTAGTAAAGAATAAAACAGATACTACTACTGCAAATAATATTCTAATTATTCTATCGATGGTTCCTAGATTTTTTTTCATGATATGTGCCTTTTTAAATTGAGGTACAATAGTAGTCTAGTAGCTCGTTATAAAAAGTGACTAAAGTCACAACTATAAAATTTCAATAGATTGATGAGATAGAACAAGCTTGTTCTCGTTCTCTAATTTCTTTAAAACGCGACTTATTACCTCTCTAGAAGTGGCTAGATCATCTGCCAGTGCTTGATGAGATATCTTAATAGTCTTAGTATTAGATATAGTTGCCTTATCATTTAGTAAACTTAAAACACGCTGGTCCATTTTATGAAATACCATGTTTTCTATGGTATGCAATAAGTCTGCATAACGCATTTCATACTGCGAATTAAAAAGTATATTTAATTCTGGATGGCTTATAAGCCACTCTTTGAGTTTACTAGCAGGTAATAAAAGAATTTCTGTAGGCTCTAAAGTCTGTGCAAATATCTCGCTAGTACCATTCTTAATTCCTGCAGCAAAGGACATGACACAGCTTTCTCTAGCTTTGATATGATATAGTAACAGTTCTTTATCTTCATGTGTTGTATAAACACGTAAGAGACCTTTTAATACAACAGGAATAACTTTTACATACTGACCCTTGCGTAATATTTCTTGTTGTGCAGGTACAGTTATAACTTCACATTCTTTGTTTAATAAGTCTATTAGAGTCTTATTAAAAAACGGAAATTGTGAGTTAATATTAGTTAGTGACATGATTAAAAATCTAAAACCATCTCTTGGTGTGGTATACCGTCTTCTAGATATTTTTCACCTATAGTGATAAAACCTAAATCAGTATA
Source organism: Nonlabens sp. (assembly GCF_039941875.1). GTDB lineage: Bacteria > Bacteroidota > Bacteroidia > Flavobacteriales > Flavobacteriaceae > Nonlabens. The sequence continues at coordinate 54,937 of NZ_JBDVDQ010000003.1, read as the reverse complement.
AAATTTATGTAAATAACATTGTGCAGATATTTGTATAGATGGGTATCCTTGATCTTTACAATAATCTATACTTGCTTTCATTATTTTCTGTCCATAAGACAGACCACGCATTTTAGGACTTACTACTACACGACCTATACTAGCTTTTTCAAAATAATCACCAGGTTTAAAGATGCGTGTATATGCAGCAAGTTCTTGATCTTTATACCCTAAAATATGCATGGCTTTTTGATCTTTTCCATCCATATCCTGATAGACACAATCTTGTTCTACCACAAATACTTCAGACCGCAATTGCATCACATTATAAAGTTCTTGGATAGAATAATCATTAAATGAATTTATAAAAACCTCCATAATTAAAACTGTTTAGGAACATTTTTAGGTTGCGGTGGTTTGATACCTATTCTTATATCAGTGATAATTTTTTCTAGCATATTACCGAATTCTTCATCACCAGCAGCCATCAATTCTTGACGCCTTGCATCTAGATCGTCTAGGGTTTCTTCTTTATCTTGTTCATCAAATTCTTCTAGATCGCGCCATATTTCCATAAGTTTCTTATGTGGGTGCACCGCAGTTCTTAATTGATGAATTATAATAGTAGCTTCTTTTCTCATGAATTCACACACAGGTGTAAATCTCTAAGAAACTTACATCTAATTTTAATTTGTTATCTAATTCCTATCGCAGTAGAAAATATTCGAACTTTAACTGTATCAAATTTACAATGATTTCTTCTCACGATATGCTAATGAAATCCTATTATGTTCCATTAATAGTTGCTCATCTTTTAAATAGCTTTTTAATAAATGAATGACATAATCCAGTTGGTCTTCAGTTATATTTCTATAGGCAGGAGCAGGTACCACATCTTTCCATCTTGCAAACAATGTATTGTCTAGCGCAATGCGCCAGTAACAATGATTATCAAAATCTAGGTGTAAATGTTTATTAGGTAATTGATTACCTAAATCCAGATACTGTTGTCTTTTATTAAGATTCATTAAAAAAAATATAAACAAATATGAGTATCAATGTGAATGTTAAGGATAGAACATAAAAGATAAAACTAAAAAAATACCTTTTGCTTTTACTCTCGATATTTATAAATACGTGCCTAAATAATAAATATCTAACTATTAGATAAATCAGTATGCTAGGTAAAATAAAAATTGAGAATAAAAGGATGAAATAATCTTGTAGAGAACCACCAGATAATAGCATTATATAGAACCTTTTAAATGTTCCGCTTTCGCGAAAGCGTACTTATGAACAAGCTATCTTGTTAACACGAGTAGCATGACGTCCACCAGCAAATTCTGTATCTAGAAAAGTCTCTACCATAGCAATTACTTGTGGTATAGAAGTGAAACGTGCAGGAATACAAATAACATTTGCATTATTATGCTCACGTGCTAGTCCAGCTATTTCTTTAGTCCAGCATACTGCACCACGTACATTCTGGTACTTATTAACAGTCATAGAGACACCTTGTGCACTACCACAAATAACTATTCCTATTTCTGTAACGGCATTATCAACATCCTGACCTACTTTGTGAGCAAAATCTGGATAATCTACGCTATCAAAGGTATCAGTACCGTGATTATTGATTTCATGACCTCTTTCTTTAAGCATTTTTACTACTGCTTGTTTATAATCTGGTCCTGCGTGATCGTTTCCTATGGAGATTTTCATGTGTTGTGTGTTTGTAATACAAATTTACACTTACTCAACCGTATTTTAGGGTTATTAACATCGATGATTTTACACTATTCATAAACAAAGGATAACCTGTTAATAGAAATGTAAAAATTATATTAGGAATATTGATTTGAATAGTCCATACCCATTTTAAATTGAGAAAACCAAAATATAACTCATCAATTTTCTAATGACTTTTCAGACCTGAATTGTGAGAAATGAACAATGAAAAAGAGGTCATTTTCTCTACATTTATATGTGGATAACGGTTATCTACAAATGTGAATAACCACAACCATTAATAAGTATTAATCTACTTTACAATGAGTTAACGCTAGGATAACATGTGTATAACTGTAGATAAGTTACCATATATACCAATTCCTAATTTTTATTTAAAAAGTTATACCGCTATTAACACTATATAATAAGCAACATATTTTATTTAAATTTTAAAAAAGAAAAATGATATTGTTTATATGTGTTGATAACAGTAAATATTAAAAAACAAAGAAGAAAAAATACAACCTGATGATAGGATGCATTAATAAATAATAGAGCATCGTTTAAAAATGAAAATAGAGTAATTGTGCTCGATTAAATACCGAGCAGTGTGATTTTTAAAATAAGAATAAGGTAAAACGACTGTTTTTTTAAAACAGGTAATTAAACGGTAGCCTCTACTTTAATAGTCTTAGTAAGGTTTCCATCGTTGGTAACGTCAGTGCTAGTATTTAGTGCTTTAGAAACTAAAACGTATAGTACCACTATCCCAACAAGAAGAATTCCTGCAAAAATTAATGTAGATAAGAGTGGTTTTTTTACACGCATATGACAGCTTTAACGATTTCAATTAAGAAATAGTTGTACAAAGATAACTTTATTTCTTAATTTAATATTAATGAATGTTATCTAGAGAGTTATATTACTGGTTTTCACACGTATTTAATATTCAGCAATTTTAAAAGTTTAACTTTGTAGGTAATATGAATAAAAAGAAAAAAAGAAGCTCAAAGACTAAGTTTCAGAATTTGAGTCAGTCGGTACTCAGTGCTATAAAGCAAGATCCGAATAAAAGTTACAACTACAAGCAAATTTGTGCACACCTAGGAATATCAGATTCTAGTGGTCGCAATCAGGTTATAAAAAAATTACACCAGCTCAAGTCCAAAGGGAAAATAGAAGAGATAGATCGTGGTAAATTTAAAATTATCAAGGCTATCGATTATTACACTGGTAGAATAGATGTTAGTACACGTGGTACCGGTTATGTAATTACCGAAGAACTAGAAGAAGATATCATGATACCCAAAAGATCACTGGGCCAGGCGCTTAATGGTGATGAGGTAGAAGTGTATGTTTATAATAGAAAACGTGGTTCACAACCAGAAGGTGAGATAACTAAGGTTATTAAACGTAAGAAAACTGAATTTGTAGGTGAGATACAAGTGCATGAAAAATTTGCATTTGTGAACGTTACAGATCCTAAGATTCAAACTGATTTTTTTATCCCAGGTCGAGAGATTAATGGGGCAAAAGATGGACAGGTAGTTCTAGTAGAATTTGTAGAATGGAATGATAAACAAGATTCACCTAACGGTAAGGTTAAAGATATTCTAGGTGAACCAGGAGAACACGATACAGAAATACATGCTATTCTTGCTCAATACGGTCTACCTTATGAATTCCCAGCAGAGGTTGAAGAATACACAGAAAAATTAGACAAGTCTATATCTTCTCAAGAAATAGAAAAGCGTCGTGACATGCGTGACACGCTTACTTATACCATAGATCCCGCAGATGCAAAGGATTTTGATGATGCATTATCATTTAAAGTTCTTGAAAACGGTAATTATGAAATAGGTATTCACATTGCAGACGTTTCTCATTATGTAAAAGAAGGAACCGTACTTGATGATGAGGCTTATGAACGTGCAACATCTGTATATCTTGTGGATAGGGTAGTACCTATGTTACCAGAGGTACTTTCTAACGGTGTTTGTTCTTTAAATCCGCATGAAGATAAATTGTGTTTTTCTGCCGTTTTTGAAATGGATAATTCTAGTAAGATTCATAACGAGTGGTTCGGTCGTACGGTAATACACTCTGACCAGCGTTTTGCTTATGAAGAAGCACAACATATTATAGAAACTGGAAAAGGAGAGATTCCTGGTGATATCTCGCTTTCGCGAAAGCAAACAACCATACAGCCTGCAATAGTAGAAGCAACTTTAAAATTAGATGAACTAGCTAAGATCATGCGTGGACAGCGTATGGAAGATGGAGCTTTAAGTTTTGATAAAACTGAAGTAAAATTTGATCTTAATGATAAGTCAGAACCTGTAGGAGTTTATTTTAAAACATCTAAGGATGCTAATAAACTTATTGAAGAATTCATGCTACTAGCTAATAGAAAAGTAGCTGGATTTATAGGTAAACAACAACCTAAAAAGACTTTTATTTACCGTATTCATGATGAGCCTAACGATGAAAAGTTAGGAGCACTTAAGAATATAGTAGTAAAATTTGGCCATACTCTAGATTTAAGAGATCGTAAAACGGTTACTAAGTCGCTTAATAAGTTATTAAGTGATGTAAAAGGAAATAAAGAGCAAAACATGGTAGACACTCTTGCGATAAGAACTATGTCTAAGGCTGTTTATTCTACGAGTAACATAGGTCACTACGGTCTATCTTTTGATTATTATTCTCACTTTACGAGTCCTATACGTCGTTATCCAGATGTTATGGTGCATAGATTATTGCAACATTATCTAGATGGTGGTAAGACAGCAAGCGAAGAATTATATGAAGAAAAGTCAGAACACTCTTCAGAAATGGAAATCCTTGCTTCTAAGGCAGAGCGTGATTCTATCAAATACATGCAAGTTAAATTCATGAAAGACCACTCTGACGAAGAGTTCTTAGGTGTAATTTCTGGGGTTACTGATTGGGGAATTTATGTAGAGATTATTTCTAACAAGTGTGAAGGAATGATAAGACTAGGTGACCTAGATGACGATAGTTATGAGTATGTAGAAGAAGAATTTGCTGTTGTAGGTCGCAAGACTAAGAACACGTATACACTAGGTGATGAGGTTTATGTAAAAGTAAAAAATGCAGACCTTGTTAAGAAACATCTAGACTTCTGGATGATGGGTAGTAGAGAAGCAGTAGAAAAATAAACTATTCTATTTAAAATTATAAACGAGCCATTTTTTATAAAATGGGTCGTTTTTTTTTACCTTAAATTCAAATTATAAAAGGGTCTGATCATGAAAAGTATTTTATTAATAGTTGTAGTATTATTATTTCTGTCTTGTAAAAATGAAACTAGGGATACCTCAAATTTTACATGGTTAGCAGGATCATGGAGTAGAGTAGAAGAACCTGGAGAGAATAAAACATATGAAAAATGGATACCTACTATGAATGGTAATTATAACGGACATGGATTTACTCTTCATAAAAACGATACGATATTTGAAGAATTTTTATCCATTAAGCCTTTAAGTAAATTTTCTAAAGGAAAAGAATATTCATGGGTTCTAGAAGTTACTGGAGTTAATGAAAAACCTACTGTTTTTAATATAGTAGATATTACTGTGAATAGCTTTACAGCTGTTAACTTAAAGAATGAATTTCCTACCCATATTAATTATTCTTATAATAATGATACTCTTAAAGCATTAGTTTCTAACGATAGTTTACAGATTGATTTTAAATTTATAAAGCGTGATTAAGCTATTTTTATACTATACAACGTATTTATGATACAGATTATCTATAATAAGAAATTTAAAATATCCATTTTTAATTTATTTATAGTATAGCTAGATATTTGTACTGTAATTAGAGCGTGAGAAACTTTAATTCAATTTTTCATAATAGTTTCATTTTTATATAGCTTCTCAATTGTAAGGTTTTTGAGAAGTAAAATTGAAACATTAGTATAGTTTTTTGGTTGGTTAGTAGGGAATCCTAAGTTGTCGTCTTTGATACTTAGGATTTCTTCGTTTATGACGTTTTCTTAACGTACCATTATATACTACTATCATACTTTGGCACACGATTTGAATAATATAAAGGGAAGGTTATTAGAAGTAATTTTCATAAAGTTTTTTGGTTGGTTAGTAAAAAACGATGTTTAGCAATAAGCATCGTTTTTTCATGTTTAACATACCATAGACTGTAACATTACTTAATAAATAAAGTCTTTATAAAAATACTTTTATCATGAAACGATTATTATCTGTAATAACTATACTTTTTTGTGCCATTTCTATCGCACAAAACCCAATTGAAATGACCATCTCAGATTTTGATACCATTAAAGTTTTTGATTTAGTCACCGTTAATTTAGTAAAATCATCAGAAAATAAAATTATCATTTCTGGTAAAGATGCAGATGACGTCGAGTACGTTCAAAAAAATGGATTACTAAAAGTCCGTATGCGCTCAGAGAAGACTTTTGACGGTACAAAAACGTTTGTACATGTATATTACAAAGAATTAGACATAATCGACGCAAATGAAGGCGCTAGAGTTTTATCCAATGAATTAATAGAACAGGACAGATTAGAAATAAAAGTACAAGAAGGTGCTATGGTTACTGCAGGATTAACTGTTAAGAACCTTGATGTAAGAGCTGTTACTGGTGGTATTGTAAGATTAAGCGGTCAGGTAGAAGATCAAATTCTAGTTGTTAACACTGGTGGAAAAGTAGAAAATGAAAAACTTAAATCTGATTATTCCAAAGTAAAAGTACAAGCTGGTGGAGAAGTAGAGATCTTTGCAACACAATCTGTTGATATAAATGTAAGAGCTGGTGGTGATGTTGTGGTTTACGGTAATCCTAAAGATGTGAAGAAAAAAACTCTATTCGGTGGTAGAATTAAGATCGTTGATAACGATTAATTATAATTTTTAAAAGCCTTCTAATGTTTCAGTATATCTCTTACAGCATATAGATAACATTTCTAGTTCTGTATTTGAAATCCCTATGTGTTTTCCTACCTTTGAGGTTCAACACAATTCTGAATGCTTGACGATATATTAAAGGCCATTCCATTAGGCCTTGTTATGGCTTTTCTCATAGGACCTGTTTTCTTTGCTCTACTTGAAACTAGTGCTATAAAAGGATTTAGGGCAGCTATTGCATTAGATGCAGGCGTTCTCATAGCAGATATTATTTTTCTACTAGCGGCATATTTCATGACTTCTAGTATTCTGGAAAAATTAAAGGATGATCCTGGGTTATTCATATTCGGCGGTAGTATACTCTGTATTTATGGTGTTGTATCCTTTGTTAAGACAGACAAATCTTATTTAAAAGAAGTCGATACTAAAGTTCTCATAGTTCAAAAGAAAAATTACATCGCTTTATTCATAAAGGGTTTTCTACTCAACTTTATAAACATAGGTGTACTAGGTTTTTGGTTAGGATTAATAGTAGTTTTTAGTCCACAATTAGAAAATGATGGAGAGCGTATTACTATTTTCTTTTCTACCGTACTACTTACTTATTTTATAGTAGATATAGGTAAAATTATACTTGCCAAAAGTCTAAATCGTTATTTAACTCCTTCTAGAATATTCTGGCTTAAACGTTTAATAGCGGTAATTATGTTTATAAGTGGAGCAGTTTTAATTTTTAAAGGTGTTTTCCCTAATGCTACAGAAAATATAGAAAATCAATTTCATATCTTACCAGAACAAGTAGAGCCTATAGATCCAGATCTAGAAGGTATAGAAGAGTTTAATGAAAAGGTAATGCCTGTAATAGACGCAGACAAAGATCATCCACAACCTTAATAACTTAAAAATCCCCAATCAATGAAGATTGAGGATTTAAGAGGTACCAAGCGGATTCGAACCGCTGTACTAGGTTTTGCAGACCCATGCCTAGCCGCTCGGCCATGGTACCATAATGGATGGCAAAAATAACAATAATTTGCTCTTTTCCTACTTTATTAATTCTAAAATGATAAAATTGAAACGTTATTCTCTTTCCTGACTCATTATAATAACGACACTTTGTACATCACCACCTATAGGAGGGTTTATCTTAGCAACCTTAACTTCAGCATTTTGAACTAATGATTCTTCTTTAAAAATACGAGTAAGAATGCGTTGTGCTACATGTTCTAAAAGTTCTGACCTTACAGCCATTTCTTCTACTATTATTTTATTAAGTGATACATAATCTACTGTATCTGCCAGTAAATCTGACTGCGCACTCTTAGAAAGGTTTGCTGTAATTTCTAAATCTACACGATATTCACTACCTATTAAGTCTTCTTCATGTAAGCAACCATGGTTGGTATAAACTCTTACGTTTTCTAGTTGTATTTTATGCATAGAACAAAGATAGGCCGTACAGTGCTAGGAGTAAAATAAACTGTAAATTTGTGTTAGTAAAAGAGAATATCATGAGCGAAGAGAAAAAGCCTAATAATTTTATAGAAGACATCATAGAAGACGATTTAAATAATGGTCTTTCTAAGGATAAACTACGTTTCCGTTTTCCACCAGAACCTAATGGTTTCTTACACATAGGTCACGCAAGTGCTATATGTTTAAACTTTGGGCTAGGAGAGAAGTTTGATAAACCAGTAAACCTACGTTTTGATGATACTAATCCTGCAAAGGAAGAGGCAAAATATGTAGATGCTATAAAGAAAGATGTAGAATGGTTAGGTTATAAATGGGATAACCTTTGTTTTGCATCAGACTATTTTCAAGAACTTTATGACTGGGCCATCCATCTTATCAAAGAAGGAAAAGCTTATGTAGATTCACAATCTAGTGAAGAAATGGCTGCTCAAAAAGGATCTCCTACAGAACCTGGAGTAGATGGACCTTACCGCAATAGAACGATAGAAGAGAATTTGGCTCTTTTTGAAGGTATGAAAAATGGAGATTTTGGTGAAGGTGAACACATCCTACGTGCCAAAATCAATATGCAGTCTACTAACATGCTCATGCGTGATCCTATCATGTATCGTGTAGTAAATCGTGACCACCATAGAACTGGTGATACTTGGAAAATATACCCTATGTACGACTGGACTCATGGAGAAAGTGACTACATGGAACAAATCTCTCACTCTTTTTGTACACTAGAATTTAAACCTCACAGAGAGCTTTACGACTGGTTCTTAGATCAAATAGTAGATACAGATAAAGTACGTCCTAAACAACGTGAATTTGCTCGTAGAAACATATCTCATACCGTTACTAGTAAACGTAAATTACAAAAACTAGTAGAACAAAATATAGTTACAGGCTGGGATGACCCACGCATGACTACTATTTCTGGTTTAAGACGTCGTGGTTATACCGCTGCATCTATTAAGAATTTTGCTGAGTCTATAGGTATAGGTAAACGTGATAATCTAGTAGACATGAATCACATAGAATTTCACTTGCGAGATGATCTTAATAAAGTCGCAGACCGTGTAATGTGTGTTCTGGACCCTATTAAAGTAATTATTACCAACTATCCAGAGGACCAGGTAGAAATGCTTCAGGCAGAAAATAGTCAGGAAGATGAGTCTAGAGGTTTCAGAGAAGTTCCTTTTTCTAGAGAAATCTACATAGAACGCGAGGATTACAGAGAAGAAGCAAATAAGAAATTCTTCCGTTTAAAGAATGGAAAAGAAGTACGTCTTAAAAATGCTTATATCATAAAAGCAGAAGGTTGTCTTAAAGATGAAGAAGGTAATATTACAGAGATTCATGCTACTTACGACCCAGATTCTAAAAGTGGTAGTGGTACAGAAGCTAGTATGCGCAAAGTAAAAGGAACGTTACACTGGGTAAGTGCCGCACAAGCGTTACCAGTAGAGGTGAGACTTTATGACCGTCTATTTACTGTACCATCTCCAGATACAGATAAGGAAAAAGACTTCATGGAATTTGTTAATCCAGATTCTCTAGAGGTGATCACTGCAATGGCAGAGCCTGCAATGAAAAATCTTTCAATAGGAGAAACAGTACAGTTTCAACGTATGGGGTATTTTTGTGTAGATCCTGACACGACAGATGATAAAATGGTCTTTAACCGCACCGTTACGTTGCGTGATACATGGGCTAAGGTAGATGCATAGATAGAGTAGGATAGAGGTTCCGCTTTCGCGAAAGCGAGATTACTTTAAACCTATTTACTATTACATATTTAAAATAATTTAAAGCTCACTTAATCGTGGGCTTTTTTGATAAATGATATTAAATATCTACTGTTTTAACTGATTTTAATAGTATATATAAATTTTTAGCATGTTTTTAATAGTAATTCATGTAAGCTTAACTCACTATTAACTACACTAAAACGCGTTTAGATTTACCTTTGTTAGTGAACAAAAAAAGAAAAAAATGTCTAAATCAACTAATACCTTAATCGCTTTAATAGCAGGTGCTGCAATAGGCGCTGCTGCAGGAATGTTATATGCTCCAGATAGTGGAGAGAAAACTAGAAAAAAATTAAAAAAGCAAGCAAAAAAAGCTCAAAAAGATATCGATGCACAAGCTCGTAAGACCTATGCTCAAGTATCTGAAAAAGCATCACAAATCTCTTCTACAGTAAACTCTAGAGCTACTGAATTAAGAGGTACTGTAGGTGATAGAATAGAAACAGCTCTTTCTAGTGCTAGCTATAAAGCAGACGATGCTATTGTTGCTCTAGAAGAAAAATTAGAGCAACTGCGCATGAAAAATTCCCAATTACAGAAACCTAATTCTGTTAAAGAAGGAATCAAAACAGCGTCAGCTAAAGTTAATATATAAACTTAGGATTTGGGAAAACAACTAACCGACAATTTTAGAGAATTTACTACGGCGACTCAAGATTACATTGAGTCGTCGATAAGTTATCACAAACTAGATCTTTTTAAAAAGGTTATGAAGGGTGTGGTATCTAGTAGTTACCAGATCATTTTAGGTTTTTTCTTCCTTATAGCCCTCATTTTTTTAAGTGTAGCCGTGGCTATCTACCTCGGAAATATCTTAGACAGTATTGCGTTGGGTTATCTTATCGTGGGTGTATTTTACATACTTTTAATGATCATATTATCCTTATTTCTTAAGAAAACTCTTGAAAAAATATTGGTTAAAAAAGCTAGTGCTCAATTTTTCAATGATAATGAAGATATTAAAATAGAACAGCATGAGAGTTTATAACAATTTTGATGAAATAGATCGTGATTTAAAATATCTTAAATTACAGCAACAAATTCATCAAGAGACGATGAAGTTAGAGTTAAATGAAGTGAAAGAAAGTTTCTCTGCCGTTTCTATTTTAACAAGCGTAGTAAGTTCTATCGCAAAGAAAGCGGTAGTGTTAAAAGTGGTAAATAAACTAGTAGGTCTTAAAGGAAAGAAATAATTTAAAGTACTTAATTGAGTTGTGGAAAGCAATGATATAAAAAAAACGCTATCAGCAATGATAGCGTTTTTGTGTTTGTATAAATAGATATAATTTATTCTACCCATCCATCTTCTAGGCCGTCGTCGTCATACCCATTTTCTTTTTCTCTTTGAGATCTGGAAGACTGTTTTACCTTTTCTTCTTTATTAGCATTAGTTTTTTTCATTTGCTCACCTATCTGAGCACTTGCTGTAAAACTAGCGATCATGTTATTTAACATGTCACTACCAGCTTGTGGTGAATTAGGAAGTAAGATCAGGTTAGACTGTGTCGCCTCACCTATAGACTGTAAGGTATCATAGTGTTGAGTAACCACTATAAGAGCACTTGCTTCTTGAGAATTGATACCTACATTATTAAGTACATCTACACTTTCTTCTAATCCACGAGCTATTTCACGTCTCTGGTCTGCGATACCTTGACCTTGTAAACGCTTAGATTCTGCCTCAGCGCGTGCTTTTGCAACTATCTTTATACGGTCAGCCTCTGCTTCATACTCAGCAGCTGTTTTCTCGCGCTCTGCAGCGTTAATTCTGTTCATAGCTGCCTTTACCTGTATATCTGGATCTATGTCCGTTACAAGCGTTTTAATGATGTCATAACCATAGTCCATCATCGCCTCGTTTAATTCACGTTTTACCGCGATTGCGATATCATCTTTCTTTTCAAAAACGTAATCTAGTTTCATTTTAGGAACTTCTGCACGTACTACATCAAATACATAAGCAGTAATCTGATCATGCGGATTTTGAAGTCTGTAGTAAGCATCGTATACTTTTTCTCTCCTTACCTGAAACTGTACAGATATTTTAAGACGTACAAATACATCATCCTTAGTTTTAGTCTCAACGATTACATCCAGTTGTTGAATCTTTAAATTGATTCTTCCAGCGATCTTATCAATTACTGGTACTTTAAGTTGTAATCCTGACTGGCGCATACTGGTAAATTTACCAAAGCGTTCTACTACAGCAGCAGTTTGTTGTTTTACAGTAAAAAAGGTACCGAATAAAACTACCACAGCGAGTAGACCTAATATGGCATAAATAATTAAATCCATGATTTTTTGTTTTTAATGGTTAGTGTTAAATAGATGTCTATAAAAGTAAACTAGTTTACCGTTAAAGTGGCAGCAAGGCTACATTTTAATACGAATTTTCTAGCTTACAATAGATTAGTAGTATGTTTGTGTACTTTGTTACAAGCCCTATGAAAAATTCCCTTTTAGTACTTTTTACTTCATTTGCTTTTAGTTATGCATGTGCCCAAGATCAATTAGACAATTTCTCCAGCATAGATAATTCATTTTTGGTGCTAAATGAGACTGTAATTGATGACGTTAATTCTGAAGAATATTTAACAATAATAAATGCACCAGCAACTCGTAAATACTCCTATAATAATCGCATAGGTTTAGGAGGGGACGCCACTTTTTTTAACATTGATAGTGATAAAGTACAAGTTAATCAGGGAACAGGATGGTCTGCCTCTCTAGAAACACGTGGTGATTTTAGAGACGATTTTGATATGATTTATTCTATCGGTATCTTCAATCATAATTTTTCTGTAAATGAAAATATCACTAATGATCAAATAGACATGAGTGTGATAGGAGCAGAAGTTAAGTTTTTACTGGCTTGGAAAATAGCACAAAGTGATTTCTTTTCTATAGAAGCTGGACCTGCTTTACAACTCAATGGAGAACTAAAAATAGATGATGAAGATCGTTATGAAAACTCTTTTACTGGAGGTTTAGTAAATCCTATAATTTTAAAAGATTTTCAAGAAACTTCTCCTATAAATGTTAATGGAATTATAGGTTTCTCAGGTGGTGCTAGAAATTTTAGGGTAACTGCTCATTATCACTATTCATTTATTGATGCACTTGCTGGCACAACAGTCTCTGGTGATAATATAGACGGTAACTTCAGTTTTATAAGTGTAGGAGGAAGGCTGTATTTTTAATACTGTACTAGTCATAACAAGAAAGCCTGCTAAAATATTTTTAGCAGGCTTTTTATTATTACAAAGAGATTAGATTATCCTAATTTTTCCATTGCAGTTTCTATTCGTTTTACTGTTTCTGTTTTACCTATCATAGAAGCTATTTCAAAAACATCTGGTCCCATAAGACTTCCTACTAGAGCTAGTCTTAATGGCATCATTACTTTACCGAATCCCATTTCTTGAGCAGTGATCCAGCCTTTAATAGCGGTACTTAATCCAGCAGCACTATCATCTTCTGTGTCTTTGATAATTTGAACTACCTGAGCCATGATCTCGTTCGTATCTTCTTTCCATGCTTTCTTTGCATTTTTCTCGTCATAGCTATTAGGCTCTGAAAAGAAGAAGCCTGCTAGATCAAAAAGATCTTCTGTAAAAACAGCACGTTCCTTGACTAAACCTGCCACCATGCTTACATAATCTTCAGAACCGTAAGAGATATTTTGTTCTTGTAACGCTTTCGCGAAAGCGGAACCTATAACAGCATCATCCTGTTGTACATACCACTGTTGCTGAAACCATTTTGCCTTTTCTGGATCATACTTAGCACCAGAGCTATTTACTTTTTCAAGACTAAATGCCGCGATCAGTTCTTCTAAATTAAAGATTTCTTGCTCTGTTCCTGGGTTCCATCCTAAGAAAGCAAGGATATTAACCATAGCTTCTGGTAAGAAACCATCTTCTCTAAAACCAGTAGATAATTCTCCAGATTTAGGGGCTTTCCATTCTAGTGGGAATACAGAAAAGCCCATTTTATCTCCATCACGTTTGCTCAATTTTCCTTTACCAGTAGGTTTAAGAATTAAAGGTAGGTGTGCAAATTTAGGTCGTTCCCAGCCGAAGCTTTCATATAACAATACGTGTAAGGCCATACTAGGTAACCATTCTTCACCACGTATAACATGAGAGATTTCCATAGTATGGTCATCTACTACGTTTGCTAGGTGATAGGTAGGCATACCATCACTTTTAAAAAGTACTTTATCGTCTAATAGACTGGTATCGATTTCTATTCCTTTACGGATTTCGTCGTACATGTTTAAAGTCTTTAATTCTGGCTTAAAACGTACCGTATATTCATCACCACGGTCTAGTCGTTCTTTTACCTCTTCAGCACTTAGAGTTAGTGAATTAGTAAAGTCTAGTCTATTGTTGTGATTGTATATAAATGTCTTTTTATTCGCCTCGGCAGTGGTTCTTGCTTGGGTTAATTCTTCAGCAGTATCAAATGCATAATAGGCTGCTCCTTTTTCTATTAACTCTTCGGCATAGGCGCGGTACATTTCTTTGCGCTCGCTTTGACGATAGGGACCACAATTACCTTCTTTTCCTGGTCCTTCATCATAAGGTATGTTACACCAGTTTAATGCTTCTACTATATAATCTTCAGCACCTTCTACATACCTGTTTTGGTCGGTATCTTCTATACGTAGTATAAAAGTTCCATTATGTTTTTTAGCAAATAGATAATTAAAAAGCGCTGTTCTCACACCACCTATATGAAGTGGTCCTGTAGGGCTAGGAGCAAATCTTACACGTACATCTGTACTCATTTCTTAGCATTTTTAAATGTGGCGACAAAGATAGTAAGATGATTTCATTTCTATCCCTATCATTTCTTGCAGTATTGATATTGCATTTTGTTTTTTAAAGAATAGTGTTGGTTGAATTTTTTCATTTTTTGAAATCTTTTATAAAGGGCAGAAGTGCTAGGTTTATTAACAAAATTCGTAGTATTGTTAATAATAAGGTTATCTTATAGTTTTAGTATTTTCGATCAGATTATTCTTAAAAATCGATTGATTTTAATAGCTGTTTGAAGGCTGTTCTAGAATTTTTAAGGCTAGAGTATATTGACAACATAAACGTCGCTGTAATCCGTTATATTTACGGTAAGCACTTGAGGAAACAAAAAATGACAAATTTTGAGATAATAGAGCAGAAGCTCAAACGGTTTATTAGTAAATATTACCGCAATGAATTGATAAGAGGTATAATTTTATTTTTAGCCTTAGGATTGCTGTATTTTCTTTTTACAGTAGTTATTGAATTTTTTCTATGGTTAAGTCCAGTAGGTAGAACGATTTTATTCGGTTTGTTCATCGCTATGGAATTATTTCTATTAGTTCGTTTTGTTCTTTTACCAGTTGCAAGATTATTTAAACTGTCTCGAGGTATTGATTTTAGAGATGCCAGTTCCATGATAGGAACTCATTTTCCTGAGGTGTCTGATAAATTAATTAACGTACTTCAACTACATAAAAATGGAGGAGATGATGAGCTTACATGGGCTAGTATTAATCAAAAAAGTGAAAGTCTTAAACCTATACCATTTACACTTGCGATAGATTACAAGAAAAATAAAAAGTACCTACCTTATCTTGCTATACCTTTAGTGATTATTGCAGGATTATTTTTTACTGGTAATAACGAGGTGTTGACAGATAGTGCAAAGCGTGTTGCAGATTTTAATAATGAATACATTCCACCAGCTCCATTTACTTTTACCATTCTCAATGAAGATCTCAATACATTACAACGTCGGGATTTTAAACTTAATGTGCAGGTAAGTGGTCGCAAGTTGCCAGAAAATGCTAGTATTCATTATAGCGATCAGACATATTTTTTAACTCAAGATTCTCCTGGTAAATTCAGTTTTATATTTTCTAAACCTGCCCAAGCGACTCAGTTTTTTTTATCGGCAAACGATGTAAATAGTAAGAATTATACTCTGGAAGTGGATGATGTTCCTGTTTTAAATGGTTTTGACTTATTCCTTGATTATCCTGCTCATACCGGTAAAAAGGATGATGTTCTTGCTAGTACAGGTAATACTGTTGTACCTCAGGGAACAAAGATTACTTGGCAATTGAAGACTGCTAACACTAGCCAGGTGGATTTTATAACTCCAGAAGAAAGATTTCCGTTTAAGAAGATTGATAATAGTTTCGCTTTCGCGAAAGCGGTATCACAACCAGTTAAATATTCCATAGCGACGTCTAACGATAATATCAAAGATTTTGAAGTTCTTAATTTTAAAATTGATGTGGTTAAAGATGAATATCCAGAGTTAGATTTAGAGATGAAAAAGGATTCTGTTGATTCAGATCTTATGTATTTTAAAGGTCAAGCTTCCGATGATTATGGTATACGTAAAATGCAGTTAGTGTATTATCCAGCAGATGATGTTTCTCAGATTAAAAATTATGATTTGGGTTCTAATCGTGGCACTTTCGATCAATTTCTATTAACTTTTCCTGGTAATGTTAGCTTAATAGGTGGTAAGAGTTATCAATTTTATTTTGAGGTAATCGATAACGATGCGGTGAACAGTTTTAAATCTACTAAATCTGAAGTGTTTTCTTATCGTAAGTTGTCTGATGATGAATTTCAAGAAAAGCAACTTTCACAACAAAAGGAATCTTTGTCTAATTTAGAAGATGCGGTTAAGGAACAACAGAAACAACAAGAAAAGCTAGATCAACTATCTCAAGAACAATTTCAGAAGAAAAATCGCAGTTTTAATGATAAACGCAAGTTAGAACAGGCATTAAAAAACCAACAAAAGCAGGAGCAAAGAATGCGACAGCAGTTGGATAAAATGAAACAAAACCTTCAAAAATCAAATTTACAGGAAGATGAGTTGAAAGAAGTTCTTGAAGATCGCATGGAAAAAAGTGCTGAAGAACTTAAAAAGAACGAAGAGTTATTAAAAGAATTACAGGAGTATCAAGAAAAATTATCTGCTGAAGAACTAAAGGAAAAAGTTGATAAGGCTAAGAAAAATTCTAAAAAACAGCAACGCAATCTTGAACAGTTATTAGAACTAACAAAACGCTATTATGTAGAACAGAAGTTTGAACAATTAGGTAAAGAACTTCAAAAAATTGCACAGAAACAAAAGGAACAATCAGAAAAAGAGGGTGAAGATAATAAGAAAGAAGATCAGGATAAGTTGAATGAAGAATACAAAGATTGGGAGAAGCAACTTAAGGAATTAGAAGAAGAGAATGATGGTCTTAAAGATCCTATGAGTTTAGAATTTGAACCAGAGAATTCAGAAGGAATTCAAGAAGAACAAGAGCAATCTAGTGACGATCTTTATAAATCAAAAACTTCTGAGGCACAGAAAAAACAAAAGAGTGCTTCTCAAAAAATGCAGAAACAAGCTCAAAAGATGTCTGCTCAAATGGCACAAATGTCTGCTGACCAGATTAAGGAAGATGCAGAAAGTTTAAGACAAATACTGGATAATTTGATTGTGTTCTCTCAAGAGGAGGAAGGCTTAATGAAGTCCATGCGTGATATGAATAGGTTAAGTCCTAATTTAGGTAGTAAGTTAAAGTTTCAAAAGGACTTAGAAAGTGCTTTTAAGCATGTCGATGATAGTCTATTTGCACTGGCAACTCGTAATCCTAAAGTGGGTCAGGAGATTAATGAAGAGGTTACTGATATCTATTATTATTTGGACAAATCATTAGATCAAATAGCAGAATTCAAAATGAATGATGGCCAGGTTTCACAGCAGTTTGTTTTTAAAGGAGCTAACACGCTCGCAAACATGTTAAGTGAATCGTTAGATGCTATGAATAACAGTATACCTATGCCTGGAATGGGACAATCTGGTGAATCTGGTCAAGGTTTTCAATTACCTAATATTATTAAAAAGCAAGAAAGTTTATCTAAGTCTGGTGAAGGTGAATCTGGTAAAGATGGTGAGTCTGGTGAATCTGGAGAGAGCGGCGAGTCTGGTGAAAGTGGTGAAGGAGGTCAGTCCGGAGAGTCAGGTCAGTCTGGTGAATCTGGTCAGTCTGGTGAATCTGGACAAAGTGGTCAAGGTGGTGAGTCTGGTCAAGGTGGTGAAGGAGGCCAAGGTGGTGAAGGCGGTGAATCTGGAAATGGTGGTGAAGGTGGTCAAGGTGGTGATTCTGGAAAAGGCGGTAATAATGGTTCAGGTAATGGTAATGGTTCTGGTGGTGATAATGGTGATCAGCAAGGCTACAAGGAGAGTGAACAAGAAGCTGCGCGTATCTACGATATTTATAAACAACAGCAAGAGCTACGTAATCAGTTAGAAGACATGATACGTCGTGAAGGTTTAGAAGGTAAAGTAGGTGATATCACTGATAAGATGAAGGCGGTGGAACGTAAGCTATTAGATCAAGGTTTTAATAGAGAGGTGCAACAACGCATGATGGATATTCAACATGATTTATTAAAATTAAAGGACGCTGGATTAGAGCAAGGAGAGGAAAATCAACGTGAGGCTAGAACTAATGTTCGTGACTTTAATAATAATACGAATGCTCAAATTCCTGATGCTTCTAAGTACTTTAATAACAAGGAGATTTTAAATAGACAAGTATTACCTTTGCAGCCCCAATACCGCAATAAGGTAAAGGAGTATTTTAAAGCCAATGATTGAATTAAATTATCAGAATGATTTCTCCCAACTTGATGAGGTTGTCTACTCTAAATGGTTAGAATCTATAGTTATTTCCGAGGGTAAAACGGTAGGCGAATTGTCTTTTGTTTTTTGCTCAGACGAGTATCTTTTAAAGATAAATCAAGATCACTTAGATCATGATACGTATACCGATATTATTACGTTTGACTATTGTCTCGATGGTCTGATTAATGGGGAGATCTATATAAGTACAGATAGAGTTAAGGAAAATGCTGTCAGCTTTCGCGAAAGCGAGATTAATGAATTGCATCGCGTCATGGCACATGGAGTATTACATTTATGTGGTTATGGAGATAAAGGAGATGAAGAAGCACGTATAATGCGTGAAAAAGAGAATGAAAAAATCGTGATGTTTCACGTGAAACAATAAGTAATGTTTGATAAAGAATACGATGTTATAGTAGTAGGTGCGGGACATGCTGGTGGTGAAGCTGCTGCGGTGTCTGCAAATATGGGAGCTAGTACGTTACTAGTTACCATGAATCTTGAAACTATAGGACAGATGTCTTGTAATCCCGCCATGGGTGGTATTGCTAAAGGACAAATAGTTCGAGAAATAGATGCTTTAGGTGGTTTGAGTGGTATTGTCTCTGATAGGAGTGCGATACAATTTAAGATGCTTAATAAGTCTAAGGGTCCGGCTATGTGGTCTCCTAGAACACAGAATGACCGCATGCGTTTTTCTGAAGAGTGGAGATTGCAACTAGAAGCTATTCCTTTATTAGATTTTTATCAGGAAATGGTTTCAGGTTTAATCGTAGAGAATGGGAAGGCAGTAGGTGTTCGTACTTCTCTAGGTATTGAAATAAGATCTAAATCTGTTGTGCTTACTAACGGTACGTTTTTAAATGGTCTTATTCATATAGGAGATAAACAATTCGGTGGAGGTAGAGCTGGTGAAAGAGCCTCTACAGGGATCACTGGTCAGTTAGTGGATTTAGGTTTTGAATCTGGTAGAATGAAAACGGGAACGCCACCGCGTGTAGATGGTCGTTCTTTAGATTATTCTAGGATGGAGCCTCAACCTGGAGATGTAGATACTTCTAAGTTTAGTTATAGTAATCTTACTACTTCTTTAAAGCAACAACGTGATTGCCACATGACGTATACGAGTCCTGAAGTACATAATTTGCTTCGTGAAGGTTTCGATCGTTCTCCTATGTTTAATGGAAGGATACAGTCTTTAGGGCCACGTTACTGTCCAAGTATAGAAGATAAGATTGATCGTTTTGCAGATAAAGATCGTCATCAGCTTTTTGTAGAACCAGAAGGATGGAATACATGCGAGGTTTATGTAAACGGATTTAGTACTTCGTTACCAGAAGATGTTCAATTTAAAGCTTTACGTAGTGTAGTAGGTTTTGAAAAAGTTAAGTTTTTTAGACCTGGTTATGCTATAGAATATGATTATTTTCCACCTACACAATTAAAGCATACGCTAGAAACTAAACTTGTGGATGGTTTATATTTCGCTGGTCAGATAAATGGTACTACTGGATATGAAGAAGCAGCTTCTCAAGGTTTAATGGCTGGAATTAATGCCGTTCGTAAGATTAGGGAAGAAGAACCTTTTATATTAAAAAGAGACGAAGCATATATAGGAGTTCTTGTAGATGACCTTATTACTAAAGGTACAGAAGAGCCGTATAGAATGTTTACTTCTCGAGCAGAATATAGAACTCTCTTAAGACAAGATAATGCAGATTTAAGGTTAACACCTCGTGCAGTTGAGTTAGGTATTATTACCGATGAGGCTTTAAAAAGAGTAGATCGTAAAGCAACAGAATCTGAAAAAATGGTTCAGTTCTTACGTGATACTAGTTATGATTTTAAAGAGATGAATAATCTACTTGTCGCAAAGGGAAGTAAAGAAGTTACTCAAAATGATAAATTGTTTAAAGTTTTTTCTAGACCTCAAATCGATTTAGAAGATATTAAGACTATTTCTCAGGTTAAAACTTATCTAGAAGATAACGATCTTGATAATGATATTTTGGAACAAGTAGAAGTTCATGTGAAGTATGCTGGTTATATAGCAAAGGAAAAAGATAACGCCGATAAACTTCATAGATTAGAGAATGTAAAGATTCCACCTAATTATGATTTTAAAAGTATCAAGTCGCTTTCTTTTGAGGCTCGAGAAAAACTAACAAAAATTCAACCGGTTACTGTTTCTCAGGCAAGCCGAATTTCTGGTGTTTCTCCAAGTGATATTTCTGTATTATTAGTCCACATGGGTCGATAGTTTCACGTGAAACAATTATATGAATTTTAAATTTTCAAAGCCTTTTTTAGAACTTAAGGATTACTTTCTCACTCAAGAAAAGTTTGAATTATATCTAGATCCAGAGACAGAACTAATAAAGACTATTCCTCAACCAAAGGAATTAGATCTTTATTACGAGAGTGAAGATTACCTATCTCACGACGATACTCAAAAATCATTTTTTGCGTTTTGCTACAATTTTGCAAAATCCTTTAACCTTAAATCTAAGACTTCCCTCATAGGTAGATTTATTAAAAATGGAAATGTATTAGATATAGGCGCTGGAGTAGGAGACCTAGTTAATGCGTTACAAAAAAACGGAATTACAGCAACTGGATTTGAACCTAGTGCAAAAGCCAGAAAAATAGCAGAGGAAAAAGGAATCGTTTTAAAACCTAATTTAGAATCCTTTAAAGAGAATAGTTTTGACCTTATTTCTATGTATCACGTTTTAGAACATGTAACAGACGTAGAGAAGCAGAAACAGGAAATCCTCGGATTATTAAAATCTAACGGTATTCTAATTCTTGCTTTACCTAATTATAAATCTTATGATGCGCGATTTTATGGAAAGTATTGGGCAGGTTATGATGTGCCAAGACATTTATTTCATTTTAATAAAAAAGCCGTAAAAAGTTTATTTGATAAAGAATTTGAAATCGTAAAAATGAAACCTATGTGGTTTGATAGTTTTTATGTTTCTATTTTATCATCGAGATATCAAAAATCATTTTCTCCTTTTTTAAAGGGAATAATTATTGGCTTGCTATCAAATTTTGTAGCTTTATTTAATAAAGAGCCCAGTTCTATCACATATGTACTAAAAAAGCGCTTTTAATTAGTTTTAAAAGCGCTTTTTCATTTAATCGTTACGTAAGTATATGATTTATTTAAAACCTCTTAAAACTCGTTATTTAAAGCGTATTTTAATAAACTTTAACTATTAAAAGTTACATATGTATAGATTATACGTATTGTGACCAATATAGACCTGCAACGCTTACTATGAAGTAAATTCCTAATCTAGATGCGCCAGCAAAATCTTTTACAATTCTAAGACCTACTAATAAAATTAAAAGAAGAATACTGGATAGTATAAATGCATATTGAGCATATAATAAACTTTCTTCGGTAACTATATTAAATAATGCAATTCCTATAATAGTGCTAGTCGTTATTTCTATACCTAGAATTACTATAGTACTTATCAAAACTACAAAAGGGCTTAGAGCATCTTTAAATAAGTCACAAAAGTCGCTATAGGTTTTTTTCCAAGTACATATCTTTTCAAAAGAAGAAATAAGGTAAGTAACGAGTAAAAACAGGAGAAGTAGGATAATACCAGAAAAGGTAAGTAGCATAGCGTTTGTATTGTCCTACAATGATACTATCATTTTGAGTACTACTATTTTTAAATCGATTAAGTACGCAAAGAAGGGATTTAATCGCTTATTTTAAGCCTTTGAGTGTAAAATACGCGTCATACCAATACTTAAATCGGTAAGCACTATTTTTCCATTTGCGTTGCGTTCTATATGATAAATAGCTTCTTGAAGTTGTTTTTGTACTTCCATCATTCGATTACCATCTACAAAAGGAGCAAACTTACTCAGGTCAAAACCACTCTGTGGAGCTAGATAAACAGCGCTCTCTGCCTTATAATTTTTAAGCATGGCCTGTCTAAAAAATTCAATACAGTAATTTAAAAACCTTATCTGTGTTTCACGATTAACAGCCGCTATCGTGGTAGCCCAATCCATAAGATCGTTAATCGCAGTAATTTTAGTCTTTGCGACAAATGCGGTGCGTACCCATTGCACAAACCATTGTTCAAATTGTAAATCTTCGGCACTATTTTGTGAAAATTGTACCGCTTTTCTGTAATCTCCATCTGCTTGTCTAGCAACTATAGAACTTTGACTTTCAGTTAATTGAAGGTTTTTTTGTAATCCTTCGGCTATTACGGCAGCATTAAGTTTAGGTACATGTATAATCTGGCACCTAGATTTAATAGTATTAATAATTTTATCTTCAGATTCTGCAACCAGTAAAATGATGGTTTTAGTAGGCGGTTCTTCTATAAGTTTCAGTAGCTTATTTGCTGCCTCTGTATTCATTTTATCTGCACCCCAAATAATCAGTACTTTATAACCACCTTCATAAGATTTAAGACTCAACTTTTTCATGATAAGTTGCGCTTCGGCTACACGTATTTCAGCATTCTTTTTTTCTATATCGATAGCCTTATACCAGTCTGGTAAGCTACCATAAGAGTTCTCTTTTAAAAAAACACGCCATTCTTTTAAAAAAATATCTGAAGTTGCTTTTGTGCTACTGCTTCCAGCAGACGACGGCATCGGAAAAGAAAAATGTAAATCTGGGTGTGCGAGATTATTAAGTTGTGCATGACAGCTCTCATTATTCTCTCCACATAATATATCTCGAGCATAAGCAATAGCAAGTGGTAAAACACCACTACCAGTAGGTCCTACTAGCATTTGAGCATGTGCTATACGGCCATTTTTTACAGTAGACTGTAAGTGATTTTTAATATGAGTAAGTCCTAAAACATCTTGATATTGCATAATGCAAATATAAGTGCATGATGGTTAAAGATGGGAAAACACACTAGTCTAGTCTTTACTCATTAGAAGATTTTTATTTCTTTATAAAAATTTTCTTTTCTAGATATTAAGGTTTTCTCCTCAAGGAAAATGTACGAAGGACAAAGCGATGTTTGGGTCTAGAGTAAACAACTTACACCTTTTTCCATTCCCTACAACGATATTGTAGATCGAGAACCGTTATATTTGTTTTTAAACAATTTTGAATATAATAAGATGACTATAGACCAGATTAATTTTGAGAATAAAAAAGCACTTATAAGAGTTGATTTTAACGTACCTCTAGATGAGAATTTTAAGGTTACTGATGCTACTAGAATTCAGGCAGCAAAGGACACGATTATTCATGTTTTAGAAAAAGGTGGTTCTGTAATATTGATGTCTCATCTAGGTCGTCCTAAGAATAAAGAAGATGAATTTTCTTTGCGTCACGTAGTTGATAAAGCTAGTGATATTCTGGGTGTTCAGGTTAAATTTGTAGAAGATTGTATAGGAGAAGTAGCTCAAAATGCTGCTCAAGATTTACAGCCTGGTGAGGTTTTACTTTTAGAAAATCTGAGATATTATAGTGAAGAGACTGCTGGAGATTCCGCTTTCGCGAAAGCGTTATCACAATTAGGCGACGTATATATAAACGATGCTTTTGGAACTGCTCACAGGGCCCATGCTAGTACAGCTGTTATAGCACAATATTTTGATGAAAAATGTTTTGGACTGCTTATGAATCGTGAGATCGATAGTCTGGATAAAGTAATGGAAACGCCAGAAAGACCACTTGTTGCTATTTTAGGTGGTGCTAAGGTATCTTCTAAAATTACTGTTATTGAGAACATTTTAACTAAAGTAGATGACTTAATAATAGCTGGTGGTATGGCTTACACATTTATAAAGGCGCAAGGAGGGAAAATAGGTGATTCTCTAGTAGAAGACGATAAACAAAGCCTGGCGTTAGAAATTCTTGCCAAAGCTAAAGAAACGAATACCAGAATCCACCTACCTGTAGATGTGGTGATTGCAAATTCTTTTTCTGAACTTGCTACTAAGGATAAAGCGGCCATAGATCAAATTCCTGATGGCTGGATGGGACTAGATGTAGGAGAGAAATCTAGCGAGTTATTTCACCAAGTGTTACAGAGTGCCAAAACTATTCTGTGGAATGGACCTGCAGGTGTTTTTGAAATGGAACCGTTTGCAAATGGTACTATTGCACTAGGTAAATCTGTTGCAATGGCAACAAAAAACGGCGCATTCTCGTTAGTAGGTGGTGGTGATAGTGTAGCTGCTGTAAAACAATTTGGTTTTGCAGATCAAGTAAGTTATGTGTCTACTGGTGGTGGCGCGATGCTAGAAATGCTAGAAGGAAAAACGCTTCCTGGTATTGCTGCTATTAAAGGATAAATCATAATTATACCACATCAAAAAGGCTGGGATTAATTCCAGCCTTTTTGATGTGGTTATTTCTTGTTATTTATTTTTACTGACAGATAAATTATTATAAATTCTGAGTTAGTAATCAGAATTTTTGAACCATTGATATCAATGTTAAATAAGTTTTTTTTAGAATTATCTCTTTTCATTTGAGATTACTAAAGCATCTCAAAATCTATTTATTCCTACTAATAAATAGTATTTTGCCATTTACATGTAGATCTATTTAAAGCTGAACATGAATAAATATATAGTATATATAATCTTAATCTCTCTCTTTTTAGTTAGCTGTTCTAAAAAAGATACTTTAAATTCAGAATGGTCAATAAAAGTCCAAGAGGGTAGCAGGTTATCTCTTATTAAAAATGAATTGTATTTAATTGAAGCTACAAACGGTTCTTTTAAGATTAATTCAACTGATGGAAATAAAATAAAATGGGTTAATGTTATTTATAAAATCGATAATAATAATTTATCTAAAACGAACAATTCTGAAGACGATGTTAATTATAGGTTAGATGAAGAAGGCATATATTCACTTACAGGAAAGTTTGATTACATTGATAATTGTCAGTTGTCATTACATACTTATATCTTAAGTAAGAAAGAAGAAGATGGCTCAACTTCTTATTTTCATTTAGATGGAAAAAACCGGTTTTATGTAGCAGATTATCAAGTTTTAGATAAAGATTTATACATGATAATCAGTAATGGTGATATTCACCAACTAAAGAAATTTTTGTTATTATAACAGTAAAACAAAACAATGAACAAATACCTTTTACTATTACTTTCTTCAATAGCCTTTACACCACTTGCGGCACAAGTAGAACAAGATTCTACAGCCATTACTGGTAAAGTCATTTCTTATGAAGAGTATAAAAGACAACAAGCTCAAAATGATTCTATAGAATCTGGAACTATATTATCTAGAGAAATACCTGTTCAAGAAATAATGATGGATACTACCGTTGCTGGTACACCACTTATCGTGCATCCTGAGGTAGATGATCTGGATGAGAAATTACTCAACGAATTGTATAACAACGATTTATATGACTATATGTACAAAGAAATTGTACAAATGGATTATAGTGAGACAGTAAATCAGACCTTACCTACTGACACACTTAAGGCGAGACTAGCTGCGATTAATGAAAGCACACCTTTCCAGATCGATTATAATCCGGTCCTAGAAAAATTGATCAATAAAAAACTGAGTTATAAGCGTGTTTACATGGAACGTTTAATGACGTTAAGTGATTATTATTTTCCTTTATTTGAGCCTTATTTAGATCAGTACGATATTCCATTAGAGATGAAGTATCTGGCTATAGTAGAAAGTGCGTTAGACCCACGTATTAAGAGTAGAGTAGGTGCCACTGGTTTATGGCAATTTATGTTTACCACAGGTCGCAATTATGATCTAGAAGTAAATTCTTATGTAGATGAGCGTATGGATCCTATAAAATCTACGGTTGCTGCCTGTAAATTCATGAGTAGTTTATATAAAATTTATGGAGATTGGGATCTAGTTCTAGCGGCATATAATTCTGGACCAGGAAATGTAAATAAAGCTATACGTCGCAGTGGTGGTTATAAAAACTACTGGAATATTAGACCTTATTTGCCACGTGAGACGGCCGGCTATGTACCAGCTTTTCAGGCGATGATGTATCTTTTTACGTATGCTCCAGAACATGGATTCCAGCCGCAACAGACTATTTATAAAACTATTGCAACAGACACGATTAGAGTTAAAAGAATGATATCTCTAGAACATGTATCGCAATTTACAGACCAAGATCTAGAGGTAATACAGTTTCATAACCCTTCTTATAAACTTGATATTATTCCATTTGTAAAGGGTAAAAATCATAACCTGAGACTTCCTGTTAGAGATGCCGCAAAATTTGTTAGTAATGAGGCTGCTGTGTACGCTTTCGCGAAAGCGGAATTTGACAAAATAGAAAAACCTCTTCCAGAATTGCTAGTTGCCGAAAGCCGATCTGTATATCGTGTGAAAAATGGTGATTACTTGGGTAAAATAGCTAACAAGTACAACGTAAAAGTGAGCCAATTAAAACGCTGGAATAACTTGAGAAGTAATAATTTAAGAATAGGGCAAAAGTTATATATACACTCTAGAAAACCAGTAACTACTTCTAAATCTAGCTCTTCAAAAGCACCAGCCACTTATAAAATTAAAAGTGGAGACAGTTTATGGAAAATAGCCAATAAATATGGCATATCTATTGCTAGCATACGTAAATTGAATCCTACCACATCAGACGACCTTAAGGTAGGTGCCACCCTTAAATTAAAGTAAAATGAAGAAATTATATGTAATTCTTGCAGTATGTCTAGCTTTTATAAGTTGTGATGACAAGGCTGTTGTGGTGCAAGATAGTGCCGGTAGACTTAATGATATACTCGTAGTTATAGGGAATAACGACTGGGATGGACCACTAGGTGATACTATTAGAAAAGAGTTTGCTAGACCACTAGACGGTATAGTAAGAGAAGAGCCTATGTTTACATTAAATCATGTAAAACCTGCTGCCTTTACCGGAATGCTTAAAAAATCACGTAATTATTTGATCATCAAAAAGTCAGATAGTAGTGGAGTGAGTATTAAAAAGGACCTGTACGCAAATCCGCAATTAGGTATAGTGGTACGTGGTACTGATAAGGTAGATATAGCAAAGGTAATCTCTGATAATGCAGACGATATGATAGCTGTGTTTAATAAAGGAGAAGTAGAGCGCAAGCAATATCTTATGGATAAAGTAGCTTTAAATACTGATAGGATTACAGACCGTTTTGGTATAGAACTTATTGTACCTAGAGCTTATCATTTTGCTACTTATAATGGCGAGATCGATAACGACTTTTTCTGGTTACGTAGAAGTATAAAAGAAGGAACTATGGATCTTATGATCTATGAAGTAGAGCGCAATAGAATAAAACGTAGTGATAGTACTGTACTGGATATTGTAAAAGTACGTGACTCTATAGGTGCCATAAAAATTCTTACAGATGGTGGACCATTCCAGACAGAACCTGCATTCTCACCTTTTCTTAATGAAAGTCAGATAGACGGTAAATTTGCCTATGAGACTAAGGGAACTTGGGAAGTAAAGAATATGTTTATGGCAGGACCATTTGTTAATTATGCTATTTATAATAAAGAAAAAGACAACTGGTTAATAATAGAAGGATACGTGAGTGCACCGGCTAGTGCACAACGTAATTATCTATTTGAAATAGAATCTATTCTAAAGAGCGTTCATTTTTTGGAAACGAAGAAGAAATAGTAAAACAGTAGACATAAAAAAATGCGCATCATTATATAAATGATGCGCATTTTTTGTTTTTTTAAAGTCTCTAAATTATCTGTCTAGATTATTAGTGTCTTCTTTTTTAGTTTCGTCTTCTTTAGTGGCATCCTTAAATTCTTTGATTCCGCCACCTATACCGCGCATCAATTCTGGTATTTTTTTACCTCCAAAAAGAATTAGTATAGCAACCACGATTACAACCCACGTTCCTACACCAGGCATTCCTAATAATATATAATTTGATAACATCGCTTAATGATTTTATGATACAAAGATACAACAAGCGGTATAATCATAATGTTTTAGGCTGTTAATCTTTAATAAAGCTTATTTGAAAACCCAAAACGCTAAAAACTTGTTTTTGAGATACTCAGTTGATATCAATAAAATCAGGTACTATTCTCAATACGAGTTTAGCAAAAACATATTTACACTCTAATTAGTCATGCTTTTATTTTACATAGCTATCGTTTAATCACCTAGCTGCCTAACACCTAAATACCCAAGACCTAATCACTCTATACCTAGAAAAACTATTTATATTTGTTACACGTTAAGATCACATGGCAAAGAAGAAAAAAAATAGAAATCAAAAGAGTAAATGGACACACCATTACCGCATGGTCGTGCTCAACGATGACACTTTTGAAGAACGTTTTAGTCTCAAACTCACCAGACTTAATGTATTTGTAGTGACCGTAATAAGTGCTATTTTATTAATAGGATTAACCACAGCGCTTATAGCCTTTACACCTATTAGAGAGTACATTCCTGGTTATGCAGACGTGAGTATGCGTCGCGATAATATCGAACTGGCAAAGAGAACAGACTCATTAGAAATAGCGATAAGAAGTAACGATCAGTTTTATGGGCGTATAAAAATGCTTCTCAATGGTAACATCACTACAGAAGAGTATGAACGCATAGACAGCATTGCAAAAGTAGAAACCAGTACCGAGATTCCAGATCTTACACCTATTAAAGAAGATAGTTTATTAAGAGAAGAGGTAGCACAGGCAGACCGTTACAGTGTTATCGCTGGTGCAAAGGCCAAAACTAACTTTGTCTTCTTCCCGCCAGTTAAAGGAACTATTTCTAGCAATTATGATTCAGAGATAAAGCACTATGCGGTAGATGTTGTTACAACCGTAGGTACACCTATAAAAGCCGCTGCAGACGGTACGGTGGTTTTTGCCAGCTGGAGTTCAGAAACAGGATACACCATGCTTATCGAGCATCCTTATGGACTTATTACAGTATATAAACACGCAGGTAATTTGCTTAAAGAACAAAATGATCAGGTACTAGCTGGTGAAGTAATTGCTACCGTAGGTAATACAGGAGAGTTAACCACTGGTCCACACCTGCATTTTGAGATATGGAGCGACGGTTACCCACTAGATCCTACTAATTTTATCAACTTTGAATAGATGTCGTTAAAGTCACTCGGTGCAAAAGTTTTTGCTGCCATCATCGATAGAAAAACTAAAAGTTGGGCTTCTCAACCGGTAACCTCTCAGGAAAAAGTGTTTCATAATTTAATTAAGACTGCTGGTAATACCGCTTTCGCGAAAGCGCACTCCTTTTCCAACATAAAGACACATAAAGACTTTGTATCACAAGTGCCAGTGCGTGATTATGAAGAATTAAGACCATTTGTAGATAGAGTAGTAGCTGGTGAGAGTGATATTTTATGGCCAGGAAAACCCCTTTATTTTGCAAAAACATCTGGTACGACCAGTGGTGCAAAATATATTCCGATTACCAAAGAGTCGATGCCGGAGCATATAAAAGCGGCTCGTAATGCTATATTAAGTTACGTTCATGAAACTGGTAAGGCTCAATTTGTAGACGGTAAAATGATTTTCCTACAAGGAAGTCCAGAGATGGAATCTAAAAACGGTATTCAGTTAGGTAGGCTGAGTGGTATAGTTGCCCATTATGTGCCTAATTATTTACAGAAGAATAGGTTGCCTTCTATGGAAACCAATTGTATAGAAGACTGGGAAACTAAGGTAGAAGCTGTTATTGATGAGACTCTACCAGAAAATATGAGCGTTATTTCTGGAATCCCAAGTTGGGTACAAATGTATTTTGAACGTATCGTGCAACGTACTGGTAAAAAAGTAGGTGAGGTATTTCCAGATTTTAATTTATTCATTTACGGCGGTGTTAATTTTGAGCCTTATAGAGCAAAATTTGATCAACTTATAGGTCGTAAAGTAGATAGTATTGAACTATTCCCTGCTAGTGAAGGCTTTTTTGCCTATCAAGATAAACAGGATGAAAAGGGAATGTTACTTTTATTAGATGCAGGTATTTTTTATGAATTTATTCCAGCAAATCAATTTCATGATAAAAACGCACCTAGATTAACCATAGGCGAGGTGGAAACTGGCGTTAATTATGTCATGATCATTTCTACTACAGCAGGATTATGGGCTTATAACATAGGTGATACCATTGCGTTTACTAGTACGGCACCATATAGAGTAGTAGTTACCGGTCGTATAAAACACTACATAAGCGCTAGTGGAGAACATGTTATAGGTAAAGAAGTAGAAGAGGCGATGAAAGCAGCCTCAAACCAATTGAGCATAGTTATTAATGAATTTACTGTCGCACCACAATTAAGTCCAGCAAATAATGAATTACCATATCATGAATGGTTTGTAGAATTTGGTAATGCTACAAAAGTAGATCTTCATAAATTGGCACAAGTGCTTGATATTCAAATGAGAGAACAAAACTCTTATTATGACGATTTAATTACTGGTAAAATTCTACAACCTTTAATTATCACTCCAGTACCAGAAAATGGTTTTAAAGAATACATGAAAACCATAGGTAAATTAGGTGGTCAGAATAAATTACCACGTCTTTCTAACGATCGTAAAATTGCTGAGGTACTGGAGAAGATAATAGGTTAATTAGAACTACTAACTGTAAAGTGATTTCTATTCGAGGTTCGTTTTATAAGTAACGCAGGTATTAAATAAACTTTAATTCTTACTGTCATCACTTAAAACAGTGCGCCGGGACTGAAAACTACATATTTAATAATAGTATCTTTGCTACGAAATAACATATATGCCAATAATTAACGTAGAACCACGTACCAGAGCTCAAGAAAGTACTAACGCCATAGAGCGCATTTATATCACGATGCGACATCTATTTAATAGGGGCTTTTATAAACCTATGGGCGTCAGTGGTGAATCGTTAAGAGAATCTCTTCTTACTTTAAGACCAGAAATCTATGGTTCCATCGCCGAAGAGAAGATAGAACTGAGTGGTTTACTATATGTAATGGATAGATTACCAGTAGGTATAGAAGAATGTACTTACATAAACCTAACTAGTGATGAAGGTTATGAAGGTTCTCACTTTAAAGCTATCATTCCTTCTAAGAGACGTCGCAATTGCTATCGCATAGATCACGAGCAAATGAACATAGAGGTAACTCGTGGACGTTCTGAAATCTATGATATTCTTACACACCTGACCTTTTTAATGATCGAGTCTCACAAGATCATGAAACAAGTTATAGTAGGTGATAACGGTAATACCTCTAGAGATTGGAAATGCTTAGAAAATGCTATTTCAAAGAAAAAATTAACTCAAGAAGAGAAAGAAGTTGCTATCACTCATGTAGCAAATATTCTAGGCAGAACCTTTGACGAAGTAAAATCAGTATATCCAGATTTTGCTACTAAAGAAAATCCTAACCGTTTCTTAAGCGTTATTTACCACCTAGGTAGACTAGCAAAACAAGAAATCTTAGACGAAGAAAAAAGACTTGTAACTTTTTCTCCAGTACTAAGAGAACGATTAGGCCACCACATTCATGGAGATAGATGGGCATATCGTATTAAAGAACACCTGGTAGAACAAGGACTTTTTGATAGACCATTGCATATTATTAGCGCAAACCTGCACAGTGTAATGAATTCGCTTTATGGACCTAAGGCACTTGCTGCTCAAATGGCCAAAAAGAGTCGCATGGAAATCTTTGCAGATTTGAGTAATGATAGCGGTAAGAAAAACCGTGATCTGATTAAGAAGCATGCGCTAGCAAATGGTATGACAGAGCTTAAAGATGCGAGCGGTACTAATATCGATGTGCAAATTTTTGATCTAGCAGCCTGTGATTTTGATAACATAGGTTTTTGTGATGCACGTTTTCGCAATAGCGATACCGATACAAAACCAGTTCTTATAGTAATGGATTATGCCTTTGGCGAGCAAGCATATGAAACTATGGATGAGTTACTTAAGCCATTTAAAGATGACCAAGGTAAAACACACCAGATGAATATGCACTCCATTAATGTCATGGGTAAAGCAGGTATTTTAGAAGGTGATAAAGGTGATATCATGGTGCCAGATGCTCACGTTTTTGAAGGTACTGCAGATAATTATCCATTTAAGAACAGACTATCTAAAAAAGATCTAGAATGTGAGGATATTAAAGTAGTAACCGGTTCTATGGTTACCGTTTTAGGAACATCGTTACAAAACAAAGACCTTTTAGAATTCTTCTATAACTCTAGTTGGAGAGTAATAGGTCTAGAAATGGAAGGTGCTCACTACCAGAAAGCCATTCAGGCAGCATCTAGAGTAAGGCGCAGCATCCGCAAAAAGGTAAAAGTAAGATATGCCTATTATGCAAGTGATAACCCTTTAAAAACTGGACATACACTAGCTAGTGGTGGACTAGGTTTAATAGGTGTAAAACCAGTATACGTGATTACCGAAAAAATTCTTGAGCAAATCATGGAAAACAGTATCAAAGTAGAAGAAGTAGAAGAGCAAGAAATAGATCAACTAGAAGATCTATAAATTTACTTTAAACATCGCTCCTTTATAATTGCTATACTTCAATTATATTTGAAAATTATACAATACAAAATTCATGGATAACCAGCCTAATAATAACCAAGAACAAGAAGTAGATCTAGTACCAGTTTTTGTCTGGATAAGTAACGGATTTAAAAACCTATTTAAGGCTATAGGAGGTTTTTTTAAAGGGTTAGGGCATTTTTTAATACTGTTTTTAATCTTTATTAAAAATAATATCATTCTATTAGGTATTCTATTTGTTTTAGGAGCTGGATTAGGTAATTTTTTAAGTAGACAATCTAAAAAGAATTTTACGGCTCAATTGAGAGTACAACCTAATTTTGAAAGTGCTGGGCAGCTTATTTCTAACGTAGAATATTATAATTCTTTAGTAGAAGAAGAAGATTTTACCACTTTGGGAAAAGAATTAAACCTTACTACAGACGAGGCCAGTACACTAGTAAGTTTTGAAATCACTGCAGACTTTAATGATACCGAGCTTCTAGAAGAGTACGATTACATGGCGCGTCGTGCAGACACTGTCGCATTAGAGAATTATACTTTTGAAGGCTTTAAACTAGCCAAAAGAGATATCGATTATCAATTTTATAAAGTAGAGATAGCTGCAAAGTCTAAGACTGCTTTAGAAAAAGCAGCCGTACTTGCCATCGAGGTGGAGGATAATCCATTAATAAAAGCACAAAGAACGGCTGGTCGTGAGACTACTGCTTTTAATATTTTAAAAATGGAATATCAACTGGCAGAGATAGATTCTTTATTAAGCGCTTATCAAGTAGCAATTAAAGATAAAGAATCGAGCCTGTCTAAGGGGACTAACGTATTTGTAAATGGTCAGAGTAAAACAGAGACATTCAAAGACTTATTTAATGAAAAATCTAGAATGCTTTTTAATCTAGAAACAGAAAGAGAGAAGAAATACGGTTATGAAAATACAGTTAATATCGTTTCTTATTTTATTAAGAAAGGGGTTATTGTAAATAAACACCTTACAGTAACATATGCCTTTGTATTCTTCGGTTTTGGTCTTCTAATAGCTTTAATTCCGCTAGTATTTAGATTTCTTAATGCTTATCAAAAAGAACATAACTCGTGAATATAATTGATACACCATTATTAGAT
This sequence comes from Nonlabens sp., assembly GCF_039941875.1. Lineage (GTDB taxonomy): Bacteria > Bacteroidota > Bacteroidia > Flavobacteriales > Flavobacteriaceae > Nonlabens. The sequence continues at coordinate 20,691 of NZ_JBDVDQ010000003.1, read as the reverse complement.
TGTAAAATTATAGAACCTGCGGTTTTTCCAGATGCTCGTGGTAAGTTCTGTATTGCTTTTGATAGTTTCGCTTTCGCGAAAGCGTTACCCAATCAGAAACCTTTCATTACCATAAATGAAAGCACCTCTACTTATGGAGTTCTTAGAGGTTTACACTTACAAAAAGGAGATGCTGCACAAGCAAAATTAGTACGTTGTATCCAAGGTAAAATATTAGATGTTGCAGTAGATTTTAGACCAGAATCTCCTACTTATCTAAAGCATTTTTCCATTGAGCTCACAGGAGAAAATAATAAGCAACTATTAGTTCCTAGAGGTTTTTTACATGGCTTTTCTGTACTTTCTGAAACTGCTATTGTAAATTATCAAATCGATAATACGTACCAGCCAGAGACAGAGTATGGAGTACGTTATGATGACCCTCAACTTCATATAGACTGGAAATTACCTAAAGAAGATATTATCCTTTCTGAAAAGGATGAGAAACTAGGATTTATCACATTATAAGTTTTTGCCATAAGTGGATTAAATAAACATCTCTTAATCTGTAGGTCAATTAAAATCACATAGCTTGAAAAAAATTATCATTACAGGAGTAACGGGCATGCTGGGAACAGCGATTACAAATGCGTTGCAAGGACATGATTTATATAGTTATTCTAGTAAAGACCTAGATATTACTTGTAGTTTTAAACTAGATCAAGTAGTAAAAAGCATAAAACCAGATTATATTATTAATTGTGCTGCCTATACAGCAGTAGATCTAGCAGAAACAGAACAAGAAAAAGCTTTTAAAATAAATGCTCTTGCGGTTCAAAAAATGGCACAAGTGGCAAATCAATATCAGGCTACATTAATTCATTTTTCCACAGATTATGTGTTTAATGGAACAGCAACACAGCCATATTTACCATTACAAGAAACAGACCCTATAAATGTTTATGGTGCTAGTAAACTGGCAGGTGAGAAATCCATCATGCAGGTTAATGGTAAGCACTATATTTTTAGAATATCGTGGTTATATGCACCACATGGTAAGAACTTCTTTAAATGGGTAGCTGGCACAGACATGAAAGAGCTCAAAATAGTAGATTCTCAGACAGGTTCTCCTACTAGCGCACTAGATGTGTCTTCTTTTATAAAACACCTCGTAAAAAACGATCCAGAGACTTATGGTGTTTATCATTTTACAAACCAAGGTGGGATGACCTGGTTTGAATTTGCCATTGCGATAAATAAAAAACTAAATCTCGATAAAATCATCCATCCCGTAGCCACTTTTAAAACCGCTGCAAAACGACCTACTTATAGCGTTATGGATGGTAGCGATACGATCAAGGTTTTTAATTATAAGATTCCTACTGTTGAGAAAGGACTTGATGAGGTGGTGCGCATTTACAATCCATAAGGAAACCTTATTTTTACAGTTTTACAACTAGAATATGTCTGAGAAGAATCATAAAGTAGCATTAATAACTGGAGTTACCGGTCAGGATGGTGCTTATTTAAGTGAGTTTTTATTAAAAAAAGGATATGAAGTTCATGGTATAAAACGCCGTGCATCATCTTTTAATACAGAGCGTATTGATCATTTATATCAAGATCCACATGAAACTGACGTAAAGTTTAAATTGCATTATGGAGATCTTACCGATACGACTAACTTAACCAGAATCATTAAAGAAACACAACCAGACGAGATCTATAATCTTGCTGCCATGTCACATGTTCAAGTTTCTTTTGAAATGCCAGAATATACTGCAAATGCTGATGGAATAGGTGCTTTACGTATACTTGAGTCGGTACGTTTGTTAGGGATGGAAAAAATGACGAAAGTTTACCAAGCCTCTACGTCAGAGTTGTATGGAAAGGTGCAAGAAATACCACAATCAGAAACCACTCCATTCTATCCACGTAGTCCATATGCAGTTGCAAAGATGTATGCCTATTGGGCAACGGTAAATTATCGTGAGGCTTACGGCATGTTTGCTTGTAACGGTATTCTTTTTAACCATGAATCTCCAGTACGTGGAGAGACATTTGTAACTAGAAAAATTACTCGTGCGACTTCTAAAATCGTAAAAGGACTTCAGGATAAATTGTATTTAGGAAATCTAGATGCAAAACGTGATTGGGGACACGCAAAAGATTATGTACGCATGATGTGGATGATCTTACAACACGATGAGCCAGAAGATTGGGTAATCGCAACAGGAACGACGACTAGTGTACGTGATTTTGTGCGCATGTCCTTTCAATACATAGGTGTTGAACTAGAATTTACTGGTGAAGGTGTAGATGAAAAAGGAACAATTAAATCCTGCTCAAATCCAGATTATCAGCTAGAAATAGGTAAAGAAGTAGTAGCGGTAGACCCACGATATTTCCGTCCTACAGAGGTAGATTTATTGATAGGAGATCCTTCTAAGGCCAAAGAAAAACTAGGCTGGGTTCCAGAAATCGCACTTCAAGAATTAGTAAATGACATGATGAAAAGCGATTTGCATCTCATGTCTCGAGAAGAATATTTAAAAAGTGGTGGATACCGCATCAACAATTACTTTGAATAAACTCCTTCCCTTGAGGGAAGGTTGGGATGGGTGTGACACAGGCATGTTTCTCTCTTTAAAAATTATCAAAGTTCTTGTCAACAAGTAAGATTTTAAGGTAAGCTTATAATAATGAATAAAGATTCTAAAATATACGTCGCCGGACATAGAGGTCTTGTAGGAAGTGCTATTGTGACCGAGTTAAAGAAACTAGGTTATAGTAACTTTATTCTACGCACTCATAAAGAGCTAGATCTTACAAATCAACAAGCCACAGCAGAATTTTTTACTACTGAAAAGCCAGAATATGTATTTCTTGCCGCTGCCAGTGTAGGCGGCATAGTTGCTAATAATACGTATAGAGCAGACTTTATTTATAAAAATCTCATGATTCAGAATAACGTGATACATCACAGTTATTTGAATGGAGTGAAGAAGTTATTGTTCTTAGGAAGCACCTGTATCTATCCTAAAATGGCACCGCAACCCATGCCAGAAGATAGTTTACTTACTGGCGAGTTAGAATATACTAACGAGCCTTATGCGGTGGCAAAAATTGCTGGTATCAAAATGTGTGAGAGTTACAATTTACAATACGGCACTAATTTTATTTCAGTGATGCCTACTAATTTATATGGTCCTAACGATAATTTTGACTTAGAAAAATCACATGTACTTCCTGCGTTGATTAGAAAAATGCACCTTGGTAAGTTACTTATGGAAGGTAAAAAGCAAGAATTATGCAAGGATTTAGGTGTTGATAGTTACGCTTTCGCGAAAGCGGAATTACAAAAAAATGGTATCACAGAATCTGGTATCGCTCTATGGGGAACAGGTTCTCCTAAAAGAGAGTTTTTATGGTCACACGATATGGCAAAAGCCTGCGTGTATCTCATGGAAAAAGTAGATTTTAAAGACGTAAAAGGGAACGACAAAGACGTTAAAAACACTCATCTTAACATAGGTACAGGAGAAGATATAGCCATAAAAGACCTCGCTGAGATGATTAAAACCACCGTAGGTTATCAAGGAAATTTCGATTGGGACAGTTCAAAACCTGACGGAACACCACGTAAACTTACTGATGTTTCAAAACTACATGAGTTAGGGTGGAAACATGAGATAGACCTTGAAAAAGGTGTAGAGATGATGTATGAGGCCTACTTAGGCTATTAAGAATCGGTAATTACCCTTAAATATTCTTCGCCTATTTTTTCCAATGAAAAATCTTTGGCCCTTTTAATGATTGCCTCTTTAGGGTACTTTTCCGGATTATTTAAAACTCTTAAAATAGCCGTTGCCATAGCTTTCGGATTTTTAACTTCGCACAATTCTCCGAACTCTGATCTGTTGAGTATAAAATTAGGTCCACCTGGACATTTTGCACTAATAACAGGCAAGCCATGACTCATAGCTTCTATAATTACATTTCCAAAACCCTCAAAATCAGAACTTAAAATAAATGCCTTAGCATTTTTGTAGTAAAAAGAAGGATTTTTTACAAAGCCTTTTAATTCAACGTTTTCAACTAAATTCAATGATTTTATATTAGAAATTATTTCAGATTCTAAAGATCCAGTTCCTAAAATAAATAGTTTTAAGTCAGGATATTTTTTTATTACTAGATGAAAAGCTTCTAGCATTAGGATATAGTTTTTCTGTGGTTCTAAACGTCCGACAGCAATCAAATAATTGTCAGAAATTACTTCCTCCTCTTTTTTAGAGTTATTATAAGCTGGATTACCGATGATATTTATGTCAATTTTTTTTCCAACAAATTGAATATAAGAATGAGCTGTGTCAGGAGAGTTTGCAATAAGATATTTACTGTTGCTTATAACATATTTTAAAGGAGCTGATAATTTTCCGATAGTTGCTGGTTCAAATATGTTGGCTAGTCTAATAATTAGCTTAGTTTTTTTACTGCCAAATATTTTATAACAGAAATAGCTTAATAAATTAGCTTCATGTACAGTTGCCATGAAGAAATTAGGTTTATGAATTACCAACACTTTAAGAAGTAAAAAGGGCATACACAATAACCGAAATAAAAGATTCAATTTTTTATTTTTAAAAGGAGACTTTTTACATAGCCTCATGACTTTGACTTTTGATGGAATTATTTCTTGATAGACATTTCCATAGGCACATAATATAGTAACGTCATAACCTTGAGTTAGAAAGTATTTTGATAAGAGAACAAACACCTTTTCAGCGCCACCACCCACTAGTGTAGGTACATACAAAAATATTTTTCTAGTCATTAATTTTCAATAAAGAATTGAATAACAAATATAAGCGGCTGTCTTGATACAAATACTCTAACAATAATCTATTTTTGTTTTTCCCTGAGAAGTCATAATTTTTTCAATGATAGTTAAACTGTACAAGCTACTATTTTCAAAACAAATAGCTCTTATAACCTTAAGAGGTATGGGTGTAGCATTTTTATTCTTATCTACTTTAATTATGACTAATTATTATGATAAAACAATCGTTGGAGAATTTGAACTAGCGAGGTCTATTTTATTGTTAGCAGGGGCCTTTGTATTAATTGGTACTGATCGTTCAATTTTGCAAATAGCAGGAAGACTATCCAGTAACAACGACTTAAGTCAGTTAAAGGCAATTTATCATAAAATTATATTGATTTACTTTATGATATCTTGTTTTATTTTGTCGATTATATTGATAATACCTGCAAGTTGGATTAACATAATTTCCTTAGATAAGCCTATGCTTTTTAAAGTGTTAGGCGTTCTATTTTTTTATGCACTAACATTGTTTAATACTGAAGTTTTTAGGGTTTATGGTAAACATATTTGGTCTGAGATTTATCGTGGGATATTTAAATACATTTTATTATTTGTAGGAGTAATTGTTCTGCTGTATCAAGATTTAACTCATTTCATACTCGACGTATTTTTATTCTCATTTTTTTTATTTTCAATTATAAGTACCTTACACATCTATCCATTGTTAAAAGTTAACAATTCTAAAACGATTATTACTTACAAAGAAATCATTAAGATATCGTTCCCTATGTCTTTAAGTAGTTTAGGTTTTTTTTTATTGTTATCTATAGATATCTTTTTTTTAAAATATTTTAAAGGTGATGAGTTGATTGCTATTTATGCACAACCAGTTAAAATAATAGCATTAATAGCTATGATTCAAACTACTTTACAATCTTCTATTTCTAAAATGATTGCTGATAATTATTACAGTGGTAATATGGAAAGCCTGAAACTGCTGATCATTAAATACACTCGTTTAATTGCGTTGATGTCTTTCCCGTTTTTAATAATATTTTTATTCTTTTCAAAAAGTATTTTACTCTGTTTTGGAGAAGATTATGTTTCTGGAAATTCAGTATTGTTAATTCTTCTAATAGGAACGACTGTCAATGCTTTATGTGGATGTACTGGAACTTATATGAACATGACAGGACGTCAAGTAGTGTTTAGAAACATTATTTTCATAACTGTGTTAATTAATCTAATATTGAATATTTTTTTGATTCCATTATACGGGATGAATGGTGCTGCGATATCAAGCACTATAAGCTTGATCCTTTGGAATATATTTACTGTGGTATATGTTTATGCAAAAGATCGTTTAATTTTAATACTTAATTAATGATTCTTTTGCATAGAAAAAAATTACTATTTCTACTTATCGCTTTATTGACGGTCATTTTAGGAATATTTGCCACATATTATTTGCCAGATAGATTTATGTTTGATGCCTACACGATTATTCTTGATAGGTATAATGAAAAAGGATGGTTAGGTAGTTATCCTATCTCTATGAATCTATACCATATATCTGGGATAGGCAAGCTTCCATTTCCAGTAGTTGCATTAATTCAGTTACCTGTATTGTTTTATCTAATTTGGCGACTAGGTTTACCTGATTTTTTCCACAAACTTTATCTACGAAATGTAATAATGTGGTTAGCTCTAATTATGCTAGCATTTTTTATAGCATTTGCTTCAAAAGAATTTATAAACTTTATTTACATTTATATTATATGCAGGGTTTTAATTTCAGACAGGGGTGTTTTAAAAAAAATAATATGGAGTAGTTTACTCTTGATGTTATTTGGAGCTATTTTTAGACCCTATTACTTTTTAATTCCAATCATAAGCGTAGGGATATATTTAATCAACTTAGTTAGTATTAAAAATAAAATTTTTTCTAATATTTTCTACGGGCTCTTAATAGCCATATTTATATCACTTTCTTATGGATTACTAAAAGGACAATATATGTCTGAAAGTTCTAGGGAAGAGCTTAATAAAGTTAGGATTGCAAAAAAGAATACTAACGCTGATACTATGATTATTTCACCAATTAAAACAGATTCATTTTATGGTGAAAGTATTGGTATTTTCTACGGTTTTCTTACAGTTAATCTGCCTATTAATGGATTACAGTTTATTTATAAGCCACAAGTTGTGGCTTTCGTAATATGGCAATTATCATTAGTAATTTTATTACTCTATTATTATCACAAGATTTTAAAGAAGAAACAAAATAGGCGAGTAGAGCAATGGATTTTTCATCTTCTTTTTGCATACTTCATTGTTCAAGGAGTTTTTGAACCAGATTTAGGTAGTGCCATAAGGCATAAAATAGGAATATTACCGCTTATATGGATAGCCGTTTATTATGATCAAGGACTAATTAAGAAACCACTGCACAAGAAAAAATATGTTTTTAAATCTCCTGCAAAAGTTAAAAGCTAATTATAACATAGTTTATATAAATCTATTAGGTTTATTAGCTAGTATTTTAGTTTTTAGAAAACCTGCGACTATTGGCATTTTAATATTCATTGCCTTTAATTTTTTGTTTTACAAAAAACTCAAGTTTAGTAGTAAAAAATGGATTCCCATTCTTATTATCTCGATACCATTTTTGCTAGATGTATTATTTCTTTGGAATAATGTAGATCTAGGAGATGGTTTTAAACATATGGAAAAACGCTTAAGCACCTTCATTTTCCCATTACTTATAATAGGTCAAGTATTCGTTTTTGATTTCCATAAGATACTTAAAATTTATAGTGTTTGCTTCACAACTATTTTATATGTTTTACTGGTTAGATTCTTAATAGTCGAACCAGAATTAGTTCAAAAATATTTGAATGGAATTCATTTATGGGAGATGGGTTATTCTTTTGCAAATAGTACTTCTGTTCATGCACCAGCTCTTAATATGCACGTCGCGTTCTTAGTAGTCGTGAATACTTTCCTACTGGTTAATCATGCGATTAAAAATAAATGGAAACTTTTAAGCTATAGAACAGTCTTGTTCTTAGCTTCATTATTAATGCTTCTTATAATCAATACGCGTCTTGCTATTGCAAATGCCGTGTTGGGTATCTTTTTAATCTTATTCTTTGAGTTATTTAAAAAAGTATCTCGCAAGAAATTAATATCAATTACTGCTGGGACAGGTGTGTTATTAATGGTTGTTTTTTTCGCTTTCGCGAAAGCGTTCCCATACATATCAGAAAAGTTTTCTAGTGTAACTTTTGCTCACATGGACAAAGTGGGGAAATTAGATGATTTTGAAGACCCTGAGGGAGAGATTTATAGTAGTTTTGTTACTAGAGTAAGTATATGGAAAACAGCCTGGGAGCGTGCTCAGGAAGATGTATGGTTTGGAGTAGGTGCTGCAGACGGTAAGGACGAACTTAATCAAGCTTATATAGATACTAATCAAATTTTCTTATCTAAATATAAGTTCCCTACGCATAACCAATATATTGATTTCTTATTAAAATTTGGAATTTTAGGCCTAATAGGTGTCTTGTTATATGTTTTTCATATTCTATGGATAGGTTTAAAATGGCAACATGTTATACCCATATTTTTCTTTCTTCTCTTTTTCACTTCTAACTTAACAGATGATTTTTTAATACGTTTTGATGGTATCACCTTCAGCGCCCTATGGGTGAGTATCTTTGCTAGTATTTTTTGGAATAGTCATTTGTATAAAGATCTATAAGTTCTTTGAAATTAGTTTCACAATTAAAATATTGTTCCACTCTTAACCTTCCTGCTTTACCCATTTTCATTCTTTTTTCAGGATCTTCTAGAGATAACATAGCATTTTTAAAGTCTTCTTTAGTCTCAATTAAAAAGCCTGTTTTTCCATGGACTATTAAGTCTTTGTTCCCTATTACATCTGTTGCAATTACAGGTAACCCCATTGCCATAGCTTCTATGACGGCTATGGGTAACCCTTCCCATAAAGAAGTTTGTAAATAAACATCTAGTTTTTCTAGAAACGGAAGTGCTTCTTTACGTTTTGTAAACCAGCCGGTAATGTTTATGTTTTGTGCTGTTATAGAAGATTTCATATCTCCATCACCTATCCATAAAAAATTGTATTCTGGTGTGTATAGTGCTAGACCGTTAAAAAACGTTGGGTTTTTTTGGAAACTAATTCTTCCTAAGGTGCCTATAATTATTTTTTTCGATGAAGTTTTTGGATTGTAATTTATTTGATCTAGCCTAATACCATTATTAATAAGTTCAGCATTTTTATTCATTCTTTTAGCAATAGTTTGCTCAGTAAAACCGCAAGCTATAGTCTTAGTCTTAGAAAATTTTGTAAATAGATATTCTATATTTTTAAACATATATCTTTTTAATTTCGATATATCTAATCTTAAAAAAGAATAACCATGTGGTGTATAATAAGAAATACATTGATGTGTTGTCATAGCCAGTGCCAGCTTACCTAAAATACCTGCTTTGCTACTATGTAAATGTACTATGTCCGGCTTAATAAACTCAATTGTTTCCTTAATCTGTTTGACCCCTTTCCAGTCGTTACTTAAAGAGATATCTTTATGAAGATCTAATAAAATTAAATTACAATTTTTATTAAAGTCTTCATTAATCTTGTTAGGATTGATTTCACTACGTTTATCACTATAAGCAACGAAAACTTCTAAGTTAGGGTCATTTCCCATTACTTTAGTTAAGTCTGTAAAATAGCTATAAACACCACCTCCTAAGGCTTCTATTACATGAAGAACTTTAATTTTTTTCACTTAAAATAAATTATAACTGTAAAGGTAATAGCTTTACATTGTAAAAAGGTAAGTTTTTCATCATCTTCGTAAATTGAAAAAGCACATATCACTTGAAAAAAGAAAACCCAATAAATAAATATCATAAAGCAGTTTTATATACTATTTATGGATTATTTCTTATGCCTTTATTGCCTAAAATAGCTGGTAACATAATGATAGGTGTTTTTATTATAGTTTCAATAGTTGCTTATTTTAATACTTTTAAAAGACAATTTAATTGGAAATTTTTTATCGTAATTTCACTTCTATACTTCAGTTATATAGGTAGTTTGTTTTACTCTGAAAATATGGAATATGCTTTAAAAAAACTAAGTACCGCAAGTCCATTACTGTTGTTTCCATTATCTCTTTCATTGTTTTCTTCTAGCCTTGTCGAGCTAGTCAAAAAAGAGACTAAGAATTATATAAAAGTCTATGTAGGATCAATAGTTTTATTATCCTTATTTGTTATAGTAGATAATTTTAGTGTGATTCATAATTTAGAATTATTTCACGATCAAATTTTAGAAAAAGGAACGGTCGTGGGGATGGACGCTCTCTATTTGAGTTTGCATATAGCCTTGGCTCTAATTGCTACGGTTTATTTATATTTTTTGTCACAGAAGGTATGGAAGGCTATTGTTGCAATTTTGACCATTTCTATTTTATTCGTTTTATTATTAATTCTATCATTTAAGTCTGCGATAATATCTTTTACAGTCGCATTCGGATTATATGCGCTCATGGTTAATAAGACGAAGTTATGGGCATTATTTATGTCAGCTACAGTTTTAGTTATTGGGCTATTAACTTTTTCGTCAAGTTTTAATGAAAAATTTAATAGATTATTAATCGTAAAGGATTCTGCGAATATGGAATATGCTGAAATTAAAAAAACGATTCAATCGTGTTCCATAGAGCTTATTCCAGAGGCTGGATTGTTAGGCTTTGGTCTAGGGGATGGTAAGGAAGAGCTTATTAATTGTTATGATGGTAAAAGTAGTAGTCTTAAAAATGCTTCATATAATTCACATAATCAGTATTTAAGTGTTTTTTTAAACGTTGGATTATTCGGTTTGATATTATTTGCATTTTCTTTATTTGCATTACTCTCTACTGGACTTAATCACAGAAATTATTTAGGTATAGCTATTTTAGTTCTTTTCGGTGTTTTTATGCTTGCAGAAAACGTTTTAGAAAGACAGCAGGGTGTTGTTTATTTTGCTTTATTTTTAAACCTACTTTTCATAGGTAATTTTAAAAGACCAGTATTGAAACCATTGGTACTATCGCATGAAAAAGTCTTAGAATCTTTGAATTAATTCCGCTTTCGCGAAAGCGAAACAATAAAACCATCAAGAACTACATACATTTTCCATAACTTAGTCCTCTATGGACCAACAAGAACTTCTTTCTCTGCTAGCACTTAAAAAAGCACCGTTAATAGGTGATATTATGGCCAAAAGGTTGATAAGAACCTTTGGTAATGCGACTGGAGTTTTTGAACAGCAATACAAAGACATAGCTGCCATAGAAGGAATAGGAGAGAAGAAGGCACAGTTTATAAGAAATAAAGATGGTCTATTTTCTAAAGCAGCAAAAGAGCTGGAATTCATAGAAGAGAATAAAATCAAATACCGCGTTTATTATAATGAAGATTATCCAGAACGTTTAAAATATTGTGTAGATGGGCCTATCATTTACTTTGAAAAAGGAAACATAGACCTCGATAATCCGTACACGCTGAGTATAGTCGGTACACGACAAATTACGAGTAATGGAGCCGCATTTTTAGAAAAATTTATCTCAGAAATTGCACCTTTAAAACCTATCATAATCAGTGGTTATGCTTATGGAGTAGATATTCTAGCGCATAAAATGGCGATAGAACACGGTTTACAAACTATTGCGGTTATGGCACATGGATTAAATCAAACCTATCCACGTAATCATGCGGCGCACAATGAAGAGATGTTGCAAAACGGTGGTTTTATCACCGATTTTTGGCATACAGATAACTTTGATCGCAAGAATTTCTTGGGTAGAAATAGAATCATTGCAGGAATGAGTGAGGCGACTGTGGTTATAGAAAGCGCTTCTAAAGGTGGCTCGCTAGTCACTGCAGACTTGGCTTGCGGTTACAACCGTGAGGTATTTGCTGTTCCAGGTCGTGTGAATGATAAATATGCCATAGGCTGTAACGAGTTGATAAAACAGTCTAAAGCACACATGCTCACAAAAACAGCCGACGTTCCCTACATTCTAGGATGGAAGGAGCGAGGTGTCGCCGTCCAGAAACAACTTTTTGTAGAGCTTACTGAAGAAGAAAAGCTTATTTATAGATTCTTAAAGGAGAATGATAATGAGATGCTGGATATTATAGCCCTCAAAATAAATATGCCAGTTCACAAAGTTGCCTCTCAACTCATGAGTATGGAACTTAAAGGTGTGGTAAAACCGTTGCCGGGCAAATTATTTACGCTGGCTTAATCCTCTTTTAGAATGAATGATACCTTAAAAATAGTACAAGAGAAGATTTATAATAAGTGCTCATTACCTATTACAGATTATCTAGAAGAGATAGAAAGTAAAGAATACAAGGCTAGTCAGTTTCAACTAAGCGATAAGAGTATCATCTGTAGAGATTCTAAGATTACACCTAAAAAGATCGGGCAGTTTGTAACCTTTTGGAAAAGAAAGGATGAGGGACCTATAGAGCCTTTTAGGGAGAAAGATTCTTTTGACTTTTTTGTGGTTAACGTAAAGGCTGGAGATAAATTAGGGCAGTTCGTATTTCCTATATCTGTTCTTATTAAAAAAGGAATTATCTCAACAAGTAAAAAAGAAGGTAAAAGAGCCATACGAGTTTATCCATCTTGGGATACGCCATTAAACGCAACTGCCATACGTACTCAAAAATGGCAACTCGATTATTTCTATGAACTTAATCCAGCAACCGATCTTGAGAAAGTAAAAGCACTTTACGATAACAAATAACTCTTTAGAATCGACATGCCAAGTATTCGTCTTGGCATTGTCTGATATATCGAGATGTTATGGATTACCAGAAAATCTATAAGTTAAGAACTACTCTAATGTATTAAAATAAAAACGACCTCTTCATTATGAAAAGGTCGCTTCTGTCATCAAAACAGGCTCGTCATTAGGCACGAGCCGGTTTTGTTAAGTCATTTTATTATTTTTTAATTTTAAATTAGAATAATTTTACGTATTACTTTAGTTTCCATTTAAAGAAATGTCGTTTAGGACAAAGGATGTTTACGTCAGAGTAAACAAATCAAAAATCTGATATTGTTAATCTCCAATCGTTAATCATTTTGCCTCTTTCTAATTTCCATCAAGAAATTTGACATCTCTAGTGTTTTTTTGCACGGCTATAGAAGCAAATAGACTTAGCAAAAAGGACATTGCATAGAATCCTTTCTCACTTAAAAGCAAGTCTGCATTCCATAATCCTATTACTAGTAGCACAATAGATGCGATGGTGACAAACCAGCTTATACCGTAATACATATCGGTCACGGCCAGTCCTTCTTGTTTATCTCTCACGGCTTTTTGTACCGATATCACTGAGAATAAACCGAAGAGTAGGATTACAAAATAGTATCCTTTTTCATTAAGCACCATCTCTGCATTCCATAATCCTATACAGTAAGAAACCATTCCTACTAGCAATGCTGTCCACGATGCGGCTATAAATGCTGCTGTCGGTTTACCAGTAAATGTTTCTGTTGTTTTAACTTCTTTTTTTTCGGTGTTGTAATTAACTTGATTTTCCATGTTGTTTTGTTTTGATGCTGCAAATATGTGACGAGCTCGTACTTGTAAATAACCTATTTTTGCTTAATTCATACGATTGAAAAACTATTATATAAATTTATAATACAGTAAATCAATAAGATAAGTTTAATATATGAACGATTTAATTAGTCTCATCAATTCATTTGGTAGCGATGAGGTGGATGCTTTTCTCGCTTTCGCGAAAGCGAGAAACCAACGCACCGACGTAAAGAACATAGAATTATTTCAATTCATACAACAAGGTGCAAGAGTAGATCTCGATATAAAAATCTATGGAAAACCGAATAAAAGCGCCCTGCATGCTCTCAAAAACCGTTTAAAAGAGAGTCTTATAGATTTTATAGCTATAAATGGTTTTGCCAGTGAGTCACAAGAAGAGATGCAACTTTTTAAACTGGTTCTAGCAGCTCGTATATTATTAGAACGTGAACAGTATAGATTAGGTTTTAAAACGCTTAAAAAGGCAGCTTCTATGGCTATTGCGTTAGAATCTTATGTGGTCTTACAGGAGATTTATTATACTCAGGTTCAATATGCGCATATCAATGATGCGATGTCGTTAGAAGAAACGATAACAGCTTATCAAGAAAATGAAAAACGATACCTAGCAGAATCTAGACTGGTAATGGCCTATGCAACTGTACAAAAAGCATTAAGGACACATCCTGCAAATGTTTATAAGGTGATTAAAACGCAGTTAGATCTTTTTCAAATTTCTATAGATCAGCAACTTTCTTTTAAATCTCTATATCAATTAATGAATATTGCTACAGAAGCGGCAACTTTAAAATCTGACTATGCTGGGGTTTCTATTTTTATGAACCACATCTATGATATTGTAGAGTTGAAAAAGCACCAGGCAGCAAAGCACTTGTACTACCATTGTGAGATATTGTACCTCATGGCTGGTGCTTGTTTTAGAAACAAAGATTTTTATAGATCTCAATTATTAATAAACGAGTTAGATCTAGAGATTATAAAACAAAAAGGGAAATATAAAAAGCAATTTGAAGAGCGTGTATTACTTCTCAAAGCACTCAATTATAATTATACAGGTAATGCCGCAAAGGCGATAGAAGAGGTGAGTAGCTTTAAAAAAATATCTTTAAGAATACGACTGGCACATGCAACATTTTTATTTCAACAAGAGCAACCTCAGGAGGCAAGACGTGTTATAAATTCATTTATGCATAGCGATAGGTTTTATGAAAAAAAGGAAAATCTATTATGGGTGCTCAAGAAAAATGTTCTAGAGATTTTGATTTATATGGAACTCAATCAGCCAGATTTAGTAGAGTCTAAGATGCGTAGTTTTAAAAAGAAGTTTAGATCGCGTTTGCTCGATTTAAAAGAAGATCGTGTGCTGGCATTTATGAGTTTGTTACGTCTATACTTTGAAAACCCTTTTGAGACTACAGAAGATTCTTTTAAGAAAAAAGTTAGCGCTGCATTTACCTATAAAACAGTGGATAGAGAAGATATTTTTATCATGAGTTTCTATGCATATCTTAAAGCAAAAATGGAAAATAAGAGCATTTACAGCGCAACGTTAGAGCTAGTAAATTAATTACTAGATTTGGTTGTAGGGAAATATATAACATAGCTTGTGACTTTTATCACCTTTTTAAAACTACTTGCTGCCTTACTTTTGTATCATGGAATTACAACAAATCATAAAAACAGCTACAGATAACTCTATTTCTTATCAAGAATACCGTGACCTAGTAGCAACACATACCGAGAATAATACGAACACAGGTGCTGAGGTTACTGAAGCGTTAGCAAATTATACGATGCTGAATAATCAGCGTATGAAACGTCTAGATAAGACCATGAAGATTCTTCCCGAAAATGAAGAGTTTCTAACGGCATTTGATAAAGAAGTATATTTTTTAATCATTACAGAAAGCTGGTGTGGTGATGCCGCACAAACTATGCCTATGATGAATAAAGTGGCACAAACCGCTGGTGTAGATCTAAGAGTCGTTCTAAGAGATGATAATCTAGATTTAATGGATCAGTTCTTAACTAACGGAGGTCGTTCTATAGCAAAGCTTATTTTAATAAATAAAGAGACAGGTTTACCAGTTACTACATGGGGACCACGACCTACTACAGCAACACAACTCGTTGCAGAGGAGAAGGCAGCAAAAGGTGTTCTCTCTCCAGAGTTTAAAGAAGAATTACAAAACTGGTACAACAAGAACAAAGGAAAAGATACAGAAAATGATCTTTTGAATATGTTGAAAGCTGTTTAAAATTAATTGTTTCTCTCTATAAGTAAATGAGAGCTTATAGGGGGAAATAGTCGTTTTCATAATTCTTTACCGTAAATTTTTAACAAACATTTTCTTTTTAGTTATAATTAAAATCATTTATTTGTACATACAAATATTATATATACAACATTATGAATATACTTAGAATAGATAGCAGTCCATTAAACGAAGCGAGTGTAAGTCGTGGATTACTAGATGTGTTACAAAATAAATTAGAATCTCAAGGACACGCAATAACAAGTAAAAGAGATCTTTACTATGATGATAAAGTGACCTTAGGTAATGAAGATCGTTACATGGGTTATTTTACACCGGTAGATCAACAGTCGGACGCTCAAAAAGCAGCAGTCGCAGGTAGTAATGAACTAGCACTAGAATTTGCCGCAGCAGATGCCTACATAATCGCAGCACCTATGTATAATTTTGGTGTTACTGCAGGTTTAAAAACTTATATCGATTTAATTTCTAGAGCAGGAATTAGTTTCAATTACCTTCCAGAAGGTCCGGTAGGTTTGTTGAAAGATAAAAAAGCATACGTAGTTGTTTCTACCGGTGGTACTCCTGTAGGTAGTGAGGTAGATTTTGTAACTCCATATCTAAGAACTTTCTTAGGCTTTGTAGGCATTACAGATGTCACCTTTATAGCAGCAGATCTGGCTAATGTAAATAGAGAAGAAAGTATAGCAAAGGCTACACAACAAATAGAAGCTCTTTAAATAGCTTCTAGAAATTAGTTGTATTAAAAATGCCAAGAGAATTTTATTCTCTTGGCATTTTTCAATTTAAGATAAGATGTAGGAAGGTTACTTAAAATCGTACCTCTATACCACCATAACCATTAATCCCTGGAGCAGGTTCAAAGAAACGTGACCCAAAAGCGTTAATCCTTACGTTATCTGTGTATTCTTGATCCAGTATATTGTTTAAACCGGCATAAGGCTTTATCGCAATCTTCTTATAGATAAAACTATAGCTAGTTCTAAAATTGATATTTTCATATCCATCAACAGTCGCTTCATTACTGTCATTTGCATATTGCTTACCTACTAATGATGCTTGGACGGTAGCAAAGAAGCCTTTTTCAGACTGATATTGTAACCCTATGTTTGTTAAGTGTTTTGGAATACCAGGTAATAAATTACCATCAAAGTTTACATCATCTACCACAAAGTCATTGTATTTAAATTCAGAAAATGTGTAAGCAGCAGTAAGTGACCATGCTTTTGTAAAAGCATATGCTCCTTCAACTTCTAGACCTTTACGTGTAGTTTTTCCTGCATTTCTAAAGAAAGTACGATCTGGAAAAGCGGCAAGTTCAAATGGGACTAAATCATCTTCTGTATCGATGTAAAAAATAGCTGTTTGATAACTTAAACCTTTTGCTAGATGTCCCTTAATACCTATTTCATAATTAATAGCTTTTTGCGCTTCCAGATCTTCATTAAATCCTTGGTCACCAGTAGGATTTGCAGATAACTCCGATAATGCAGGTGTTTCAAAACTTGTAGCAATGTTAGCATATACGTTGTGCGCTTTCGCGAAAGCGTAACTAGCACCTATACTTGGGTTTAAAGAATTTAATGTGATGTCACCAGAATCGTCACCATTGTCTAAGAATTCATCTACTGCGGTAAGTTTGTTATAATCAAAACGAATTCCTCCAGTAAGATACCATTTATCAAGCTCTAAATGATCGGTAACGTATATACCTAGATTTGTAAAACGCTCTTTTTGGTCAAGAGTTTGCTCACCTTTTATACCTTCTAGATTTCTGAAACGTTGTCTATCGTCATTTTGATATCCAAAATCATATCCTGCTTTCAAAGTATTTTTTCCTTTTGAATAAGTGATGTTTGCGCCTTGTCCTACATAATCTCTTCCTAAATCGATCAAACCTCCGAATTCAAAAGGCAATCTTCCTTCAAACTGTCTGTTGTTATAAAACATATAACCTTCTACAGTGGTACTTGTATTGATATTCCAGATGGCACTTAGTCCAGCTTTAAATTGTTGTATCGTTTCTCCTGTTTGAAAAAGGACGTTTGCATCTCTAGCCTGTCTTCTGTCTTCTTCTACTGAGGCTAAATTGATACCACCTGCATCATCAGCTTGTGGAGAATCACTATAATTAAGTAAAGCCTTTAAAGTGAACTTCTCACTTAATTTAAAATTAGCTTTTACGTTAGCATTATATTGTTCAAAACCGCTTTGATCTCTGTATCCGTCTGACTTTACATAATTACCATGAAATATATAGGTTGCATTTCCTGCATTAATTCCAGCTGTAGCTTGTAAATTTTGAAATCCATAAGATCCAGCAGTTGCTTTCAAGGTAGAGAAAGGCTTTTCTACCTGATCTATAGTTTGAATAGAGATAACACCACCTGATGCATTACCATATAAGCTAGAACTAGGTCCTTTTAACACCTCTAAACGGTCTATAATTCCTAAGTTAAGATTGTCTAATTGTCCTTGACCATCTGGTGTAGTTTCAGGAATTCCATCTACGATTAATTTTATGCCTCGTATTCCAAAAGCAGATCTCGCACCGAAACCACGCATAGAAACTCTTAAATCTTGAGCAAAATTATTGGCATTTTGAGTAAAAACACCTGGAGTCTGTTGTGTGTATTCTTGTAGAGAAAGTTGCTGTCTTGTTGCATCATCATCTGTTGCTTGATAAACAGATACTGCTGCAGGTAATTTTTGTGCAGTAGTAGAAATACGTGCAGACTTAATGTAAACAGTATCAATTTTTTGAGACGTTGTTGGCGTTTTGGTCTGGCTATAACCTAGTTTAATAAAAGCTGTACATAGGATAGAATAGCAAAGTAATGTTTTCTTCAATGAATTGATATTTTTGCGAAAATTACACCTTTAACATGTGCTATTCAAAAATATGTAAGGCAAAAAAAATGCTAAGAGACTTTCGTTTTCTTAGCATTTCTATTTTTAATTATTCATACATTATCGCTTATGTATTGTAAAACAATACCTTAAGTGGTCTTAGCTTCATATAAATTACTTACTAAGTCCTTTCCTCAACACCTCTTTTATACCTTCTAGATTCTCGGTGAAATCCATCATTTGACTCAACACTTGTGACATTTGATTCTGTCCACCTAGACCGCTAAGCTTATTGTTCTTGGCAAAAATCCCTTTGATGTCTTCCCATCGTTGTTGCTCTTCTGGAGTGATGTTGTTGACGAGTTCTTTATATTTTAATAAGTTAGCTTCAGCAGCACTTGTTAAGGTTTGTGATTCACTTTCATAATGCGATAATAGAAGCGTTTGCAGTTCTTTATCATCCATGATAGGAACAACTTTAGCGACCAGTTTATTCATATCACGGTAAGAACCTTGTAGTTTAAAACTAGGCTCGGTACGGTATGTGTCTTCCATTCCTGCGCTTGCGATGTAGGTCTGGTTCACTTTAAGAACGGTATCACGTATTTTCAAAACCTTTTCAAGTACAGCAACGTAATCGGCTATTTCTTGATTGCTGTGGTTTCCTTTTAACTCATTATCACTTGCTCCGTTTTGAACACGATCGATTAATGCATACACATCATCAAAATGTTTGTTACTCAACTGTTGCAATACAGGATTACTAGTCAGTGCATTTTCTACGAGACTCAATTCAAATAAATGAGCTGTATCACCTATAATATCACCTAGATTATAAATATCAGCACGGTTAGCAAGCATGTCTGGAATCTGGAATTTATCTCCACTTTCTGTATACGGATTACCAGCCATAATCACGCAGAATTTTTTACTACGTAAATCATAAGTTTTAGGCTTTCCATTATAAACTCCTTCAATCTTACGTGTACCATCAGACAGACTGATAAATTTTTGTAGAAACTCAGGATTACAGTGTTGAATATCATCTAGATATAACATCACATTATCACCCATTTCAAAAGCAAGATTCAGCTTTTTAAGTTCTTCTCTCGTTGCTGCGTTAGTTGCCGCTTCTGGATCTACAGATGTGATTTCATGACCTATCGCTGGACCATTTATTTTCATAAATATTAATCCTAGACGGTTTGCCACATATTCCATCAAAGTTGTTTTACCATAACCTGGTGGCGATATAAGTAGCAATAATCCCATGCGATCGGTACGTTTGGTATCACCTACCGTACCTAATTGTTTAGCAAGGTTATCACCTATCAATGGGAAATAAACTTGATCGATCAACTTGTTACGTACAAAAGAACTCAATACACGTGGTTTAAATTCTTCTAATCGCAAGGACTCTTTTAACTCTTCTGTTACCTCTTGTTTGGCTTTTCTAAAGGTTTCATAAGCAGGTACTTTTATAGTTGTAAAGTGCTCTAGTGTATGTACAAACTCATGGTAATTAAACACAAATACACCTTCTTCAATCGTCTGGTGCGATCCTTTTAATCCATTGATGTTTTCACTAGGTGAGATGGCTACTGTTTTATCAGCTGTAAGCTCTCCATAAAGTAGGTTTGCTACACATTCATCTATGTAGGGTAATAAAGTTTGTTTTGAGTCCGCTTTCGCGAAAGCGGAAACCCAATGTCTCACCAGTTCCACTTTAGACTTCACGTCCTCACAAGCTTCTAGGCTTTTCTTAAATTTCAAATCGGCATTTTGAGATTTTATTTTCTTCTCAAAAGCTTCTTTTAATTGAATCGCGCTCGTGCTTACTGTGAAATGATCATTGTCTTTCAGTTCATTGAATAAGTAACTTGCGATAGATAAACTATTAGCAGACTCAGATGTTTTAAAAATCTCATCAGCCAGTTCTTCTATTATAAAATCGTATTCCTTACTATCTGGAAAAACAGATAATACCTCACCAGCACTTTTTAAAATACGGTTGAGGTTAGATTGATGTTTGGTATCTAGTCCATTCCAATAGAATTGTGCTTGCGCTCTCGTATTTGGGTCATAAGTGAGTAAGCCCAGG
>NZ_JBDVDQ010000002.1:0-9854 GCF_039941875.1 Nonlabens sp. | reverse complement strand
CAAGTACATCGACTACTACTGGAAGACCAGTGTCATTACCAGTACTCACATCCGGCGTTGCAACAGGAACATAATCAATTGTTACCGTAGCGGCATTTGATACATTACCATCATTATCATCTATCGTATAACTAGCAGGACTTGTTGGATCATCATTAAAGCCAGCTTCTGGTATAAAGCTAATTTGACCTGTCGTTTCACTTATTTCCCAAGCTCCTTCTCCAGGTACTGTATATCCTATAATATCTCCATCCGCATCAAGTATCTCCATCGTAGCACCTACTGGAACTACTAAACTCACAGTCGTTACATCTAATACTCCATCAGGATCTGCATCTACTCCATTACCATTATCTGCCGTTGGATCTACACTTACTGTAGCGCCAGGCACATTGGCTAAGCTCTCATCATCTTGAGCAACTGGTGGAACGGCATAGGTTGCGCTTATTTTTGCTGGAGCTGTTACATTCCCTTGATTATCAGATACTACATACGAGATATCCATTGGACTGCCTTCAAATAATCCTGTACAACTCGCATCTGGAATTCCAGCTGCACTACAAGGAGTAAAGGTAATCGCTCCACTTACTGGATCAACACTCCATACTCCAACTCCAGGTTCTACTAAGCTTGTCACAGGAACTCCAGGATTTGCAGGATCTATAATCATTACTGTCGTAGGATCTACAAGATCACCATCAACATCATTTGCTAATACATCAATTACAGCTGCATCACCTGGCATAACGCCAGAAATCTCATCTGCAGTTGCAACTGGTACGTAATCGATTGTTACTGTAGCCTGGTTAGAAGTATTACCAGCATTATCATCTATTGTATAAGTAGCTGGATTTGTTGGATCATCGTTAAAACCAGCTTCTGGTGCAAAACTGATCTCTCCATTCACAGGATTAACTTCCCAAGCGCCTTCACCAGGAACTGTATATCCAATAACATCACCATCTGCATCAGTCTGAACCATTGTAGCTCCAGCTGGAACTACTAAGCTCACAGTCGTTACATCTAATACTCCATCAGGATCCTGATCTGCTCCATTTCCATTGTCAGCTGTTGGATCTACACTTACCGTATCACCTGGCACACTCGGAGCACTTATATCGTTTTGCGCTATTGGATCAACACTAGGAACTGTTCCTTGATTATTTGCCTCTGTCGATAAGTCTTGATTATTGGTAGTGTCTGGATCATCTTGATCTGCAACCACCGTAGCTCCATTTGAAAAAGCTCCTTCACTGTCAATTGTTGCTGATAGAGTTATAACAACATCATTACCAGCACCTGCAGCAATACTAGCTATTGTACAAGGTAACATTGTACATCCACCTCCAGAAATATTTGTAATAGTTAAATTTTCTGGAATATCTGTAACTACAACATTGGTAGCTTCATCAGGACCTGCATTACTTACTGTTAATGTATATGTCACTGTATCTCCTACTGAATAAGGACTGCTATCGACCAATACTTTATCAATACTTACATCCGACTGTGCAATAGTAAGTGTAGCAGAACGTGTTTCAGTAAAACATACATTATCATCATGGCTTACTACAACAAAATACTCGGTACCATCTAAGCCAGTTACATCATTAACCGTTAGTGTATCTGTATTTTCTCCACTATAATTTGAATCGGCAGCAGTAATTAGTGTTCCTGAAGTATCTGGATCACCTATATACCACATATAGTTTACTCCCGCATTTGCATTTCCAGGAGTTCCATAATCAGGAACACCTACTGTAAATCCAGTTGAATTATCTGCTGTTGTTGCAATTGTAAAAGTAGCAGATTCACCAGTTGTAGCCGTTTGGTCAGTAGGCTGCATTGCAGCGACATTAACTTGTGTTGCAATTATTTCATTTCCGTTTGCTCCGTCATAACCTCCAGTTGCCGGAGAACTTCCTGTGACAAGCCCATCACTATTAACTATAGTAGGTAACGCTCCTAAACGTCCGTCACCATTAGGATCTAATCCGCCAGACTCTAAAACGTCATTACATAAGTCATTATCTGAATCTAAATCTAGCGAATCTATAGTTCCATCATTATCAGTATCTCTACATCCCGTAGGTATAAAAGCAAAACCTTCATTTCTTGTCAAGACACTAGATACTGTGTTATAATCTAGTACAAATGGAAACGTCGTACTAGACAAATCTACATCTAGATACCATTGCGAATTCTCAATCCGCAAACCTCCAGCTTCATAATCCAGTAAATCTCCTGAGGAAACAATTGCACCACTAGGCAAGTTTACTATTTCATTTAAAGGGTCATAAAGAACTCCTGTTCCTCCTCCATTCCAAGTCAATGTTAATTCTTTATTGGCATTTTGCGCTCCATAATTAGATGAAGGTGCGTTACTTGCAATTCTAATATTCGTAATTTGCCCACCTTGAACATTATCGATTGTCAAGGTCATGTCAAAAACACTGCCTGGATTAACGTATCCTTCATCCCAAATCACCATCAAACCGTCTGTAACTCCGGAAGTAAACTGATTAATCTCAACAGGAGCAGGAGTACCTGTTACTCCCTCTGGCATAGAAGGAGAAGTCAAGTTAAAATCTGCTGTAAACAAATCTGCTATATACTCACCATCTATGGTGTTAGTACCTATACCTGTTAAATTTGTTGCTAGAAGAGGCACGCCGCATTCTTCTGTATCTAAAATCCCATCATTATCATCATCAAGATCACAAAAATTACTGATACCATCACCATCATTATCTGGATTACCAGAAGCTATTGCATCACAAGGATCTGCAGGCTGTACAACTGTTAATGTAGCACATTCCGTTTGTGTAAAACATACATTATCAGGATGAGTAATAACCACACAATATTGTGAACCATCATCACCTGAACCAGGTGTGATGGTTAAACTTGCATTTGTCTCTCCAGTAAGTAGCGTACCTCCAGAAGCTGGATCACCTTCAAACCATTGATATTGTGTTGTTCCAGTAACATCCACCATACTACTACCTGAATAATCTGGTTCTGTACTCGGTGCAAAGCCCATAAAATCTAAAGTACTGGTTGCTGTAACAGTTACCGAAAACGTAACATCATCTCCAAGAACTACCGACTGATCAGCAGGTGCTGTATCAACTATTACTTGTGTAGCAACAGTTTCATCACCACTAGCTCCATTATAACCTCCAGTTGTATCACCACTTCCCGTTGTTACTTGACCATTCTCATCTACCACTGTTGCAGAGTCTCCTAAAACTCCATCATTATCATTATCTGTTCCTCCTGATTCTAACACGTCATCACATCCATCATTATCAGAATCTAAATCTAAGTGATCAGGTATTGCGTCACCATCCGTATCCTTTACCACACAATAAGAAAACTCATAAAACTGCATCGTTACATTAGATCCAGCACCATCTTCCTTACCTGCCACAACGATTAACTTATCAACAGGACCATTAACACTCACTAAAATTGAATTATTTGGCGCATTAGATCCGGCTTCACTACTTACTGCACTTTGACCTTGTATAACAATACCTGTATCTAACGCATTAATAACAGAAAGTTTAACCGGCACCTCGACACCATTATATTGTGCAATAAAATCTACACGATCATTATTATCCAAACCTCCCCATTTGAACTCTACATTATATATAAGATCAGATACTACATCAAAAGTGTACAAAGCTACATCTATAGATCCAGCGTCATCTGGATACATCGCCGACGCAGGAAAGTTAGTCCCGTCTGGTTGAAAGTTAATGTACGTACCGGACACCCCTCCATTATTAGCTGTTCCTACTCCAGAATTCCAATTTGCATTATTCAACAACTCGTAAGTTAAATTAACACTAACTCCTTCAAAGACATATAAGCCTGACTGACTTCCTGGATTACTAACATTATCATTAGGAAATGTACTTCCTATATCTATAAAACCAGAAGGTGAGTCAGAACACTTTAATTCATTCTCATCCAAAACGCCATCATTATCATCATCTAAGTCAACGCTATCGATAATGCCATCATTATCTGAATCTAGAGGCGCCGCATTTACCATTATAGAAACAATTTCAGAAACACAAATAATAGGTGAAGTTCCCGTATTACAAACTTGATACTCAACTGTAACTACGGAGCCAGCTTCTGAAGCAAGTGGCGTATAAATCAATTGTCCTAGACTATTAAATAAAACAGTACCATTACCACTACCATTACCTGTATCAACAACTGCTGTATTTGCACTAGGCTGAAAATCATCGTTAGCTAACACATCTACTGTTACACTATTCCCTGCGACCACTGTAGCAGAATCTGAGTTAGTTGTGGCAACTAATGGATTAGGATCTGTAGTATCAGGGTTACCATCACCATCATCGTCTATATCACACACACCGACAGAACCATCTCCATCAATATCAGCGTCCGGAGTAAGAACAGTACTATTCGTCCCAGAATATGTTGCCGCTGTAACTGTACCATCAGAATTTGTATTAGGCGGAACACCTACACCGTATTCACCACCATCGCCACCATCTGCATTTGGATCATTATAAGCCTCGTTTGCATCGCTACACCCATCGTTATCACTATCTAAATCTAAATGATTAGGAACTCCATCTCCATCTCCGTCTGTATTTTCATAAATATCAGGAGTACCATTACCATTCACATCTATATAATTTGTCGCAGACCCATCAGCATTTGCAATGTAGGTAGCAGAATCTCCTGTGTTATCTTCTGTATCTAAATAATTAGGCAAGCCATCTCCATCATTATCACCATCTGGCTCAAAACCTCCAGACTCATCAATGTCTGAAATACCATCATTATCATCATCTAAATCAACCGAATTCAAATACCCATCAGAATCAGTATCCTTATCACAAACAGAATAAAGAGGAGTATTGATATCCAACTGATCATTCATATCAAAATCTTTTACAAAACCACTATTAGCAAAATTTTCAAACTCAATAACATTCACGTCATCAAATTCATACATCACCCTACTAGGCGCGGTACCTGTTTCAGATGCAGAACCTATAGCACTTAAGTTTGGCAACACATTATCAACTATTATGTTAGTTGGATCTGCAGTTGCAGTAAATCTTACACCAGAATCACAGTTTGTGGCCAAACCTTCATTATCAATACCGTCGATATCATTAATCTTTAAACGAAAGTCATTTACAGCAACTAAAGTAACACCATCTGACTCTAAAAAACTAAATCGTATTCTAGACCTATTTGCAGGTATACCTGTAGCAGCTGACTGTGAGGCGTATCTAATATCATCACCATCCTGCACAAATACTCCTGGCTGCCCATTGATACGTTGCGCTCTAACCCTTGTTAAATTAGGAATAGAAGATGTAACAATATATAACGCATCATCTGTGTTGTCACCTGAAACAACCCCTGTCACACTAACTGTCTCAAAATTTTGAGCAGCAGTAACAAACGAAATCATTAAAATTAAAACAGTTAAAACAGACTTGATTTCAATGAAGCCTATAAACTTCAAGCAAAAGGAGCTTAATAGATTATAACATGACTTAAACATTGAACTAGGAGTAATTTTTCCCATAGGTAGTATCTTTTTTTAGTTAACAAAAAAGGCTGTTTGTTAACATATATTAATACTAAATTATGAATAAAAACGAAATAGTATGTTCTCTAGGTTTTAAGTTAATTTATAATCGATTAAATACATTTATAATAGCTTAAAAGCATGACTATTGTAACTTAACCCTAATCAAACATACGTTTCAACGATCAATTATTTCAGAAATAAGCCAATTAAACAACTATTGACAAGAGAAATAACATACAATTGAAAACAATTAAGGGCTATAAAGAACAATTATGATCGACCTATGGCATCTTTCGCGAAAGCGATACCAACATAATGATTGCTTGAATATAAACGCCACAACCTATAAGAATTGATATTGGTAAAGTAATTTAATATAGATCAAGATCTATTCTCTATTTTTGTAATCTTATGAATAAGAAACAATTTGAGAAAGAAGTCGCAAGACGTAGAACCTTTGGTATTATCTCTCACCCAGATGCTGGTAAAACCACATTAACTGAAAAACTACTTCTTTATGGAGGTGCTATTCAAGAAGCTGGTGCGGTAAAGAACAATAAAATTAAGAAAGGTGCTACCAGTGATTTCATGGAAATAGAAAGGCAAAGAGGGATATCTGTAGCGACGTCTGTTCTTGCTTTTGAATATGATGGAATCAAGATTAATATCTTAGATACTCCTGGGCATAAGGATTTTGCTGAAGACACTTTTAGAACTCTGACTGCTGTGGACAGCGTAATCGTAGTTATAGACGTAGCAAAAGGTGTGGAAGAACAGACTAAAAAACTGGTCGAAGTATGTAGAATGCGTAATATCCCTATGATCGTTTTTATTAATAAAATGGATCGTGAGGGAAAGGATGCCTTTGACCTTATGGATGAGATAGAACAGATACTAGGTCTAAGAGTCACTCCTCTTAGTTTTCCTATAGGTATGGGGTATGATTTAAAAGGAATCTACAATATCCACAAACAGAATATCAATCTTTTTACTGGTGCGTCTTCAAAGGAGATACACAAGACTAAAGCCATAAGTGATATTAATGATACTGAACTAGATAAACTAGTGGGCGAGCAGGCGGCAGGTACTTTAAGGGATGAACTGGAATTAGTGGATGGAATTTACCCTGCATTTAATAGACAAGAATACCTAGATGGCGATTTACAACCTGTATTTTTTGGAAGTGCTTTACACAATTTTGGTGTAAAAGAATTGCTAGACGGATTTGTAGAAATAGCACCAGAACCTAGACCTAAAAAGGCAGAGGAAAGACTGGTAGAACCTAAGGAAGATCAATTCAGTGGTTTTGTATTTAAAATACATGCTAACATGGACCCTAAACACAGGGATAGACTGGCATTTATTAAGATAGTAAGTGGGGTCTTTGAAAGAAACAAAGCTTATAAACATATACGTCTGGATAAAAACTTAAAATTCTCTAGTCCTAATGCGTTTTTTGCTGAGAAAAAGCAAATAGTAGATGAGTCTTTTCCTGGCGATATAGTAGGATTACACGATACTGGTAACTTTAAGATAGGTGACACTTTAACGTCTGGTGAGACCTTACATTATAAAGGAATTCCATCTTTCTCTCCAGAGCATTTTAGATATATTAATAACTCTGACCCTATGAAGTCTAAACAACTTGCTAAAGGGATAGATCAATTAATGGATGAAGGTGTTGCGCAGCTATTTACACTTGAGCTCAATGGTCGCAAGGTTATAGGTACTGTAGGTGCTCTACAATTTGAAGTTATACAGTACCGACTAGAACATGAATATGGTGCCAAATGTTCTTATGAAAATCTTAATGTACATAAAGCTTGCTGGGTGGATGAAAGCGTTGCAAAGCCAGAAGAATTTACTGATTTTAAACGTGTGAAATCCAAGTTTTTATGCAAGGATAAAAGAGGACAACTGGTATTTCTAGCAGATTCTTCTTTCTCATTGCAAATGACACAACAGAAATACCCTAGTATTAAATTTCATTTCATATCTGAATTTGAACCAGCTGCTGAGGCATTGGTATAGTTGAATAGTTCCGCTTTCGCGAAAGCGGAATTACCATCTGACAAACATAAAAAAAAGCTCTGAACTAGATAAGTTCAGAGCCTTTTTTTTTAATAGCTTACTGCATTAAAAATTAATCACAGTTTTTATAGTTATCTAAACCAGTAACTATAAACTCTGACCTACGGTTAAGCTGGTGCTCTTCTTTAGAACATTCTACATCGTTAGAACATCTATTTAACAGTCTTCTTTCCCCAAAACCTTTGGCAGTTAAGCGAGAAGCATCAATACCTTTTGATATAAGCCAATTACGTGTACTCTGTGCTCTTTTCTCTGAAAGTATATCATTATAGTCGTCAGGAGCTCTACTATCCGTATGAGAGCGTATTTCAACCTTAGTAAGTGGATATAATTCCATAAACACTTTAATCTTTGCTAACTCATAAGCTGCGTCTTTTCTGATATTAAATCTATCAAAATCGAAATATATCTGCTCAATATCTAGTAACGGACCTATATCATCACAGTCTGACACTGCTATACGAGCCGTCTCTATCTCTAGTGGTACGTCTATGAATCCAGATTTTGTAGGCGTTGAGAACAGATCTTCGTCAGAAGAGTAATCTTCTTTTTCTACTCTAACAAAATACTGTTTGCCACATTCTAATTTAAAAACATATTTACCATTCTCACCAGTTACTAATTGGTCTACTTTGTTATTATTAGCATCCATCACCATAACAGTCGCCTCATTCATCGGCTCACCTGTCTTCTCATCGGTAACCGTACCTGTAACTAGAACCTCACAAACCTCTCTTAGGTCCTCTAGTTGTATAAATCTATAGATGTCATCATCTCCCGATCCACCTGCTCTATTAGAAGTAAAGTATCCTATTTTAGTGTCATCGTTAATGATAAAAGCAAAATCATCACTAGTAGTATTAATAGGTTTACCAATATTAATAACTTTACTAGTACTACCATCTGGACTTATTGAACTAGCAAATACATCTAACCCTCCAAGACCTTGATGACCTGTAGAAGCAAAGTACAATGTATTATTCTTACTAACAAAAGGGAAAGTCTCACGTCCAGGTGTATTCACATTCTTAAGATTTCTAGGCTCACTAAACTGACCTTCTTCAAGTATATCTACTACCCAAATATCGGACTTAGTGAAGTCAGAATTTATATCATAACCTATAGTCCCAGGCATGTCACTTGAAAAATACAATTGTTTTCCATCAGGACTCAACGCAGGATGCGCAACAGAATACTCATCACTATTAAAAGGAAGAGACACAGGCTTAGACCATCTACCATTTTCTTTATAAGATCTAAAAACCTTAAGCTTATTCATACCATCAATATCCTGTCTATAAACACCGTTATCATAGTTATTACGAGTAAAATACATGGTTTCACCATCTGCAGTTATTGCAGGTGTACTTTCGTGAAACTTTGTATTAATATTACTAGATAATCTTTTAGGTGAGCTTAATTTACCAGACTCATCTGCCTTTGCAGTATATAACTGTAAGAAAGGCTGATCATTCCATGTATGTCTTCTACTTACCATAGATCCAGAATCTCTAGAAGTAGCATACACTACTTGACTTTCTGATTCATAAAATGCTGGGCCAAAATCTACTGTGTAGCTATTAATTTCTTTAGTGTTTACCACATCAAATCTACCAGATTGAAAATCTATTATTTGTAAATAATTAGGCTCTTCAGAATACATCTTAGATCTAACATCAAAACCTTTGAACGTATTGAATTTTGACATTAATCTATCTGCCTCATCGTACCTACTTACAGATTTAAGAGATTGCGCATATCTAAAGAAATACTCAGGTTTTGCATTATCTTCATATTCTTCAAATAGCTGATTATACCACTTATACGCCTTCTGAAGGTCATCATTAAAGTAATACGTATCACCTAATTTTGCTAATACTTCAGGAGATGCAAAGCCTTCTTCTACTAACTTTAAATAAATTTTCTGAGCATCAATAAATGCTAAAGAATTGAATTTTTCATTCCCTTTATCTACCTTTCCCTGTTGAGCATGCCCATAAGAGAAGGTAAAAAGAATGATTAGTATGGATAGTTTTTTAAACATAATATATGCTGTGTTTATTTTTCTTAGAAGAAACGAGGTGTAATGATACGGTCGTAGCTGTTAAATAATTCAAATCTCATAAAAAGTTCATAACTACCGTCATTAAAAACGGCGTTT
>NZ_JBDVDQ010000001.1:0-76558 GCF_039941875.1 Nonlabens sp. | reverse complement strand
CATCATCATATATTAGTCCTTTTTTTACGTCTGTAATCAAGTATTAAATATCCTACCTCACTTCTATTAATAACCTGTTAGGTGTATTAATTCTAAAATTGTTTTGTACTTTCACTTCTATAATCATAACATTAATAGCAGGGTATATATGGAATACTTTTACTCTAATTACACCTTTGGTTGTTGTTTACAGACAGAAAAAACATCTATATAAAATGAACGAACAGTTTATAGAAGATAAAATATTTAAAAGAAAGGACTTTTCGGAAATAGGACTTGAAAAAGGTGACTATGAATCATGTACTTTTTTAAATTGTAATTTCTCAAATTCTGACCTATCAAATATCTGTTTTATTGACTGTGAATTTTATGATTGTAATTTGAGCTCAGCTCATACTTTACAAACAGGAATTCAGAATATACTTTTCAAAAATTGTAAGATGCTAGGTTTACAATTCGATAAATGCAATGACTTTGCTTTTTCGATAAAAGTTGAAAATTGCCAACTAAACCATTCCACATTTTACAAACTAAAATTATCAAAGACCATATTTTACAAATCTAAACTTCACGATGTTGATTTTACAGAGTGTGATTTGAGTTATTCCGTTTTTGATGATTGCGATTTACAAAATGCAATATTTAAAAATACAACCCTAAAGAACGCTGATTTCAGAAGCTCTTCTAATTTCATTATCGATCCTGAAAACAATCGTATTAAAGGAGCCAAATTTACTTTAGAAACGGTTGTAGGACTTTTAACTAAATATAATATCAAAATAGAACCGGACTTTTAAAATACAATCAAGAATGGGTCAAAGAAACAGACGAAAATGTAAGCTATGCTTGTAGACTAAAGAATTGCATTTACAGTAAACTCAACTACTTTATCTCACTCTTTTTAATAACCTGTGAGGTACGCGAATTCTAAATTTGTTATGTACTTTCACATCTACAACCTTAACTAAAAAAACAGCATAGCAATGGAATGCCACACTCGCAATGTACCTTCGGTTGTTGCCAGTAATTTTGAAAAGACAAATTCAAGAAATAAACCGATTAAATCTGCTACTTATAAGTGCCTTTACTGTCAAATAGAACAGAAGTTTTCTATACCAACCTTATCGGCTCATCTCGATATGGTTCATAGTGATATAAGCAAAGAAGACAAGTCTGAAGTTTTGAATGACCTTGAAATCCTATTACGTCGATTAACTAAAAAATCTTCAAGAAAAATCAAACGACAAAAAGAAACTGAAATAAGACAAAAACGAGATGAAAATGAGAAAGTTCAGTTGGAGTTTTTACGTAGTGAATCGCTCAAAATACTTGCGGATAAGCCAATAAAAATACACATTATAAAACTTATCGAAAATGCCAAGAATATAAATAAACTAAAGAAAATATTAACATATCGTGTTGATTTAAAATATAAAGCTAATTTCGATAAGGCTAAACTTGATTACCATTCGAGTTTGTCTAAACCAAACAAGAAAACAAAAAAGAGAAACACTCCTGAAGAAGAAAAAAAGTACCACGACGAAACTAAAGACTCTATAATTCCATTATATACACCAATGGGCAATAAAAGATAGATCGAGCTTATGAAAAAACTGAATAAAAATGAATAGAATTTCAACTAAATACTTTTCAGCAGTAATAAATATTGGATTAGAATATGGGTATGAACAAAAACCAATTCAAGAGAATGAAATTATAAGTTTTATTCAGAAATATCAAGATAACTTAATTCTTAATAGAAATATTCATTTAAGTTGTTCAATATCTAAATGCATTATTGTTTTAAGCGGTCAAATTGAACCACATTTAAAAATTGGATTTATAAATTATCCGAAATTTGAATTGGAGCATTCTGTTTTAAAGAAAGAGATTGAAAAACTAACAACTAGTCTAATGAATAAGTTTATTCAAAACAGAATTGTAATTGAGTTCAATGATGAGATTGTTATGCTAGAAAAAAATAATATGATAGATAACCGTGTAAAAAAACCTACTGGCAATCGAGCAGACGGCTCTGCTAGAAACTAGCAGAGTGCGCCTCTCACACCACCGTTCGTGGGGTTCTCGTGCACGGCGGTTCACAAT
The DNA here is from genome assembly GCF_039941875.1 of Nonlabens sp. Lineage (GTDB taxonomy): Bacteria > Bacteroidota > Bacteroidia > Flavobacteriales > Flavobacteriaceae > Nonlabens. The sequence goes on along the minus strand of NZ_JBDVDQ010000001.1, from coordinate 74,452 downwards.
CCGTCTTCTTAAGAGCTCTTTACACTAGTTAAGAATATTTTACTTTTACAAAGGCTAAGACATCTTCAATCAAATTAAAAACAGACAGACTGGTCTGTTTTTAAAGTTTTGATGTACATTTGCATTATGAAACATGCCGAAGTAAAAAATAGAATTATAGAAACAGCTTCCTTTTTATTTTATAAAAATGGCTATAACTCTACTGGTATCAATCAAATAATTGCTGAAGCTGGAATTGCTAAAGCTACTCTATACAATCACTTTAAGTCAAAAGAAGAAATTTGTCTAGCTTATCTTAAATTCAAAAACATTAATTTCTTAACAGATTTTCAAAATTTTACTCAGTCTAAAAAGAAAGGAAAAAACCAGATACTTGCCATATTTGATTTCCTTAAATTATTCTATCAAGATAATGATTTTAATGGTTGCTGGTGTATCAAAACAGTTTCAGAAATCCCTAAGGATAATGAAGTTATAAGAAGCGAGATACAATCTCAAAAAAATGGTTTTATAGCCATTATAGCAGATTTAGTAAAACACAATATAGAAAATATCAAAGGAGAACAAATCAATTCCTTATCGAGACAAATCTATTTACTCTATGAAAGTGCTGTGGGAGAAAGTCACCTACATCAACAAGACTGGCCTATTATAGAATCTAAAAATTTGTGTGAAAAAATAATAGCTTAAAAAATTTATATCAAAATAGACAGACTTGTCTGTCTTAAATTAATAATCAAAGTAAACAAAATGAAAGAATTTAAAAACAAAGTAGCCTTAGTAATAGGTGGAACAAGTGGAATCGGTAATGCAACAACAAATACCTTACTAGAAGGTGGTGCAACCGTACACGTAGTAGGAAGAAATACTGATAAAATAGCCGACGCTGATAATCTAATTAAACACACTGTTGACATATCTAATACTACAGAAGTAACATCACTTATTGAAAGTATAGATGGATTAGACAACTTAGATTATTTAGTAAACGCTTCAGGGATTTTTGGACCTAAACCATTTTTAGATCACACAATGGAAGATTATAACTCTTATTTAGACTTAAACAGAGGTTTCTTTTTTATTACTCAAAGTGCAGCTAAAAAAATGAAAGCCACTCAAGGAGGTTCTATTGTAAATGTAGGTTCTATGTGGGCTAAACAAGCTGTAAAAGCAACACCTTCTTCTGCTTATTCTATGCAAAAAGCAGGATTACATTCATTAACACAACACTTAGCAATGGAGCTAGCAGATGATAACATTCGTGTTAATGCTGTATCACCAGCATTAGTTAATACGCCTGTATACCATAGCGTTTTTGGAAGTGAAGAAGCTGCCAACGAAGCATTAGTTGGTTTTAATGGTTTTCATCCGATAGGTCGTTTTGGTGAATCAGAAGATATTGCAAACAGTATAGTGTTCTTATTATCTGACAAAGCTGCTTGGGTAACAGGTGCTATTTGGGATACAGACGGTGGCGTTATGGCTGGTAGAAATTAAATAGATACAATTTTAATAAAAGTCATAATTAGCACTAGTGTTGATTATGACTTTTTTTCTCATCTATACGTATAAATAGAGATCTAAACCAAATTCATGAAAAATCAAAATAAATAAAAGATGAAACAATTTGCACTAATTCTAGTTGTCATAACAGCATTCATTGGATGTCAGGAAAGCACAGAAAAAACTGAAAAAGAGTTTTTTTTACCACCGCAAACAACATACAATTATGTAGAAATAGACAGTGCAAAACTGTTTTATAGAGAAGCAGGAGATACCAGTAATCCTACCATATTACTACTGCATGGGTACCCATCTTCCTCACATTCTTACAGAAATTTAATTCCTATGTTAGCTACTAACTATCATGTTATTGCTCCAGATAACCTTGGTTCTGGTTACAGTACACATTTTGATCCTAGCAGCACAACCTATACTTTTGACTTACTATCTTCGTATACAGAAAAGTTAATTGATCAACTACAAGTAGAGAATTACATCTTATATATGCAGGATTTTGGAGCACCTGTAGGCTATCGCATGATGATGAATAACCCAAAACGTATAGAGGCTTTAATTGTTCAAAATGCAAATGCTTACTTAGAAGGTCTTACTCCTCAACGACAAGATTTTTTCAGAACAGCTCAAACAGATACATCTCTTGCTAAACATGAATTTTTATACCGCCTAACTGGTAAAGATGCTATTATAAATAAGCAGTATTTATTTGATTTAGATAGTACTAATATGAATATCCAAAGTCCAGATGCTTGGACACACGATTTAGCTTTTTTACAATCAAAGAAAGATAGAGAAATACAGGTACAGTTATTTAAAGATTATAATACTAACTTGATTAGATATCCCAAGTGGCAAAAAATGCTAAGAGAACAACAACCTAAAACTTTAATTACCTGGGGTAAAAAAGATCTCAAATTTAATGCAAATGGAGCAAAAGCTTATTTAAAGGATTTACCAAATGCAGAGTTACACCTTATAGATGCTGGTCATTTTGCCGCAGAGGAAAAAACAACAGAAATAGCACAACTCATCCTAGAATTTTTAGCTAAAAATGAAATAGAATAGAGCCTTAAAAACTTACATCCCACTACTCCATCCTTTATTTAAGATGTTAAAACATATATCTTTATTACTCAAATCTTAAATCTCTACATAAGGCCTACCTTTGCATTTTTACAAAGAAATAGATTTAAATTTATACAGTAATGGATTTACAGGTAGGTGATAAAGTAAGATTAACCATAGAGAGGGAAACTCCTTTAGGTTATAATGTTTTAATAGAAGGTGAGTTAGAAGGATTACTTTATAGAAGTGAAGTTTTTTCAGAAATGGAAGAAGGCATGGAAGGCATAGGCTTTATTAAAAACATAAGAGAAGATGGAAAAATAGATGTTTCTCTTAGACCTCAAGGCTATCTTAATGTAATAGATCACGACGCAAATACTGTTCTTGAAGCACTTAGAGAAAGTCCAGATGGATATTTACTCATCACTGATAAAAGCTCACCAGATATTATACGTACTCAATTTAACATGAGTAAAAAGTCTTACAAAAAAGCATTAGGTAATCTTTATAAAGAGAAATTGATCAACATTACCGCAGACAGAATAGAGTTATTAAGCTAATTCTATTCATTCAATTGATCTAGAAAAAATAAATATCTATTATTTCTAGAAATGGTAATTTTATATTTTAAAGCTTATGAATCAAGAGTGTTTTTGATTCATAAGCTTTTTTGTTGTCTCGCTTTCGCGAAAGCGGAACTACAACCCTACCTTAATAATTATAAATAGTAAGTTATACTATTAAGAGTACGAGCTTATAAAACCCATCATTTTTGATATATATAAATAGCTATAGGATAAAAAAGCTCTTTTAAAAGTTGAAATAGTTACTTAAAACGCGGTGCTCCCCTATTACCTTTGCCGTAATAATTGAAATAAAGTCGAGTCTATGGATAATAATAAGGTGATTGATAAGGTCTTTGAAAAAGTATCAAAGATGGAAAATATAGGTAATCTAGCCTCTTATATACCAGAACTAGCCACCATAGATGCAGAAAAATTTGGTGTTCATATCGCCACTAATTCTGGAGAATCCTACGGTAAAGGCGACTTTGACGAGAATTTTTCTATACAAAGTATTGCAAAGGTACTGTCCTTGTGTCTGGCCTATAAAATCTTGGGAGAGCGTATATGGGATAGAGTCGGTGTAGAACCATCTGGTACCGGTTTTAATTCTTTGATACAATTAGAAAATGATAACGGAATACCTAGAAATCCATTTATAAATGCAGGTGCTATAATTGTTGCAGACGTTTTAATAAGCCATCTAGACCATCCTAAAGAAGATCTACTGGCATTTATAAGAAGCATGTCTGGTAATAAAACGGTAGATTATTGTGCAAAAATATCATCTTCAGAAAAAACGATAGGTTACCGTAATATCGCTCTATGTAATTTTATAAAATCACTAGGTAATATTAATAATGATCCTAATGAGGTGCTGGACTTTTACTTTGACATTTGTTCTCTAGAATTAAGTTGTAAAGATTTATCTAAGCTGTTTTTATTTTTATCTAATAAAGGAAAAACGGTACATGATCATCTAGAAATACTCACTAGAAGTCAGACTAAAAGGATTAATGCACTCTTGCTTACCTGTGGCTTTTATGATGAGTCAGGAGATTTTGCTTTTAAAGTAGGTTTACCTGGTAAAAGTGGTGTAGGCGGCGGTATTATTGCCATTTATCCTAATGAATATACCATAGCTGTGTGGAGTCCTAAATTAAATATAAAAGGGAATTCCTTTAGAGGCATGAAATTTCTAGAGGCATTTACCACTTTATCTGAGGTGTCCATTTTTTAAATATACAAGTCACGAGCTTACTTGAACATGTTAGATATCTATATAAAAATATAGTTCCATAGATATAGGTCTCGCTTTCGCGAAAGCGGAACATTTAAAAACTAAACTCATTAATATTTGCCATGGCCTGCTTAAATAGAGTTTTAAACATGGGAATAATTTAACTAAAATTTCATTTGAGCTATCAGATTTTGTTATTCATTTGCTGTTCTATTAGAAAAATGTATTTTCTATAGACACAAAGTTTATAATCAAGCATTTATTTTATTTTGAAAACGTTTCAACATTTCATTAATTTCATAGCCTTATCGGTACTTTTCATAGTATCTGTAAGTGCTGGAAATGTGACGTTCTCGGATCATTTAATCGAGTATCCTATAGAGGATACCGCTACTGTAGAAGCTACATCTTATTACCACCATCATCTTTTAATTGGTGCAGATGTGCAATCTATCGTACATCTAGCTGCTCCAGAAAGATCGCGATTAACTACAGATCATTTTTCTTATCATGCCTATGGGCTGCTTAACAAAAGTAGCTTTCTCTCCATAAAAGAAGGCAGTAAAAATGTAAGCTATGACTACATTTTTATTCACCATTCCCTTATTAAGGATATTATATTTCCATTTCATTCTTTCTGGTAACTAACTAGTGATTTTACCGTTAATTAAATACGCATGGTTTTCATAAATCATGTCAACTCACTATACACATTATCAAAAAAAATATATCATGAATTCAGGAATGATAATCACTATTGTTATACTATTAACCGTTTGTATAACACCATTTGTTCTCATAAACAGCAGAACTAAACAAAAAGAAAAACACCTCAAAAAAACGTTACAACAGCACATTTTAAAAAATCGAGCAACATTAGTAGATTATGTTATTCACAACGATTTTGCCTTAGGATTAGATAGCCTAAATAAAATATATCGCTATCAAAAAACTAATGATAAAGAGCTATTACAAGAAATAGATCTTAATTATATAAAATCTTGTGAGGTGAAAAAGGATACAAATCGTATTAAAAACGATTCTTCTAGTTATGAGGTAGTACAACGTATCGCCTTAGTATTTACAACTAAAAATGGTTCTAAAGTAGAACAATTTGAATTATACAATGAGAATAAAAGCTCTCAATTAAATGGAGAGATTGCACTGGCTGCTACATGGAAACAAAAAGCCAGTAATCTATTATAAGTCGTATTTGATTTATAAAAAGAGTTGAACAAACAGTTGTAATAGCTCTTTTACTAATAGTATCTCACAAGGCTGGTAGAATCTAACCATTGATTCTATCAGCTTTTTTATCTTTACACCTCATTTACCAAATCAAAGATTGAAAAACGAGCAATATAATAGCACCGCATGGACCAGCTGTCCAGACTGTTTAGGTCGTGGAAAAAAAAGCAGAAGACTGCGCAAAAAAGTGCGTTTAAATTATCTGAGAGCCGTAGAACAATTTGAAAAATCAAATCGTATTGGTCCTGAACCTGTACGACCTAAAGCACATCAATACACCTGTTTAAATTGTAACGGATCTGGTTTAATAAGCACCGATTCATTTCCCGATGCAGATGTAGATAACTATCCACATGTTGCCATCATAGGTGGCGGTATAGGTGGTACGGCACTTGCTGTTGCTTGCTTACATAGAGGTATTCCTTTTACCCTATATGAACGTGATGGCAGTTTTAATGAACGCTCACAGGGTTATGGCCTTACATTACAACAGGCTAGCAAAGCCATAGAAGGTCTAGGTATTACTAGTTTAAGAGAAGGAATTACATCTACTAAACATATTGTACACACTACAGATGGTAGCGTTATAGGAGAATGGGGAATTAGAAAATGGTTAGATTCTAAGGAAAACAATTATTCAAAACGTACTAACGTACATATCGCTAGACAGTCTTTACGTCAAGATTTACTCGATCAGTTGGGCGGTGATGATAAAGTCACCTGGGGACACCAATTAATAGATTTTCAAAAAAATAAAAATGATGCTATAAATCTTAAGTTTATAGTAAATGGAGAAGAGATAATAAAAACTGCCGACTTAGTCGTGGGTGCAGACGGTATACGCAGTACTACGCGCAAACTGTTAATAGGTGATGCTCCTACTCCATTACGTTATCTAGATTGTATTGTTATTTTAGGTATCTGTCCATTAGCTAGTCTTAATGGTCTAGAACATGATTTGTTAGATAATGCAACTGTATTTCAAACAGCAAATGGGAAAGAGCGTATTTATATGATGCCATACTCTTCTGACACGATTATGTGGCAACTTAGTTTTCCTATGTCAGAAAATGATGCAAAAAAACTAAGTAAACTAGGTCCTGCAGCTCTTAAAAAAGAAGCGGTCTTGAGAACACAGTGGCACTCACCTATTCCTGAAATAATGAATGCCACACTAGAAACACAAATTTCTGGTTATCCAGTATATGATAGATCGTTATTAGATCCAGAAGTATTTAAAAATAATGATGATACAACACTTATAGGCGATGCAGCGCACCCTATGAGTCCATTTAAAGGTCAGGGAGCAAACCAGGCATTACTAGATGCGTTATCACTAGCACGTGCTATCTATGTAGGCTGTCGTCCACAATCTAACTGGAAAGAGACTGGTTTAAGAGATGCTGTTCTCAATGATTTTGAAAAAGCTATGTTCGAACGCACAGCTAGTAAAGTAAAAGATTCTGCTCAGGCAGCCCAATTCTTACACTCTGATGTTGTTTTACACAAAGGAGATGAACCTAGAGGACGTATTCTTAAAAGACAAGAAATAGAAGAATAGAACTAGCTATTTCTTTCTTAAAGTGTAGTTTATAAACGTGGAGTAATTGTAGATTTGACTTAATCAATACTCTATTATGAAAAAGTTAGTCGTTTTAATAGCCGTTATTTTTGCAATAACTAGTTGTAAAGAAAACACCAAGGCACCTGCTGTTACCGGTGATTCTTCTCATATGATACCATCAAATACACGCAATGTAAAAACTAGTGTAAAATCAAGTGGTAACGTAACCGTGGTGGATAAAACCAAATCTACTCCAGCAGTAGCACAAGATTTAATTGCCTTTAATGGTCTAGAAGCCTTAAAATACATAGAGCTAGAAGAGTTAAAACCAGGAATGTCCTTAGAAGAATTGCAAAATGTAAATATTAAAGCAAATCAGAATATGGAATCGACTATTAGAGAATCTGGAGATGGGCAAATTCCTATTTACGAGATTACTAAAAGTGGCTTTCCTATGGTTGACATTTATTATTCTGCTGACCAGGTTACTGACATTGCATTAACACATAAAAATGCCACACCACCTAAAATGATAGGAATAGGTAATACTTATGCAGAATTATTGAGCGTATATCCCAATGCAAAAGCTATGGGTAGTGAGATCGAATCTAGAGTTACAGTAACTGTAAATGATGTAATTTTTACACTCAATGCACATCATGGAATTAATGAAGAGTATGATGCTCCATTAACGTCTAGAATAAAATATTTAACCTTTAGATAAACTAGCTGTTTAAAGACACACTTACATTTTATGGTAGGTAAACCTATTACACACAACACCTATTTTTGAAATGATTTATTTTTAACACCCTGAAATTAAATTATTTAAGACTAAAAAAATAACAATCACATAGATGCTAACATAGAGTCCTCATACTTTTGGCACGCTGGTTGATTAGTATATAACATCGGTAGACATAATTACTGATATTAATACTATATATTATGAAAAAGCTATTTACCCTAACACTTGTTTTTATCCTAGGATTAGGATTCTCAAGTGCCGAAAATTCTGAGGACGACACACGCTACCGTAATTACAGTAAGAACTTTATTTTTAATCAAGATGGAATCGAGTTTGCTGTTTTTCCAGACGGTCAGTTTGATTTTAATTATTTGCAAGATAGAAATGGTGTCAATGTATTTGTGAATACAGGAAACGTTCAAGTTTCTTTTAATTCAGGATATGATTATGACCGTTATGTACAATACGATTCTTATGGTGCTGTAATTCAAATAGAAGAAATCCCTATTTACTATGATTCTTATGGTCGTGTAAATCAAATAGGTACTGTAGATATATACTACAACAATGGATTCATTAATCGTCTAGGTGATTTAAGAGTTTACTACAGCAGCCCAGGAGTAATTAATTACTACGACGGTTACATTAATTCTTATAACAGACATTATGTATATCAACCATGGCACACTTATTACCGTGTACCAGTTGTAAACAGATGTGTAATCTACAACACACCATATAGAGCGTCTTATTTCCCTATACGTTATGCATGGTCGTATCATGTAAATTATTGGAACACGCCTACCTATTATAATGGTCGTTATGGAAGAGCAAACACGCATAGAAACTTTTATAGACCTAATGATAGAGTAACATATAGAAGTTTTGAAAGAGGACGTCGCAATTCTCGTGGTAGAGCTGTAGCGGTAAACAACAGAATAAATAGAAATAGACAGTCTATCTCTACAGGTAGAAGTCAGGTAACTAGAACCACTCGTGGTAGAAATGTTGCTACCTCTACTAGAGTGGCTACACGTCGCAATACCGTAAGTAACAGTAGATCTAATAGGGCAACGACTAGAACTTCTAGACCTGCAAATACTAGAGCTATTTCTAACAGAAGTACGACTAGATCTACCACTGCTACACCTAGAAGTAATAGAAGTCGTACCGTTAGAGCGACCGCTCCAGCACGAACTAGTAGAGCAACTACTACTCGATCTACACCTAGTAGAAATTCAGTAAGTACACGTTCTACTCGCAGTACAAATAGTAGAGCTACTACACGTGGTTCTTCTTCTAGAAACACGCAAGCGAGAAGTACTAGATCTACTAATACTTCTAAAAAGAAAACTAGTCGAAGTACGACCTTGAGAAGTAGTCGTGGGTAAGATTACTTTCTTATAAAACACAAAATGCCGATCGTTATGATCGGCATTTTTTTATGGTATGTATTTTTCTATAATTCGATTAATTTCTGTAGAAAGATTTAATTTATAAGTGGTTATCAAATATGTGATCCCAATTATTATAGATTTAACGGCAATATTTATATACGGATTCCATGGGAAATCCCAGAAATAAAACACCCCAATAATTACTGCAATCATGAGTAAAGAGCTCCAAGATTTTGCGGTCCATGGATGCATGTTTAATTTGTAATAAACGTAGTACGCTTTCGCGAAAGCGTAACACAAATAAGCCACACAAGTAGCAATAGCAGCACCTATTAAACCATAATTTGGAATAAGAATCCAATTCAAACCTATCGCCACAAAGGTTAACACCAATCCCATCCATAATGTCACTTTATACAAATCACTGTTATAAAGTATCGCATTATTACTGCCCAAAACATTTTCAAAAAACTTAGTTATCGCAATTAAAAAAACGACTGGAATGGCAATGCGTGTTTCTGGTTGCATTAACTCATAAAACTCATTAAGATTACAAGTAATAATCACTAATAGAAATCCTGCTATAACGGTAAGGTTAAGTGAACTTCTTTTATAAAGAGTTTGCACCTCATTCATTTCATTTCTATTAAAATAACCAGCAGTTAAGGGATGCGTTATTTGCGCCATACCACGTGCAGGAACAGCTATTACAGTAGCAATAAATACCGCTATGCCGTAGTACCCTATTTTATCAATAGCTACATATTGATTCAGCATAAATTTATCTAGGTCTATTAATGCCGTAGAAATAGAACCTGCGATAATCATATAAATACAGTAATTTAAAACCTGACCTCTATTAGGTAATCTTCTTAAATTAAAACTAGGGAAATAGGTTTTTAACGCGATTAGCTTCATTAACAACGCTCTTAAAGCATAAATAACCACCAGACTATAAATAAACTGATGCTGATTAATAACATCGTTCGCGAGTAATAATAAAGTTACTGTTGCAGCTGCACGATAGAATACTTCTTTAAGAAAATTACCAGCTACCGTTTTCATGTGTACTTTAACCCAAGCATAAAAAATTTCAAAATATGCCTGAAAAATAGAAACTAGCGGTATACACCATAAGTAAGTTCCTGTAATCACATTTTTTTCTGATATAAAAGCAGCAATAGGTTCTTGCGCGAGATAAATAATAAATAGAACAGGCAGAATAATAAACAATGGCCACAACAGCATTTGAGTTAAAAATGCATCTTGTTCTTTCTTTGTAGTATAACTAGAGAAGTATTTCACAATGGTATTATGAATACCAAAAGACATCAGTGGAAAATATAAAAATGCCGAAGACAATACATAATTCCACAATCCGTAATAATCGTCAGATAGATAAACTTGTGCTAGAATCAAAACATTCAAAGCACCTAGAACAAATCCTAAGCCAGTTATAACTAGATTCCATCCAGACTGTTTAATGACTATTCCCATACGTATTCTATGGTTTTAGCAAGAATTTTAGTGAGTTGAGATCTTTTATAACGATCTATCAAGTCATTAGAATTACCATCATTGGTTCCTTTTTTATAGAGATCATATAAATGATTAATATGTTTCTTAAGCGCCGTTTTTTGCTGGTAATTAAAAAACTCACCAGAATGTGTGTCTGTTATTAACAGTTCTATGTCTGCACCTTTAGGACCTACAGCAACTATAGGCCTGCGGCTAGCAAAATATTCAAATATCTTACCAGGTAAAATCGCTTTAGTCTCTTCAGAATCTATTTCTATAAGTAATAATGCTTGTGCAGTAAACATAAGTTTAACAGACTCTTCATGAGACACATAACCTTTATTATCTAAGAAATCATTTAGTTTATAATGTGAGATACTTTCTAGTATCTCTTCGCTTACATTACCTGCCAGTTGTAGTTGAAAATCTGCAGTAAAACCTTCTGTTTCTAGACAGATTTCATGTAAAGATTCCCAGAGTAATTGAGGATTGCGATCTGATAATAAAGTACCTATGTGAGATAATACAAATTTACCTTCTGGCTGGCGCATTTGTGTATTTGCCATCATATCATAACCATTGGTAATCAATTGAATAGGTCGAGATGTTTTAGTTTTAAATTCTTTTCCTGTATGAGGACTCGTCACAATTAATAAATCGGCAGTATTAAGAACCTCTTTTTCTAGATCTATATGACGTTTTTGTGCGCGTTTACCTAGTTTAAGATCTTTGTGATATCCTATAGTAGTCCATGGATCACGGAAATCTGCCAGCCATTTTATAGAAGGCACTAAGCTCTTTAATTCTAAACCTATTAAATGTACAGAATGAGGCGGCCCGGTAGTAATAACAGTAGCTGTAGGATTATTTGTTAAATAAGGTTCTATATCTTTTAGAACACGATGCTTCCATCCCACTCGCGCATCAGGAACAAATAAATTACCACGCATCCACACTAGGGCACGTTCTAAAATACCAGCTTCTTTCTTTAATATACCGCGTTGTAGGTTTTTAGTACGCTTTCGCGAAAGCTTACCAGCCATCCTACTAGGTTCTTTTATTTTAACCTTTATGAGATCAATAGATTTAGGAACCTCTTCCATAAGAGTTGGATCCAAGACTGGATAATCTGGATTTTCAGGGATAACAACGGTTACATCAAACCCATTTTCAGGAAGGTATTTTGCAAACTTTAACCATCGTTGCACACCTGGTCCACCAGCTGGCGGCCAGTAATAACTTATAATCAATAGGGGATTTTTCAACAACTTAGGCTTTCTTTTTAAACACGATAAATAATCCACCTAAGATAACGAGTAACAATAAAATATTACTGATCAACATGATAGTAGATCCTGTTTTAACAACACTAGGTACAAACTTAAAGACTATCTCATGTTCTCCTGCAGGAACCGACAGCCCTCTTAGCGCATAGTTAACACGTGCAATAGGCGCTTCTTTTCCATCTATAGTAGCTATCCATCCATGCGGATAATACATCTCTGAAAACACCGCTAGCCCATCACTAGAGTTAGAACTCGTATAAGTAAGTTCTTCAGTTTTGTAGTTTTTTAAATTTATAGTTGCTGTAGAATCTTTGCTTACCGTTTTAAGTCCTATAAGTTCTTTTTGATCTTGAGTAATGATCGCAAGAGAATCTGCATTAAGTTCTTTAATAGATAAAATCTCTTGATTTTGATCTTTTACCACTTTAGTATCTGTAACAAACCATGCGTTACCTGATAAAATAGGATTTTGTTGAGCTACGGTACCATTTGCATTTTGACCTAGAATATATTTAGTATTAAACATACCTAGAATTTCTAGTTGCTCTCGAGTAATTACATCCTGACCAGCAAAATAAAAATTCATCAGATCTTGAAATCTACGAGGCTTTGCACCGTGATAACCACCCATCGCATTATGAAAATATGCCGCTCTACCACTATTAACAGGATCTGCTAACTGATCGTATACTCTAAAATGTGATTTATCTTTTAAAACCAGCTCGTCTGCCTCCGTTTTTAAGAAAGGTAAAGCATACTCTCTAGCAGACACGTAGTCTTCATCATTTACATACTGCGTATCAAAACTGATCAGGTCAAAGAGAATTACTACACCACAAATTACTAATACAACGGTTTCTTTTATTTTATCAGACAGTAATAAATATAAAGCACCACAAATAATACCTACATAAAGTAAAGCTTTTAAAGCATCGCTTTGGATCATAGCAAATCGATCTGCTTTTAAAGCGTCTACATATCGAGCTCCTAATTGTGGGAAATCCAGTAAATACTCGTCATAAGGGCCTGTAAGGTTAAATATATAAGAACCTAATAATGCGATAATAACCAGTACTCCTGCAAAGCCACCACCTGCATAAAGTAAAGATTTGCGTTTTTTATCAATAGTAGTCTTTTCATTAAAAAACTGCCATAATCCTACTGCTGCAAGAATAGGAACGCACATTTCTATTATCACTTGAATAGATGTAACAGCTCTGAATTTGTTGTAAAATGGAACGTAATCGATAAATAACTCTGTAAGCCAACTTAAATTCTTACCATAAGAAAGTAGTAATGCTAAAACAATAGCGGCAAGTGTCCACCATTTTAACCTACCTCTTATTAAGAATAGCGAAAGTAATGCAAGGAATACAACACTAACTCCTAAATATGCAGGAGCCTCAACTATAGCCTGGTCACCCCAATATTTACGCTGACTTAATGAGACCAGCTGATTTAAGTATCCCATTTCTTCTTCATTTAATGAAGAGGGGTCTATTTTTGATAACTGTTTACGGCTATTGCTGTCTTCTTCATAAGCATCTCCACTACCACCACCTGCAAAACGAGGTAAAATAAGGTTGAAACTTTCTGACAATCCATAACTGTAATCAGTGATGTAATCGTAGTCTAGTCCTTCTTTTACTTCCACGTTTTCGCCTTGAGCGTTAACGGTAATATTTGATGCTCCACGAGTACTTTCTTTTGAATACTCACTAGTCGCTAGTAAGTTACCAGCGTTAGTTCCCAATGCAAGAACTACCGCTGCAGTCATAATACCTATTGACTTAAAGTAATGAGGTACTACTTTTTTATTAATAGCATCGATTAAATAAGCGATACCTAGGATTATTACGGCTAGAAGCAAGTAATAAGTCATTTGTGGATGATTAGCTTGCAATTCTAACGCCATTGTTAGCGCAGTGACGATAAAACCAAGGAGGTAACGTTTTTGAAAAACTAGAATTATTCCACTTAACACAAGCGGGAAATAAGCTATTGCGTGCGCTTTTGCATTGTGACCTACACCTAGGATTATGATGAGATAAGTAGAAAAACCAAAGGCAAGCGCTCCCAATAATCCTATTTTCCAATCTACACGCATCACTAGCATGAGGACATAAAAGGACGCAAAGTATAGAAATAGATAATCTGCCGGGCGAGGTAAAAATCTTATGGCTCTATCTAGACTATCGATAAGATCATAATCATAACGCGCACCTAACTGATAAGTAGGCATACCACCAAAGACAGCATCTGTCCAATAAAGCTCTTCTCCAGTCTCTGCACGGTGATCTATGAGCTGCCTAGCGTTACCTTTATACTGAACTATGTCGTTTTGATACACTTTTTTACCACTTAAAACAGGGTGAAAATATGCGAGTGCAGCAATAATAAACACCACAAATACAGCTAGATGTGGCAATAATTTCTTAAAATCAAACTTCATGAAGACGTTAAATAAATGAATTATGAAAATTAATCAATTTCCTCAAAGTCGATGTACTCACCTACCTTTTTATTTTCATTTGATTTAAACGATGTTGTGGTCTTAGTAGATTTTGCTTGTTGATTTTGAAAAGGATTCTCGCCGGTGTTGAATCCAGTGCGTTTTTCAAAGCTCTTCTGAACACGTTGCATTGCTTTCATTCCTAGCCATTTAAGCACGGTTTTTCCAAATGCTCTCCATAATAATCTTACGGCAACTAGAACTATTAATATAATTAATACTGTCTGTAAAAATTCCAAATGATAATCTTTTATGTAAAAATAATATGTCTAATCCATGATACTCTATAAGAAATATTAAATTTGATCTAGAATAATGATATATGAATCACACATTTAAAAGTATTGGTCTACTCATATTGCTTTTTGTTACAACACAAATGGCAAATGCACAATATACAGAAACAATAAACACTAATAGCCCTGGAAGGTCTCAAGGTGCATTTGCTGTAGGTAAAGGTGTTGCACAAGTTGAAGGCTCTTTATATTATAGAACTGAAGAACATGACCTACAACGTTATGACCGAGATTATATAGGAGCAAATTTTCAATTGCGCTATGGTGCATTTCTAGAACGTCTGGAATTTTCTTACGTAGGAAACTATGCAACTGTCGACCAAACTGATTTTAATGGTTCTGTATCTTCAGAAACCTCTTTCTCTAATTTTTCTAGAAGTACACTGGGCGCAAAATATCTCGTTTTTGATCCGCTTAAATTCTTTGGTGAGAAACAAGTAAATTTATTAAGTTGGAAAGCAAATAATAGATTAAACTGGAAAGACCTTATTCCTGCTGTATCTATTTATGCAGGAGCAAATTTAAACTTTGGTAGTACCACTAACCCATTAGCACCGCCCAATGATCCTACTGTATCACCTAGAATAGAACTAATAACTCAAAATAATTGGGGTCGCTGGGTATTTGTAACTAACATAGTAGCAGACAGAATAAGTACCGATTTCCCTTCTTATCAGTTGTTCTTAACTATGACACACAGTGTAAATAATAAATGGGCGATCTTTGCAGAGTATCAAGGGATCAAATCTGACTTTTATAGTGATGATTTAGGCCGTGGTGGTGTTGCTTATTTAGTAACCAAAGACTGGCAGGTAGATGCTAGTGGTACATTAAACTTTAAAGATACACCAAGTGTCTTTCAAGTAAATGTAGGAATGTCTTACCGACTGGATTTTCATAAGGACTCTCCTATCAAGCAGACTGGTAATGGTCAAGGTAGCGGTAAGAAAAGTAAAAAAGATAAAAAGAAGAACAAGCTCAATCTTGAAGAAGAAGGCGGGATATAAATTATGATTGAAGTACGTAAAATTGAGTCTAAGAAAGACATCAAAAAGTTTGTCCAATTTCCACTGGACCTATATAAAGACAATGCCTATTTTGTCCCACCTATTATAAAAGACGAAATTGACATTTTTGATCGTGATAAAAATCAGGTTTTCAAAAATGCAGAGTGCTGGATGTTTCTAGCTTATAAAAATGATAAGATCGTAGGTCGCGTTGCTGCATTAATTAATCACATTGAGATTAATGAACAGAAAAAATCTAAAATGCGTTTTGGATGGCTGGACATGATAGACGACATAGAAGTTACTAGAGCACTTCTTAATAAAGTAGACGAGTTAGGTAGAGAACAAAAACTAGAATTTACCGAAGGTCCTGTAGGATTTTCTAATATGGATAAAGCTGGATTGCTCATAAAGGGTTTTGACGAGGTAAGTACTATGATTACCTGGTACAACCACTCCTACTACATGGAGCATCTAGAAAAATTAGGTTATGAAAAAGCTGCCGAATGGGTAGAATTTAAATTTAAACCACCTAACCCTATTCCTGATAAGATCAACCGTTTTGCCGATATTATAGCGCGTAAATATGACCTAAAATCTTTACGTTTTAAATCAACTAAAGAGATTCTACCCTATGTAGACGCTATGTTTGATTTACTTAATAAAACATACAGTAATCTTGTAACATTTGTACCTATACAACAGTATCAAATAGAACTTTATAAAGACAAATACTTACCCTTTATAAATCCTGATTTTATTGAATTAGTAACCGATAAGAATGATAAGTTAGTAGGATTTGCTATAACGATGCCCTCTTTTTCTAAGGCGCTTCAAAAAGCAAATGGAAAATTATTCCCATTTGGTTTTTTACATTTATTAAAAGCTAAAAAGAAAAATACAGAGGCTGCATTCTATTTAATAGGTATCGATCCAGAATATCAAGGTAAAGGAGTAACTGCAATGATGTTTAGAAATATCACTCAGAACTTCATGAATTATGGTATTTCAAAATGTGAGACTAATCCAGAGTTAGAAGATAACATGGCGGTCCAAGCATCTTGGAAAAACTACGACCCTATACTTCATAAAAGAAGAAGAACATATCGCAAGGACTTGTAAAAAACACGTTTAAACATCTATCTATTTTAAGGTAAGTTTCCTTAAATCATCTATTTCTAATAGATAAAAAATGTCGTAAAAATGTTTGTAATGATATCCTATCACTGCAGACTTACCACATAAAGAACAAATGAAACTTACCTTAAAACTTGCTGCTATTTATAATCTTATTTGGGGAGCGTGGGTTGTATTATTCCCTAATCATTTCTTTGAAATAGTAGGCATGGAACCTCTCAACCACCCTATGGTATGGCAAGGTATGGGAATGGTTATAGGAGTATATGGATTAGGCTATTGGTGGGCTAGTTATAATCCTATGAAACACTGGCCTATAGTTGCTGTAGGATTCTTAGGTAAAATATTTGGCCCATTAGGCTTTATATTTAATTATGCACAAGACATAGTACCATTTGAATTTATTTACACCTTGTTAACTAACGACTTTATATGGTGGATACCATTCTTTTTAATACTTAAAAAAGTACATACCGATTATAAATGGCAACTCAAATAACACATAAATTATCACTGTTCACATTTATAGCTGTTTATCTAGTTGCAGGAATCATGCATTTTATGAAACCAAACATCTATCTAGAGGTTATACCTGACTGGATAGGTAATAAACTACTAATTAACTACATAGCAGGTGCTGCAGAATTAACAGTAGCTACCATGGCTGTATTTTATAAAACTAGAAAAATGGCAGGTTATTTAACCATCGCTATGCTACTAGCTTTCATTATTTCACACGTTTACTTTTTACTTAATGGCAGTTGTGCTGGAGAATTATGCTTACCTTCATGGATAGGCTGGTTGCGACTAATAGTCATCCACCCTATTTTAATATATTGGGCTTATAAAATTACAAAAATATGAATGCTATAATTCTCACTAAATTACTGATAGATTTTGGTCTCGTTGTGCTTATATGGATGGTACAAATCATTATCTACCCTAGTTTCTTGCATTATACAAGTGAGAAATTATCTGTATGGCATCCTTTATACACTCGTAAAATTACCTCTATAGTCGCGCCTTTAATGTTAGCACAATTAAGTATTTCTGTTTATTTAATGATTACACAACTAACGTATTCATTTTATGAAATCATAGATTTATTGTTAATCGCCACAAACTGGTTATTAACCATGCTCGTGTTTATTTCGCTTCATGAAAAAATAGAACACAACAGTACAGATCGTGATATCCAGACAAAACTTGTTAAATACAATTGGGTGCGTGTAGTTTTATTCTGTAGTATATTTTTATTCAACTTCATAAATATACTAGCTATTTAATCTAGTTACCATGCCTTCTTTAAATCAATAAGATTGTTATAATTCCGCTTTCGCGAAAGCGGAACACCTATTACTAATAATAACATGTTACAAGCTATGAAATACGGTAAGAACTGCCTGCCCCTTACTTATTCCAGGTGTTATCTCTCGCATATAACCTGCCTGAAATTTAAGAGCTGAATTCAATTTGTATCCCAAACCAGCAAATGCCCAGTTTCTATCAAAATATTCTACAGTATCAGATCCGGTATCTGTCTGTCCATTAATAAAAATCTCATTCCATAGAGCGAGGTATAAGGTTTTATCAACTATGGCTTTATTATTAAATGGCACATTAACAAATAAAGTATAACGTAATCTCGTTCTAAAATCCTGATCTTCTATAAAGCGTTCTTCTATTCTCAAGCGATGTTTAAGCTCAAAACGATGGCTTACATTACTAGCAAACCACATATCCTGATGTAATCTATGCTCTGTAGTAGAAGTGTCGCTTGCGCCGAATGGCTGTCCCGTAAAATAACCATAACCAGCTTGAAAGTCTATCGCCGTGTTTGCAGGCTGGTAAGAAACTGCTGCTCGTGCGATAAACTGCTGAAAATCGTTACCTACCTCATACGTGCGGTATTGAAAATCCCCAGCTATAGCCCATTTTTCATTAAATGCTTTTTTATAAATGTACTGCGTCCATAAACCAGTTTCACTTACTCCTGTCTGTGACTGACAGTAAAAACATGACAGAATAAAAATTAATAGAACGTATCTTAAATTCATAGAATCTTTTTGAATAGTGACAAAATATAATTTTATGCTTTAAATAACCACTATTTTAACAAATTCTGCCATTAATTTTATGTAATATTTACACCTTCATGTGCTTACAGTACTGATGTTAAGATCTTCACTTGTTATATTTTATATGCCAGAGCCATATAATTATGTAACAAAAATGTACTTGTGACGACTAATAAAATTGCAGCACAAGTCACAGTATTACTAGCCTGATAAGGTGTCATAAAAAACACTTTTGGTATGATTTTTGCTATACTATTATCATCTGACAAAAGCTGTCAGGTCATTAATTTTTTAATCTTTATTATCTAAATGAGACAACTCAAAATCACCAAACAGGTTACAAACCGTGAATCAAAATCGCTTGATAAGTACCTACAGGATATCTCTAAAATTGATCTAATCACTGCAGAGGAAGAAGTAGAACTAGCACAGCGCATTAAGAAAGGTGATCAGAGAGCTCTTGAGAAGTTGACCACTGCAAACTTACGTTTTGTGGTATCTGTTGCAAAACAGTATCAAAATCAAGGGCTTAAGCTTCCAGATCTTATTAATGAAGGTAATGCCGGACTCGTAAAGGCTGCAAAAAGATTTGATGAGACTCGTGGTTTTAAATTCATCTCCTACGCGGTATGGTGGATTAGACAGTCCATCTTACAAGCACTAGCAGAGCAGTCACGTATCGTGCGTCTTCCATTAAATAAGATTGGATCCATTAACAAGATTAATAAGGCTTTTTCTCATCTTGAGCAATTGCATGAGCGTCCTCCATCTCCAGAAGAACTTGCAAAAGAACTGGACATGACGGTAAGTGATGTGAAACAATCTCTTAAGAATGCAGGTCGTCACGTATCTATGGATGCGCCTCTTAAAGAAGGTGAAACTTCTAACCTTTACGACGTTGTTCGTAGTGGTGAGTCACCTAACCCTGATAGAGAATTATTGCATGAATCTCTTACTTTAGAGATAACTCGTGCATTAGAAACTCTTTCTCAAAAAGAAGCAGACGTGATTTCCCTTTATTTCGGTATCGGTAATCAACAACCTATGAGTCTAGAAGAAATCGGTGAAACTTTTGATTTAACTCGTGAGCGCGTGCGCCAGATTAAAGAAAAAGGTATCAAAAGATTACGTCAAAATTCAAGAAGTAAGATCCTTAAATCATATTTAGGATAGTCCTCTATCTTAAAATAAGTATTAAAAGCACCACTTTATTGTGGTGCTTTTTTTATGAAATATTAATAATGTAAATTATTATATCGAGTTAACCAACTCCTATTAAAGTTTAATTATCGCTTTTAAATGCAGTAGGACTATAACCTACATTCTTCTTAAAAAATCTTGAAAAACTACCTATAGATTCAAAGGATAGCAAGTATGAGATCTCCTTTACAGATAATTCTCCTTTGATCAACAGTCTTTTAGCTTCCGTAATGATACGTTGTAGTATAACCTGTCTGGCTGTTAAACTCAGTTTTTCTTGTAGTATTTGATTTAATCGTTTTAGACTTATACCTAAACGCACCGCATAGTCTTCTGGGTTTTGTTCGTTTAGATAATGTATTTCCATTAACTCTAGAAATTGAAAAACGCGCTTTTGATTTAAGTCTTGTTTTAAAAATTCATTGTTTTGGTAACGTATAAAATGTAAAATCAGTACTTTAAGTAAGGTTTTAATCATAATATAAGACGCTCCATCTCTATTATATTCTTCCTTAAGTAAGTTTATTAAATTATTTACTTTTAAAACTTCATCTATCGCGGTCAGTTGAAATTGAGGGTACTTATTAAAAAGAGACATGACATCTAAGGCATACTCGATATCATCTTCGTCTATTAAGTCACGTTTAAAATTAATGAGAATACCAGAGTTCTCATTAAAAGCTTCACTTTTGAAAGTTTCATTTAAAGGTTTAAAATGAATATCCATCTTATGATTTGAGATCAACTTGACATAAATTCCCATTGAGTTATCAGATAAAATACTAGTCTCTATCTTAAAATTTTCTATGATTTGAAATTTATTCTTCTGTTGTACGCTATTCATCTACTCTCAACCTATAAGTCAAAAGTAAGCAGAAAACTTTTATATTCTATTCTTGGTGATTTTTTGAAAAAGATAAAAAAGTACCAATGCTATTATAAACGCAAGAGCTGCGGTAATTCCATAAATCGATTTGTAATCATCAGAGATGTATTCAATAAACGTAGATAAAAACTGTCCTCCAAATATGGCCATCGATAGTAAACTTAAATTTTTTCCTTGATTGCTTTTATCACTTGCATCTATTATCATATTACTCAATAATGGAATGGTAAAACCAAAACCTATACCTACCAATAATGCTGCAATAATTAAAACAGGTGTGCTTAACGCAACAGAAAGAGTGAAGTATCCTAACATAAAAAATATAAATCCTAGAGCTACCGTCTTACCGTCTCCTAAAGCGCGCACCATTTTAGGCATTTGACTAGCTGTGATTATAGCTATAAAAGAAATAAAAGCCATTAAATAACCTGTCTCTGATTGATCAAAATTGAAAAATTTAGGTAAGTATAATGGTATCGTTACAAAACCTATAAAAAACAACATCATTGCAAGTAACGTGGCCATAAGTATGACATTTACTTCTAGTTTATTTTGGATTTTAGTAAGTTCATCACTCACTTCTGTTTCTATTACTGTTTTGGACTTAGGTAAAAACTTTATAACTAGTAAAAAACAAACTAAACCTAATAGATAAATATAAAACGGGAATTGCCAATTTATCTCACCTAATACACCTCCTAAAGCAAGAAATACAACACCACCTAACTCTATAGACATCACTTGCCAAGAAACCATTTTGAGTCGCGTTTCTCCAGTAAACAGCTCTGCAATAAATGCAGTTACAGACACTTGTACCATTACTGTTGCACCTCCTAAAAGAAACCTATCTATTATCAATAAATAATCGTTCTTTATAAATGCCCCCAAGACACCTAATACAGCATAGGGTATTAATCCCATGATTAGTAAATTGAATTTGCCTGATTTCTTTAAAATACCGCCTATAAACGGTGCAAATACTACTACTCCTAAGGATGGTAAAGTAATCAACCAACTGGGTGAAAAGCTAAAATCTGTATTTTTAATAATCCCAGATAAAGATGGTGCTATAGCCGTACCTACCATAATGGTTAAACTACTGACTAGAAGAATGGTAAAAATTCCTAATTTAGATATATTATTCATTTTACAAAATTCAATCTTTTAATTAGCAACTGTTGTTCCTGTTTTCTAAAATATTATGCAAAAATGGAAATTATAAAATATACCTTAAATTAAAAGCAGTAATTTTTATATCGCTATTGCGAAAACTTAAAACATTTAACCATCTAGATTACATTTATAGTTTTAGATCCAAAAACTTAATAAGATCGCTCAAATAAAAAACCATTAGAATATATTTGAATAAGTTTGTTATAGAAATGACTCATTTCACCTATAAGTCATCCTAACATGGAGACGTTAATTCATTCCTATTAAAAAAGAAAAAAAAACAATTATGACATTGTTACTTACAACTATACATGAAACTATAACCACCACTAACTATTCTACAGGAATATCTACAGGTACAGCCATTTTCTCTTCTATGGCAGTCGTATGCTCTTGGACCAGAAATAGAAGCCTACTATAGGCATTTATAGCAGGCGTTTTTAGTATATTTTATGTAATTTATTGGTATTTCACTCGCACTGAAGAAGAACAGCGCAGGATTAAATAGCTTATTTAATTTAAAGAATCTATTTAAGCTTCAGCTCCCAAAGCTCTACTTCTTCTAAATCTCTCCAGTGTGGATTGCGTTTTGTTTTTTCTGAAGCTGAATTAACTCTCTTTTTAAAGATTCTCTCTAGTTCAAATCTATCGTTATTTGCTATTTCATTCTCTATAGGGTGCTCTGTAGTTACCTTGGTAATTTGAGCTAGGTTAAAAAATATAATAACTAACTTACCATCTGGCAACAGACGCTCCTTTGCAGCCTCAAAAAATGCTGGAAACATTTCTTCTGGATAATAAATAGCTTCATCGACACCATCTACATCTTTATCTGCTGGTAACCACGGCGGATTAAAAACAATAAGTTCTACTGGTTTATCAAATTTCCCAAAAAGTGGTGCGTAATCTAATTCTATCTTACGCGATAGTTTAGTCTCTCCCATGAATTCAGTAAGATCTACTATAGCGTTAGGGTTTACATCTGTACCGTATACTTTTTGAAAACCATGCTTTACCATTTGTAACGATAAAACTCTAGACCCTACACCTACATCTATTGCAGCTTTTTTAGGTCCTTCGTAACGTTTTAAATAATTATCAAAAACTTCTAAATGCTCAAATCTTGTTGGAAAATAAACTCCATAAAAGGATGTATTTTATTGCGCAATACAGGTATTGAGATTCCTTTTTTATACCACTGCCTTGAGCTGTTAAGTCCTTGTACTTGTGGCAGAGTCAAATGAAAATTTTGAACCTCTGGATACAGTTTTTCTAACCAACCTATGGATGGTGCTTTTGCAACCTCTAACTTATTATCTACTATTTCTAATAAAATTAGGTTCGATAATTTGCGATAGGTATCACGTTATACTTGCTGCTCTTGGTATGTTTTATTAAGTAACTTCTTCCTAAGATGTATATGTAATTCCTTAAGTAAGTTTAAACCGTTACTGTAAAATGATCTTATTAAAACTACTTTGCCCTCTTCTAAGTTGTTCATAGTAGTGACTAGATTAGAATCTGCATTATAAAATGCAGGTCTTTCTGTTACATCTATAGCTTCTGGCTTGTTTAATTGAATATCGTTGATCATTATATAGATTTGATTTATAGAATTTTACATTATGAAATAAACAAAGAAGCTCACATTAAAAAGTAAAAGATTGCTTTGTTATTGAGTCGTATGTATGAAGGTAAAAGTAGTCTATTAAAAACTTGTATAGCCGTTTCTCATAGCTGTAGGACTAGATCATTTGTAATAGTTGGTGCACTATTATTTAAGTACCAAATTTTACCATGTAATAGGCTCCATTCCTTTTGCTTTTAAATATTCATTAGTCTTTGAAAAGTGTCCATTCCCAAACCAATATCCTCGGTTTGCACTTAATGGTGATGGATGACCACTTTCTAATATAAGATGCGCTTTCTTATCAATAAGTTTTGCTTTTCCTTTTGCAAATCCACCCCATAATAGAAACACAACATCTTTACGTTCTTGAGAGATTTTTTTGATAATAGCATCTGTAAATTTTTCCCAGCCCTTTTTTTGGTGACTTCCTGCTTTACTTTCTTCTACGGTAAGTACTGCGTTTAAAAGCAACACACCTTGATCTGCCCAGCGTTCTAAATTACCAGAATCTGGATATGGTTGATTTAAATCTGTGGATATCTCCTTAAAAATATTGATCAAACTCGGTGGATGTTTTACACCATCAGAGACTGAAAAGCAAAGTCCATTACCTTGTCCAGCACCGTGATATGGGTCTTGACCTATTATAACCACTTTTATCTCATCAAAAGAAGTACGATTGAGAGCCGCAAAAATCTTATTCTCTGGAGGATAACAAACCTTTTCTTTATAAGCTTTACTCACAAAACTGGTCAATTCTTCATAATAAGGTTTGCTTAACTCATCTATCAAAACCTGTTTCCAGCCGGACTCCATTTGCGTTTTCATCAATTCTTTTTTTTGTAAAGTTAGAAATACCTGACAAAAAATTACACATAGACTATTGAATAAGTTCCTTTCTAAAGGTATTAAGAATAGAAAAACTAAATAAAAAGCTCTATAAATCAAAACCTAAAAACTCAAACCTAAATCCGTACTTTTGCAAAAACAAAAATATCTCATGCTTATATTAGGAATTGCCGGTGGAACAGGTAGCGGTAAAACTACAGTGGTAGAACAAATGGTTCATGAATACCCTGATCACGAAGTAACCGTAATATCTCAAGATTCTTATTATAAAGATACTAGCGATCTTACTTATGAAGAACGTACGCAAATCAATTTTGATCATCCAGAAAGCATAGACTTTGATCTTTTAGAAAAACACTTACTTGAATTAAAAAAAGGCAATACTATAGACCAACCTGTTTATAGCTTTGTAGAACACAACCGCACTGGTGAGACGGTAAAGACCGAACCTAGTAAAGTAGTTATCGTAGAAGGTATTCTAATTCTTACTATGCCACGCATACGCAAGTTATTTGATATAAAAGTATACATAGACTGTGATAGCGATGAGCGATTAATTAGAAGATTAAAACGTGATATTGCAGACCGTGGTCGTGATCTTAATGAGGTTTTAGAACGTTACCAGACTACGTTAAAACCTATGCATCAACAATTTATAGAAATCACAAAAGCATATGCAGACGTGATTATCCCTACAAACAGATTTAATACCGTAGGTGTTAAGATCTTGCGTACTATTATAGATCAAAAGCTGGGATAATTTCTTAAATTTCCAGTTATGGGATTGAAACAATTAAAGACTAATCCGTGGTGGATATTTTTTAGCAATAAATACACACTCATCACCATCTTTTTTGTCATCTGGATATGTTTTCTAGATGCCAACGCATGGTTGACATCACATAGAGAAATAGACCAACAACTTGCTGAAAAGCAAGAAAATGCCGAGTTCTATAGGAAGGGTATCGCTCGTGACAAAGCAAAAATAGCTTCACTACAAGATAGTTTAGGGTTAGAAAAATATGCTAGAGAACGTTATTTAATGAAGCGTGAACATGAAGAAGTATTTATCATTCAACACGCAGATTCTGTAAAAACTGAAGAAAATGAGTAAAGAACTTTTTAAAGATTTTGATGCTGTTTCTGAAGCACAGTGGAAACAGAAAATCCAGATGGACCTTAAAGGTGCAGACTATAACGACACTCTTATTACCGCAACTAGAGAAGGTATTCATATAAAACCGTTTTATCATAGCGAGAGCGCACCACATATTAATATTACTAATCGTTCTACACAGACTAACGACTGGTACATATCTCAAAAAGTATATGCCGGTAATGCTGTAGCTGCAAATAAAAAAGCACTAGACATTTTAAATCGTGGTGGTGAAGGAATTATATTCATCATCCCTAACGCAAGCATAGATCCTACTCTTTTATTAAGAGACCTACCTAAAGTAGGTTTACAGATTCACACTCATTTTTTTGATCTAGATTATATAAAATCTATTCATCAAATTTCACCACGTGCTTATGTTCACATAGATATTATACATCAACTAGCGAGTGATGGAAACTGGTTTAAGAATAAAAATCACGACTATAAAAACTTAGACACATTTCTCGATAAGTTTGATGGTTATTTCTCAAACATCACAATTAACACTTCTACCTATCAACAGGCTGGTGCTAGCATTACTCAAGAATTGGCTTATTTTACAGCTCATCTTAACGAGTATTTAAATCATTTAAATGAAGGTCGTACGTTATCCGCTTTCGCGAAAGCGGGAAAAAGAATCAACATAGACACGGTTATAGGTAGCAATTACTTTTTTGAGATCGCAAAATATCGTGCCTATCGCATTTTAACCAAAACTTTGGGAGATGTTTACGCAATCGATTTAGGCTGTTATATTACCGCAACACCTAGTCTGCGCAATAAATCCTTAATGGATTATAATGTAAATATGTTGCGCACTACAACAGAGTGTATGAGTGCCATTTTAGGTGGTGCAGACACGCTTTGTAACATTCCGTATGACTCGTTTTTTAATAAAGAAAATGAATTTGGTGACCGTATTGCTCGCAATCAGTTGAGAATTCTAAAAGACGAGGCTTATCTCAATCAAATAGGAAATGCAGCAGACGGTTCTTATTACATAGACACCATTACCAAGCAACTGGTAGAAAAGGCACTTGAAATATTTAAGGATATCGAGAACGCAGGTGGTTTTACACAGTCCCTTTTTGATGGTACTATACAGCGCAAAATCAAAGAAAGTGCACAACAAGAACAAGAAGATTTCAATACAGGAAAACGAGTTCTTATAGGAGCTAATAAACATCCTAATGCAGCATTACCATTGCAAAAAGAATATGAGATTTTACCATTTAGAAAAATAGAACCTCGCAAGACTTTAATACAACCCATTATTACCAAGCGTATTACTGAAGAGCTTGAGAAATCTGAAATAGCAAAGCTGTAATGAGATGTACGGATTCTATATCCATTTATAAGAGTAGAATTAATTCTACCCTTATGATAATAATGTTTGCTATTTTTTTAATCCTCACTTCTTGTTCTGATCTTTTGAATGAAGACACTATTGTTGGAACTTGGGTCGTAGAAGAAGTAACAACACAGGCATGGGATAAAGAACCTGAAAGTATTTGGGTCAATAAAAATAATTTTTCGGTAGTTAACTTTTTTAGAAAGGATGATAAATGGACTTTTACGGAGAATCAAATTCTAAAACACGAAAGTGAGATAGGTATATGGCCCACACCTAGAACATTTAAGTTAGAAAATGACCAATTATATTTCTATGTAAATTTCTTAGGTCAGGAAACTAGTAAAGATCAACCTTTGGCGCAATATACTATTGTTGAAGGAGATGCAAATCAGTTTTCAATCAAACAAAGTAATTCTAAATCAAGTACAAAGACTATTGCCATCCTTAAAAAGATCCAATAATGAAAAGAAAAAATATCTCCAACATAAAACCCAATTACGATTTTCATACAAAGCGATCAGAAACCGCTGTTTATGAAACGTCTGAAGGTATTTCTATAAAAAAAGAGTACACTAAAGAAGATGTTGAAAATCTGGAACATCTCGATTTTATAGCTGGTATAGCACCCAACTTACGTGGTCCCTACTCTACTATGTACGTGCGTCGTCCATGGACGGTAAGACAGTATGCTGGTTTTTCTAGTGCAACAGAGTCTAATGCTTTTTATAAACGTAATCTTGCCGCTGGTCAGAAGGGACTTTCTGTAGCCTTTGACCTAGCAACGCATAGAGGTTATGACAGTGATCACGATCGTGTGGTAGGTGATGTAGGAAAAGCAGGTGTAGCCATAGATAGTGTTGAGGATATGAAAATCCTTTTTGACTCTATTCCATTAGATAAAATGTCTGTTTCTATGACCATGAATGGTGCGGTTTTACCTATTATGGCATTTTACATCGTTGCCGCAATGGAACAAGGTGTGGATCAAAAACTATTGAGTGGTACGATACAGAATGATATTCTTAAAGAATTCATGGTGCGTAATACCTATATCTATCCGCCTACGCCTAGTATGCAAATTATCTCAGATATATTTGAATATACCAGTCAGCACATGCCTAAATTCAACTCGATTTCTATATCTGGTTATCATATGTATGAAGCTGGTGCGACTAGCGATATAGAACTCGCTTACACACTTGCAGATGGTCTAGAATATGTACGCAAAGGACTAGCAGCAGGAATGGATATCGACACCTTTGCGCCTCGCCTATCTTTCTTTTGGGCAATAGGAATGAATCACTTTATGGAAATTGCCAAAATGCGTGCAGCACGTATGCTTTGGGCAAAAATGATCAAACAGTTCAACCCTAAAAACGCCAAATCTCTTGCTTTAAGAACACACTGTCAGACATCTGGCTGGTCACTCACAGAGCAAGATCCGTTTAATAACGTGGCGAGAACTGCTATTGAGGCAAGTGCAGCCGCATTCGGTGGTACACAGAGTTTACATACTAATGCGCTAGACGAGGCTATTGCTTTACCTACAGATTTCTCTGCACGTATTGCTAGAAATACACAGTTATTTTTACAAGAAGAAACTGGTATTACAAAAACCGTAGATCCATGGGCTGGTTCTTATTATGTAGAATCTCTTACAGATCAAATTGCCGATAAGGCTTGGGAACTTATTGAAGAAGTAGAAGAACTGGGCGGTATGACTAAAGCCATCGAGGCCGGAATTCCTAAAATGCGCATAGAAGAAGCCGCTGCAAAGAAACAAGCCCGCATCGACTCTGGAATAGACACCATTGTAGGTGTGAATAAATATCCTAGTCCTGACGAAGATAACATAGACACTCTAGAGGTAGATAATGCCGCAGTACGTATTGAGCAAATCGACAGATTAACTGATATTAAAGCAACTAGAGATACTCAAAAAGTTGAAAAAGCTTTAAAAGCACTGACAGATTGTGCTAGAACTAAAAAAGGTAACCTACTAGAACTTGCTGTCGATGCGGCAAGAGAACGAGCTACACTAGGCGAAATTTCAGATGCTTTAGAAGAGGTTTACGGTCGTTATAGAGCGACTATAAAAAGTGTACAAGGAGTATATAAGAAAGAGATTATGAATGATTCCGCTTTCGCGAAAGCGCAACAACTAGCAGACCAATTTGCAAAAATCGAAGGACGTAGACCTAGAATCATGATCGCAAAAATGGGACAAGACGGACACGATCGAGGTGCCAAAGTAGTCGCTACTGGGTATGCAGACGTAGGTTTTGACGTAGATATAGGTCCATTATTTCAAACACCTGCCGAAGCTGCCAAACAAGCCGTAGAAAACGATGTGCATGTTTTAGGAGTTTCATCACTAGCTGCAGGTCACAAAACACTTGTGCCGCAGGTTATGGAAGAACTTAAAAAATACGACCGTGAGGACATCATGATCGTGGTAGGTGGCGTTATACCACGCAAGGATTATCAGTTTCTATTTGACTCAGGAGTTGCTGCAGTCTTCGGTCCTGGAACTAAAATTAGCGAGGCTGCCATCGATATTTTAGGATTGTTATTACCGGAAGAATAGTTCAATTAGAACATTTAGTTAAGATTTTAAAATCACTAATTATTAAATAACTGAAAAGCCAAGTATTCTGCTTAGCTTTTTGCATTCTTATAAGTCAGTTTAATAAATTCTAGATATTAAATAGTAGCTTTAAACAATATTTGTTTAAAAACTGCTTTATAAAAGTAACCAACCTTTATATCTTGAAACCTAGCCTCGCTTCTGCCCTATTTATTTTCTTAATAGCTAACATTTGCTTCTCACAAAACCTAGTCCTAAACGGTAGTTTTGAAGAAACGGTAACCTGCGCAAATGATCTTGAAAAATTTAATAAAAATGTAAAATTTTGGAACGTTCCTACGAGTGGTTCAAGTGATCTTTTTAATGACTGTGCCGACTTCAAAGACGTGCAAGCATCAGATAATTATCAAGGAAATCAATTACCGTTTAATGGAAGCAACTACGCAGGTTGCTACTTTTATGGTATAGACGATTATAGAGAATATATTCAAGGTGAGCTATCAGAACCCTTAGTTGTAGGGTCTACCTATAAGATTTCCTTTCAAGTATCTCTTGCTGACAATTCTGACATGGCGTTAAAAGACTTACAAATATTATTTTCAGATTCTAAAATTAAATCGTGGGGAACGTTCCATATAAGTAGAAAACGAATACGCAATAAAAAAACTAAACTATTCAAAATAGAACTTTCTAATGGCGATTATCTCAACGACAAAGAGAACTGGATAGAACTCTCAGAAGAATTTACTGCAACAGAGGCTGCTAGCCATCTAACCATAGGTAATTTTAGGTCAAATAAACAAACTGATATCAAGAAGCAACGATTTATTCCTAAAATCAGAAAAGCCTATTATTATATAGATCAGGTTCAATTAATAAGAATGGATCAACCGATAGAAATTGAAAAGCCGAAGACTGTAATTAAAGAAATACCGTTAGAAGAATCTACATTTAAACTCAATTCAATTTACACCTTAAAATCAGTTCTTTTTGATTTTGATAAAGCAACATTGATTGAGAAAACTACTCAAGAACTAGATGAGCTAGTAACATATTTAAAATCATATTCTGATTTAAAAGTAACTATAAATGGTCATACCGACTATTTAGGAAGCGCTGCCTATAATCAAAAACTGTCAGAAGACAGAGCAAAAAGCGTTGCAGACTACCTTATTAATAAAGGAGTATCAAAAGACAGAATCAACTACAGAGGCTATGGAGAATCACAACTCATCGATCCTAATGAGCCAGAAGATGCACAAGCAAAAAATAGACGTGTGGAGTTTATATTGAGTAATTAATTATTCCTTCTTCTCTCACGGCGCAATCTTCTTGCTTCTCTTTTCTTTAAAAAATAAAGTTTTCTTCTCTCTGATATACTTAAATCATCACGATCTCTTTTTTGCAAATCAATAAGTTCTTGATTATCGGCATCTTTAAGAGGTACATTTCTATAATCTCTAACGTTAAAACGAATACCTAAAGCTAGATTTATAAATTTACCTTTATCAAAAGTATCTCCTAACGCAGGTGCACTTTTTATGTTATAGGAAATAGATTCATAACTTGGGCTTAAATACAATGATGTAGCACTAAATAAGTTATATTCTATACTAGTCGTTATTCTAAATACATTGCCGGTATCTTTAAATTTACCACCACCTTGCTCTGTGCTTTGTCTATTCTTA
Organism: Nonlabens sp.; assembly: GCF_039941875.1. GTDB lineage: Bacteria > Bacteroidota > Bacteroidia > Flavobacteriales > Flavobacteriaceae > Nonlabens. Next base: position 42,746 of record NZ_JBDVDQ010000001.1, on the reverse strand, counting down.
TTTTGACTGTATCCATAACCTAGATCTGCAGTGATATTCCAGTCGTCATTTAATTGATAATCATAACCTAGGAATAGATAAGCATTAAACTTAGTAGCTCTATTAAACTCTCCTATTGCATCTGTATCTTTTACACTAAAAAAATCTTGAGTCAGTGCGCCTCCAGCATAAATGTTTTTATAAATATCATATTGCATTCTTATTCCGTAGCCTGTACCGTTAGATAGACCGTTACCTACAAAGTTATCGCCACTAGGTAAAGCGCGCTGCAAATAAAAATCTACTGCAAATACACGATCTGGCAGACTATTTATAGCCTTTATTTCATCTTCTTGACCACTTACATAGCTACTACATAAAGCGATGACAGCAACTATCGTTATATTAATAATTGATCTCATAGCGCTCTGTAGGATTGTTAATAGTAAATTGTTCATTCACTTCATTTCCAGAGGCATCTCTGTAATTTACATCCAAAACAGATGGATAAAATGCTCTAAATTCAAATAAACCATCATCTGTTGTTTGATTTACTACATCCATAATCTCGTCTTCTAACTCACAATTTTCATCTCTTACAAATGAGTTATTCTCGTACAATTCATCACAATAAATCGCAAAGTAATTAACGGTTACCTCATAAACACTCGTCGTACCAGATGTATTGATAAACTCTAATTCCACATCTGCAATATCTGTCATAGTAATTAATGGAATATCTAGAGTAAGATCTTGATTAAAACTATCACTTGCTACAGCTAGTATTTTACTAGAATCATCAACTCCTTTTATATGAACATAATATCTATAGGCAGTATCAAATAACATGGTAAAAGAAACTTCTCCATTCTCATCTGTTGTTCCTTTACCTAGTAAAAAATCTCTGTCAGGCGCTGAAGTTTTTACTAGATTCTCTCCATCAATTAAAAAGAAATCATAAGACCTATAAGTCGTGACTTCTACCGAAGCGTTTACCAGAGGTAACCCATCAGAATCAACTATTCTTGTTTTAAAAAATGCTCGTGTATCGTCGTCTAGTCTGGCCTCACAAGAAACTAGAATAATAGGTAACAGTAGAAGGTATAACTTCTTCATCTAGGTTGGTTTTTACATAGATGTAGAAATCTTCAAAAGGTTGCTTATAATTTGAAAAGAAAATACTACTATTTTGTAATCACGTCTGCACCTAAAAATTTATCATCTTTATTATAATACCATTTACGCACTTTAGGCATGTGTATTCCATTAATTAAATAACTATCAGACAACAATATATACTCTCCAGATTCTGGAAGTACGAATCCATTTTTATCTGTTCTAAAAAATTGATACACTTCCATTTTATAACTGGTTGGGTCAAAGTAAAAATACCACACATCACCACCTGTACCAGGTAGATAAGTAACTTTTAAAACCAAATATTCTTTCCCCTTAAAGACTTTTTTCTCGATATCATTTGCAACTATAGAACCTTCATCCTTTAATTTCATCGGTAAACCGTAGAGATACGTATAGTAATTCTTCATAAAAGTAGCGCGTTGCACATCTTCTTCTGTACTTACCATGACAGTTTTAGGAGATCTTAAATCCTTTTTATTTACCGAGGCATTTTCTTTATCTACCGTGTAGACAGTCATTACACTATCACGAGAAGCAGCTACACTAAATTTTTGTGCAGGCAAGTCTATTATAATATCACTCACACGAGCAGGTTTATCTGGAGTAGACATAGTAACCTGTAAATTTCCTTTAAAACTATTCCAATTGCCATTAGGGTCATGAACTTTGATTGCTCTATCCAGTAGTTGATGTCCTGTCATTTCTTGTGCAAAACCATTAAAAAAAGCACCTATAAATAAAAGTAAGAAAAGATATTTCATAGCTATAAATTTTAAGCTAATATAGCTAATAACCAATTGCTCTATACATCCCTAAAAACAAAAAACTCCCAAAAGCGATGGCTCTTGAGAGTTTTAAAAATTGTATTTATAGTTTTAAATAGAAATTAGTCTTTATGCATAAACGCCTGCTTACCTAGCAATTCTTCTTTAGTCTCTACCACGTCATCATCTGGCACACAACAGTCTACAGGACATACCGCAGCACATTGAGGCTCTTCATGAAAACCAACACACTCCGTACATTTATCTGGGACTATATAATAAAACTCGTCACTAACTGGTTCTTGCGTCTCATTAGAATCCACTTCTTTACCGTTGGGTAAAACAACATTTCCATCTAAATCTGTACCGTCAGCATAGCGCCAGTCATCTGCTGCTTCATAAATTGCCGTGTTAGGACACTCAGGTTCACACGCTCCACAATTAATACATTCGTCTGTTATGATGATTGCCATAGCTTTTCTTTACTTTTGTGCAAAAATAGTGCCTTGTGAACACATTGTCAATAAATACCACGTTAAATGATCGTATTTCCGCTTTCGCGAAAGCGGGATCTCAACTATCTTCTTACCTAAAAGGTACACTAGAGTCTCTCACAGACTCAGGTGCGAGCTGGCAAGACATCATAAAACAAAGACTGGAACTAGCAGAACGTAAGAACTCTTGGTTTACAGAAGACACCTTACATTTTTCTGTACAACAATGGGCAGATGCTTTAACTGTGGAGAACCTAACTAACTGGACAAAAGCGTATCAACTAGATAATGTAAATGCTAAAAATATAGCACTTATTACGGCTGGTAACTTACCTCTAGTAGGTTTTCACGATGTTTTATGTGTCATTATTTCAGGCCATCATGCGATGATTAAAAACTCTAGTAATGATGACGTACTCACTCCTTTACTACTAGAAATCGCTACTTCTTTCTGCTCTGAATTAACGGAATCATATTCCTATGCAAATGGTAAATTAGAGAATTATGATGCGGTAATCGCTACTGGAAGTAACAATACGGCTCGATACTTTGAGCATTATTTTGGTAAAAAGCCCAATATTATACGTAAAAACAGAAATAGTGTTGCCGTTTTAACAGGAAATGAAACACTAGAACAAATGGAGGCGTTGAGTAAAGATGTGTTTCTTTACTTTGGTTTGGGTTGTAGAAGTGTCAGCCATTTAAAAGTACCAAAAGGATATAATTTTGATCTGTTTTTTAATGGCATGTTCGTTAGAAAAGAACTTATTAAAAATGAAAAATACTTAAATAACTACGACTATAACAAAGCCGTTTATTTAATGAGTGAGTTTGATTTATTAGATAACGAGTTTTTATTAATCAAAGAAGAAAATGACAGCTACTCCTCTCCTATTGCTAGTTTAGGCTATAGTTATTATGATAATTTAGATAGCCTAGCGACAGAATTTCAAGAAAATGCAGATAAGTTGCAATGTGTTGTAGCATCTGGACAAGCAGCTAGCACTGTAAGCAGTGTATTAGGAGAAATGACCACGCCGCAAATAGTAGAATTCGGCACTACACAAACACCTGGATTACAAGACTATGCAGACGGTGTGGATACGATTCAATTTTTGTTGACATTATCTTAAAAACCTTATCGATTATATAACATAATTTGGCGTTCTATTTTGCATTTTTGTAATTCATTCAAAAGATGACACACAATGCTTAAGCACAATTTTAGCGCAGGACCATGCATACTGCCACAAGAAGTTTTTAAAAAAGCAGCGGCAGCTGTTCTTAATTTCAACGATTTAAGTATCCTAGAAATTTCCCACCGTAGTAAAGATTTTGTTGCGGTCATGGAAAAAGCTCAATCCCTAGCGCTGGAACACTTAGGTTTAACTGGCAAAGGTTATAAAGCATTATTCTTAGGTGGTGGAGCAAGCATGCAGTTTTTAATGGTTGCTTATAACCTTTTAGAGAAAAAAGCAGCTTACTTAAACACAGGTACTTGGGCAGATAAGGCTATTAAAGAAGCAAAAATGTTTGGTGAGGTTGTAGAAGTAGCTTCTTCAAAAGCAGATAATTATAACCATATTCCTAAAGGCTATGTAATCTCAGAAGATGTGGATTACTTTCACTTTCAGACCAACAACACTATTTTTGGTACACAAATGCAATACACTCCAGACGTGTCTGTACCATTAATTTGTGATATGAGTAGTGATATTTTTTCAAGACAACGTGATTTTGAAAAATACGATTTGATTTATGCAGGTGCTCAAAAAAATATGGGTCCAGCAGGAACTACTTTAATCGTTGTAAAAGAAGATATTTTAGGTAAAGTCTCTAGACAAATCCCTTCTATGCTGGACTATAGAACTCATATCTCAAAAGATTCTATGTTCAATACACCTCCTGTATTTCCTATCTATGTAAGCATGCTTACACTAGAATGGTTAAAAGAAAACGGTGGTATAGATGCTATAGAAAAATTAAACAATCAGAAGGCGGCATTAATCTATAATGAAATAGATCGCAATCCATTGTTCAATGGTTTTGTCACAGAGAAGGAAGACAGGTCTGCAATGAATGCCACTTTTGTTTTAAATGATAGTGCACATACTGCAGCATTTGATGCCATGTGGAAAGAAGCTGGAATCAATGGATTAAATGGTCACAGATCTGTAGGTGGATATCGTGCAAGTATGTATAACGCATTAACTCTAGAGAGTGTACAAACTCTAGTAGAAGTGATGAAAAATTTAGAAAAGAACGCTTAATTAATTGCAACTTTAATTTCAATGGTTTCATTAATAATATTCAAATAATGAAACAGAAATAAAATTTAAAAAAATGAAAATACTAGCAAACGACGGTGTCTCACAAAGCGGAATTGATAAATTAACCGCAGCTGGTCACGAGGTAATTACTACTAATGTCGCACAAGGACAATTAGAAGCATATATTAACAAAAATGAAATAGCAGTACTTTTAGTAAGATCTGCAACAACGGCACGTAAAGAGTTAATTGATAACTGCCCAAGTCTTAAGATTATAGGACGTGGTGGTGTCGGTATGGATAACATAGATGTTGCTTATGCTCGTGAAAAAGGACTTAAGGTGATTAACACGCCTGCGGCAAGTAGCGCCAGTGTGGCCGAGTTGGTTTTTGGTCACTTATATGGTGGTGTTCGTTTTCTTTATGATGCAAACCGTAACATGCCACTAGAAGGAGAAACCAATTTCAAAGGTCTTAAAAAGACGTATGCAAAAGGATCTGAACTACGAGGTAAAACTCTAGGTATTATAGGTATAGGTCGCATAGGACAAGAGGTTGCTAAAATAGCAGCTGGTGTAGGTATGAAAGTAGTTGCTCATGATAGCTTTGCAGACAAGGCTCCTACCATATCTTGGGATCTTTTTGATGGACAGACAGTACAGGTAGAAATTCCTCTTGTAGAAAAAGATGAACTTCTTAAAACTGCAGACTTTGTTACTATTCACGTTCCTGCTCAAAAGGATTATGTGATAGGAACAGAAGAATTAGCACAAATGAAAAAAGGAGCCGCTATAGTAAACGCAGCTCGTGGTGGTGTTCTAGACGAAGTTGCTCTAGTAAATGCATTAGAGTCAGAACATATTTCTTTTGCCGCACTAGATGTTTTTGAAAAAGAACCACAGCCAGAGGTTGTACTTCTTATGAATTCTAAATTATCTCTTAGTCCGCACATAGGTGCTGCGACTAACGAGGCACAAGACCGCATAGGAACGGAGCTGGCTGATCAGATTATTGAAATACTGGGATAACAAATCTTAGATAAATCATACTTTTTGAAACCGCAATCTAATCGATTGCGGTTTTTTATTGATCAAAAAGTTAAATCTTAAAATACTCAGTAGAGTCTATTATATCTGACTCTTATATGACTATCATGCCCTAATAATGTTCAGATAAGCATATTAAAAATAAACTAAGAAGATTAATAAAGTAAGAAAATCAACATGTCTTTGCGTGATTTTGATCGTGCTGTCCTTAGAAATCCACAAATGGTAAGAACTATAAGTACGCATTATACCGATTAATTAAGGTTATTGGTCGGTAATAATTGCGCTTTCGCGAAAGCGAAACTAAAATCTAACCCATTTTAATAGTACCAATAAAATTATGTAAATTGTGCTATAATTAAAATATACAATAACTTATGTCATCAATACTAGACTTACTACAATCTGATACCGGAAAAACGTTAATTCAAGGACTTTCTCAAAAAACAGGAAATTCAGCAGACCAAACTTCTGGTCTATTATCTCAGGCTATGCCTCTTATTTTAGGAGCTATGCAACGTAATGCTGCTACTCCTGAAGGTGCAGAATCTCTTAACAATGCATTAAACGACCCACGTCATAGTGGGGGTGGTGTTATGGATATGTTAGGTGGTATTTTTGGTGACGGTGCAGGTAGTCCTGAGCAATTAGAATCTGACGGTGCTGGAATATTAAATCACGTTTTAGGTTCTAAACAAACTCAAGTGGAAAGTGCTTTATCACAAACTAGTGGTATGGACATGGGATCTGTAAGTCAGATTATTAAAATGGCTGCTCCTGTAGTTATGGGTGTACTTGCAAAACAAAATCAATCTCAAGCAACTCCTTCTGGATCTAATGGAATAGGTGATCTTATAGGTTCTGTTCTAGGTGGTCAGTCTGGTGCTGCTGCAGGAGATCAAAGCTTTATTGAAAAAATTCTAGATGCAGACGGTGATGGTAGCATTATCGATGACGTTGCTGGAATGGTTCTAGGTGGTGATAAAAAACAAAGTGGTGGTATAGGTGGTATTTTAGGCGGTTTATTCAAATAAGAATCACAATACCTTATTAATATAAAAGCGATCACTCCTTTAGTGATCGCTTTTTTTGTACATTTAATTTTACACACAATTTTCACTCATCCAGTTACCGTGTTAACTCATTCTAACTATTAAAAAGTGAATATGAACCCTACTTTTATCCTATGAAAACATTTATATACAGCATTTTTATGATAGTAGCTATCGTAGGATGCAGCTCTATGGACACAGGAATGGATAAAAAAACAGTTTCTAATAATCAGGTTAAAAATGATACCATACATATAGTAAACGATAGTCTAGAATATGAGATTATAATTATAGAACCTGGATTTAATTCTTGGTTAGGCACACAACCACCTAGAGGGTACTACTCACAGTCTACCATGGAAATAAGTAATGGATTTAAGGTTACAACTTATAATATTAGATCTAGAAACCCTATAAAATATGGAAATCATCTTTACCCATTTGCCATAGATTATAATCGCAGGACTGATTATGGCTATGAGGTAAATTATTTACTCTATAACTACTTCCTTTTCTTTGAACAAAAATATAATCAGAAGTTGAAGTAACTTATTTTTGCAATATGCAAAAACTAAAAAAGAATTGGGAAATTACCCAAAACTGGCAATTCATATTCATCCTTTTAGGAATAATAGGTTTACTAGCATGTGGCTATTTTATTGCAGTACGCATACTACCTACCACATTTGAAGACATTACCTATGAGTATGGCTTTACACTATTGGTTACTTTAATTCTAGCTTATATATTTTATAAAATAACGATGTGGTTGTTTTCAAAATTAAGAACCAGATGGGAAGTGACTTACAGATGGGAATTAATAGCGCTATTCATAGTATTTGCCATTACAGGTTCCTTATCTGCTCGCATTTCAGGACCATTTATGGAGTATATAGGTTTGAGCAGAGATTCTATGTCTGGATGGCTATTCTGGCCGTTGCGTGTACTTATACTCTTCCCTATCTATCAAGTTTTATTAGTAGCGATGGGATGGTTATTTGGACAGTTTGCATTCTTTTGGAAATTTGAAAAGAAGATGTTATCTAGATTTGGTATTAAATTATAAAAGTAAAAGTATTATTATTTGATTTCTGCTTACGCAAAAGTGGAACAAACCCAATAAAATATTCTTAAAGGCAATCATAATCGTACCTTTGTAGCCTTAAACTAGTCTAGAAATAAAAGAAATGGATAACAACGATATATTAAGAAGATTGAGATTTACTCTAAACTTGAGTGATGACGCTATGATAGATATATATGCCAAAGGTGGTGAACCTGTTTCTAGAGCAGAAATAAGCAACTGGCTTAAAAAGGAAGAAGACGAGGACTTTGATGTAGTCGTAGATGAAAATCTAGCTGTATTTCTTAATGGACTTATCGTTAATCACAGAGGTAAAAAAGATGGCAAAATTCCTGTTGCTGAGACAGAATTAGACAACACTATTATCCTACGTAAACTTAAAATTGCCTTTAACTTCACATCTAAAGAATTACTTTACATCTGGAAAAAGGCAGACGTAGTGATAAGTGAAACAGAATTGAGTGCCTTCTTTAGAAAAAGAACACACCCTAAGTTCAAATATTTAAACGACCAGTATTTACGTAAATTCTTAAAAGGTTTCCAGATACAGCGTAAAAACCAACGCCATAAAGAAATGTTGAGAAGTTTACCGCCTAAGAAATAAGTTTATCATTGTTTCTAAATCATTTCTATGACCAAAGAACAGCTTCTTAAACTATATGCCGATTTCTCTGATCGAGAATTGATTAACATTCTTACCAGAGATAAAGAAAAGTATACTCAGGTTGCGTGGAATGCTGCACAGAGTACTCTAGAAAAACGATCCCTAGATGAAAATCAATGGAACGAAATAAAAGAATATGACCATGCTGCTAAACACAAATCTGTTGATGAGAAAAGCTCTCTCCTAGACGAACTCTATGCAGACGAGCAAGCTAGACTGAGAGAAGAATCTACTTTTGAACAACAGAAAAAGCACAGTTTAGAAACCTCAAGAAAACAACTTCATTTAAATGATGAAGATTTACTTAATCAATTTACATCCATAATTGATATATTCTTAAAAAACAAAGAAGACCATCATAATACAGATCAGTTTTCTAAAGAAGAGTTTCTAGGTCTGTTTGCAGGAATTCATGATCGTAATCTACAAATTCCTCATTCTTATAAAGTTAAAGTTATAGAAGTATTAGACTCGATTCTTAAAAAAATGAAGTCAAAGAGAAATATAATGATCTTATTAGGTTTGCTATTAGCTTTCATCGGTATATCTACTACTCTAGCTACTAACATCTCATTAATATTTTACGGTGCGATTATAGTAGGTTGTGGTATGATAGTAAAAGCGATTGCTAACTATAGCATGGGTAGAGATTCTATTAAAAAATTAAAGCTCTATACAGAAAAGTAATTCTGCATAGAGCTTTGATTTATAGAGTAGTTATTACACTACTTCTTCTTACCGTAAATTTTATTTTCTCTATACCTAGCAATAGCCGCTAGAACTAAAATTACTGATAGCGATATCAATGCAAATTTGTAAGAAATAATTTGATCTCCACTCGCATAACTGTGTAATCCTGATAAGTAAAAGTTTACACCAAAATAAGTCATCAATACACTAGCAAATGCTAGAACAGACCATAAACTAAAAGTCCATCTACTCTTTAAACCTGGAACAAGTCTTAAGTGTAATACAAATGCATAGATAAATATAGTTATCAATGCCCAAGTTTCTTTAGGGTCCCAGCCCCAGTAACGTCCCCAAGATTCATTTGCCCACATACCACCTAAGAAGTTACCTATGGTAAGCATTATGAGTCCTACGGTAAGAGCCACTTCATTAATGTATGTAAGTTCCTTGATATTAAGATCCATAATCTTCTTATTCTTCTCTGTAGAGAATATCATAAGAATCATAGTTACTAGACCTAAAATCATTCCTAGTGCAAATGGTCCATAACTACCCACGATTATAGATACATGAATCATTAACCAATAAGAATCTAGAACAGGCTGTAAATTACCTATGGATGGGTCTAACCAGTTTAACTGTGCTACCCATAGAATTATAGCCACTACAAATGCCGTACTAGCTATAGTCATATGACTTTTTCTACCGAACATGAGTCCAAAGGACATCGTTGCCCAAGCCACATAAATTAACGATTCATAAGCATCTGACCATGGAGCATGACCACTTAAGTACCATCTTGTGATTAACGCAGCTGTATGTACTAAGAATAATCCAAAAATGACCCATTTATGAAACTGAATGGTCCATCTTATCTCTCTCATCGGTTTAATGATCTCTACTATTAGAAGTATCAACATCATCACACCGAACCATGCATACCATTTATACAAACTCTTAAAAACATTGAATTTGTTGTAAAGGATCTCTGCTTCGATCTTATCCTCGGTTGGAATTATGTCTGCACCATAAACTTTTTGAAACTCCATTAAACTGTTGAGAGCTGCATTTGCATTAACATAATTTCCATCTGCATTTCCTCTTATTAATAGAGTACTATATGCACCAAGAAAATCTCTTACAAAACGTTTCTGCTCATCATTAAAACCTGCTTCTTCTGCATCTACAGAAGCATACCACTTATTATTTTCTGCCTGATATTTAGGAAATATTTTAAAAATAGAACCTGTTAAGACTTGGTCTAGTAACCCTACAGCATAATTAATATCTATAAAACCTTGATGTATGCTCGACTTTACGTCTGCTGCATTTGCTTCGTCTAGATAAGGGCTTATTTTATAACTTCCTATAGTATTATCTTCTCTTCTTATAAAGTCCATACCACGAGCATAACCGGTACTTTTATCCACGCCTATAATGGTCTTTAAAGAATCATTTTTATAATTCAATTTAATCAACGGTACGTCAAACCATAGATCTCTAAATTGTATCATACTTATCATCGTTTGCTCTGGTGTTAACCTCACAACGCTGTCCCCTACTTTAGCTTCATAAAAATCTCTCTTTGAAATCTTACGTAATATCTCACTAGATAAGGTAGACATAGGCTTCATACGACCATTATCCTGCACGACTATTCTACCGAAACGTTCTGCTTGTGCAAGTGGTACCATATTAGCAACGATAATACTATCTGCTAGTTTCAAAGGTATAGGCGGTAATTTAGTTTCTGCCAGATCTATTTCAGGTTCCGTGGTATCAACAACAGCATCGTCCTGATTTGTACTTACACCTTCTCTACTATCTATAGCTGTAGAATGCTCTCCTGCAGCATGATTATGTCCGGTATGATCTTCTTCCTGTACTTGCGCACCAGCTATGCTGATAGAAAATAACATAGCAATCATTGCCAGTTGTTTTGCCTTACGTTTTTTAACACGGTTAATTAATCTTCTCAACTCTCCAAATCTAGTATTAGGATCAAAAAGCAATGCCATAAGACCTAAATAAAGTAAAAAGTAACCTATATAAGTAATCGTTTTACCCCAGAAATCATGATTAACAGATAAATGAGTACCTAACTCATCTGGATCAAAACCTGCTTGAAAAAATCGATAACCTTCTTTATCTAATACGTGATTCATATAAATGCGCTCTGGTGTTTTTCCCATAGAATCTATAACAGTAACTTCACTAGCAAATGCAGAATATGATTTTTCTGTACCTGGTTGTTTACTAGCAATAAAATCATTTAATTGAATACCAAAAGGGATTTCTCTTTCAATAGAGCCATATTTAAGATATAACTTAAGACCATTAATATCTATATCTACATAATCAGATATAATTCCTTTTCCACCTAGTAATTCTATTTTTTGTGATTCTTCACCACTAGTTACTGTAGCGAGAATACCATGCGCCTTTGCCTTAGTAGGTTCAGGGCTTTTAATTATTCCTACCTCACCTTGTGTTACAGGCTCAGGAATTACAAATTGCATTCCTGCGAGGCTATAAAGAGATCTTAATTTTAATTCTTGTATAGAATCTCCGAAAACCTCTCCTTCCAGTTGGTCTGCCATACGCAAGTAATCTCCACCATAAGGCGTCTGTATCGTATAACCGTTCCAGTTTTCTGTGATATTAATAAGTCCTTTTTGAGCAGCCACCTCAGGATCTATATTCACACCAAAGAGTACGTTGTGAATACTGGCCTCTTCTCCATCCTTAATTAAATGATCATGTCGAGTTCCTTCACCTGCTTCTACGATCTTTAAATAACGATCGCTATTCTCATCTCCAGGTTTCAAACCCTCTACAGCATCATAAATCATGCTGTCTATGGTTACTTTTATATTCTTATCGTAAAAATCAAAATCTCTAGAAGTCTTGTAATCATATTGTGAGACTAATAATCCTTCTTTCACACTACGTTGCATAGGATTACCTTTATCATCTTCGCCTTGGATTATCGCACTGAAATAGGTCTCATCACTTAGAAAACTGTTGGAAGTTTGTCCTTCACGTATCAACATCATTCCCTCAAAAGAAATGTAACGTGTTATTCCTGCTCCGATAATTATAAGAACCCACGATAAGTGTAAAGTAAGCGTCGCCCACTTTTTCCACTGTAATAAATCATAACGTTTTATATTACCTATAAAGTTGATCATCAACCAGAACATGATTAATGAAAACCACCATTCATTGTACACCCAAAGCTTAGACGTAGGTGTATCATAAGAGTTTTCTATAAACGTTCCCGCCGCCATACTTGCTGCAAATGCGAGCAGCAAAAATGTCATTGTACGAGTACCAAAAAGTAAGGCAATTAATCTATCTTTCATAGGACTTTTTTACAGGCTGCAAAGATACTTCACAAAAGCCGCAACACCATGTATTGTGAGTCGCTTTGAAGTACGTATTTTTACATTATGATTAAGATTATTATTATAGGAACCGGTAATGTAGGAATGCACTTATGTCATGCCTTTGAAAAAGCTGCTTTAACAGATAAAATTTCTCTTACAGGATATTATAACAGAGGGCAAAAAAAACTATCAGATATCAACGCTCCTCTGTTTTCTCAAATAGAAAATTTGCCCGCTTGCGATCTTATTATACTCGCAGTACCTGATGACTCTATAGAAGCAACGGCAAATCAATTACCTACCTCACAAGCTATTATCGTACATACCAGCGGTAGTGTTTCTATTACAGCATTAGAAAAACATGAACATCACGGCGTTTTTTATCTACCACAAAGCTTTAGTAAGATCAGAAAACCTAACTTTGGCGACATTACTTTATGTTTAGAATCTAACAGTGAGGCTGTAAATGATGTGTTAGAGCAGGTGGCTGTTACGCTTTCGCGAAAGCGAGAACAAATCAATTCTAATCAACGTAAAAAGCTCCATCTAGCGGCTGTTTACATGAACAACTTTGTAAATCACTGTTATACCAAGGCTGACGAAATAATGCAAGATGCAGACATGGACACTCAATTGCTCAATGCATTAATGCAAGAGACACTAGCAAAAGCTATTGATTTATCTCCTCAAAAGGCACAAACCGGACCGGCGATGAGAAACGACATAAAAACTATAGAAAAGCACCTAGAAATGCTTGAAAATGAAGATCGAGATATGTACCGATCTATTACTAACTCCATACAAAAAACACATGGCAACTAGCTATAAAGAATTATTACACGATATCACCACTTTTATTCTAGACGTAGACGGCGTTCTTACAGATGGTCGCATGCTTATTTCTGAATCTGGAGAACTTTTACGTACCATGAACGCAAGAGATGGTTATGCGATGAAAACTGCTCTTAATAATGGTTACAACGTATGTATTATTACAGGCGGTAGAAATGAAGGTGTTAAATCGAGACTAGTAGGTCTGGGTATTACAGACGTTTTTCTAAATGCTAGTGATAAGATGGTGCAACTACATGAATATGTTACAAAACATAATTTAAAACCAGAGAACATAGTCTACATGGGTGATGACATGCCGGACGTTCCAGCACTAGAATTTGCTGGTGTAGGATGCTGTCCACAAGACGCAATTCCTGAAGTAAAAGCAGTAAGTCAGTACATATCTCATAAAAATGGTGGCGATAGTTGTGTACGCGACATTATAGAACAAGTCATGAAAGTACAAGGCAAATGGAACGTACAAGATGGCAAAAGCGTTAAGTCTACTTAATTAAACTGGACTTTAAAAGATCAAATTCAAATATACAAGTTGACATCGTGATTATGCCGTAAATCGCAATCGCTTCGTTTTACTTTAATAGCTTTATAATTTTCCTTCTTTTAAAAATGACTATTTTCCTTAAAATTATACGCTGGCCCAACGTATTGATGACTGTCATAACACAATTAGTCATAATATACGGCATGCTCATACCATCTAATGTTGTACCTGCATTAAACTGGTGGCAATTGCTTTTATTAATATGTGCTACTGCTCTACTTACCGCTAGTGGCAATGTGATTAATGATATTCATGACGTAGAAATAGACAGAGTCAATAAACCAGAAAAGTTACTAGTAACAAAAAGCATCTCAGAAAAGAGCGCCTATAATTTGTACTTTGCTCTTACCATTGCTGCGGTTATTTGTGGTTTTGTATTATCTAACAGTTTAGGTAAACCTGTACTATCTAGTATATTTATAGGAATCGCTTTTGTACTCCATCTCTATGCGAGCTCACTTAAATCTATGTTACTAGTCGGCAACGTAGTGATCTCTATATTAGTTGCATTAGTTCTATTAATCACAGGAGTTTTTGAAATGTTTCCTGTCATCACTCCAGAGACACAAGTTGCTTTTAGATTTATCATGGCACGTTTATTAGAATTTGCTTTAATGGCATTTTTAATCAATCTAGTTAGAGAATGGGTTAAGGATTGTGAAGATGTAAATGGAGACAAAGCTGGCGGCAGATACACCCTAGCCATCGCTCTAGGTAGAACACGTGCAGCGAGGTTTACCTCTATTTTTATTATAGCTATTCTAGTACTATTAGGCTGGTACGTTTATGAATACATTTACTTAAATGAAATCGCTACTTATTATTTTATATTCTTAATTATGGGACCATTAATGTATGTCATGATAAAATTATGGACAGCAGCGTCTCAAAAAGAATTCCACATACTTTCTACTATACTCAAGGTCGTTTTACTTCTAGGTGTTCTATCAATAGGTATTTTTAGAATCAATTATTATTTTAATTAACAGCTATGCTAGCAAATAAATTTAAAGATATAGAGATCATCCTCGCGTCTCAATCACCACGTAGACAGGAACTTTTAAAAGGTCTAGACATAGATTTTAAAATAGAAACCAGGCCTGTAGAAGAGGTTTACAGTGATCGTTTAAAAGGTCATGAAATCACAGATTATCTATCTATTCTAAAAGCTAGCGCCTTTAAAAATGATTTAAAGGAAAACGAATTATTAATAACTAGTGACACCATAGTATGGTTTAATGATGCACCATTAGAAAAGCCTAAAAGTGCTACACATGCTAAAGAGATGTTAGCCTCTATGAGTGGGAATTTTCATGAAGTTTACACATCTGTCTGCTTTACCACATCACAACGTCAGCATGTTATTTATGATGTTACTAAGGTTCATTTTGCAACACTTAGTGAAGAAGAAATAGACTACTACGTTGCTAATTATAAACCCTTTGATAAAGCTGGCGCTTATGGAGTTCAAGACTGGTTAGGGTATGCAGCCGTTACACGTTTAGAAGGTTGTTATTATAACGTTATGGGATTGCCACTACCTAAGGTGTATAAATTTTTAAAAGAGTTTTAATTGTTTCGCTTTCGCGAAAGCGATAAAAAATAACCAATAAAAAAAGCCACTTCTTATGAAGTGGCTTTTCTATATAATTTAAAGTAGTAAACTACTATAAAGAATCTGTTTCTTAGAACATTTCACGACCAGAGAAGTGGAATGCACTCTCTATAGCAGCGTTCTCATCACTATCACTACCGTGAACAGCGTTTTCACCCATACTTTTTGCAAACATTTTTCTGATAGTACCTTCAGCAGCATCAGCAGGATTTGTAGCACCTATTAATGTACGGAAATCTGCAACAGCATTTTCTTTTTCAAGAACTGCAGCTACTATAGGACCGCGGCTCATGAATTCTACTAATTCACCATAAAATGGACGCTCACTGTGTACTTCATAAAATGCCTGTGCATCTGCAACAGTCATTTGAGTTTTTTTCAAAGCAACGATTCTAAAACCGCTTGCTGTAATCTTATCAAGTATAGCACCTGTGTGACCGTCTTGAACGCCATCAGGCTTAATCATTGTAAATGTTCTATTAGTAGCCATTTTTATATTTTTTAAAATGCGCTGCAAAAGTAATACTTTGACATAAAATTATACCTCCTAAATAAAAAATAAAACAGTCCTCTAGCTTAATGATCATTATGCTTGTTAAAGCCTGAGAAAACTTTACTTTTGTTACCCTATGAATAAAGACCAAATAGAAGGCCTGAAAAAAGAGCTTTCCTCTCCTAGAAATATTGTTATTGTACCACATAAAAACCCAGATGGTGACGCTGTAGGTTCAGTTACTGCGCTTTACGGTTATTTAATCCAGCTAGGTCACAAAGTTACCATGATAAGTCCTAACGATTTTCCTACCTTTTTAAAATGGATGGAATACAGTGAATTATTTGTTAATTATGAACAAGAAGGTAAAAAAGCAGATGTACTTATAAGAGAGGCCGATCTTATTTTTAACTTAGATCACAACGCTTTTCACCGTGCAGGAGATATGGAAACCATTCTTAGCGAGGTAAAATCTACCTTTGTGATGATAGACCATCACCAGCAACCAGATGATTTTGCTACTTATATGTATAGTGATACCGCAATGAGTTCTACTTGCGAGATGATTTATCACTTTCTAGAAATGCTAGGCGATACTGAAAAGATAACACCTGCCATGGCTACTGCCATGTACACCGGTATATTAACAGATACTGGTAGTTTCAAATACCGATCTACCACTTCTACCACTCTACGTGTTGCTGCAAATCTGGTAGATAAAGGTGCTAATAGTGAAGGTATAAATCGTAAAATTTATGATGTTAATACACCTTCTAGAATGAAGTTGTTAGGTGTTGCACTCAATAACATGGTAATATTAGAAAAATACCGCACCGCATTTATTACACTTACTCAAAAAGAACTGGACGATAATAATTTTAAGAAAGGTGATACAGAAGGTTTTGTAAACTATGCGTTAAGCCTAGACGGTATCGTGTTTGCACAAATATTAATCGAGAAAAAAAGCGAGTCTATCATAAAAACATCTTTGAGATCTAAGGGTGATTTTGATGTAAATCAACTAGCGCGAGATAACTGGGAAGGTGGCGGCCATAAAAATGCAGCCGGTGGTAAATCTGATCTTTCCATGGAAGATACAGTGAAAAAATTAATTAGTATCTTGCCCTCTTATGAAAAAGAGCTCCATGAAGTTGTTATATAAAACGGTTTTAGTAGGTGTCCTTCTAGTTTCCTTTTACAGTTGTAGTAAAAAGGTAGAGGCTAGAAAACCTATTACTAACACGACTAGTTCTACCATACAAGAATCTATTGAAATTAATAAAAAACTATACGCTGCCGAAGAGGAAGCGATAGAAACCATTATTAAGGATCTAGATCAAGAATTTCAGCGTGGTTCTACTGGGTTTTATTATATGTTTACTAAAAAAGATTCTGTAAGCGGTATTCAACCTAAATTTGGCGATCGTGTTACTTTTGAATACGATGTTACCTCTTTAAATGGAGAAGTAATCTATAATAAGGAAGACCTATCTCCCATTACAAAGAGCCTAGAACAAGAATATGGCGTTTTTAGAGGCATGAGAGAAGCGTTAAAATTAATGCAAACCGATGAGGAGATGATCGTATATTTCCCATCTTACGCAGCTTATGGCTATTATGGAGATCAAAATCTAATAGGACCTAACACACCTTTTAAAAGTCGTGTAAGGTTATTAGGTATAAATGTAGAAAACTAAGAGTGGGATACGTGTTCCGCTTTCGCGAAAGCAAAATCCAAAATAATTTTAAACAAATAATAAATTAGTAAAATGAAAAAAATCCACGGACTACTTGCAATACTTGCCCTAATATTTATGGCATCTTCTTGTGAAGACAAATATCCAGACGTTGAGGATGGTATCTATGCCGAAATTCAAACGAATAAAGGAACCATGTTTGCAGAATTGTATTACAAGGACGCTCCTATCTCCAGTGCTAACTTTGTTGCTCTAGCTGAAGGTAAACACCCATTAGTGAACGATTCTCTTAAAGGAAAACCATTTTATGACGGTCTTATTTTTCACAGAGTAATTAAAGACTTCATGATACAAGGTGGAGATATTTCTGGTACTGGAAGTGGTGATGTAGGTTATAAATTTGATCAAGAGGTAAGCGATTCTTTAAAGCACGATTCTAAAGGTATCCTTTCTATGGCAAATGCTGGACCAGATACTAACGGAAGCCAGTTCTTTATCATGCACAAAGAAAACCCTGGACTAGATATGCGTTATAACGTGTTCGGTAAAGTGGTAAAAGGTCTTGAGGTAGTTGATTCTATCGCGACTACTCCAGTAAATGGACAGAAGCCTGTAGAAGACATGATCATGCAAAAAATCTCCATCATACGTAAAGGTAAAGATGCTAGAAAATGGGATGCTGTAAAAACATTTGAAGATGCATTAAGCGCTGCAGAAGCTAAAAAAGCAGAAGCTGCAAAAATAGCTGCTGAAAGAAAAGCCGCTGCACCAGCTAATAAAGCTGCAAAAGCAACTGATCTTGCTGCTCTTAAACTTAAAGCGACTAAATTACCTAATAGTGATGTAATGGTCTATGTAAAAAATGCAGGAAGCGGTGAAAAACCAGCTGAAGGTGTTTCTGTAATGATGGATTATAGCGGTTTCTTTATGGACGGTACTTTGTTTGACTCTTCTGTTCTAGAAATAGCTCAAAAATTTGACAACGTAAACGAGAGAAAAGCACAAATGAATGCTTATGCTCCTATGCCAGTTCAATACAGTTCTTCTGTAGGTATGGTTCAAGGATTTAAAGATGCTATGTTATCTATGAATTATGGTGACGAGATCGTTGCTTTCATTCCGTCTGACCTTGCTTATGGTGAGCGTGGTGCTGGTGGTGTTATACCTCCTAACACAGATCTTGTTTTTGAAATGAAGATCACTAAATAAATCATATAGAATCTTAAATTCTATATTCTATAGAAAGCGCGTTGTTTTACACAACGCGCTTTTTCATTTAACATATTCTTAAATAAAAACTTCTTAGACAGTTTCGAGAAGATCTTTAATAAGTATTAAATTAGTATCATGAAAAAAATTATCTACACAGACCTTGCTCCTAAGCCTATAGGTCCCTATAATCAGGCTGTATATTACAGTAATGATTTTGAAAAGACATTATACACAAGCGGTCAGATTGCGATAGACCCTGCCACTGGAGAACTTAAAATAGATGATCTTAAAGAAGAAACTCATCTAGTAATGAAACATCTAGAGAGCCTGCTTAAACAGGTAGACATGACTTTTGAAAACGTACTTAAAACAAGTATTTTTTTAAGCGACATGGGCAACTTTGCTACGGTTAATGAAGTTTATGGAAGTTACTTTAAAGAAGAAACGGCTCCTGCTCGAGAAACTGTAGAAGTAGCCAACTTGCCTAAATATGTGAATGTAGAAATTTCACTCATCGCAAAACACGATTTTTAATATGCCAATAGCAGATTCAGAACTTATCATAAACCCAGATGGTAGTATCTATCATTTAAATCTGAAACCACATCAACTAGCAGACACTGTAATCACAGTAGGTGATCCAGAACGTGTTGCTGAAGTATCAAAATACTTTGACGTTATAGAGTTAAAAATAGGAAAACGTGAGTTTCACACGCATACTGGTGTTTATAAAAACAGACGCATCAGCGTGGTTTCTACCGGTATAGGAACTGATAATATAGACATCGTCTTTAACGAGTTAGATGCGTTAGTAAATGTAGATTTTAAAACTAGAGAAATAAAAGAAGAACTTAAATCTCTAGACATTATACGTATTGGTACCAGTGGTGCCGTACAAAGTGACATTCCTATAGACAGCTTTTTATTATCACAACGTGGGATAGGTTTTGATAGTTTAATGCACTGGTATGAAAGTGATGGTGGCGATCTCGCTTTTGCGAAAGCGGTTACCCAACAAATTCCACGATCAAAATTACACTCTACTCCTTACATAGTAAACTGCGATGCAGACCTTGCAAAGAAATTTCAAACTGTAGAGATGATTAATGGAAATACCATTACTAACGTAGGTTTTTATGGTCCACAAAGTCGTAAAATAAGATTACAACCTGCAGAACAAGATTTAAATCAACACATAGCAGATTTCAATTTTGAAGGACATAAAATAACTAATCTAGAAATGGAAACCGCTGGTATCTATGCCATGTCAAAATTATTAGGCCATAGAGCTGTGTCATTAAACGCGATACTAGCAAATAGAGCCACTGGTGAGTTTTCTACAAAACCTAAAGAGTTAGTAGAAAAACTAATTAAATTCACCTTAGATAGTATCGTCGCGTAATAGCTGTTGTATTAGTGACTGTAACTAGATGTCTAGTCGTAAAAAAGACCATTCTGTTAACTATATAAAAGTTAATGGAATGGTGTTTTTTTATTTATAGCTATACATCTATATTTTACTTAATACTAAAATTTGAATAGTTACCTTTATGCAAATAGATAATTAAAATTTAGTCATTTATCATTTTCGTCAATCCCAACCTCTTACATAATGAATATATTCAACAGAAAATATAAAATAAATTATGACAACTTAATTTCTAAATTAGAAACTGGAAACGAAAATGTAATTAGTAATCTATTGTGGTCACCAAAAAATAAAACTATTAATCATCTACCTGTTTCAATAGAACTAATTAAAAAGTTAAAAAAGATAGATAAAAATTATGAGCTTCAAATCCATAAAAAAATAAAAAAAGGTAGATTTGAATTAATCATTTTTAAAATTCCTTGGACTGATGGAGATATTCCATTTAGCCCTATTATTATAGACTTATCAAACAGTAAAATTATAGGTGTTATACTACCTTTTAATGAATTAAATGCATTTTTAAGCGGTAAAGAGTCTAAATCTATCAGATATTTAAGTAAGCAATGGGTAAATTTTGTAATTTCTTATAGATCTATAAAACAAACAATTAATAACTAGTCTGTCATATATTTCTAACATCTTGGCGTCTTTCATTATCATACATTCTCAAAGCTTACTTAAATAATTATTAAACAATGTCTGCTTAAGTAATACTTGCCATTTTTTAACGCTAGTTTGATAAAATGCACTGTTTGATTTGTGTAAATTTAACAGATGGAGAAACATCAAGAATATCCTTACCAGCATAGAGATATCAACTGGTTAAGTTTTAATGACCGTGTGCTACAAGAAGCTGCAGATAAAAGTAACCCTCTTTATGAGCGTCTTAAATTTATCGCTATTTTCTCATCAAATTTAGATGAGTATTTTAGAGTAAGAGTTTCTCAAATGCGTCAACTCAAACGAGTGGATAAAAGCATTAGAAAAAAGCTAGCATTACGTCCATCTAAATTTGTAAAACAATTACTAGTTAAAGTAAAATCTCAACAGGAAGAATTAGGTACAATTTTCTTTGATCATATAGTTCCTGAATTAAAGGATAACAACATTCATTTACTTGGTTACAAAACAATTAAGGAGAGTTATATAGAGTTAGTAAAGGAATATTACCGTACACATCTTAGACAGAAAATACACACTGATATTGTAGAAGCATCAAAAACTAGTGATATATTTTTAGAGAACCAGCATTTATATTTTCTAGTACCTTTTGAAAATGAAAAAAAATACGGTATTGTAAACATTCCTTCTACTGAATACGATCGTTTCATAGAAGTCAAAAAAGACAACGATCAACATTTTATAGCCTTTTTAGATGACATTATAAAAGCTAACATCGAAGACATTTTCCCTGATAAGAAAGTTACAGGCTCCTACTCTATTAAATTATCTAGAGATGCAGAATTGTATTTGGATCAAGAACTAGATGGCACTCTAGCAGATTTAATTCATGAATCTTTATCACAAAGAGATGTGGGACAGGCTACACGCTTACTATACGATGAGCGCATGCCTAAAGATGTGAGAAAAAACATAAGAAAAAGTCTTGGTTTAGGTAAAATAGATATGGTCGCTGGTGGTAAATATCATAATTTTCATGATTTCTTTGGTTTTCCTAACCCTACTGAAAATAAAGGATTAGAGGCGCAACCTTTAAAAACTATTAAACATAAAGAGTTAGAGAGTGCTAATTCTTACTTTGACGTGATTAGAAAAAAAGATCAATTAGTGCATTTTCCATTCATGTCCTTTGATTATGTGCAGCGTTTTATAGATCAGGCATCACAAGACGAACATGTAGAAGAAATAAAAATCTCATTATATCGTGTAGCAAATGAGTCTGCACTTACTGACGCGTTATTAAGGGCACTTAAAAACGGTAAAAAAGTAACTGTTTTTGTAGAGGCCAAAGCAAGATTTGATGAAGAAAACAACATCAAATGGGGACGCATATTTGAAAAACACGGCGCTCGTGTTATTTATAGTTATCCGCGTATAAAGGTACATAGCAAAGTGCTGCTTATCTTACGTAGAGAAAATGATAAGAAAAAGAGGTATGCGTATATAGGTACCGGTAATTTTAATGCCAAAACTTCTAAAAACTATTGTGATCACGGTTTATTTACGGCAGATAAAAAAATTACTAAAGATCTTCTTAGAACCTTTAAAGTCTTGCAAGGTGATTTAATTATACCACGTGCAAGCAGTCTACTCATCAGTCCATTTACTACTAGAAGTACTTTTGAATCACTAATACGTCAAGAGATAGACCATTCTAAAAACGGTAAAGGTGGCTATATAACAGCAAAGATGAATCAGCTAGAAGATCGTGGTATGATCAATCTATTGTACCAGGCCAGTCAGGCTGGTGTACACATACGTCTTATAGTGCGAGGTTTTTCTAGTCTTGTGCCTCAACTTAAAGGTATAAGTGAGAATATAGAAATCACTTCTATAGTCGATAGATTTTTAGAACACGGTCGCATATATAAATTTCACAATGCCGGAGATCCTATTATGTACACTGGTAGTGCAGACTGGATGAGTCGCAATCTAGATCGTAGAATAGAGGTTCTAACACCTATCAATGATCCAGATATCTATGCAGAGCTTGATGATATTCTAGACCTTCAATTAAGTGATAATGTAAAAGCACGTATACATACACCAGAAGAAAATAACCCAATGGTGCAAGCCAAGGATGGAGATAAGAAAATTCGCTCACAAGAAGAAATTTATAAATACTTAGAACAAAAGCATAGTTAACGCTTCTGTGCTATCTTTGTAAGCTATGGAAAAAAAGATAACCATAAAAATAGGCGGTGTACCAGAGCATTTTAATTTGCCGTGGCACCTAGCTATTGAGGATAACGCTTTCGCGAAAGCGGGAATAGATCTACAATGGCAGGACGTACCAGAAGGAACTGGCCGCATGAGCAAGCTATTACGTGAAGAACAACTAGACGTAGCCTGTATTCTAACCGATGGAATCGTAAAAGATATCATAGGAGGTAATAAGTCACGTATTTTACAAGTGTATGTGTCATCACCTCTACTTTGGGGCGTTCATGCCCCTGGAGCAATAGAAGCCGATAGAACCGAGCAACTAGAAGATGGTAAAATAGCCATAAGCCGTTACGGTAGTGGTTCACATTTAATGAGTTATCTACTAGCCAAAAGACATGGTTGGGATCCAGAAGATATACAGTTCGAGTTAATAAACACACTCGATGGTGCTGTAGAAGCATTAAGTGCAAATAAAGCGCAACTATTTCTATGGGAACGTTATATGACGCAACCCATAGTAGATCAAGGTATCTTTAAACGCCTAGAAACTATAGCCACACCATGGCCTAGTTTTGTAATCGCTGCAACAGAAAATTGCATCAAAGAAAAGGAAGAAGCTCTTGCAAAAATGCTTCATATTATAAACACCTACACCTCAGACTTTAAACACATACCTAGTATAGATCGCACTATTGCATCACATTACGACCTACAAGTAGGTGATGTGCAGCAATGGCTACTGCGTACAGAATTTAGTGATGACCAGCTATGGAAAAGTACCGTAGATACTATTATAGAAGAATTTACTGCAGTAGGGATTATAGAAAAAAAGGTGGCTCTAGAAGATTTAGTCTACAACCTGCCTAAAATAGACGAAGAGGAATAAATAATATAAGTGTCTTAGTTGTGCAATGCGAGCTAATTTAATAATAGTAGAAAGCTATATTTTCTACTTGCGCAAGCATTAACTTTGCGCTGCAATTATAACACATGTCATTTACCCTACTTTCTTCTCCATTACAAGGTTTTACAGAGTTTAGATTCCGTAATGCAATACACAAATACTTTGGTGGTATCGATACTTATTACGCTCCCTATATTAGGTTTAATAATAAGCCGGTAATAAGTAGTAAATACCAGCGTGACTTGCAGTTAGAAAATAATAAGGTTCCAGATTTGATTCCTCAAGTTATGACTAACAGTGCAGACGAGTTTCTTATCGCTGTAGAATACATAAGGTCATTAGGTTATAAAGAATTGAACTGGAATCTAGGTTGCCCTTATCCTATGGTGACTAAGAAAGGTATGGGTTCTGGACTTATTTGTGATCCAGAAAAAATAGATCACATACTAGAACGTGTTCATGCAGAAACAGATGTAATAGTCTCGATGAAAATGAGAATGGGATACCTAGAACCTACAGAGATTTTAGGTACCTTTCCTATTTTAGAAAAATATCCTATCAAGAATATCGCTATACACGCTCGTATAGGCAAGCAATTATATAAAGGTGGTGTAGATCTCGAGTCGTTTCAAAAGTGTCTAGATACTTCAAAACACAAACTCTATTACAATGGAGATATAACTAGTGTCGCTGGTTTTAGAGCCATGCAAGAGCAATTTCCTAAAATAGATCACTGGATGATAGGTCGCGGCCTCATAGCCGATCCTTTTTTACCCAGTATGATTAAAGCTGATACCGAGGTATATCCAGAAAATCGATGGGAAATCTTTAGAGAATTCCATGACACTATTTACCAGCAGTATGATGATTTTTTACAAGGCCCGACGCCTATAAAGATGAAAATGCAAGGTTTTTGGGAGTATTGGGCGTTGACATTTCCTAATCCGCAAAAAGCTTTTAAAGCCATTAAAAAAGCAAATAACCCTCGCGCCTATCAACAAGCGGCTAATGATAACCTGAAAACAGTGTCTTAACTTTTATAAGTTTTAGAATAAGAATTCCGCTTTCGCGAAAGCGGAACAAACACAAACCTTAAATTTGCATTCTATATCTATCCATGCAAAAAGATCTACTCCTTTTCACGCCTCCTTTTACCCAACTGAATACACCGTATCCAGCAACGGCTTATATAAAAGGTTTTTTAAATACTAAGGAGATTACCTCCTATCAAATGGATTTAGGGATAGAAGTCATTTTAGAGCTTTTTTCAAAAAAAGGAATGACGCAATTATTTGAATATGCTATAGATAAGGGTAGTATTCTAAGCGAGAACAGTCAGCGTATTTATGCCTTAAAAGATCATTATATACAACCACTTGATGAAATTATTTCTTTTTTACAAGGGCATAATGATACGTTTGCAAGACAAATATGTATTGAAAATTTCTTACCACAAGCATCTCGTTTTGATCAAGTAGACGATCTAGATTGGGCGTTTGGTAATATGGGATTACAGGACAAGGCAAAACATCTAGCCACTTTGTATTTAGAAGACCTTTCTGATTTTATAAAAGAGTGTATAGATGACAACTTTGGTTTCAGTCGCTATGCAGAGCGTTTAGGAATGAGTGCCAATAGCTTTGACCAGTTATACAACGCACTTGTAGAGCCATTATCTTATATAGATGAGGTTACAGTTGCAATATTAGACGCACAATTAAAAGAAACACAACCTAAACTAGTCGTAGTTTCCATACCATTTCCTGGTAATTTATACAGCGGCTTGCGATCCTGTCAGCATATTAAAAAACATTTCCCTCATATTAAAATAGCTATGGGTGGTGGTTTTCCTAATACAGAATTAAGATCTTTAAAAGATGCGCGTGTTTTTGAATTTGTAGATTTTATATGTCTCGATGACGGTGAGTTA
This sequence comes from Nonlabens sp., assembly GCF_039941875.1. GTDB lineage: Bacteria > Bacteroidota > Bacteroidia > Flavobacteriales > Flavobacteriaceae > Nonlabens. The sequence goes on along the minus strand of NZ_JBDVDQ010000001.1, from coordinate 16,649 downwards.
CCTTTAGAATTGGTAACTGATTATGTATTAAATCATCCTGAAAAGTCTAGTCAAGATATAAAATTAAAAAGAACCTTTGTTCTTGAAAATGATACCGTAGTTTATAAAAATAATGCTACTCAACCAGATTACAAACAGTTACAAGTAGGTACACCAGATTATAGTGACCTATTATTAGACCAGTATATATCTGTTATAGAAGTGGCAAACCCTATGCACAGTTTATGGAGCGATGGACGCTGGAATAAACTGACTATGGCACATGGTTGTTACTGGGGTAAATGCACATTTTGTGACATTTCCCTAGATTACATAGCGCTTTATGAACCAGTTGCGGCCAACGTTCTTGTAGATCGCATGGAGCAATTAATAGAGCAAACTGGTGAGCGAGGTTTTCACTTTGTGGATGAGGCTGCACCACCAGCTTTAATGAGGTCTGTAGCGTTAGAAATTCTTAAAAGAAAACTTACCGTAACCTGGTGGACCAACATACGTTTTGAGAAAAACTTTACACAAGATCTTTGTCATTTATTAAAAGCATCTGGCTGTATTGCTGTTTCGGGAGGTCTAGAAGTAGCATCAGATCGATTATTGAAACTTATAGACAAAGGTGTAACTGTAGAGCAAGTAGCCCAAGTAACTAGAAATTTTACCGCTTCTGGAATCATGGTTCACTCCTATTTGATGTACGGCTACCCTACACAAACAGTTCAAGAAACTGTAGACAGTCTAGAAATGACTAGGCAGTTATTTGAATTAGGTATTATACAAAGTGGTTTCTGGCATCAATTTGCACTTACTGCACATAGTCCCGTAGGTATGAATACACAAGATTATGGAGTAACACCTCATTTAAAAGAAATCACGTTTGCCAATAACGATGTACAATTTGCCGATTCTACAGGTATAGACCACACTAAATTTAGTGAAGGTTTAAAGAAATCGTTATTTAATTATATGCACGGTATCGGTTTTGACCTTTCCTTACAAGAATGGTTCGACTTTAAAATACCTAACACTTCTATCGCTCCTTTCTATATTGAAGACTGCCTCAATAAAGAAAATTTTAAAGCGATGAAGTCTAATTCTAAAATCGTTTGGTTAGGTACTTTTCCATTAGTTGGTTCCTTTACTAAAATAAAAAAAGGTGTAAAAGTTACTTATCTAGATCTTATATTTCATGATAAATCGACGTCTTTTCATATAGAATTACCAGAAAACCTTGCAAACTGGTTACTGGATCAACTTGAGTTATGGGATCCTAGTCTCAAAATACAGACCTTTTCTCAAGTAAAAGCTTCTTATGAATCTTTCTTTAATGCCTTTGAGCCTTTCTGGTATGGAGACGAAATAGAAACTTTGAGAGCCAATGGATTATTAGTTCTTTAAAACTATAGAAGACTATTCTAAAAAAAAATAGAAGATAAATCATCATTTCAGTTTAGCGCAAAAAAAAGAGAGGACTCCTCCTCTCTTTTTTAAGCAGTCTCCACCGCTTTATTTTTAATAAACAACTTGTCTTTATAACTTCTTGCTTATTTACTTAAACCGTGTCAAAAGTAGTAGATACTTTTAGATTTTAGAAAAATAAAAACACTTTTAAGTGATCTTTTTATCGATTAAAAGTTAAATATCTTATTTACAGTATTTTAACAAGAAACTAAAAGCGCGTTTCATCGATTAATTATGTTTCTCACCACTATATAGCTGGTAATGTTAGGGTAAAACTAGCTATCTCATTATTACCTGCTAGGTAGCCTTGAGTCTTATTGATCATCTTAACGGTATAAAAACCTTCGTTAGATAGTTTTTTCCATGAATCTCCTTCTGTACCACTCCACCATATTCCTTGAGAACCTACTGCAAGAATCTCTTTACCATCTGTTTCTGGAACAAAAATGATGTCACTGCTATAACCAGGACCGTTACCGTTATCCATAAGTTTCCAGCTTTTACCTCCATCGCGAGTAATTGCTTTGTTGTACATATTATCTTCTTTCTTATTCCAGTCACCTCCTATCATAACACCATTTTTGGCATCTATAAAATCTATAGCATAAATACCGGTCATTTCACTACCTGCTATCATAGGTGTAGAATACTCCTCCCAGGTAGAACCTCTATCTGGACTATGTAAAATACGTGCTGCCGCACCACCTGTTGCTAGCCATACATTATCTTCATAAATAGCGATATTTGAATTACTTGCTGCAAATGCCGCCTCGTCTTTAATGAATTCTGGTAGATAGGTACATTTACATTTTGCCCAAGTATCGCCACCATCAAATGTCTTTATAACCGACAGGCAGTCTTCTGTAGCATCACCAAAGGCTATTCCTTCTTCATCATTCCAGAATTTCATACTATCATAAAAAACACGCTCTTCAAATTCTGTGTAAACTAATTTTACTTCGTCATTTGCTTGAGTTATTTTATAAATCAACGCAGGGTTACCAGCACTTAATATATACGTATATTGAGGTGTTACCGCGATGGATCTAAATTCTATTTTCTCATCTTCATTTAAAGTAACCCTAGAATTTGTAACCGCATTTGTAGCAGCATCTATCCTACCGTACTGCCCATTACTACCAGAGAACCAGTACTCTCCATCACCATAATCTAACGCTCTCACACTTATTGAGTCATTAGAAATGGTCTCTAATTGCAGCGTTACATCTGTACGTGTTAGGGTTTTAACTTCTTTAATTTCTTCCTTTTGGGAATCGTTTTTACAGGCTGTGATCAATAAAATCAAAGCCATAAATAGTAATTTTTTCATGATGTAAAAATAAGTCAGAATTAATAAATAGGATATTTAAAATTCCGCTTTCGCGAAAGCGAGATAACAATTAAAAATCATTTAAAAAACAAGCTCTCATTCTATAACTTACTGAGGAATAGCTGTACTTTTGCAAAATGAGATTTCACCATAACTTAGTGCAAGCTACTGTAGATGCTTTGCACAATATATTCAACGACGGCAAGTATGCCGACCAAGCTATTCAAAAAATCCTAAAGCGTGATACACGTTGGGGTTCTAGAGATAGAGGATTCATTGCAGAAACTACTTACGACATCGTAAGATACAAGAGATTATACGCTTCTATTGCAAATGTAAATGAGCCATTTAAACAAGAAGACCTATGGAGACTAACTAGTGTCTGGATAGTTTTAAAAGGTTATGATCTTCCTGCATGGGATGAATATTACAACACACCAGTAAGACGTATAAGAGGTAAACTGGACGAAGTAAGAAAGAATCGCAAGATGCGTGAGTCTATTCCTGACTGGATGGATGAAATGGGTGTAGAAGAATTAGGTAGTTTATGGGATCAAGAAATTACTGCGCTTAACAAGCAAGCGTCTGTAGTATTGAGAGCAAACACTCTTAAAACTGACGTAGCTTCTCTAAAAGAAAAGTTAGTTGCCGAAGAGGTAATGACTACTACTAACGAGCGTTTTCCTGATGCGTTAATTCTTAATGAGCGTGCAAACGTTTTCCGTACTAAGTTATTTACTGACGGTTTATTTGAAGTACAAGATGCTGGTTCTCAATTGATCGCATCTTATTTAGATCCTAAGCCAGGACAGCGTATCATGGATGCGTGTGCAGGTGCAGGTGGTAAAACACTACATCTAGCGGCTATGATGGAAAATAAAGGGCAAATTATCGCTACTGATATCTATCAAAGCAAATTAAACGAACTAAAAAGACGTACACGCCGCGCTGGTGTGCACAACATAGAAACTCGTTTATTAGAATCTACTAAAACCATTAAGAAGCTGGCTGGTAAAATAGATGGTCTTCTTATTGATGCGCCATGTAGCGGTCTAGGTGTTTTAAGACGTAATCCAGATGCTAAATGGAAGTTGCAACCAGAATTTATTGATAAAATTAAAGCTACACAGCAAGAGATTTTACAGTCTTATAGCCGTGTGGTAAAATCTGGCGGTACTATGGTGTATGCTACTTGTTCTATTTTTCCTTCAGAAAATGAGGTGCAAGTTGATACGTTCTTAAAGTCAGAAGCTGGTGCAGATTTTGAATTAGAAGATTCTCAAACTCTTTATGCACATAGAGATGGCTTTGATGGTTTCTTTATGGCAAGAATGAAAAAGAAATAAATTTATTTTACTGTAGAGGACAGTTATCCCCTTATACTATTACCATACAGAATTATTTATATATGAAAAACTTTACCCTGTTATTACTATTACTTTCTGCAGTGGGTTTTGCACAAATACCTGCAGGTTATTACAATAGCGCTAGTGGACTTACTGGCTACCCATTAAAGTCTGAGTTGCGCAACATTATAGAAAATGGTCATACAGATCAAGGCTACGGTGCACTTTTTAATTTATACGACACGTCTGATAACGATACCTATTATCCTAATCAAGGAGAAGGTATCACAGACCAAACGACTACCATAGTAGATATGTATTCTGAAAATCCTACGGGAACAGATCCTTATAACTTTACTTTTACCGATAGATGTGGTAATGTGAGTAGTAATGAAGGTTTTTGTTATAATCGTGAACACGTTTTTCCACAGGGTAGATTTAATAGTAGAACTCCTATGCGTACTGATGCACATCATGTAATACCTACAGATGGTCAGGTAAACGGACGTAGAAGCAGCTTCCCTTTTGGAGAGGTTAACAGCCCTACATTTACATCTCGCAATGGTAGTAAAGTAGGTCCTAATACAACTGCTGGTTTTTCAACTACTGTATTTGAACCTATAGACGAGTTTAAAGGAGACATCGCTAGAATGTTACTTTACTTTGCTACTAGATATGAAAATGAATATAATGATAGTGCTTGGGACAGCCACACAGCTGTAAATGATCCTAGAAATGGCTCTCAAGGTCAGTATTATGAGCAATGGTATGTAGACCTTTTACTTTCATGGCACAATGCAGACCCTGTAAGTCAAAAAGAAATAGACCGAAATAATGATATTTATGTATATCAAGGTAATAGAAATCCATACATAGATAATCCACAGTATGTGAATATGATCTGGACTGCTACGGCGAGTAATGAAGACGTACTTTTATCTAATATCTCTATCTATCCTAACCCATCTACCGGTACATTTTATATTAAAGATTCAGGAATAGCTATTGAAAATATATCAGTTTATGATATATCTGGAAGACTGTTAAAAATACAACTAGACAATAACCAGTTTAGAATCAACTCTACTGGAATATTTATAGTCCGTTTAAGTAACGGTGATCAATCTAGATCTTTTAAGGTGATTGTGAATTAATACTTATTGTAGAAACAAGATTTTAAAGCCGCTGTAATAAGCGGCTTTTTTTATGAGTTGTTTTTATCTCGCTTTCGCGAAAGCGGAATATATAGAAACCCTATCCTTAGTGGTGCACTTTTCTAATCTTTTAAATTAATTGTAATATAATTGTTTTAATCAACTACCATTATTTAACTAATCTTTCTATTCTAACATGACAACAGTGTAATTTAACTTATAAAAAGAAACTTAAACGTGAATTAGATGTTTTTAAGTTTATATTTAAACTTACTTTTGTAAATATTTAACTTTGATTTTCAGGTTTATTTCTTTTTAACATTAACTAAGTTCATTGTATGACTCAAACAGAGGATTCTTTTTTTATTGTAGGTATAGGTAGCTCAGCAGGTGGTCTTAAAGCTTTAGAACAATTTCTTGATAATTGTCCAAATCATACCAAATTTGCATTTGTAATCGTGCAGCATTTATCTCCACATTATAAAAGTTTAATGCCAGAATTACTTTCTAGACATACCGAGTTAAAAGTTAAGGAAGCCTCTGATGGTGACGTTGTTTTACCCAATAACGTATACCTAATGCCTGGGTCAAAAAATATTCAAATCAAAAATGGTCAGCTAGAACTAACCAATAGACAGCCTTCTAACCGTGTTAATTTTTCAATTGACATATTTTTTAACTCACTTGCAATAGATCAAAGAGAAAGAGCTTTCGCCATTATTCTTTCAGGTACTGGATCTGACGGGACTAAGGGTGCAAAGTCTATTAAAGAAGTGGGCGGGACTGTTTTTGTTCAAAGTCCAGAATCATCTAGCTTTGATGGTATGCCTAAAAGTGCTATCTCAGAAGGACTTGCTGACTATATTCTACCACCTAATGAAATGGTTAATGAATTAATCCAATTTGTATCAAACCCACATTATCCTTATCCTAAAGCAACAGGAGATCAAAACAATCTTGAATCTCTTGGTAGGATTTTAAGACTTATAAAAAATTATACCAACTATGATTTTATTTCTTACAAGAAGCCTACTTTACTGAGAAGAACAGCAAAAAGAATAAGCATTACTAAAAATGAAACTGTTGAAGATTATATTGATTACCTCCATAATAATCCAGAAGAAAAATTCTTACTTGCTAATGAATATTTAATAGGTGTTACTAAATTTTTTAGAGACCAAGGTGCTTTTGATATTATAAAAAGTAAGATAATTCCAAATCTATTTGAAAATAACGACCCTAAAAAGATCTTAAAAATATGGACTGTTGCCTGCTCTACAGGAGAAGAGGCTTATTCCATGGCTATTTTACTACAAAATTATATTGATGAAAATAATTTAAATGTAGCATTTAAAATATTTGCAACAGATTTAGATCAGCGTGGATTAGACGTGGCTACGAAAGGAATCTATGGAGAAAACATTGAGGCCGAAATACCTCTACATTTTTTAAAATCTTACTTCATAAAAAGAGATAACAAATATCATGTAATTCCTAAAATTAGGAAAAGCATTATATTTTCAAAACATGATATTCTTCATAATCCGCCGTTTAATAAGATGGATTTTATTTCCTGTAGAAACATGCTTATTTATATGGAGAATCATATCCAACAAGAGGTATTATCCAGTCTTCATTATGCCCTAAATCAATATGGCTATTTATTCCTAGGTAGTTCAGAAAACTTAGGGAATCTCAGTAGAAACTTTGAAGAGACTAGTTCTAAATTTAAAATTTATAAAAATATACAACCAGAGCGACTCATTCTCAAGAATAAGACAAATGATTTTTGGAGAATTAATTCTAAAGACAAAAATAATTTTCAATTTAAAACATCTGGTAGCTCACTAGATGATAAAATATCAAAATCCATTAATAAATTCATAATGACGGAAATGAACGCCGTTAGTGTTTGTGTTGATGATAATTTTGAAATTTTACATGCTACAGGAAAACTTAAAAAATACATTCAGTATCCTGAAGAAGGTTATTCTAATAATCTACTTAAAATGTTACCAGATGAGTTGAATATACCAGTAAACTCGGCTATTAGATTGATAAGTCATAATTCAGAGAAAAAGATAGAAAAATTTATTAAATTTCTGAAAGATGAAGAACTGATCAACATAAAGCTGGTCGTGAACAGTATTGATATGGTTTCTCTAAAAAATCGCTGTTTCTTAGTAACGATAATAGAGTTAAATTTACCTAAGAAAAATGAGATTACCTTAATTGAGCAAAAACAAATAGTCTCTAACGTTGATCAGGTTTTAGAACTTAAAGAAGCTTTAAATGAAACTCGCGAAAATTTACAGTCTACCATTGAAGAATTAGAAACTTCAAATGAAGAAATGCAAGCTACTAACGAAGAAATGCTTGCCTCAAATGAAGAATTACAAAGTACTAATGAAGAATTACAGTCTTTAAATGAAGAGTTACATACCGTAAATGCTGAGTTACAAGCAAAAAATGAAGAACTTTTTGAACTAAACGCAGATATTGAAAACTTGATGCAAAACATCAATGTAGGAACAATATTTCTAGACAGAAAATTTCATATTAGAAAATTTACACCATCTGTTACAGATCATTTTAAATTACAGCAAGAAGATATAGGTAGATCTATTACAGACTTTTCTGGTACCATAGGAGGAGAAGACTTAATAAAACACTCAGCACAGGTTATAAAAACATTACAACCTTTTCAATGTGAAATTAAAAACAAAGAAGAAATCTGGTTTCATTTACAGATTTTTCCTTATCGCAATCAGCGAGATAGTATTCAAGGTGTAGTAATTAATTTTATTAATATTCATAATTTGAAAAATGCAATTTATGAAAAAGAGAAATTAAATACATTCTTAACTTATTTAAACAAATCAAACCCAGCGATCTTATACATTTATGATGTAATAAACGAGAAAAATATATATTCCAGTTCTAGTATATGGAATTATGCTGGATACGATGAACAAGAAATTATTGACCTAGGAGCAAATGTACTTTCAAAAATAATTGATCCAGAAGATCTCCACGCAGTAATAGAACATCATGATAAAATCAAATCTCTTAAAGGTGAAGAAGAGCTTCAAATAGAATACCGAATTGTTCACAAGGAAACCAACCAGAAAATATGGCTTCTAAGCACAGATAAAGTTCACGAACGAGACGAAGAGGGTAATGTTATTTCCATTATAGGTGTAGCTATAATAACTACCAAACTTAAAAAGATGGAACAAAAGGTAAGAGATGGAGAGCAACGTTATAGACTCGCTCTAGAGAGCACTAATTCTGGTCTATGGGAATGGATGGACATTAGAGAGGATAAATTATGGTGGTCAGATGTAATTTATAATGAACTAGGGATTTCTAAAAAAACGTATCAACCTTCATTCAGTTCACTTGTTCAATTAATTGAACCAGATCAACGATCGGATTTTCAAGAAAAAATTCAGGAACATATTGATAATGGACAACCCTTCGTTCAAGAAGTTTTATTTAAAACAAAAAATAATGGAACAAAATGGTTTAAAATTAATGCCCAAGTTCAAAAAGAAGTAAACAGTAAGATTAAAATGATAGGAACTATTCTAAATATAGATAGTAATAAAGTTTCTCAAAAGAAAATGGAAAATCTTAATATCGAGTTAGAAAGATTTGCTTACTTAGCTTCTCATGATCTTAAAGAACCACTAAGAACAATTACTAGTTTTACCGACCTCTTCAAGGAAGAGTATAGTGACATTTTAGATCCAAATGCTTTTCAATACTTAGATTTTATAGAACAAGCTTCTAGTAGAATGATTACGTTAACTAATGATCTATTAATATATTCTCAACTAGATGACAAATCATTAAATTTTGAAAAAGTAAACCTCAATGATGTTGTGCACAATGTTTTAAAAGATTTAAAAACTGCTGCTGATGATAACAAAGCTTTAATTAATGTTGATAAACTCCCTGAAGTGATTTGTGATAAATCACAAATAAGACAATTATTTCAAAATTTAATTGCAAATGGTCTTAAATATAGAGGAGAAAAATCACCATTAATTCATATTTCTCACAAATCATCTGGCGATAATTATGAGTTCACTATCAGTGATAATGGTATAGGAATAGATGAAAAATACCAGATTATTATATTCGATGTATTTAAAAGACTTCATAGCCAAGAAGAATATGAAGGTACTGGTATAGGTTTAGCTAACTGTAAAAGAATTATAGATAACCATAATGGTACAATTAAAGTGAAATCAAAACTTAATAAAGGCTCTGACTTTATTTTTTACTTACCTAAAAAAATAAAAAACAACGATTAAATAATTAATGCGTCACTTATAACAGTTTAAAATTAAAGAATATCGTTTATTATTTAAGCTGTGAAAAATGCTTTAAATCGTTTATTTTTGATTTTTAAATCGATAAGCATGAACAATTGTGATTGTTTAATCAGAATATTTAAGGCGCTATAATTTTATGAAAAAAATCGATTGCATTTTATTAGTAGACGACAGCCCGTCTACTAATTTTTACAATAAAAAAATAATAGAAAAAGCTAATATTAAAGCGGATATATTTGAAGCGTTTAATGGCTTAGAGGCATTGGATTTTTTAAAAAAACAAAATAAATTTAAAGGACAGGACATTGTAAAACCTAACATCATTTTTTTAGATATCAATATGCCCAAAATGGATGGATTTGAATTCTTAGAAGAATATTCAAAACTACCTAAAGAAAATAGATGTGACGTAATCGTTGTTTTCTTAACTACAAGTACGTGGACAAAGGATAAAATTAAAGCAATTGAAAATGATTTGATTTATGGATTTATTGAAAAGCCACTTACAAATAAAGAATTAGAAAAAATTATCGTTCATTACAATCAACTTGAAAATTAGGCAGCGGCTCTAGTTTGCTTTGTATACAAAACTTTTAAAGTGATTGTGAATTAATACGTATTATAGAAACAAGATTTTAAGGCCGCTGTAATAAGCGGCTTTTTTTATGTGTTGTTTTTATCTTGCTTTCGCGAAAGCGGAATTTCAACCTATCCCTATTCTATTAAAATGTATTTTAGCAGCATTAATAAATTTAATGAGCCAGGTACAACGTTTTACACTTTTAATCTTCTGTATATCTTGCTTTTCGATTACGGCACAAAAGTATTCCTATGGTGCAGAAATCGCTTTAGGTCAAAGCCTGCCTTCTAATAAAGAGTTTCCTGATCGCGCTTTACAATCCCAACTTTGGTTTCATGTTTCACAACAGAAAGATAATCCTGAAATTAAGTGGCATCAAAGATTACAGTTTCCAGAAACTGGAATAAGCCTAGGTTATTCTAATTATGGTAACAATGAAATTTTAGGTAGCTCCTACTCTATTTTACCCTTTATAAAGTTTAAGAGCTTTAATAATAACAGATTACATACTTACCTAGGTCTTGGCGCTTCTTATTTTACTCAAAAATATGACGCTGTAAATAATTCTTTAAATCACGCTATAAGTACTGATGTAACCTGGACATTTAGAGCTCTATTAAATTATCAATTACTTAAAACTGAAAAATGGAATTACAGCACAGGTTTAAGTGTTGTGCACCATTCTAACGGTCATACCAGTTTGCCTAATAATGGATTTAATTCCTTTTTAGTTTCTATAAATGCTACTTACCTACCTAAAAAGGTAGTTTTACATCCAGAATCTACTACTTCATCACATATAAAAACATCTTATCTATCGATTTACCAAGGTATAGGATTTCAAGTCTTCAGTGATCTTCCTTATTTTAATCGTAAGAAAGAAGTCTATACAGTAGGTGTTGAATACGGTAAAACATACAACAGAACTTGGAAATTAGGAATAGGAGCTTTTTACAGATTCTACCAGCATTATTATGATTATATCAACGATGGTGAATATCTAGTCAGGGAAAACCAGCGATTTTCTGATATGAAAGGAAAAGCTTTTTCTAACGCGACCAACATAGGCGTTTATCTTAAAGGAGAATTATTATTGAACTATATAGGCATAGAACTAGCTATAGGAGCAAATCTATATAAACCAGCTTATAAAATAGATTATTCTATTAATGAAGGTTGGGATAATCCTCCGAGAGAATTCCCTGATGGATGGCAATTTGCCGATTTAGATACCAGATATAAAATGAGACATCTAATCAATTCTCGTGTAGGTATAAATTATTACCCATTAGGAACCAATGATTTTAAAAATCATAATTTCTACATAGGTGCACATATTAATGCTAACTATGGTCAGGCAGATTTTACTGAATTGCGATTAGGTTATGTTTATGAATTTATTAGATAAAACTAATACCATTAAATTGTAAATAAGTCCGTTAATAAATACGTTTTCGCGCAAGCGTAACAGTAACAAATATCATACTAAAAAAGTATCTTTGCAGCAGCCCAAAAAAGCGCTCAAATGATCCATTTTTACGGAAATCCGTCCAAGTCAGTTTACGCAGTTCAAACCCAAGCACCGATCTCTACAGAAGATGATCTTAAATTACAATGGCTTTTTGCCGATGCTCCTAAATTAGATGCCAGTACTTTATCTGGTCATTTTACAGGACCTCGTGCGACTACCATTACTCCATGGTCTACAAATGCTGTAGAAATCACTCAAAACATGGAGATTAAAGGTATTTTACGTATAGAAGAATTTCACAAATGTGAAGAAGACTCCTCTTATGATAAAATGTTACTTCAAAAATTTGATGGTCTAGACCAGTCTCAATATGATGTAAATGTACAAGCACAAGGTGTTCTAGAAATAGACGACATCGCTGCGTACAACATGCAAGAAGGACTTTCATTGAGCGACGATGAGATCGATTATCTTATAGCTCTTTCAGAAAAACTAGATCGTAAATTAACGGACAGTGAGGTATTTGGTTTCTCACAAGTAAATTCTGAGCACTGTCGTCACAAGATATTCAACGGTACTTTTATTATTGATGGTGAAGAGATGCCTACTTCCTTATTTAAATTAATTAAGGAAACTTCAAAACAAAACCCTAACGATATAGTTAGTGCTTATTCTGATAACGTAGCATTTGTAGAAGGACCACAGGCAGAGCAATTTGCCCCTAAAACAGCGAACAAGCCAGATGTATATCAGACGAGTTTATTCGACTCTGTAATATCACTTAAGGCAGAAACACACAACTTCCCTACTACCGTAGAGCCGTTTAATGGTGCTGCAACAGGATCTGGTGGAGAAATACGTGATAGACTAGCAGGTGGACAGGGTTCTTTACCTCTAGCTGGTACGGCAGTTTACATGACTAGTTACTCTAGATTAAATGAAGAACGCCCATGGGAAAATGGTTTTGACGCACGCAAGTGGTTGTATCAGACACCTATGGATATCCTTATCAAAGCGTCAAATGGTGCGAGCGATTTTGGAAATAAATTTGGTCAGCCATTAATCACAGGTTCTGTATTGACTTTTGAGCATCAAGAAGGTGATCAAAATCTAGGTTTTGATAAAGTAATCATGCAAGCTGGTGGTATAGGTTATGGAAAAAAAGAACAAGCTTTAAAGAAAACTCCAGACGCTGGCGATGACATTATCGTTATGGGTGGAGATAATTATAGAATAGGAATGGGTGGTGCTGCCGTAAGTAGTGCAGACACTGGCGCACTAGACTCTGGTCTAGAATTAAATGCCGTACAACGTTCTAATCCAGAAATGCAAAAACGTGCTGCAAATGCAATACGTGGACTGGTAGAAAGTGAGGACAATCCTATAAAATCTATTCACGATCATGGTGCAGGTGGACACTTAAATTGTCTGTCAGAACTAGTAGAAGAAACTGGCGGTATTATCGATACTGATAAATTACCATCTGGAGATCCTACTCTATCTCGTAAGGAGTTGATAGGTAACGAATCACAAGAACGTATGGGACTGGTTATGGATGCAACCGACACTCCTATACTAGAAGAAATAGCGGCTCGTGAGCGCGCTCCTTTATATAAAGTCGGTAAAGTAACTGGCGATAATAAATTCACTTTCAGCGAGAAAGATGGACGCAGTCCTATGGATCTTGCTCTAGAAGACATGTTCGGTTCTAGTCCTAAAACTATCATGGACGATAAAACCATAGAGCGCAAGTATGCTGCCGTTACTTACAACGCAAGCGATATTAAAACATACATCTCTCAAGTATTACAACTAGAAGCCGTAGCTTGTAAAGACTGGTTAACTAATAAAGTAGATCGATGCGTTACAGGTCGCGTTGCAAAACAACAGACTTGTGGAGAATTACAACTACCGTTAAATAACGTAGGTGTAATGGCTATGGATTATAACGGTAAAAATGGAGTTGCAACCACTATAGGTCACGCTCCTGTTGCTGCATTAATCGATGCAGAGGCTGGTTCTCGCAACGCCATTGCCGAGTCGCTAACTAACCTAGTTTTTGCTCCTTTAGAAAAAGGACTTAAAGGTGTAAGTTTAAGTGCAAACTGGATGTGGCCATGTAATAACCCTGGAGAAGACGCTCGTTTATATGCTGCTGTAGAAGCGGTAAGTAAATTTGCCATAGATCTAGGCATCAATATTCCTACAGGTAAAGACAGTCTTTCTATGAAACAAAAATATCCAGATATGGATGTTCTTGCTCCTGGAACGGTTATTATAAGTACCGTTGGTTCTTGCGATAACATTAGTAATATAGTAGAGCCAGTTTTACAGCGCAACACCTCAGCACCTATTTATTATATTAATTTGAGTGGTGACGACCATAAATTAGGTGGTTCTAGCTTTGCTCAAACTCAGAATAAAATAGGTACAGAATGTCCAGATATTGTTGATAGTTTCGCTTTCGCGAAAGCGTGGACAACCATCCAAAATCTAATAAAAGAAGGAAAAGTACTTGCAGGACATGATATTGCTAGCGGTGGACTTATAACTAGTTTATTAGAAATGTGTTTCCCTTCTCAAAACGTGGGAATGGATATCGACCTAGAAAACGTAAATGAAGATCTTGTAAAAGTATTATTTGCAGAAAATACAGGTGTGATTTTACAAGTAACAGATACCTCTGTAGAAAGTGCCTTACTAGCTGCAGATGTTGAATACTACCACCTAGGAGAAGCAACAGATCAACCATTTTTAACAATAAATGACCTAGAATTAGATATCAACGCATTGAGAGATGAGTGGTATCAAACTTCTCACTTATTAGATAGAAAACAATCTTTTAATGGTAAAGCAGACGAGCGTTTTGCTAACTATAAAAATCAGCCGTTAGAATTTACATTCCCTGATCATTTCACAGGAAAATTACCAGAATTACCTCAAAAACGAGTAAAAGCTGCTGTAATACGTGAAAAAGGAAGTAATTCTGAAAGAGAAATGGCACGTGCCATGCACCTAGCAGGATTTGAAGTTATAGACGTACACATGACGGACCTTATCGCTGGTCGTGAAACTCTAGAAGATGTTCAATTTATAGCCGCAGTAGGTGGATTCTCTAACAGTGATGTATTGGGAAGTGCCAAAGGTTGGGCTGGAGCATTCTTATATAATGAAAAAGCAAATACGGCATTAAAGAACTTCTTTGCTAGACCAGATACCATGAGTATAGGTGTTTGTAACGGTTGCCAGTTATTTGTAGAACTAGGATTAATTAATCCTGATCATGATGTAAAGCCTAAGATGTTACATAATGATTCTGGTAAGTTTGAGTGTAACTTTACAAGTGTAGAGATTGCCAATAACAATTCAATTATGCTACAATCTTTAGAAGGTAGCAAACTAGGAATATGGGCAGCACACGGAGAAGGTAAATTCCAGTTGCCAATGGACCGCAGCGATTACCAAATCCCTGCAACCTATGCTTATGAAGGTTATCCAGCAAATCCTAATGGATCTGACTATAACGCAGCGATGCTGAATAGTGAAGATGGACGTCACCTAGTAATGATGCCACACCTAGAGCGATCTACATTCTCATGGAACTGGGCACACTACCCTACAGACCGTAAAAATGACGAAGCAACACCATGGTTAGAAGCATTTGTTAATGCTCGTGTGTGGTTGGATAAAAAGTAATATTTTACATTTATTGGTAAACGGATAAGTCGCTTTTAAGTAGGGACTTATCCGTTTTTTTGGTCTTATTTGTTTTATATTCGTACAGATATCACCAGTTAGAACGTATTTAAGGAATG
The DNA here is from genome assembly GCF_039941875.1 of Nonlabens sp. Lineage (GTDB taxonomy): Bacteria > Bacteroidota > Bacteroidia > Flavobacteriales > Flavobacteriaceae > Nonlabens. Next base: position 1,158 of record NZ_JBDVDQ010000001.1, on the reverse strand, counting down.
AACAAACATCAAAAATTAGATTCGATTTTAAAATATATGTCTGAAAATATTGGAGACATACCGAATAGGCCTGATCGAATTGTTGAAAAAGCTAATCTAAATTTTGAGAAATCGGAATCATATATGATGTTTAAAATGTTATTAGATGACGGTTATGTTTATGAACATACAACCGAGGCTTTTTACGGAATTAAATATAAGGGAATAATTTATTTAGAAAATGGAGGTTATACATTTCAACATGAAATTTATAAAAGAAAAAATATAGCAGAAAAAATTTCTGACTATGTAGATATTGTTGTTAAACCAATTGGAATTATAACTGCAATTTTGGTTTCCTTTTGGCACATCTTAAAGTTGCTTGTTTTTTTTGGAATAATTAATTCTTATGTTAATTAAAAAAGAGCAAAAAATCATCCTTTTCATAATATTATAAAGCTAAATAAAGGATAATAAAATAGGGTTTATCATAGTCAGACTAACAAAACATACGCCCAATAAACACCTAAAATAAAAAATAACGTTACCTCTTTTTCAATTTGACACATTATTATCTAGGCTCATAAAATCGATTCATTGATTCTAGAACTTTTTTACTAAAGCAACTAAGTTTTGTTTTTAAAAATTAAATATACTGTCGTGATAAAATAACCGGATTACGCTTTCGCGAAAGCGAAATTATAAACACAAAAAAAACCACTGCTCTCGCAGTGGTTTTTTCTATTACTGATGTGTCTCGTCCTAGAATAGCGATACACTAAAATTTTAGTGTAATGGAAACACCTATAAACATTAGTTATGTAAAGCGTACCCAAAAAGACTACTCGCTTTCTTTTAAACTTCAAGTGGTAGAAGAAATTGAATCAGGACAACTCGATAGATTGAATGCTCATTTAAAATATGGTATTCAAGCAAGATCAACAATTACCTCATGGCTTCGTAAATATGGTACCTTTGATTGGGAAAATCTATCCGTTGTAAGCATGTCTAAAACACCTGAACAAAAAATTATCGAATTAGAAGCAAAAGTCAAGTTGCTTGAAAAGCAGAAAGCAAGAGCAGAACATCTAGTAGAACGAGCAGATAAGAAAGTAATTATTTTTGATATGCTTGTTGATATGGCAGAAAAAGAATACGACATTGAGATCAGAAAAAATT